>JAEZHM010000036.1 GCA_023416585.1 Bacillota bacterium
ATCATAGTCATGGCCCAGCGCTTCATCGCCCACACCCTGCTCAAACAGGTCCACTTCCTCAATGACCTTGCCGCACACAGAGCAGTATGTCACAGACCGCTCGTTGTTCCCGCAATCCGCCGGGAGAATTTCAACATCCCCATCCGTATGGCCTGTGGCAGGAATTGCTTCCTCATGGCTGTCGCCGCAGCGGCTGCATGTAAAGGTACGAATACCACCTTCCTCGCACGTCGCTGCCTTTGTCACTTCGGCCACATGGTTATGCCCCAGCGCGTCGGGCATCTCTTCCACATCTTCCGCCGCTTCGCCGCAGACTTCACATACATTCCCGATCTTCGTGCCTTCCGTGCACGTCGCATCCACGATAGATTCTTTCCACTGGTGTTCTCCCGCTGCAGGAATCTCCTGCGCATAGCTGTCGCCGCAGCGTGTGCAGGTGAACGTCAATTCCCCTGCCGCTCCGCAGTTCGCCGCCTTCGTTACCACGCCTTCGTTATAGCTGTGGCCCAATGCAGGTACCGCTTCCGTATACGTATGGCCGCATACGGTGCAGGTGAATGTCTTGATGCCTCCCGCAGTACAGGCAGCTTCAGCCGTGACTACGCCATTGTTATAGCTGTGTGCTGCCGGCGTCACCGCATATCCCAAAGCTTTGCCGCACTCCGAGCAGCCCATCTTTGCAATACCGGTGGCCGTGCAGGTGGCTGCCCTCAGAACCGAAACCACCACCTGCGTATGCGCATTCAAATTCACAGGCACATAGCTGTCATCGTCGATATAACTGTGTCCGCACACGCTGCAGACCTTTGTTGTATATCCCTGTTTATTGCACGTTGGCGCCGTCACAGCATCCTGATAGCTGTGCCCGGCTGCTTCTGTCACATCATCCGTGTACTCGTCCCCGCAGCGGCTGCAGGTATATGTCGTGTACCCTTCTTCCTCACAGGTGGGCGCCGTCACCACAGCTTCATAGTCATGGCCCAGCGCTTCTTCGCCTGCGCCTTCCTCAAACAGGTCCACTTCATCGATGATCTTGCCGCACACAGAGCAGTATGTCACAGACCGCTCGTTGTTCCCGCAATCCGCCGGGAGGATTTCCTCAGCTCCCTCCGTATGGCCTGTGGCAGGAATTGCTTCCTCATGGCTGTCGCCGCAGCGGCTGCATGTTAGGGTCCGTACGCCATCTTCCTCGCATGTCGCTGCCTTTGTCACTTCGGCCACATGGTTATGCCCCAGCGCGTCGGGCAGCTCTTCCACGTCTTCCGATACTGCGCCGCAGACTTCGCACACATTCCCGATCTTCGTGCCTTCTGTACACGTCGCATCCACGATAGATTCTTTCCATTGGTGTTCTCCCGTCGCGGGAATCTCCTGCGTATAGCTATCGCCGCAGCGCGTGCAGGTAAACGTCAGTTCCCCTGCCGCTCCGCAAGTCACCGCCTTTGTTACCGCGCCTTCATTATAGCTGTGGCCGGCGGGAATCACCTCATACAGCACATAGCCGCATACAGAGCACTTCCGCTTGCTAATGCCGTTGGCTGTACATGTTTCTGCCTTCACCACAGAACGTTCGCCATAGGTGTGACCCGTAGCCGGAATTACCTCAGGACTCACAAGGATCTCTTGGCATACAGAACACTTTTTGCCTTCTGTGCCGCCCGGTTGGGTACAGGTCGCCGCCACTGCCGGTATGATTTCCTCAGTATGGCCAAGGGCAGGGATTACTGTCGGCTCAACAAGGATCTCGCTGCAGACGGTGCACCTTTTGCCTTCCATACTGCCTGCCTGGGTACAGGTCGCCGCCACTGCCGCGATGATTTCCTCTGTGTGGCCACCCGAACAATCCGCGGCATATGCCGCAACAGGCGCCATTGAAAACAGCATACACAAAACGACTGCATAGGCCAACAAGCGAACAACTGGCTTTCTCATTCAGATCACCTTTCTTGTATTGATTCTCAACAATGATCCCCATCCCAAATTACCCGGAGTCGATCATCAACCCGTGTTTCACCCTTAACTTCATGTGCATCGCTATCCCTTTCCAATGTTCTTTGAAAGTAATGTGTAGAGTAAATCGCACCCCTTAAAATCAATTCTGCCGGTTTGCATACATCGCATTCTGCATATACCTTCCACTTTTCGCAATTATACAACACAAAAAACAGCCTGTGCTATGCAGGCTGCATAATGTTTGAAAGTACTAAATTCAACACTTTATGTTTCCATTATATCCCATTTTCCATAAAACGATAAGTATCTTCGCAATTGCCGAACGGACGCAAATCTTCTATCCGGATCAAATTGCAGGCACTTGTTAATAATGTATCGAATTGGAATTGATATCTTTTGACCCTTCAGCAATTTCGTTTCATGCGTGCCGGTTAACAAGAATACAAGCAATTTGCCAATAGCATAGATGTCCGTTTTCTGATCGCATCTTCTAAAGCCGAATTGTTCAGGTGCAGCATAAGCTGGCGTGCCTAGCGCCTGTGTATCCAACTCTTTATTTGGTTTATGATATTGCATTGCATCTAAATCCACCAAATGGATTGTACCATTCTTTGAAACGATGAAATTTTGCGGCTTAATATCCCGATGTATGATGGGCGGATTCATAGCATGAAGTTTTTCGATGATTGCACAAACATGGCAAGCAAAGCGAATGGCTTCTCTTTGAGAGAGCACATCCCTGGCCTCCACGTAGTCCTCCAGTACAATTCCGGGAATATACTCACGCAAAAGAAAAGCATGCTTCCTATAGGAAAAGCAAGCAATCGGACTGGGGAATGCATCATCATGCAAGCTTTCAAGCAATTGATTTACCCGCATGAACCTCGGCAGTTCTTCAATCTCCGTAATCTTAAGTATACACTTCATCCCTTCTGTTATGTCTTCTAGCAAATATACTTGCTTAGCATCATCTGCCTTAAGACATGAGCATATTCGATACTGGCTTTTTAATCCGTCAGGCAAAAGATCAACAGGATAATACCTTTCATAATCATATAGTAGCTGTTGCAGACCATCCATGATCTCATCCTCCGGCGTCAATCGTTATAGGGCTTTCTGAACCAAAGGCGCCTCATCAATTTTCTGCAGTAATTCATCAATTTCAAACAAAGTGTATCTATGCTGTATCCCAAAGATAATTACGGCATCCCGCTTTATTCTGGGATATAGTTCGCCCTTTTGGGCTAATCTCAGCAGACGCTGTGTACAATCAAGGTCAAGGTTCATAATTCGCGCAATACTGAGAAGCACATTGCGCCCAGGTTTGCGGATGCCGCTAAAAATTTGATACACGAAGGATTGACTTAAAAGAGAAGAATCGGCAATTTGTGCAATGCTCAACCCGCATTTTTGCTGGCATTTAGACAGGAATTCAGCTAGTGTGGGACTAATAATATCGCCTTCACATTTTTCCAGTAGCTGAGACAAATCACGATTTTCACCCAATAACTGCATCAGATAGGCGGTATCTCGCTTGCGAACCATAAAGCCCTCCGTAAGCATCACAAGTATAACTTATAGTGTCCCTCTTGATTCATTTGGTAACGCTTTCATTTCCATACATATATTAATTATATTAACATTATAAGCCATTTGGAGTCATGTGTGCTATGCAAGTTGCATAGTCAGCATTTTTTCTTTCAAACGTATCAAATCAAGTTCCCAGTCTTACAATCATACTCCAACATTATCAAAATTTCATTATATAAATAAAAAAACAAACATATTTTCCAATAACAAATGAAATAAACTGACAAACTTTTAAAAGAGCAGAGAATACAATTACAGGAGAAGGTTCTGCGCGTTATTATACCCATTAATAATCTTTTCAAAAAAGCGTGCCCTCCCTTTGGAAGGCACGCCGCAAGCGATTCTTTCATTGCATAAGCACCAGCATATCATTCAACAGAAAAGTAAACTTCCTCACTCCACACCGTACACTTTTTCCCATTCGCCAATCATAGCGTGCAGTTTATCATGAACGCCATGGCCAATGACGTTTTCCTCATGCTGCTCGAATTTGTCGAATAAAAGGTCTTGTTCCTTCTCATCCAGCACATTATCCGCCATTTGGAAAAGAATGTTGTTCTCTTTCTCAATGTGGCCTTGCAGCAGATCGCGGTATTGCACGGCTGCATCGCGGAAGCCCTGAAGGTTCTTGTTTTCAAGGCTGCGGCTCATTTGCGCTATGAAACCGCGGCCCAGGTCGTGCTCCTTCAGCATGACGCCAACGGGTCCGCCTTCGTTGACTATCCCTTTCCTTACAAGCGCCTGGAACAGGTAATTTTCTTCTTTTCCGTGATGGCACTTGTCGGCAAATGTTTTCAGAAAGTAAACCACTTCGCCGAAATCCTGAAAAAGCGTGTCCTCATTTCCGTTTTGAGAAAGCATCATTTGATCCAGTATCGAAAGTACGTGTAAAATCGCCTCATGCTCTGTGCGCAGATCCTGTGTGGCCTTTCCCATACAAATTCCCCTTTCTTCATGCCGCTGCTTTTTCATGCCGGGTTATTCCTTAATTTCCTGGCGCGGGAGCCTTGACAATCATCAGCTCCAATGTTTCGTCATGTTTATTCCGCACGTTCATATTTGTCTGAAAAGGAATCTTCAAAACGGTTCCCGCACCGTATTCATGGGTTGCTTGTTCGTTCAGGCTGATGGAAAGCATCCCGCGGACAACGGTCATATACACGTTCGAATTGGATAAGTGTTCCGGCAGCCCTTCGCCTTTGGGAAATACCATATGGAGATAGTGGACATTCTCGTCGGTTATGACTCTCTCAATGATCTTTCCGCTTCCCGAAGACAGCTTGAATACCTGCTCAACCACGGCATCACACCTCCTGAATGCTGCGAAAGCCTTCATACCATGCTTTCGGCTTGATTTTACCATGTGCGCCGCGCCTGGTATGTTGCAATTCCAACAAACCGTGGTAGAATATTGGGTGCACTTCCCTTTGTTCCGGCGGAGCCGTCCGGTACAGTAAGGGCAGGCGGCTCCGCTGCCAAAAGTGCCGGTTTAGGCAAACGGTCTTCAAAAGCGTATCTTTGATTTTAACATTCCCGGCTGTCCCGTGACCTGTGCCGTATTTGCAAATCCATTGCTTTTTCCAGTAGGTAATCCCGAAGTACGGCTGCATGGTTGTTCGTTTCGCTTTTCGCGCCATAAACAAGCGTCACACGATCATCCATTCCCATATTAAGCAGTTGGCGTACGGCTGACTGTTTTACAGGATCATTGTCCAGCTCTGCCCGGTACAATTGAGAGAACCGTTCAAAATTTTCGGCCTTGTGGCCGAACCAAACGCGAAGCTCCGGGCTTGGCGCAGCGTCTTTCAGCCACTCATCAAGCTGCGCGTTTTCACGGGAAATGCCCCTGGGCCATAACCGGTCTACCAGCACGCGCCTGCCATCGCTTTCCAATGCAGGTTCATACACGCGTTTTATTGCCATGCTCATGCCCTGTTCCTCCCTGGCGGGAATATCAGTATTCCATAATACATTTATACCCTGACTGCACCGGCGTGAAATCCATTGAATTATGTTGCATCATTATTTGCAGGTAAAAAAAAGGAGGATTGATTCAGTTGGTATCTGCGGCGGACATAATATATGGGTGCACGCTTGGATTATGGTTTAATGAAAGGACGGCATACTAATGAAGAATATGACGGTCAGCAACAAACTTCTCATGGGATTTGGAATGGTGCTTCTGTTTATGCTGGTGATGGCTGCGGTATCCTTTATGAGCATAGGCACAATGACAAACAGTATTGAGGCTTATGGAACGTACACAGTGCCAAACAATGACTATACCTGGCATATGCGAAACGATATGACGACCGTCCAAAAGTACCTGCTTCGTTTGCTTGTTGATACAGATCCCGCGGCGCTGAAAGCCGACCTTCAAAATGCCACCAGCGCGGCGCAGCGTGTACACGATGTGCTTGAAGAATATGCCGCCAATCAAAGAGATACCAGCCGTGATGAACTGATTAACACCGTAAGGACGCAAATAAACAGTGCTGCCTCTGTCAGGGGCCAATTCACTTCTCTATTAGCCGAATCAACGGCAGAAAGTACGCTAAAGGCACGGGATTTGTTCCTTGCCCAATATGCGCCAATCCTTGAGGAGGTTGATAAAACCTTAGCTCAAATGAGTGATGTCGAAATCAGCCTGTCAGAAGAACAAAAAGTAAGCGGTAAATCCGCCGCCAATCTGGCGTGGTGGCTGATAGGCATCGTCACCGTCGTGTCCTTCCTGCTGACCTTTGTTATGCTGGCCGTCCTCCGCAGATCGATCCTGAATCCGGTGAAGGAAATTGAAAAGGTATATGCCGAAATGGCCATGGGGAATATGCAGGTCCATGTTTCCTATGAAGGCCGGGATGAGCTTGGCCGCATGGCATCTAATATCCGGAAAACAAACGATCTGCTGGCTTCCTATATCCATGATATATCCCAGAAGCTGAGCCAAATATCCAGGGGTGATATGCGGGTCAATGTGGATATGGACTATATCGGCGACTTTGCCGCCATCAAGAAGGCGATTGGTGATACCGCTGCCGCACTGAATGATACGCTTGCAATCATCCATACCGCCGCCGAACAGGTCAGCACCGGTTCCTCCCAGGTGTCCAGCGGCGCCCAGGCGCTGGCATCGGGCTCCACGGAGCAGGCCGCCGCCGTTGAGCAATTGAGCGCGTCCGCGGTAAGGATCGCCCAGCAGGCCGCCGATAATTCCAACAACGTCAGGATCGCCACACAGTATGTGGAACAGGCAAGCACAGGCGTCAAAGCCGGCAACGAGCATATGAGGCAGCTGAATGAGGCGATGGTGAATATCGGTTCCGCATCCAGCCAGATCACGGTTATTACAAAGGTCATTGAGGATATCGCGTTTCAAACCAATATTCTGGCTTTGAACGCCGCCATTGAGGCGGCCCGGGCCGGCAGCGCAGGGAAAGGCTTTGCAGTGGTAGCCGATGAAGTGCGGAACCTGGCGGCCAAATCGGCGGAAGCCGCGAAGCAGACGGCGGAACTGATCCGCCAATCTGTAGATACCGTCATGGAAGGCACGCAAATTGCGGAGAAAACAGCCCAGCTTCTGCACGATGTCGAAGAAAAGGCCAAAAAAGCCAGCGAAAGCATTATCAGGATCGATCAATCATCCGGCGATCAGGCTGCCGCCATTGAGCAGATCAAGCAAGGCCTGCGCCAGGTCTCCGATGTGGTGCAAACGAACGCGGCGACCGCGGAAGAAAACTCCGCCACCAGCGAAGAGATGTCCGCACAGGCTGCCACACTTCGGGAGGAAGTTGGCAGGTTTCAGCTGAATTCGTCCTATGAAAAGGAATCGGGAATGTCCATTTCCTTAAGAGACGGCTACTTTTCCAAAAAGCCTGCGGCAGCCGGCTTAAGTTATGGCAAGTACTGAAACAGGAAAATAGCGGAAAAAGGGTGTCATGCATAGCGTGACATCCTTTTTCCAGGTTTATCAGCACCATTCTTTCACAATCAACAGAATAAGCTTGCGTAATCGGGGAGATATGCTATAATCGAAATCTAAATCAAAAAGATTGGGGCTCTTTTATGAATATTGTTAATAAAATAGCGGTTATTACCGATTCATCGTGCGACCTGAGCCAAGAGCAGCTTTCCGCGCACAACATCCACCTGCTGCCCCTTAGGGTAATCACCTCCAAAGGGGAGTTCAGAGACCGTTTCGAGATTACGGAAGAAGAGCTGTATACCCTGATGGAAACTGAATTGCCCAAAACCAGCCTGCCGCTGCCGGAAGATGTAACCGCCCTGTATACGCGTCTCCTGAATGAGGGCACTACCCATGTAATTCACATTTGCATCTCCTCCGGATTAAGCGGCACTTATAACATGGTGCAGCTGATTACGAAGGATTTTGAGCAAAAAATGCAAATCTCCTTAATCGACAGCCAGACCTTGTCTACTGGCCTGGGCATGATGGTTCTGGAGGCTGCTGCATCTTTGGAGGCCGGCTTCTCCTTTGAGGAATCGGTCGAAAGGGCCATGACCGTCCGCAAAACCCAATTGGGCATGTTTATCATCAAAACCCTGGAATTTCTTCGCAAGGGCGGCCGGATTGGCCTGGTGGAGGGCGCGGTTGGAACCATTCTACACATAAAGCCCATTATCTATATCAATTCAAAGGGCGTTTATCAGACGCTGGCCAAGGCACGCGGCTATGCCAACGCGCTGGATACCATGGTCAAGGAAGCTGTTGCCCGCTTCGGAATGCGCAGCATCCACCTCTCGGTCGTCCATGGAGCATCCGCTTTGGAAGCGCAGAAATTGCTGGACCGGTTAAAAGGCGTTTTGAATATTGCCGACAGCTTCATCAGCTCCGTAAGCCCCGCGCTGGCCGTACATACAGGGCCGGGATTGCTTGGCATCGTGGCCCATGAGGCATGACCTGCCTCGCATCCTGTAATCCTCCACGAAATTTGTATGTGCCATTCCACCCTTAAAACAATCCCACTCACCTTTTAAACGATTTTCTGATAATCCAACCGATTATGAGAAAATCGTTTTGTTTTGCCGCTTTATACCATCTATCGATACATTGGAACTTCCCCATGGTATTTTTCAAGGAAGAACATATTGGTGGGCCGTCCAGAGGGATGGCGCCCGCCTGGTCTTAATGCTACTATACATAGCGCCAGGCCGGGTTCTGGCAGGCAAAAATTACATGAGAATGCCAATTTTTCGCCCGGCAATTATACCCTTTGCGCAAAATCCGTAAAGGGGTATGCAACCATAAGTTGCAATATTTGCAAAGAATAGTTGGTTGCAGCATATGCGGTTCAAGATATAATATAACCATAAGCCGCATGCGCGAAAGGAGAATAGGATGTTTTCCCAAAAGTTGTTTGAAATACGGAAAAGGCGGAAAATGAGCCAGGAAAGCCTGGCGGAGAAAATTGGGGTGTCCCGCCAGGCTATTCAAAAGTGGGAAGCCGGTTCCTCCCATCCCGATTCGGAGAACCTTCTGGCATTGGCCCAGGTGCTGCAAGTATCCACAGATACGCTTTTAGGCAACGACACCAGGTCCATCGAGGAATTGCGCCTAGGCCGGGAGTTGATACCTGATTATAACGACATGCACAAATGGGATACCTACCAATCCCAGCTTCGTTTTGAATACAGGCAAAGTTATGACGAAGGCAAGGATGTAGCCAAATTCCAGGGCCTGTTTACCGAGGTGGAGCGCATCGCTCCCGGTCCTGCCAAGGAGCATTTGGCGGATGTGCTTTTCGGGCTGATCCTGGATGCCCCCCAGCGGGAGGATTACCCTTACGAAGAACCTTCCGACCTGGAGAGCATCAACCGCTTGACCGCGCCGCCCGTGCTGGATGGTCAGGTTCCCGGTGAAGCTGTGCTGCGGGAAAAGATCAAAGGGGCCTGGATGGGCCGCATTTGCGGATGCCTGCTGGGCAAACCCCTGGAGGGTGCGCGTACCAATATTTTCTGGCCCAAGCTCAAGGCCACCGGCAATTTCCCGCTGCACCGCTATCTGGTGAGCGCGGACTTTGAGGAAAGCGACAGGGAAGCCTTCCGCCTGGATTCAAGAGGCCCCATGCTGTCCGACCGTGTCGCCTGCGCGCCGGTGGATGACGATACGAATTATACGGTGCTTGCCGTGGAACTGGTGGAGCAGTACGGTCTGCTGTTTACACCGACCAACGTTTCCGAAATCTGGGTGGCCCTGCAGGCCAAAAGCGCTTACTGCACGGCGGAGCGCGTGGCCTTCCGCAACTTTGTGGCCGGTTACAGGCCCCCTGTTTCCGCCATTTACAAGAATCCCTACAGGGAGTGGATCGGCGCCCAGATCCGCGGCGACTATTTCGGCTATATCAATCCCGGCGATCCGGCGACAGCGGCCGACATGGCCTGGCGGGATGCCAGCATTTCCCATGTGAAAAACGGCATCTACGGCGAGATGTTCGTGGCCGCCATGCTGGCTTGCGCCGTAGTATCAAAGGATATGCTTTCGATCATCCGCGGCGGGCTCGGCCAGATCCCCAAAACCTCCCGGCTTCATGAGCGCATCAGCGCCATTGTGGAGGGATACGAGCGCGGCGTAAGCAGTGAGGACTGCTTTAAGGACATCCATGCACGCTTTGACGAGCATGATGAATACGATTGGTGCCACACCATTCCCAACGCGGAAATCGTTGCCGCGTCCCTCCTGTACGGAAACGGGGATTTTGGCAAATCCATCTGCCTGTCTGTTCAATGCGGCTTCGACACCGACTGCAACGGCGCGACGGTAGGCTCTGTATTCGGCATGTTCCACGGCATCGGCGCCATTGACTCAACGTGGAAAGCACCCATCCGCGATATGCTGGATACCTCCATCTTCGGCGTGGGTAAGGTCAGCATCGACGAAATGGTGGAAAAAACCCTGCAGCATATACAACTGAAACGGACTTGATAATCCCCTCATGCGGGATTATTAATAAATACGCAAGGAGGAACAAACATGGTCAAACGGTTGATATCCCTGGTTCTGGCGGTGCTGCTTCTGGCAGCCGCACCCGCTGCCCTGGCACAGGAGCAGGTCACGCTTAAGGTCTCCTATTGGGGAAACACGGCGGAGCTGGAAGTGAAGGCGGAGCTGTTCAAAAAGTTTGAAGAGCTGCACCCCGGCATCAAGCTGGAACTCACGTACACCAACGGCGGGGAATATCCCACCAAGCTGCAAACCCTGATCTCCGCCAACATGGCCCCCGATGTGATGGCCATTGCCAGCGACGTCATGTATCCCTTCAAGAGCACCGGCATCTTTGAGGATCTGCGCCCCTATTTGACGAAGGATGAATTGCTGGACAAATTCGAGGCGGCCGGGATCAACACCTTTACTTATACCGATGGCACGCTTCAGGCTGCCCCCTATGTATCCAAGGTGTTCTGCATCGCCTACAACAAGGCATTGTTTGACGCCGCCGGCCTTAGCTACCCCACCAACGACTGGACGGAAGCGCAGATGCTGGATGCGGCCCGCGCCCTCACCACCGGGGAAGGCGTGGACAAGCAGTTTGGCTTCTACTGGACATGGTCGCCCAAGGAAATCATGCGCAACCTGTACGGTGTGAAGCCTGTGTACGATGTGACCGGCATGCAAATGCAGGCCCAGGATAATCCCACCTTCAAGGTCTCCCTGGAGCTGCTGCACAAAATGATCGCCGAAGAAGGCATCTCTCCCGACCCCACCGCGGAAAAGAGCATCGGCGGCGGCTTTGAAACAGGAAAGTTCGGCATGTCCATGGTGCTCACCAGCCACATTGCCAACCTGCATAAGCTGATCGGGGACCGTTTCGGCTGGGATATCGTGATGCTGCCCGTCAGCGAAACGTATGGCCGCTGGAATTCCACCCTCCGCCTGGATGGCTATACCATGTCCTCCAAGAGCCAGCACAAGGAGGAGGCTTGGGAACTGATCAAGTTCCTCACCACCAGTGATGAATCCATGCAGGTTTCCGGCAAATTCGGCCTGCCCATGCTCACCAGCGCGCTGAACAACAAAGAGTTCGTATCCGCCTTGAACAGCGGCGCGAGCATCGACATCACCAATTTTGCCAAGATGATCAGCTTCGCCGTTCCCTTTGAGGGCGCCGGCGTCTGGGCCGAGGTGAATAACGTCATCACCGACAAAATGGATTTGTACCTGCTCAATGAGATCGACCTGGATACCGCCATCAGCCAAATTCAAGAAGAAGGCGCGGCGCTGCTGCCCTGATCCCGCCTGAGAGAATGCTTGTTTAATACCGTGTGCCGCGAATCGTGGCCAAGCGCCAGCCATTGGCACATATGCCCGATTCGCGGCACACCTTTTTTCAGGGGACTGCCCACATCCATCCGGACCGGCTTGAAAGGGTGAAGAATCATGACCGGCGCAAGGATCATCACAAAAAAGGGAAGGCACAAGTCTTCGCTGGATACCGGCCTTGCCTTTTATCTGTTCATCAGCCCATGGCTGATAGGCTTTCTTCTGTTTACGCTGCTTCCCATGCTGTATTCGCTGTACACCGCCTTTTGCGATTGGAACGGCATGTCGGCGCCTGTTTTTACGGGGCTGAACAATTTCAAGACGATGTTTACGGCCGATAAAAAGTTCTGGGTAAGCGTCAAAAATACGTTTACCTATGCTTTGGCCGCGGTGCCCTTGAATCTTCTGCTGGCGCTTTTTCTGGCGCAGATCCTCAACAAGCGGCTGCCGGGAACCGGCTTTTTCCGCTCTGTTTTTTATGTGCCCTCAGTCATTGCCGGCGCGGCAGTCTATGTGGTGTGGCAATACCTGTTTGATCCCTATTCGGGCTACATCAATACGCTATTGTCCCATGTGGGCGTAATCGGCCCCAAATGGCTTACCAGCAAGCTATGGGCCATGCCTGCGCTAATTTTGATGAATACCGCCTCCTGCGGCGGCGCCATGCTGATCATATTGGCGGGCCTGCAGGATATACCGGAGGATTATTATGAGGCGGCGGTGATCGACGGCGCTTCCGGCAGGCGCATCTTTTTCTCCATTACGCTGCCGCTTTTGACGCCGGTGATCTTCTTTAACATGGTCATGGGCATTATCAGCGCGCTGCAGATATTCGCGCAGCCGCAAATCATGACCGCCGGGGGCCCTGTCAACGCCACGTATGTATTCGCGCTGCACTTATATAACAATGCCTTTGTGTACAACAAATTCGGCTACGCATCCTCCCTGGCATGGGTGTTGTTCGTGATCATCCTCATTTTAAGCGTAACGGTCATCCGCTCCTCAAAAAAATGGGTGCATTACAGCGAGGAGGTGGACAAATGAAACCGTCCATTTTGAACCGTGACCGCAAGTGGTATGTAACGGCGCTGTACGTCGTGTTCCTGCTTGGCGCGTCCTTTTCCTTCCTGCTGCCTTTGATCTATATGATCACCACCGCCTTTAAAGAGGCGACCCAGGTGGCCGCCTATCCCCCCCGATGGCTGCCCAACCCCTGGTCGCTGCGCGCCTTTAGGGAGGTCTGGGAAACGGGGCTGTATGTGAACTTTGCCAAAAACACCGTGTTCATTACAGCGGTGAACGTAATCGGCGTGCTTTTGTCCTGTACGCTGGTGGCCTTCGGCTTTGCATGCCTTAATGCCAAGGGAAAGCCCTTTTTGTTCGGCATGCTGCTTGCCACCATGATGATCCCGGGCACCGTGACGCTGATCCCCATGTTTCAGCTGTATGCCCGCATCCGCTGGGTGGATACGTATCTCCCCTTGACGATTACAGCCTTCATGGGCGGCGGTGCCTTCAACATCTTTTTGCTGCGGCAGTTTTTTGCCTCCATCCCCAAAAGCCTTACGGAGTCAGCAAGGCTGGACGGCTGCGGATGGCTGCGGGTATGCTTCCAGATTTTTGTGCCCAACGCCAAGCCCGCGCTGCTGGTGATCACCATCTTTTCCTTTGTAAACTGCTGGAACGACTACTTCGGCCCCCTCATCTACCTGACCACCCCATCCAAGTATACCTTGGCCATCGGCATCAACCTGTTTAAAAACCAGTACGGCGGTGCGATGGACGCCGGCCCCATGATGGCCATGGCCACGCTGTCGGTGCTTCCCGTACTGATCCTGTATATCATCTGTCAGAAGTATTTTGTGCAGGGCGTTGTCACCACCGGTATGAAAATGTAGCGGAGGGAACCTATCATGCTCCAGTTTACCCCATACGAGGCGGAGCGGCTGAAAAAGCGGGCGAAGGAATGGCCAGGTGCCCTTGATGATCTAAAGGAAAAATGCGCGTTCTTTTTCCAAAACGGCATCAAGGTGCCCGTAGGCACAAAGTCCACCTGGGTCATGTTTTATGAATGCCCCAAAGATTCCGCAAAGCTCGTTTATGATTATGCCAAAGAGGATGAATATGTCTGCCCCGTCTGCGGCGGCGTGTATACGGGCGAACCCTACGCGGGGGCCTGGTGGCGCTATACCGTGGAAAAGGTGGTGGACCACGCCTGGCTGTGCGCCGTCATTTGGATGCTGACGGGGGAGGAGCCTTACTTTGCGGTCGCAAAGGAGGTCCTCACCCGTTTTGCGGATAACTATGCGGGTTATGAACTGCATGGCGGGATCCCTTACAACAACCCTGGCCGGATCAGCAGCCAGACGCTTTGCGAAGCCATGGCCCTGCGGTCACTGTGCATGAGTTACGATATCCTCCGCGACGCGCTTCCCTTGCAATCGCGGGAGCATATTGAAAAGGACCTTTTGGCGCAAAGCGCACAGGTATTAGTGGAGCAGCGCATGAACCAGATCCATAACCATGAGGTGATCGTAGATGGTGCCTTGGGCATGGCCGGGCTGCTGCTTGACCGGCAGGATTTTCTTGCATTCGCCATTGAATCCAAGTATGGCCTGCGATATCAATTGACCCATGGCGTCCTGGCCGACGGGCTATGGTTCGAGGGCACGCTGCATTACCACTATTTTACCCTGTACGCCTGCATGCTCTTTGAAAAGTTTGCCCATGGCACGCCTTACAGCCTTCGGGATATGGGCGTCTATGAAAAGATGTACCGCATGCCGCTGAATTTGCTGCAGCCGGATTTTCATACGCCCTGCCTGGGGGATGGCGGCAATGAAGGCATGTTTGAGGAACTTGCGGAGCACTACGAATATCCCTACCGCATCTTTCAAGATGCGTACATGGCGCAGATGCTCAACACCGTATATGCTCACAGCAGGCGGGGCGGCATTCAGGCTTTTCTTTTCGGCGCGGACGTTATTGAAAGCACTTCTTATCCTGCGCAGGAAAACTACCATGATGAAAACGGCTCCGGCTTTACCGTGCTGCGCGGCCCGGAAGGGAAATACCTTTTGTTCAAGCATGGCAAATATGGCGGCGAGCACGACCATTATGACAAGCTGGGCATTCATTTCATGGCCAATGGCGTGTGTGTGGCGGACGATCTTGGCACTGTAGGCTACGGCGCGCCCCACCATTACGCCTATTTCAAAAACACGTTCACCCATAATACAGTTTGCATAAACGGCCTGAACCAGCCTCCGGCAGACGGCAGGGTGGTTCAATACCTTCACCGGGAAGACGGCGTGCTGGTGGAAGCCCATGCGGACTGGTGCGGCAAGGGGCCAGAGCTGGATTCCCTGGTCATCAATCAATGGGACATGCCCTCTTACGAAGGTGTAACCATGCGCCGGGCCATTCTCTT
The DNA here is from genome assembly GCA_023416585.1 of Bacillota bacterium. GTDB lineage: Bacteria > Bacillota > Clostridia > Christensenellales > Aristaeellaceae > JAEWAH01. The sequence continues at coordinate 15,249 of JAEZHM010000036.1, forward strand.
TGGAGATGATTACTTCGTGGAGGCTTTCCTCATTCGCGGCGCCAAGGGGCGGGTGGTGGACTGGGTTATTCACCCCCAGGGAAAGGCGGAACTGCCCGGGGAGGAATACCGCCCGGCTGAAGTAAGAATCGGCGGCAGCGTTCCTCAATCCTTTCTGCACGGCGCAAGGAGCTTTGTCCCCCAGCATGTGACAGAAACCCGCTGGTATCAAGAGAGTGGCACATTCCGTTTGTTTTCCGCCCTAAACCGTCCCGGCGAAATGATCTATGCGGAAGGGCCCAACAATCCCCCCAGCAAGGATATAAGCTACGCCGTCTATCGCACAGTTCCCAAGGACGCGGACGTTGTTTTCATGCATGTGTTTGCCTTTGGGAAGGCGGGAGAAAAGATCACCCGCGTGGTGCTTCAGGAGGAGGCCCCCGGAGAAATCCTGGCGGAGGTCACCTTGGGCGAAGAAAAGTGTGTTCACCGTTTCACCATTGGAAAATGAATTGCCGGAGGAAGGCCGCTTATGCCGGGTATGATATCGGACATTCAACCCTTCAGCCTCCACGATGGGCCGGGCATCCGCACCACCGTATTTTTAAAGGGCTGCAATATGCGCTGCCTGTGGTGCCATAACCCGGAAACGCTTAGCGCAGCGCCGGAAATCCTGTTTTACAAGGACAGGTGCATCGGCTGCCAATCTTGCCGGGCCGCCTGCACAAGCGGCCCCCTGGCCCCCGCAGGGGCAGGAGAATGCTCATTGTGCATAGCCTGTTCAAATGCCTGCCCATCCCGGGCCAGGCAGGCGGTGGGCCTTCATAAGACGGCGGATGAGGTGTTTATTGAGGTGGCGGCGGATGCGCCGTATTACCTTGCCTCCGGCGGCGGCGTTACCCTGTCCGGGGGAGAGCCCTTGCTGCAAGCCGGGTTTGTGCTGGAGCTTTTGGAAAAGTGCAAGGCGGCAGGCATCCACACGGCGGTGGAAACCAACCTGTCCGTTCCGTTTCAAACGCTTAAAACGGTGCTTCCCTATGTGGATCTTTTGATGTTTGATGTAAAGCTGGCCGATGATGAAGCCCATACCGCCATGACGGGCTTGTCCAACAGGCAGGTGCTGGAAAACATGTCACGGCTGGATGAGGTGTGCTTAGACTATATCGCCAGAACGCCGCTTATCCCCGGCATAACGGATACGGTGGAAAACATCACCGCCATCGCATCGCTATTAAAGCCCCTTGCGCACCTTCGCGCTTATGAATTGCTGGGGTACAACGTTTTTGCCACGATCAAATACGCGCCGCTGGGCAAAACGTACCCGCTCCCGGACAGAAAAGGGCAGACCGCCGGCGAGGCCAAGGTTCTTTTGCAAGCCGCGCTGGACATGGGGATCAACGCCCGGTATGTCCATCTGCCCAAAAACGGCTGAAACAGGGGGAAGAAAGATGCTTGCGCTTGAAAAACGGCGGGAAATGCATATGGAAATGACCCGGCTGATGCGCGAAAAAAAGCTGGCCGAAACGGAAAAGAAAATGGGGCGCTACGACATGGACGCCGATGACTACCATTTTCTTGTTCCGCCCGAGGGCTACAGCTTTACGCCTGTCGCTACCCATCCCAACGGCGATTTTTACGGCTATCTGGGCTGGGGCATCAACATAAAGCGCATGTACGAAACCATGCCGCCGGTGGTGCAGCCCTTTAACGCCATGGCCGGCAACATGTTCGGCTGGCTTCAATCCTTTAGGACCACCGACTGGCCTCCGGAATTCTCCTATGCCCATTTGATGCCGCTGCAAAAAAAATATGATATCGATCATGGCATCGGCCAGGCGCACCATTTTGCCGGCGATGTGCGCATAGGCTTTAAGCTGGGGTTTGGCGGGCTGCTTAACAAGGTCCGGGAGTACGCCAAGCTTCATGTGAAGGATGAGGAGAGCCGGAATTTCTACGCCGCCCATGAGATGCTGCTGCTGGGCATACAAAGCTGGATACGCAACACCGTCGCCTGTATGGATGACTGCATCGCCCGGGAAGCGAATCCCTTTTATAGAGAAAACCTGCTGGGCATGAAGCAGGCCAACGAGTGGCTTGTGGAAAATCCCCCCCGCACTTTGCGGGAGGCTTGCCAGTTCATGTGCTGGTACAACCTGGCCGGGCGGGCCTATAGCAGGGAAGGCGCGGGCGGGCAGTTGGACGACTGGCTTCGGCCCTATTTTGAAAGGGATCTTGCCTCCGGCCTGATCGACGAGGAGGAGGCCGTCTTCTACCTGACAGGCCTGTTGATGTCGGATACAAAGTACTACCAGCTTGGCGGGCCGAACGCTAAGGGCAGGGATATGGTCTCCCCCATCTCCTGGCTTGTGCTGGAGGCGGCTGACCGCCTGAACGTGGCCTCCAACCTGACGGTGCGGGTCCATGACGGCCTCAATCAGGATTTTTTCAAGCGCTCGGTAGAACTATTATTCAAGCATAAAAACGCCTGGCCCCGCTTTTCCGGTGACGAATCCCTTGTCAGGGGATTCATGCGCAGCGGATACAGCGCGGAACTGGCGCGCCAGCGCATCGCGGTAGGCTGCCATTGGATGGCGCTGCCGGCCAGGGAATACTGCATGAACGATTCCATCAAGGTAAACCTTGCCCGGGTGTTTGAGATCGCCTATCAGGAAATGGCGGAGCAGAAGGAAGCGCCCTCCGTCGCTTTGTTGTGGGACCTATTCCAAAAGCATCTCGCCGCGGCGGTGGAAGTGGTAAAGCAGGGCATCGACTGGCACTTACAGTATCAAAAGTTCAACAGCCCGGAGTTGTTTTTGAACCTGTTTTGCTCAGGGCCCATCGAAAAGGGCAGGGATGCCAGCGATAAAGGCCTGGAGTTTTACAACATCGGCGTAGACGCGGCCGGCAATGTGGTGGCGGCGGACTCTTTTGCCGCGCTGGAGCAGCGGGTGGAAAAGGAGCGCCGCTTCACCTGGGAAGCGGTCACCCATGCGTTGAAGAACGATTTTTCTGGGGATGAAGGGGAATACATCCGCCAGATGCTGCGCACGGCCAACAAGTTCGGCCAGTACGGCGCACCAGCCCTTGACTGGGCCAAGCGCATTACGGAAGCATTCACGGGCCTTTTAAGCGGGGTTACCCCCGGCGGGGCGCGCCTTATCCCAGGCCTGTTTTCCTGGTCGAAGACCATCCGCTTCGGAAAAGCCGTGGGGGCCACCCCGGATGGCCGCAAGGCCGGCCAGCCTATTAACCATGGCACCAATCCCATGCCCGGTTCCGTGCAAAACGGGGCCATGACCACCATGTCCGCGGCCATTGCCGCGGTGCAGCCCGAAAGGGGCAACACCGCCCCTTTCCAAATGGAGCTGGACCCCAACATAGACAAGGAGGAGGGCGGCGTGGAAAAGGTGATGGCGCTTTTAAAGACGCATCTGGACACGGGCGGAACGCTGATCAACGTGAATATCCTGGATGCTAAAAAAATCCGGGCTGCCCACGCAAATCCAGCGCTGTACCCGGACCTTGTAGTGCGTGTCACCGGCTTCACGGCCTATTTTATGACATTGTCCCCCGCCTTCAGGCAATTGGTGGTGGACAGGATGATGGAGGCGCAGGGTTGATCCTGCGCCTTCATTTTTAGGTACCTCCCCCCGTTTTAGTGGCCATGAGGCATGCGTTCACTGTTTTGCTTTACATCGGCAGCGTTTTTACGTGGCTTTTGCGCAGCTTGTGTGCCTTGGGCGTCGTGCCGGTCACACTTTTGAACGCGCGAAAAAAATGTGCTGTGTCGCTGTAGCCCACCTTGACAGAAATCTCATCCAGCGGATGCTTTGCCTCCTGTATCAGCCTTATGGCAGCCTCGATGCGTACGCTGCGCAAGTAATCCCGGTACGTCAGTCCCAGCTTTTGGCGAAACAGCGAGCTGAAATAATTTGGGTGAAGATGCACGATGGCAGCCACGTCGGTAAGCTTCAGGTCCTGCGCATAATGGGCGTGTATGTAGGCTTTCGCTTGTGCGAACATGGAGTCGGCATTGGTTTGTAAGCGGCCGCGAAACTGCTCCAGCAGGTGCGCAAGCGCTTCCAGCACATCCTTTTTCAATTGCGACAGGCAGGATGCGTCCTCAAAGCATTCCATCGGATCATAGCGTGTAAAGCGCACTTTGCTAATGAACTCAATGTAATCAACGCTTTTTGACATCAGCTGATATATGAGTCCCGATATATCCTTTTTGATCAAATGCAGCGGCGTCTTGGACGCCTGATACATGGAAAACAAACAGCCAATGGCCTCCTGCAAACCGGGGGCCATTTCGGTGCTTGCCATGATCCCGGTGATCTGGTCAAGCACGGCCTGTGTACATAAACTCTCCGGCACCTTCCCCGGCAGGTCATAAAATGCCAGCCTGTACTGCGCATTCAGGGCGCGTACTTCGCACAGCGGTACAGGCCCCAGCCGCCCCGTTATGGTATGCCCGGCGTATTCAATCTTAAGTACAAGCGCATTCACATATTCTTCAAGCGGCTTGTGCCCCAAGACAATTACCGCCCATTGGCCATCCAGGCTGCCCTGCACCAAGTGAAACTCCGTCTCTTTTCCAAACTGCTCGCGAAGCATATGGTACAGCCCAAAGGGCTGGTCCTCTTCCGCCGGCTTTTCGCTGATAAGCAGCAATTGGCAGGGCGTGCCGCGGCTGAGGCCCCACTGCGCAAGAAACTGGTCCAATTCGCCCCTTACGTCGCTGGCGCCCAGCAGCATTCGCTCCAGCAGCCTCTGTTCATGAAGCAGCGTGCCGTTCCCCTGGCTCCGGGCCGTGTGCAGATGCGTAACAAAGTACTCCATCGCTTCATATAGCTGCCGCCTGTCAATAGGCTTTAACAGGTAGTCGTGCACGCCCAGCTTCATCATTTCGCGAACGTATTCATAATCCTGATAGCCGCTGATGGCCAGCATATGCATGGGCAATTGCTCATTTACCAGCTTTTTTGCCAGCGATATGCCGGACATCGCCGGCATTTTAATGTCGGTGATCAGTATGTCCACAGCGCCGGACGTGCACTTCCGGTAGGCATCCCGGCCGCCGGATGACTCCATGATCTCATAGGCAAGGTGCGGGTTTTTCTCAAAGAATTCTTCCAGCATGCGCCGTATCCCGGCACGGATGGGCTTTTCATCCTCTACGATCATCACATATATCACTCTCATGTACGCCGACTCCTTTATATGGTATTCTGACGATGACCTCCGTGCCGCGCCCCGGCCGTGACCTGAGCGTCAGGCCGTAGCCTTCTCCGTAGTACAGCTGAATCCTGCGGTGCACGTTTTTGAGCCCAATGCCGATCTTAGCGCCGGATTCCCCGCCGTTTAAGCACCGGTTGATGGCGTCGGACTGCTCACAGCTCAAGCCTGTGCCGTCGTCACTTACGGCGAATACGGCGTCTGTTCCTTCCCGATAACCCGTGACGCACACGGTCAACACCTGCCCGCCTGGCAGCGAACCGTGCTGGATGGCGTTTTCCACCAGGGGCTGGAAAAGAAGCCGGATCGTTTCCTGATCGGCAAGCTCCGGCGGCATGAATATGCGCAGGTCCACTTTTGCGTCGCTGCGCAGGTTGTGAAGCATCGCGTAGGTGGTAAGCTGCTTCATTTCATCGCTCATTTTGACAGGTTCCGATCCCGATGACACACCGTAGCGCAATATGGCGCTCAGGTGCTCAATCATTTGCATATTCTGCTGCTCCCGGCCAAGCATGCAGTTCATGCGCACCGCTTCCAGCGTGTTGTAGAAAAAATGCGGATTGATCTGGCTTCTTAGCATCTGTAATTCCAATTGGTGCTGCACAAGATTCTTTTCGTACACCTCATCGATCAATCGCTTGAGCCGCAGGGACATATGGTTATACGCATGCAAAAAGCCGGTCAGCTCCCCCGCTATGGGCGTATCGACCGTCTGGCCAAACTGCCCCTGCTCGATTTGGCGGAAAGCGCGCTCAAATACGCGCAGCGACTGCAAAATGTCCTTGACGATCATTGCGGCTACACCGAAGGAGAGTGTTACATACAACGCAATGGTGAGGATGACGCCGCGGTTTTGCGTGTATGCCTGTCCGTAGATGGCGTCGTAGGGGATTTCTGTAAAGCTGATGATTTCCTCGGGGCCGCCTAACCTGTAATACAGGTAGATCATGCCGCCGGGCTTATCGATCAGGATGGATTCATACGTTGTATTGGCGGTGGTGATATCTTGCACCTGCTCATAGGTGAGCTTCGAGTTTCCGGCTGCCAGCGCGCCGTCGATATAAACGCCGTACCGCTGGTTCGCAAATTGCTTCTTGCGCTCAAACCGCTCCATCAGGAACTTTAGGTCGGCGCTTATTTTGATCGCGCCCAGCTTTTCATATTTGAAGGGTACGATAACCGCCCTGCTTAAGGTAAAATTCCCGTCCTCCAAGGCGATATAGTAACCGCCCCGGCGCTTCATGGTCTCCTGAAGCCATTGCGTATCCTTATCTACCGTGCTATAAAAGAACGTATCGCTTCCGGGCTCCACATATACCGCCGGGCCGTTCTGGGAGCATAAGGATATGCGCTGCACATAGGAAAGGCTGCGCATGTATCCCATCCACAGCTCGCGTGTATCCCGAAAGCTTAAGTTGATGTCCTGATACTGCTCCAGCTGCCTTACGATCTGCTCCAGCTTGCGGCTGGCCGGCGGGCTTTCCAAATTCAGCGTTGCGGAGCAAATGTTCTTCATTTCCGATATCGCGTTGCGCGCGTCGGTTACGTTTTCAAAATTCAGTTTGCTGTTCAGCTCAGTCAGCCGCTGCAAAAGCTCTTTTTCCACCACCGTGCGCGTATATCCAAAGACCACCGCCAATACCACCAGCTGCAAAAGAATCATAAAATACAGCTTGTGTTTAAGCTTGACCGACCTAAGCCTTGCGAACAACTTTCGTGGCCTCCAATAATCTTAAAATATGGCACGAAATATTACATAATGATATTATATAAAATGTGTGTACAATGCTAGAATAATAGCAGGTTTGAAGCGCGAAATCAATAAAAAACGAAGTGGAGGACATCAAATGAAGGGTAAGTATCTGGTCCTGTTGCTGGTGCTCACAATGCTGGTAAACCTTTGCGGCCTGTCGTTTGCGATGGCGGAAGCTGCGCCGGTGGAGCTGGAGTGCTTCCTGATCAAGGTTCAGGCACTGGAAGTGGAAGAGCAGATCGCCGCCAAGTTCAAGGAGGAGTACCCGAACGTAACCATACGCTTTGTCGCCACCCCTGACGCCGAGACAGCGCTGTTTGCGCGCATTGCCGCCAACGATGTTCCGGATATCATGAACACCTATCCGGCGGAGGTAGTCTACCGCAAGATGATGGATGACGGATTGTTTGTAGACTTGACCGGCAACGACATGCTCAAGAATGTGTCGGAGTCCACGCTGAAATTGAGCGAGTACAATGGCAAGCAGTATGCGCTGCCCATGGCCATGAGCTCCTATGGCGTGTTCTACAACAAGGACATATTCGCAAAGCACAACCTGACCCCGTCTACCGATTACCAGGGCTTCTTGGATCTGTGCCAGAAGCTGAAGGATGCGGGCGAGCAACCCATCGTGTTCTATGATAAGAGCGCCGGCGGCGTAGGCCAGATGGCGGAACGCTTTACAGGCATTTTGAACAATGACAGCAACACTCTGTTCCAACGCGTTGCCAAAGGCGAAACCGACCTTACCAAAGAGCCTGAAGTGCGCGCGCTGGGCGAAGCGATGCTGAAGATCCGTGAATTTGGCCAGAAGGATCAATTGGGCACCGATCAGGACCAGGCGATCGCGGAATTCATTTCCGGGCGTGCCGCGATGCTCATCGGCGGTACCTGGAATGTGGCTACTATCTTGAAAACCAACCGTGATCTGAACTTTGCCATGTTCCAGTTCCCCAACCCCCTTGGCAAAGGTGAAAGCCTGCCGGTGAATATCGACACCTCTTACAGCGTCTATACCGGGTCCAAGAATGTGGAAGCGGCGTTGGCATTCGTGGCCTTCCATTCCCGTCCCGAGATTGCGCAAATGTATGCCGATGTTGAGGGTTCCCCCAACGTGATCAAGGGTGTTCAGTATAATATCGAGCAGCTCAAGCCCATTAATGATGTGATCATGAAGGGCGAAATGTTCCTGACGCCCATCAACTTCTGGCCGTCGGGCATGCGGTCCAACTGGGAGCAATACCTGCAGCAGCTGTTCATCGATAAGGATGTGGATGCCTTCGTGAAATCCACCCAGGATATGATCATGGAGTTCTACAATCAGTAATTGTTGCGTGAAATGCCATATCTTATGTGACAGACGGCGGCTTAAAGCCGCCGTCTCAGGTTGCTCTTAAAAAAGCGCTTTACTACTGTTGTTGTAAACCTCCCCCAGCCTCCTTCGTCGGCAGCACCCTGACCCTCCAAGAGGGAGCCTCTTAGAAAGCCTCCCTCTTGGAGGCTCCGTAGCCGAAGCGCCGCCTGTGGCGGATACAGCGAGGCGAAGGAGGCTGGCGAAACGAGCGGAGCAAGCGGAGCGCAGCACCGCGACGATTGAGCCAGCTGGGATGGTGCCGCCCGCAGGCGGCGGAAGGAGGTAAAGATGCTGGCATTTTATCCCTTGGGGTGTTGCTTGCATCGTGGGCATCTGTAAACATAAAGAGTACAAATTTTTAGGGATGCATTGAAGGGGTTATCCACTTCAATTGTAATCGTGTTGCCAGGCACAGCCTACGCACGCGGGTCGCTTGCGCAGCAAGCATACCTTACACTTTTTGCCCACCGAGACAGGCAAAAAGTGCAGGCTCGAGAAAATGACTCGTCATTTTTTCGAAGCTTATCGGCAAAGTGGCTCTGCCGCTTTGTCGATATATTCCGGGAGGGGGAAAAAGCATGTCCCGAAAGATGGACAGGGAACGGGAAATCACTTATCTCTGCTTTATTCTGCCGGCACTGGCGCTGTATGTGCTGTTTTTCATTGGACCGGTGCTGATGGGCTGCTATTACAGCCTGACCAACTGGTCGGGCATATCTTCCAACGTAAAGTTTGTGGGTTTTCAGAATTATGTAAAGCTTGCCGGTGACAAGGTGTTTCTCGCCGCGCTCAAATTCAACGGCGTGTACAGCTTGCTGCTGGTTTTAATCATTGTAGTGCTGAGCATGCTCCTGGCGCTGTGCCTGAATGCCAATTTAAAGGGCCGTTCCTTCTTCCGCGGCGCGCTATTCTTCCCGGCGGTGCTGAGCATGCTGACCATGGGCATGGTATTCAATGAGATTTATACCCGCGCCCTTCCCAACCTGGGCGCCGCACTTGGTATCACGTTTCTGGAAACCAATGTTTTATCCGGCGTGAATACGGCAATGTACGGCATACTGTTCGTCAACATCTGGCAGGGGCTGGCCATACCGACCATCCTGCTTTTGGCCGGGCTGCAGACGGTTCCGCTGGAGATGTATGAGGCCGCGGAATTGGACGGAGCAGGAAAGATGAAACAGTTTTTTGCCATCACGCTTCCCTTCCTGCTGCCTGTGCTCAGCGTTGTGCTGATCCTCACCTTAAAAGACGGGCTTACGATCTTTGACTACATCAAGGCGCTTACAGAAGGCGGCCCGGCAGGGCGCACCAAAAGTTTGACATACAATATTTACAACCTGGGCTTCAAAGAGCTCAAGTTCAGCTATGCCATTGCCCAGGCGATGGTCGTTACGGCGATCGTGGTAGTGATATCCTACGTGCAGATCCGCATGGTCAACAGGAAGAAGGTGTATTGATATGGTACAGAAAAAGTCTGTCAACACGCTGATGTATCTTGCTTTGGCCGTGGCATGCCTGCTGATCGCGCTGCCGTTTTATATGGCAATCATCGCGGCGTTCAAAACGCCGCTTGAAAACATGGAAAGCTATTTTGCGTTCCCCAAATCGCTGTACCTGGGCAACTTCATTGAAGTTTTAACAAAGCCGGGCTACTTTCGGGCGGTATTCAACACGTTTTACATCACGGTACTCGGGATATTGGGCATGATCGTCATCCTGCCCATGGCATCCTACCCCATCGCCAGAAAGATGGGCGCGAACCGGGGCTACCGCATTCTGTACTTTTTTATGCTGATTGGTATCTTTGTGCCGTTTCAAGTGAAGATGATGCCCCTTGTCAAGCTGGCCGGGTCCATGAACCTGATGAACGTAAACGGCATTGTTCTTTTATACCTGGCCGGGTCGGTATGCGAAGGCATCTTCCTGTATGTAGGCTACATACAGGCCATTCCTGCGGATATGGAAGAGGCGGCGTACATTGACGGCGCCAGCACTTTGCGCACCTATTTAAGCGTGGTGCTGCCCCTGATCAAGCCCATGATTGCCACCGTAGCGATCAAAGACGCGCTGTGGCTATGGAATGACTTCATGCTGCCCCTTCTGATCCTGAATAAATCCACCGAAGCCTGGACGCTTACGCTGTTCCAATATAATTTCAAAACGACGTTTTCCTCCGATCCCACGCTGATTATGACATCGTTTCTGCTGAGCATGCTGCCTGTTTTTATTGCCTATATATTTGCCCAACGCCATATTATCGGCGGGCTGATGACGGGAGGCGTGAAAGCGTAATGAAGCTTACCTATCTTGGCACGGCAGCGGCGGAAGGCATTCCCGCGCTTTTTTGTGAATGCGATATCTGCCGGTATGCCCTTATACGCGGCGGGCGCAACCTGCGCATGCGTTCCTGCGCCATGATCGATGATTCCATCATGATCGATTTCCCCCCCGATATGCTGTCGTCCAGGGTGAAGTACCGCCTGAACCTTGCAAAACTGAACGCGGTATTCTTCACGCATTCGCATATAGACCACCTGGCCTCCAAAGAGCTGTGCTATTACCACAAAATGTACAGCAACCGTGAAAATCCCAGGAGCGTATTGCATCTGTATGGCAATGAGAAGGTGCTGGATACCATCAGGCAGGATTTTGTCTTCGATATGAACCGCCTGCCCGGCTGCGTGGCGCTGCATCCCGTGACGCCCTTTCAGGCGGTGGTTGTTGGAAGCACGGCCATCACGCCGCTGCCCGCGCTCCATGACCGGCGGGAGCAGTGCATGATTTACCTCATCGAGCGGCCGGGCATAAGGGTTTTATATGCCAACGACACAACCATGCTGCCGGAGGAAACGCTTACGTTCCTTAAGGGCAAGCGTCTTACCCTGGCGAGTCTGGACTGCACCACGGGCCGGCATGCCTGCCACACGTCGCACATGGGGTTTCCGGATAATCTGAAGCTTAAAGACCGTTTCATCGAGCTTGGCGCGGCAGATGAAAACACGCGGTTTATATCGCACCACTTTTCCCACAACGGGCATGTGAATTACGATGATTTTCCCGGGCTTTCCGGAAACAGCGGGTTTGAATCCTCCTATGACGGCATGGAGATTTTGCTGGAAGAAGGCGCATGCAAGTAGAATACGGCCGCCAGAAAACAGGAAACAATGGCGCATAGCCTTATCAGACACCCAATAATCACCTGGCTGCTTTGCAAATGCAAAGCAGCTTTTTCCGCGTCACAATCACCCTCATAGAGGTAGTTTGGAATTCGCATTTACCTGACGCAATCCAAATTCCTGTTACAGCAATTGTGGTTGAAAAGCGGCAAGTGTGATGGTATAGTGAGAGGCATGGTATATGGTTTGGAACATTGCCGCCGGAGGACACGGATAAGCCTACACCCGAAACTGCCGTCAACACGGCATTGCGAAGGATTTATAGCTATAAGAGGGGACCAAAATGATATTACCCCTAATCCGCGACAAAAGATTCATCACAGTTCGCCGTGGTGGTACATTGTCAGATGAGGACCATCATCTGTTAGCGGTATGGGCTGCGCAATGTGCCCAGCATGTACTGCACTATTTTGAAGAAGCGTGCCCCAATGATGTCCGGCCGCGCTGTGCCATTGAATCAACCTATGCCTGGGTGAATGGAGAAATTGCCATGAAACAGGCACGCATGGCTGCCGGTGCATCGCAAGATGCGGCAAGGGAAGCATCAAAAGTATCGGATGCAGCGAAACTGGCAGCCCTATCAGCCGGCCAGGCCGCAGTAGTGGCCCATGTGGCTGCGCACGAATTGGGTGCGGCAGCCTATGCAATCCGGGCTGTTATGGCATCTTCACCTGAAGATAAAAAAGAAGCGTCCAGGCTTTTAGAGCTTAAGTGGCAGCATGAAAGGCTTCCTGATAGAATTCGTGATCTCGTAATAGATGATCAGCGGCTGCGAAATGATATTTGTTGGTTTGTGTTCAGTTAATGAAAGAAAGCTCGTGAACGAAAGATGATGTTTGATTTAACGTTAACACAGTGGCTATGGGTGGCCGTGGCCTCACTCGGCGTAGGTTTATCCAAAATGGGATTAAGCGGCGTCATGACCGTCATCATACCGATCATGGCCTCCATATTCGGCGGGAAGGAATCCACGGGGATTCTGCTGCCCATCCTGCTCGTCGGGGATGTCTTTGCGGTAACCTATTACAGGCAGCACGCAAAGTGGCACGCCATCAAACGCCTGCTCCTGTGGGCGGGGATCGGGCTTTTGATCGGCGCCGTTGTGGGTAATTTCGTCAGCGACAGGCAATTCAAGACCATCATCGCCATATCGGTGATGGTTTGCGTTGCGCTGCTCATTTGGATCGAGACGAAGGGCAGCACCTTTGCCGTTCCCGAAAAGACATGGTTCTTTGCCCTGGCGGGGATCTTAAGCGGCTTCACCACCATGATCGGGAACGCGGCCGGGCCTATTATGAGCCTTTATCTGGTGGCGATGGGCTATCGCAAAAACGACTTTCTGGGCACATACGCCTGGTTCTTTTTGATCATCAACGCCATCAAGGTGCCTCTTCAGGTGCTCCTGTGGCACAATATCACCTTAAGCAACGCCGCCCTGGCCGCCGTGATGATCCCGGCCGTGGCGCTGGGAGCGGTGCTCGGCGCCCTGATCGTAAAGAAAATCAACGAAAAGGTGTTCAGGTATCTCGTGATAGGCATGACCGTCCTTGCGGCGGTACGGCTGCTTTTTTAAGGGAGTAGAATGCAAGGGACAGCAACAATATCCTGCTCCTCCCTTTTTAGCAGCAGAAAGCCCGCCGGCCTATCGGTCAGCGGGCTATGGATTCCTATTCAATTGTCAGGTTCCTTTGGTTCCCATGTGATTGTTTCCCTTGCTTGCTTCGCCCGGAATCAATCAGCATCCCCCATGATGGGGATGAACCTCTCAAGTGCACGAATCCAGGTTCAGGTTCCGATCCTATCCATTTTGATAGGTCAGATACTTGTTCATTGCACCAGAATACAGGTTCCTGCTATTAAGTGATTGTCAGTGTATACCGAAACGGGCGAAGCAAGCACCAGATTGTGAAGTTATTTCATCAGTCTTCAGCGAATCGCCCCCCTTATTGAGCCATTTTTTCGACGAATCCCTTGGCTCGGTTCTATTTTATCACAAGCTATATTCAATGTCAAATATGGTCTAACATTTCCCATATTTGATATTTTTTTGACACAAAAGGATGGTTCTGTATCAGCACAGGGGATAATACATGGGTCGAGACAATGTAAGAGGCGGTTCTCTCGTCACTCCCTCGCGTGTCTTACGTGCGTATCAGAACCGTCAAACCGCGTTTACATTGTTAAAGAATATGCCGCTTTTCTCCATCAACTACTTTTTGAAAGATTGATCTATAAGACTCCTTTTCGTAAGGTACATACTTCTTTTCGTAAGTCTCCAAATCATGCCAAAATGAATCCTCGTCAAAATCAGCATTATCAGATTTTAAGTATAACGGAAGATTATGAAAAGCGTTTGCCAATCTATTTATCTGCCTTACATACTTGTAGATTTTTATCCATCGGAACGGGTTCCACCATCTGGCTTTAATTTCATAGTACATTGCTGAATAAAGCCTAACCTCTACAAATGCCCTATACATCAAATGCAAGTATGCGTCTTTCTTTTTATCTTCCATATACTTTTTCTCCAGTACTCATGTTTCTGAATAGCAAATTGTAATTTGAAAACTTCGCAGTATGCTCATTAGGCGATTTCATTATCACACAAGCTGTTAAGTAGGAGAGCAGCTTCATGGGCGTTCTTTATGGCTATTTCATCTTTTGTAACGGGAACATTGTTTGTATCAAGCGAATATACAGTTGCAACGCAGGGGCGACGTACATTCATAAACTTCATTATGGTTAGTGCGTTTTGCGTTGGTTTTACTTCTGTGCCATTTTCTGCTCCCACCATGAGTATTACTCCATTTTTCTGTTTTGTGGATTTCTGCTCTCTGCGAAAGTATATGGCTGCGAAAAGTGTTTGTATTCGGCTTGCTATATTAAGGAGTGGACCACTTAGCGATGAAAACCATATTGGCGATGCAAGAACTACATTATCACACTCATCTAAGAATGGGTATATTTCTTGCATTTCATCATCTATACTGCATCCACTATTAGCCCAACAATACCGGCAATCGTTGCATGGAGAAATGTTACTAGAGCATGATAAAACTTTCACTTCTCCATTAAGGTATTTCGTAAACTCATCAATAAGCGCTGTTGTGTCTCCTTTTTTCTTTGGAGAACCGTTTATAATTAATGTTTTCATTTATTTCTCCTTGTTAGATTATTTCCGGAGTACAGCGCTTACATAATAATACATCTCTTTCTGTTTATTATATATATCCAAGTTACAATATTCTGTATGTTTAACCCACTCAATATTGAAACTAGACATTAGGTCTAAAATGCAAGGCAAATCCGCATAAAAGTGAGGCGCACCAATTTCAGGTTCATCTTGACAAATTAAAGTGTTTTCATCCAGCTTTGGAAATAAGGATTCCGCAAAAAGCGTGGTTTCTTTAGAACAAAAAGAGAGCAATACTTCGCCCTGCGGTTTAAGAACTCTTTCGATTTCCTTCATGATCCTTTTTACGCCTGCCGTATCTGAATGAGATATGACATGATACGCAAATACGCAGTCAAAGTAATTATCCTCATATGGCAGAGACAACATATCGCCAACGCAAGTATCTATACTCAAATTCTCGTTTGCAGCCCAAGACTGCAAATGCTGTATTCCATATTCAGAAATGTCTATTGCGCTTACCTTTAACCCATGTTTTGCAAAACAAATAGCATGACGGCCAAGGCCCGACCCCAGTTCTAAAACAGTTTCATGACCCGATTCTTTCCACTTGTTAGCTAAAAAGAAACCAGTATCTATTGGTTTCAACCAGTGAGAGTGATTGGCATTCTCCCAATCCCAGCCTATCGATTGCACCATGTGCCGTTTCTCCTTTTTTGTGAAATGGTTTATTGCAGTTGATTATATTAGCTCGTCAGCAGCCGGTGGTTGAAAAATAGTGATAAATCTATCCATTTCCGCTTTCGGGATTTTAAACGCTCCTTCCGGCAGATTCTGATTTCGTTCTTCCAAACGGCGATATAACTCAGAATATGGAACGTCCATATAGTGCAGCTTGAAGTCCACCCCCAGCTTGTTAGCCCTGCTCCTGAAATCATCCCGCTCAACACGTGCCCAACACCCAAAATCAAGAATAACACTTGTTCCTAATGAAAGAACGCTTTTTGCAACATCCCACATTATGTTTTCTATATCACTATGCCGTTTGTCGTGATATGGCCCAGGAAAGTCTTGCCCAAACAATTTCAGCTGCCAAACGTCTGGGGTAAGTAAAAGAGCCTTTACCCTCACAGACAATTCTTTTGCATATGTTGTTTTTCCGCTGCAAGGCAGCCCAATCATTAAATGCAGCGTCGCCATTCTATCCCCCCGCATTGCATAAATAATCCGCAGTTCAATACTGCCCGGTAAATCTCTGTTTATATATCTCTGTTCATATGGGTGTCATGGTTTTGCAGTATTCATCATCCGCCCATCTTAAAGGATTTGCATCAATATAGTTCCATTTTGTAAGGTAATCCTCCTAGTGACGAATGATGTGATCATAATACGATTTATGAAAAACCGATGCACCGCTTTCTTTTGCCACCAGTATTTTCAATGACCGTATAATCTTCGGTATTCTGGCGTCCGTAGGGGAGCAATGCGCCCGCCCTCCCATCCGTAAAGGGCGATGCGCCCGCTATCCGTAAAGGGCGCTGCGTCGACCATCTGTAAAGGGCGATGCGTCCGCCATCTTATCCGTAGGGGGCGATGCCCACATCGCCCCGTTTTTCAATGCAATGATCATATGGATATGACCCAGCATGATGACATATTTATCAACGTATGCATTCTCATGTTTTATATTGATATTATTGATGTACTTCCCTGCAATCATCCCAATTTCAATCAGAAGAACCGGCGGGGCGATGTGGGCATCGCCCCCTACGATGCACCTCAGCGTTTCGCGACGATTCTGGGTGCATATTGTCATAAAGCGCCCGCTATCCCATCCGCAGGGGGCGATGCGCCCGCCCTCTCATCCGTAGGGGGCGATGCCCACATCGCCCCGTTTTCCATATGCATTCTCATAGCCAGCTGAACAAAATAACTTTTGTGTTATCATCATGAAAATAACCATTTATGATATATCCAAAAGCTCTTTCGACATACTTTTTTTGTTCGGAATTCTTTCCAGGATACGGGTTGACCATCCAGCACCAATCACCATCTAGCCATGCGCACCCATTTATCCTTTTGAATAATTCCTTGCAAACAGTGGTTTTACCTATTCCGACAGGACCAGTAATCATGATTAACTTTTTCTTATCCAATGGGCTGCTTCACTCCTTACCGGACTTTATCATTCTCCATTACATACTGCCGCTACAAATTTCTGTTTCCTCTTGCCCTTATCATATAGTATGCCAATAAAAAGAGCAATGCCGGGGCACGAAAAAGCCCGCTGAAAAGCGGGCTTGGCAGTGCCTGTTGGACCTTAACCAGTATCTCCATCGGTATGACAATATGCTCTACAGCACTTAGCAATTAAATATCATCCAAGCAATCACAATAAAAGCTTATACATTGGAATTTGCCGGCTTCGCGCTATGCTTATCACCTATGCAAGACGAATTTCTGGTTCGGATACCCATATTCAATCGTTAGTTCATCCTCCACAAAGCCAAACTTTTTATACAGCGCTCTTGGCGCATCCCCTAACTTATCATCTTCCCTAAATGTAGATACCCATATATCTATATCGTTTGGAAACATCGAAATCATCTTTTCCACAAGTGCCGAGCCGATCCCCTTTTTTCTGTGCAGAGGATGAACAGCCATGCATGACAAGCATTTGCTATGAATGGAGAAAAGCAAAACACCTACAATTTGATTATAGTACTTTACGCATAATGCTGTCTGACGGTCAATATTCTTTTTAAGTATTTTCTCGTACTCCTCTAGAATAATCCCGGGGAAATTGTCTTTTACGATATCAACCATGTCCATCCAATTACCAACGTCTAAAGATGCCGCCAATTGCAAAACATACGGATGTTCCATGGTTATCTCTCCTCCGCTTGAAAATCGTCAATTCATACAGTCTGGCAATTTCCTGTTTGTCCTTCTCCCGTAGGGGGCGAGGCCCACATCGCCCCGTTTTTCAGTTCATTGTGCGCTGCGCCCGCCATCCCATCCGTAGGGGGCGATGCCTACATCGCCCCGTTTTTTATTGCAATGCTCAAAAGGACAACGGGGCGATGTGGGCATCGCCCCCTACAGACCGCATTAACTGCTTCCTCATGACAAGCCCTTGTTCGGTCTCCAGGGACACATAAAATCCGCTATTATTATACATCTCAAAATGGCCGCCAAAATCTGATGACTGATAACTTGATTCTTTGTATGGGTATGCCTCCACAAAGTCAAAGCCATCCAGGGCCGCATCCTTGCATACACGCTCCAGCAACTGCGTGGCAATGCCTTTTCGTTTCATCTCCGGCGCAATCACGAAGCAGAATATGGATTTCACCTTTATACCCGCGTTAGCTTCCTCTAAAGGCACATAATCCATAAATCTTCGCCAGCTAGCGCATTTCAAGCAATCCGATTTCGTATTGGCGTTGCACCATCCAACGACCGTATCGCCGCTATACGCAAGATAACCTTGTATGTTATTGCCTTTCACATATTGCAAGGCACATTTTCTTCTTTTCTCTGCGGATGAAAAATCTTTGCCCTCATAATCATCGTTGCACCAACATACACAATAGCACTTATGTTCATCCACATTCTTATCGTGCGGCGTAGTGTCAAAAAAATGTACGTAATCCTCTGCAAGGTCTGGTGTCAGCTTGCGTATCTCAATGGACATACGTATCCTCCTCATACATAGAGATAATCTGAAACCTCATTTTAGCTTGTCAGCGGGGATTTTTCTTTTCGAAGTCTTTATACAGCAGGCTGGGTTGAATTCCGGTATTGTTTTGGTACTTGCCGCTGTGATAGCTGTCAAACTCACCGTCAAGGGTATGGTAATAGATCTGGCATATTTCAACCATCGGGTAAATTCTAACCGGCTGGACGCATTGGATTTCAAGTGTCCAAAATCCGGAGAAACCAACATCGCCAAAGCCGGCGGTTACGTGAATAAACAATCCGAGCCGGCCTATGGAGGAGCGACCCTCCAACATGGGAACATAGCTGGTTGTCGATGTTTTCTCATAGGTTCTGCCAAGATACAGCCTGCCTGGCTGCAGGACGAGGCCATCCTCCGGTATGATGATCTTCTGTGTATTCAGCGGCTTTTTCATATCCAGGATTTCATCCGTATATATGAGAAGTTCGTTGTGAAGCCGCAGGTTATAACTGTTCGGATTGATAAGCTCCTTATCAAACGGCTCAATCACGATTTTTCCAGCTGCAATTTGCTTGTGAATTTCTTTCCCTGATAAAATCATCGCTTTTGTGCATCCTCCAATTCATGGTTTATCATCTGCGTAGTTCCGGAAAAATGTAATCTGGCTGCTTCGCGTTATGCTTATACTATACGGTTACTTAGACCAAAAAAGTAAATGAAGAACTTTTAGCAAACCCAATTTTGCGGTAAAATTCTTGATCAGAAATAACTAGAGCGTTCTTTGCTCCATTAGCATAGCATCGGTTGATTGCCTCGTAAACGACTGCCTTTCCCAAACCTTGCTTTCGATACTCTGGGATTGTGACAACCGGCTCAACATAAGCAATTTCGGAATCAGGAGTATACCATATTCCACAATGAGCAGCATATTCACCACCAGGCGCAATAACAAAAACTGCATGACTTGGATTGAAATGAGGGCGTGTCTCCTCATCTGTGCTCTCAATCAGCGGCGGCAATCCCTCATGATTGAAGCCCTTCCATATGACTGTATTATACTTGTTTGGGTCTTTATTTTCCACATACGATGATATGCTGAATCCTTGCGGCAAAGTATAAGGATATTGTTTGCACGCCATGGATAAAACAGTTTCCTTGCTCTCGCTTGCGTGATAGTCCATTGTGCTTAAATAAGATGAAAAATCATTATCCATGTCATTCACCGCTATTTGAAGTTTCCCATTTGCTGAAAGGCTTTTTTCCGCATACAAGAGCATTTCTTTTTTTATATAATCAAAGCTGCTATGACAGATAAAATATGCCTGCCCTAACCGCATATCATGCGTTGCAATTCCTATAACCTTATTGTCACATTCCCAAATTCCGATCATGGGAACCATTTCTCTTTTTAGGTTCGGATGCCCCATAAGCCATTCCCATCTTGCCCAATGCCAATTTTCATGAAAACCAACTGCCCCATTATGCTTTAGGAAATCAAATATTTTGTAGAAATCCTCACTATTGCAACCTTGTTCACCCGTATAGTTACGCATTTTGATGTTCATACGTTGCACCGCCTAAAGTAAATCTTCCAAGATCAAAATTATTCGGCAAATCGCTATTTATATCCCTGTTCATATGGGTGTCATGGCTTCGCAGCATTTATCATCCGCCCATCCTAAAGGGTTTGCATCCATATAGTTCCATTTCATAAGATAATCCTCCTCGTGACGAATGATGTGACCAACATACGATTTTTGAAAGACTGATGCACCACTATCTTTTGCCACCAGCGTTTTCAATGACCGAATGACCTTCGGTATTCTGGCGTCCGAGGGGAGCGCTGCGCCGCCATCCCATCCGTAGGGGGCGATGCCCACATCGCCCCTTTTTTTCAATGCAATGTGCGATGCGTCACCATCCCATCCGTAGGGTGCGATTCTGCCACCATCCCATCCGTAGGGGGCGATGCCCACATCGCCCCGCTTTTCAATGCAATGATCATTCTCATGTTCTGTATCAATATTGTTGATGTTCATCTCTGCAATTGCCCCACCTTCATACAAAAGAACCAGGTGCGATTCTGCCGCCATCCCGCCCGTAGGGGGCGATGCCCACATCGCCCCGCTTTTCAATGCAATGATCATTCTCATGTTCTGTATCAATATTGCTGATGTTCATCTCTGCAATTGCCCCACCTTCATACAAAAGAACCAGGTGCGATTCTGCCGCCATCCCATCCGTAGGGGGCGATGCCCACATCGCCCCGCTTTTCAACGCAATGATCATTCTCATGTTCTGTATCAATATTGTTGATGTTCATCTCTGCAATTGCCCCACCTTCTTACAAAAGAACCAGGTGCGATTCTGCCGCCATCCCATCCGCAGGGGGCGATGCCCACATCGCCCCGCTTTTCAATGCAATGATCATTCTCATGTTCTGTATCAATATTGTTCATGTACATCTCTGCAATTGCCCCACCTTCTTACAAAAGAACCACGGTGCTCTGCGCCCGCCATCCCATCCGTAGGGGGCGATGCCCACATCGCCCCGCTTTTCAATGCAATGATCATTCTCAGGTTCTGTATCAATATTGTTCATGTACATCTCAGCAATTGCCCCACCTTTATTCAAAAGGACAACGGGGCGATGTGGGCATCGCCCCCTACGGGCCACACACTACAAATTGGAATTTTACGCAAATCCATGTGTGAAAAAGCAATATGTAAGCCGCCCTTTACACAATATGACAAGATAAGCCAACCAAAAGCCTTCCCCTTGAGGGGAAGGTGCCGACGAAGGAGGCGGATGAGGTGTAGCTGCCGCAAGCCGCGTTATATCCTCTCTTCGTCCCAACACCTCAACCTGCTCTGGCGCGCAACTTTCCCCCAAGGGGAAGGCTTTAGGAAACACTTCTTTCCACCTAACACATTTACAACCCGATAAATTCCTGCTTGTCCATTGCCCATATCCTATAACATGCTGATAAAAGCAGCCATGCCGGGCTCAAAAGACCCTTCTGAAAGGCCGGCTAGGCGGTGCGCATTGGACCCGAACCCGTGGCCGCACCTGTGTGATCAATGTTCTTTGCAGCATTCGCCAATGCACAAATAATCAAAGGAAGCACAATATCAGCTTATACATTGGAATTTTCCAGCTTCTTGTCATGCTCATTAGGTATGATAAAGAAGTTTTGACATGAACATTTCTTGCGGTCGTTCAAATGGCATATTATTAGCAAAAAAGACAGCACCATTTTCTTTATATCCAAGTTTTCTATAAAAATGTTGGGCTTGTTTATCAACTCCAGTTGAAATCATGACTACGTCATATCCAATTGCAAGCATTTCATTTTCCCAATATTGCATCGCTTGTCTGCCAAATCCTTTTCTTTGAGAAGATTCTTCGATCTCTATGAGCGTAAGAAACGGAGTATGATCCCATAGTAAATTATACCTTAATATCCCAACAGGATGATCTCCGTCACAGATGACATATCCTCGTTTGTCTCTAATTTTTAGTTCAAACTCCTTCTGGCTCAAAAGATTGTCAAGTGTAAACCAAAATATTTTATCATCTTCTGATACATACTTCATCTTAAACATAACAACCTCCGAAAACATAAATAGCTCATATGTGTTTACTTATGCGTACACCTACAATCTGTTTATGATGCTTTTTATTTCATCAACAACTTGCGCTATTGTTTTGTGGTCGGTATTGATAACGTAATCGCCAGAATGGGGCTTCATTCTTAACCATTGAAATGATACTTCGTTCGCATCGCCGCGCTTTTTATGGCGTTCAACCAGCGTTTCTTCGGAACATTTCAATGTGAACACAATAGTTGTGTAATCCTTCGCGGTGATATCTTTCAATATAGCCTCTCGAATTACATCGCCTATCACCACCACGGAGGAAAAAATGACATAATCGAAATCTGAATTTAAGTAGGTAGACAGCGCAAAAGATATGATTTTGTCGCCATTGCGTAACCGCGGGTCAGCAAACGAAAACGGATTAACGCACCATGCCCAGTCGCCATCAAAATGCGCACTGTTCTCGAATGACTCAAAAAGGCTTTCTGCCACAGCGGTTTTCCCTACGCAAGGCGAACCGGTAATGATAATTAACTTTTGCCTCAAATCATCGTGCATCTTTACCTCCGCAAACGTACAAAGCATAAATGCTCCATAGTCAACAACCGCCCGATAAATTCCTGTTTACATCCCTGTTCATTTGGGCGCCATGGCTTTGCGGTATTCATCATCCGCCCACCCGGCAGGATTTGAATCCATATAGTTCCATTTCGTAAGATAATCCCCCTCATGGCGAATGATGTGATCTTCATACGATTTTTGAAAGGCCGATACACCGCCATCCGTAGGGGGCGATGCCCACATCGCCCCGTTTTCAATGCAATATGCGATTCGGCCGCCATCTCATCCGTAGGGGGCGATGCCCACATCGCCCCGTTTTCAATGCTATGTGCGATTCGGCCGTCATCCCATCCGTAGGGGGCGATGCCCACATCGCCCCGTTTTCAATGCTATGTGCGATTCGGCCAGTACTTCTCGGTGATTGTCCCAATTTCACTCAAAAGTACCACGGGGCGATGAGGGCATTGTTCCCTGCGAACCACACACGACAAATTGGCATCTGTAGATATCCTGTTGCTCATTTAGTATCATCAGATTCCTGTTGTGATTTCGCCTGCACGATCGTAGTTCACGACAATAACGCCCTTCGGGGTGACTGTGCTTTCCGTCACCTTAAATGCTGCCGGGATCGTGCCATCAGCAAACAACCGCTTTCCACCGCCCAACGTTACTGGATATATCATCAGCCAGAACACATCAACCAAATCATGCTTGATAAGTGTCTGTATGAGGTCACCGCTTCCCCAAACGTGCAAATCCGGCCCTTGCTGCAGCTTGATTTGGGTTATCTTTTCTACAATATCTCCACTTAAAAACACTGATGGCTGCCATTCGCCATATATCATGGTATTTGAGGCAACGTACTTGGTCGCCTTGTTAGCCTCCGGCCATACATCCGCATGTTGCGGCCAGTACGGTGCCCAAATTTCAAAGGTTTTGCGCCCTAACAGCAGGTCGAACACCTTATTCATCTGCTTACTCAGATGTGTTCCAAGGATCTCTTCCGAATATGGCGCTATCCACCCGCCATAAGCGAAACCACCGCTGGTATCTTCATCTGGCCCACCCGGGGCTTGTATGACACCATCAAGGGAGACATGCTCAAGCACAATTACTTTTCTCATGACTGAGATCCTCCAAACATATAATAAGCTCAACAAAATGTCACATGATTTTTGTTTACCATCAATCGGCAAATTCTGTTTGTCTATTGCCTTTATCATATAATATACTGATAAAAAGAGCAATGCCGGCACGCAAAATCCCGCCTTAAAGGTGTACTTTGCGGTACTTGTTGTCACTTACTTGCGGCCCTATCAATATGAACGAGATGCACTGCCAAAATGTCCTGTTTGCATATCGCCAATGAATTCCCGGTTACGCTAAAAATCAATTTGCCAAAATCCTTGACATTACCACAATTTTATATATAACATAGAACATGTAATGGAGTATATATAACAAGGCAGATGAAAAAATGACAAAAGTACAAAAGCCTCACAGCAGCATTTTAAGCGCCATAAAGCTCTCCCTTTCCGCGTACTGGCAAGTGCGCAAATCGCTGGTGATCTGCTGCGCGCTGGCGGTTGTGTTCCGCGTGGCGCTGCCTTACGCGGGCATTTACATGCCGAAGGTTGTTATTGACTTGATTGGGCAGCAATCTAACGCTTCCCATTTTCTGCTCGTGGTAGGCGCCTTGGCGCTCATGATGGTGGCACTGGGCTATGGGAAAAGTTTCACCGACAGCATTGTCGATAACTGTATGGGTACCACAGGTATTTTTTCCTTCATGCTTAAAACGATATCCAAACAGATCAACATGGATTATGAGCAGTTGGAAAATCCCGATTTCAAGGCTGTCATGGACAAAGCGGAGAAGGCTGTTCAGAGCAACCACACCTTGGCGATGAACATTCCGCGAACGCTCGTTCAGCTTTTCTCCAATGTGTTTGGCTTTCTTCTCTACGCCGGCGTAATCGCCCTGGTCAACCCCATCATTTTGCTTGTGCTGCTGTTTTGCGCAGGGTGCAACTGGTGGGCGCTTGCGCGCTCCCGCAAGTATAACGAGTTGACCCGCGAAGAACGCAGCAAGCTGAACCGCAAGTATTTGGCATTGCAAAACACCATGCGCGATACGGCATCCGCCAAGGACATACGCATGTACGGCGCGTTCCCATGGCTGAAGGATTTTCTGAGCACGCTGCGCAAGCAGAACCGCGAGGCGGAAAAAGCCGTACTGACCAAGCAAATGCAGGCGAATTTGATGGATGGCGCGATGATTTTACTGCGCGACGGCATCGCATATGGCCTGCTCATTTCGCTGCTTCTTAAAAATGAGCTGGAATTGGGCGAGTTTGTATTCGTGTTTGCCGCTATTGGCGCGCTGGGCGGCTGGATTTCCGGCATTTTGGTAGCCGCCAGCGATTTGGCAAAGTCCGCCGTAGAGATGGCGGATATGCAGGCCATGCTCAAATACCCCGACCGCATGAACACGGGCGTGGGCACGGTGCTGCCATCAAACGAAGCCTTGCCGCCGGAAATCCGTTTTGAAAATGTCACCTATACCTACCCGAAAGCGGAAAAACCCGCGCTGCGCCATATAAACCTCACCATTCGCCCAGGCGAACGACTGGCGGTAGTGGGCGCGAACGGCGCCGGCAAAACCACGTTTGTAAAGCTGCTCTGCGGGCTATATCTGCCCACGGAAGGTCAGGTCTCCTACGCGGGCAAACCGCTGATTGCCTACAACCGCGACGAGCTGTACACCCAGTTTTCGCCTGTGTTTCAGGATATCCACCTTCTTTCTACAGACATCGCCGGCAACGTAAGCCAGCAGCCGCCGGATATGACCGACTGCGCCAAAGTGACCCAAAGTCTTATGCTGGCCGGCCTGAGCGATAAAATAAACAGCTTGCCGGAAAAAGAAAAAACACTACTCGTGCGCGCGGTACATGCTGATGCAATCGAACTTTCCGGGGGTGAAAAGCAAAAGCTGGCCATGGCGCGGGCGCTGTACAAGGATGCGCCGGTGATCTTGCTGGACGAGCCTACCGCCGCGCTGGACCCGTTGGCGGAGAACGAAGTGTATCAAAAATACGCGGAGCTGACGCAAGGCAAGACCAGCGTGTATATCTCCCACCGTCTGGCAAGCACCCGTTTTTGCGACCGCATCATATTACTTGACGGTGCGGCGGAAAAGGATTCTATTGCGGAGATGGGTACACATGAGGAATTGATACGGCTTGGGGGCATTTATGCCCATATGTTTGAAACGCAGGCCAGTTATTATCAGCAAGACGGTGCGGCGGAAGCGGAACGCAGGACGCCGGGCATCATAAGCGGGGAGGGGCAGGCCGATGGAGAATAAAGAAAAAACGCCTCGCTTTATGGATCATGTAAAATGGACGCTTAAAGGCTTTCGCTTGATGATGCGCTTGTCGCCGTCTTATCTGCCCACGCTGCTCGGACAGTCTTTTATCACAGCGTTTGTTCCGATGATGCAGCTTTTCTTTTCCGCGCGCATTCTAAATACGCTGGCGGGAAGCCGGGATGTCACCGCCATTTTTGTCTATGCCGCTTTAACCGTGCTGCTTGGCTTTGCTTTCTCGGCGCTGAAATCGGTGCTTACGCGCGAGGTGGATTTGTCTACCTTTTGGTTCGCCTATTCCGATATGCTGGGCATGGAAGCGGAACAGTTCGCGAAAATGGACTTCCCCCACACGGAAAACAGCGAGATTTCTGAAAAACTGGCAGTTATGGATACGAAGGCGCGCGGGAACGGTTTGGGTCTGATGAATCTGTACTGGATGTCGCAGTCAATTTCCGTCGGTCTGTTTTCATTGCTTTTCTCCGGCGTGCTGCTTACGGGAATGTTTCAAAGCAGCGCGGTGTATGACCACACTTTTGCCACTACGCATTATGCCACGCTGCTGCTTGCGCTGCTGGTAGCCGTAATGCTTGCGTTGAATATCCTGTTCCGGCGAAAAGAAAAGAAAGTGCTGGACGAAGTGTTCCAGGAAAACACAAAGTCCAACACCGCCGCCGCGTATTACAATGATTATTTAAAGTCCGAAAAAGCCGCCAAGGACATCCGCCTGTACCATCAAGGCAGCATGCTGGAGCATATTTTTTCTTACAGCTACAATGTAAAAAGCTGGCTGCGATTTTTCTTCTTTGAAGGCCGCCTCGGTGGCTTTTCCGCCGCGGGTATGGCCGTGGTGGGCGGGGCTGTTTACCTGCTCATTGGGCTTAGGGCGCTGGCAGGTATGTACGCCGTAGGGTATGTCGTTCAATATGTCGGTGCAGTAACCGCGCTGGTGACAGCAGTGACAACGCTTTTCAGCGATTTGGGACGTGCGTACAACAACGCCGCGTATATCAAGCCGCTGCTGGACTTTTTGAATTTGCCGGATGTGCTGGCCAAGGGAAGAAAGCCCGTCCCAGAAGACGCAGCATACTGTTTTGAGTTTCGCAATGTCAGCTTCCGCTATCCCGGCGCACAAACCTTCGCGCTCAAAAACCTGAACATGACGCTGAACGCAAACCGGCGGCTGGCAGTTGTCGGGAAAAACGGCAGCGGTAAAACCACCATGATCAAGCTGCTCTGCCGCCTGTACGACCCTACGGAGGGTGAAATACTGCTAAACGGCGTGAATATTCAGGAGTACGACTTTCAGGCGTATCGCCGGTTGTTTTCCATCGTGTTTCAGGACTTCAAGCTTTTTCCGCTGACGATCGGCGCAAATGTCGCCATTTCCAATACTTTTGACAAAGAGAAAGCGCTGCGCTGCCTTAAGGACGCAGGCTTTGGCGAACGCTTGCAAAAGCTTCCGCTGGGATTGGATACTGTGCTTTACAAGGAATTTGACGAGGAGGGCGTGCAAATCTCCGGCGGCGAAGCGCAAAAAATCGCACTGGCGCGGGCGCTGTATAAAGACGCCGGCATCATCGTTTTGGACGAACCGACCGCCGCGCTGGACCCCATCGCCGAGTTTGAAGTGTATTCCACCTTCGAGAAAACCATTGGCTCCAAAACGGCGGTCTTTATCTCGCACCGTCTGTCCTCCTGCCGATTCTGCCACGATATCGCCGTTTTTGACAGTGGGGAACTCGTACAGCGCGGCAGCCATGAGGTTCTGCTTTCCAACGCGGATGGTCTTTATGCCGCCCTCTGGCATGCGCAGGCGCAGCATTATGTAGACGCGCAGTAAATGAAAGGTACCGCAAATGGTTGAGGGCGAGGGGCTGTTTCGGCTCCCCGCCCTTAAAATAAGGCTCTATCGCTGAACATGCTGTTTTTCCCGTGTGCATTTTACCAAATCATGTGATTTTTTTATCTTCAACACACAAGAGCCTCCCTCATCGGATGGATCTTGGATGAATAATGCAAATTGTGTTTTTGCAAGTGCCACCGCTACGGCCTGGATACTTCCCTCCATGCGAAAATGGAATATGGCAGCTTTGTATTATGCTCATAAGTGTTTACTTTGGCACATATGGCAATTAGAATCATCTGATAAAACAACACTTACTTCCTTGGGAAGTGTTACATTCCAGCGTCTTAATACATCCGTTGCATCTTCCATGACATTAAAAGGCATCCTGTAATCAACGTGTACATTCTCATGTTTTGCATCGATATTATTGATGTACTTCTCGGTAATTGTCCCAATTTCACTCAAAAGAACCTGCGGGGCGATGAAGGCATCGCCCCCTACGATGCCTCCCAGCGTTTCGAGCCGATGAAGGGTGCATATTGAACAAAGCGACCACCATCCCATCCGTAGGGGGTGCTGCGCCTACCATCCCATCCGTAGGGGGCGATGCCCACATCGCCCCGTTTTTCAATGCAATGATTATATGGATGTAACCCAGCATGATGACATTTTCATCAATGTGCACATTCTCATGTTTTGGATCGATATTGTAGATATGTTTCTCAATGTTTGTCCCAATTTTACTCAAAAGAACCGACGGGGCGATATGGGCATCGCCCCCTACGATGCGTCCCAGCGTTTCGCGCCGATGGAGGGTGCATATTGTCAAAAAGCGCCCACCATCCCATCCGTAGGGGGTGCTGCGCTCACCTTGCCATCCGTAGGGGGCGATGCCCACATCGCCCCGTTTTTCAATGCAATGATCATATGGATGTGACCCAGCATGATGACATATTCATCAACGTGCACATTCTCATGTTTTATATCGATATTGTTGTTGTACTTCTCGGAAATTGTCCCAATTTCACTCAAAAGAACCTATGGGGCGATGAGGGTATCGCCCCCTATGGACCACTGATTCGATTCCAGTACAGGCCATCCCGCCAGAGTAGATTCACTCACAACGATTGAATCTACTCTTTTGTTCTTGGACGCGTCTTTCTATAACAACGCGAAATGATCACTCTCGATGATTGATTTCATTTGACATAAGCAAAAGGGGTGTCCGGCGGGGTCAAACATAACTCTCCAATGATCATCAAATTGATTATCTGCGATTGCTGCACCGCATTGTACTGCATATTGAACCGCTTTTTCCAAGTCATTCACTGCGAAGTCTATATGCGCCATTTGTTGTTGAGCATCAGGCTTAACCGGCCATACAGGTGGTTTATACTCAGGATTTCGTTGAAACAAGATAGAAGGATATGCTCCCTGGTTCGTTCCCGGTGCGTATACACACGCCCATTCTTCATTGATAGACATTGTTTCCCACTTGAGCAGCGCTGCATAGAATTTGGCTAATTCATGCGGATCTATGCAATCCACCGTAAATGAGTACATTTTGATTTTCAGTTCATCATTCATAACGCCAATACCTCCTCATGTAGATTTCGTTCATTACCGATTGACTGACATATGATTTTCAAAATTATACCATAAGTGAACATAAAACAAGATTTTCATTTTAACAAGCTTGTTTTCATCTTTTCCATTTCGGCGGCTTCTTTAGAATCCAGATAGATTTCGAAGGCTTCTTTATAATCATTCAAATAAACTGCACAGCGAAGAATATCATCGTCATCCTCTTCGTTTTCTGCGATAACTATATCCTTTACAGCGCCTGCGGGAACAACAGTGGTGAATTGTGGGGCATTGGAAAAGCTGCCATAACTTATCCGAAAAAAATCCAATCATGAAGGATGGTGCAGCCAGTGCTTTCAAAGAGGGGGGTTAATGCTTGGCGATTGATATCTTCTTTTATGTTTTTGTAATCACCCAGCCTTGCAATCTGCTTGCCAAGATAAGATCTTTTTTGCAGGAACTGTGATCTTAAGAGCAGTGTAAGAAAGACGGCCGCCAAAGCCGAGACTGCCATTACAGCAATAGCTGCAAAAGGCGATCCGGCGTCATAAAGCACATAGACATTTTCTGTACCAGGTGAAAACTGGTTTATGATTTGTGTGTTCAACTCCCGGTACTGGGATTGAACATGCACTGTGCCGGTATCTTCAAATATGCCTTCCGTACAAAAGAGCACAGCATACCCATCACCTGCAAGCTGCCAAACATGATACTCTTTTTCGGAAGGCTTTGCATGAACAGGAACTTCCACATATGCCCCATTCATCATTGCTGAAAAGTTGCTGTTATTACTCGATGTCACCGTGAATGAGCCATGGGTATCATACGCCGAATCATACGTAAGCACACCATCCACATAGTCCTGGGCGCAGAAGCGGGACACCCGGTCTTTAGTGTCAAGTCTATAAAGTCCGTCTACATGCGGTTTAAGAAGATTGTAGGCGATGATTAGCGTCAAAACCCCAAAGGAAGCAGCAATAATCATTAGTATCAAACGGGACTTTTTGCGCTCAGCATGGATCTGTTTTTCTACCCACCGGTCCCTGTTGGCTTTACTCATTGTATAATACCTGCCGCAATCGTATTTGCCGTTTTTTGCAAAAAAATAGTATACTAGATTATACCAGCATGTATTGTTTCCAGTCAATCAGCCTCGGGGCCAATGCCTTGCAAAGCGCCTTGTGCCAAACCGGTTCAGCTTAAGCAGCATCTGATTAATTTTGTTAAACAATCGTAAATCAAATCACACAACCCTTTCATTTACTCGATTTTTCGCACTAAACCGGTTTAACATTCGCCGGTTGACGGGCAGTTATTGCCGCAACTATAATCAATGGCATACAGGTGATTCTATCATCACATAGGGAATTGTATTAGGAGGGCACTCAGATGAAAAGATTGGTGAGCCTGGTAACCGTTGCATTGCTCGTTTTTGGCGTTCTCTCTTTTGCCTTTGCACAAGAAACTGTCGCCTTAAAAGTGTGGGGCACGCAGGAAGATCAGGAACTGTTGGGCGAGCTTATCGAGCAGTTCAAAACGCAAAACCCCGATACCGCTTGGGATATTACGCTGGGTGTCGTGGGCGACGCGGATGCGAAAGCACGCTATTTGGAAGACCCTGCCGCAGCCGCAGATGTTTTCACCTTCCCGGATGATCAGCTCGTCGATTTAGTCAAAGCGGATGCTTTGTATGAGGTAACAAATAACCGCGACGCGATTGTTGCCGCCAACGCCGCCGGCTCCATACAGGCCGCATCCATCAACGGCGTTTTGTACGGCTATCCGATGACCGCGGACAATGGCTACTTCCTGTACTACGATAAGTCCGTGTTCACGCAGGAAGATGTCCAAACGCTGGACGGCATGCTTGCCGCGGCGAATGCCGCCGGCAAAAAGGTACATATGGATGTATCCAACGGTTGGTATATCGCATCTTTCTTTTTAGGCGCAGGCTGCAAGCTGGATATCGATGCCGATGGCAAGCAGGTTTGCGATTTTAATAACGCCAACGGCTTGGCGGCCGCAAAGGCGATCCTCGCGCTGTGTTCGGATCCTGCCTTTATCACGGGGGATGACAGCGTTTTGCAGGGCAACATTGGCGATACGATCAGCGCCGGAATTTCCGGCACCTGGGTAGCCACCGCCATCAAAGAAAAGCTT
This sequence comes from Bacillota bacterium, assembly GCA_023416585.1. Lineage (GTDB taxonomy): Bacteria > Bacillota > Clostridia > Christensenellales > Aristaeellaceae > JAEWAH01. The sequence goes on from JAEZHM010000036.1 coordinate 46,685, forward strand.
GGTGAAAACTACGGCGCCAGCAAGCTCCCCACCTTTACGCTCAATGGCCAGCAAGTGCAGATGGGTTCATTCCTCGGCTGCAAGATCCTTGGCGTTAACACCCAAACCCAGCACCCTGTCGAGGCGATGAAACTGGCGGAGTTCCTTACCAGCGAGCAGTCGCAAATCCGCCGCTTCGAGGTACGCGGCTATGGTCCCTCCAACATTCAGGCGGCCCAGTCGGCGGGTGTGCAAAGCAACATCGCGCTGGCCGCACTGGCTGCGCAAAGCCAGTTTGCCACCAGCCAGCATGTGCTGGGCGCATACTGGGTTCCCGCGGAGGCGTTTGGGCAGCAAATGGAAGCCAAAACAGCCGATGATCTGCAGGGAATGCTGGATGCCCTGGTGGCCCAGGCAACAGCTCAGTAACCTTCTGCGGCCACGGCAGCGCCAAGCTTAGGCATGGCGCCGCCGTGGCGGGCTATTTCAACAAGGTGGAGAGTGAGTTGCATGGCCGGTCCGGTACGAACGCTGCGCACATATTCGGCGGAAATCGTGCGCATTTATCAGGAAGGCGACGCTTACACACGGCTTTCTTTTGCCGTGATGGGGCTGGGCTGCATCCGCCGCCGGCAATATCTCAAAGGGCTTCTCTATTTGGCGTTTGAGGTGCTCTTTTTTGTTTTTCAAAACCGTTTTGGCTCTGTCTACCTTTCGAAATTCGCCACGCTGGGCGTCAATGCACAGCAAAAAGTATGGGACGAGGCAAAGCAGATTTATCTGCGCATACCCGGTGACAATTCCATGCTCATTTTGCTGTTTGGCGTACTGTCCATTGCGGCGGTGTTCGCTTTCCTGGTTGTCTGGCGGATGAACCTGCGCTCTGCTTTTCATGTGCAGCGGGCAAGCCAAAACGGCAAGCATGTCAACAATGCCCTGGAAGATATCAAAACGCTGCTGAACGAGCGTTTTCACATTACGCTGCTTTCACTGCCAATGCTCTCATTGGCGTTGTTTACGGTTTTACCCACGTTGTTTATGATTTTGATCGCGTTCACCAACTTTGACAAGAACCATCAGCCGCCCGGCAATCTGTTTACATGGGTCGGCCTGGCCAACATCGGCGATGTGTTCTGGGATAACGCCATCAAGAGCCATACGTTTTTCAGCATCCTGGGTTGGACGATCGCGTGGGCCGTTTTGGCGACCTTTACCAACTACATCCTTGGGATGCTGCTTGCGATCCTCATCAACCAAAAAGGCGTGCGCTTAAAGCAAATGTGGCGTACCATTTTCGTGATCGCCATCGCCATACCGCAGTTTGTAAGCCTTTTGCTCATTTCCCGCATGCTGGAGCCGATGGGCATCGTCAATATCATCCTCCAAAGGCTTAACATCACGTCCGAACCCATTCCATTCCTGACAAACCCTGCCTGGGCGCGGCTGGTGGTCGTTGCGGTGAATATGTGGATCGGCATCCCTTATACCATGCTTTCCTTCAGCGGCATCCTGATGAACATACCGGCCGACCTGTACGAAAGCGCTGCCATTGACGGCGCGGGCCCGGTACGGCGGTTTTTGAATATCACGCTGCCCTACATGGTCTTTGTGACCGCGCCTGCCACCATTACCACCTTTGTGACCAATTTCAATAACTTTAACGTGATCTACCTGCTCACCGCCGGCGGTCCGTGGACGCTGGAATATTACCAGGGCGGCAAGACCGACCTGTTGGTGACCTGGCTGTACAAACTGACGGTTGATCAGCAGGACTTCGCGCTTGCCTCCACCATCGGCATATTCATCTTCATGATCGTATCCGTACTGTCGCTGTCGGTGTACAACCTGACCGGCTCTGTGCGCAGGGAGGATGAGTTTAAATGATCCCAAAACGGACAAAGCCAAAGCGCGCCATTGCCGCCCATATCACCCTGCTTTTCCTGGCCATTCTGTGGATGCTGCCGGTGGCCTGGCTTGTAATCAGCTCGCTGCGCGCGGAGCCCGGTGCTTACACCAGCTATATCCTACCCAAGGGTTGGACGCTTCGCAACTACATCCGCCTGTTTACCGAAACAAGTCTGTTCAATTTCCCGCGGTGGTTTGCCAACACGCTGTTTGTTGCCAGCATCAGCTGCCTGATAACAACCATCCTCACCCTGATGGTCGCCTACACCTATTCCCGCTTGCGCTTCAAAATGCGCAGGGCGCTGATGAACGTTTCGCTGGTGCTGGGCATGTTTCCCGGCTTTATGAGCATGATCGCCATCTACCATTTTATGAAGGCCATCGGCCTGAACCAGTCTCTGGCGGCGCTGATCATGGTATACTCCGGCGGTTCCGCCTTAGGGTACTACATTGCCAAGGGCTTTTTTGATACCATCCCCCTCTCGCTGGATGAAGCCGCCACCTTGGACGGCGCAAGCCGCCATATCATCTTTTGGCGGATCATTCTCCCCAACGCCAAACCCATTGTGGCCACGACCGCCATCAACGCATTCATCGCGCCCTGGGTGGACTTTATCTTTGTTTCTGTGATCATGAAGGACAACTATGCCAATTACACCGTCGCCAAGGGCTTGTACGCCATGGTGGACAAGGCAAATATCTACCAGTACTATACGCGTTTTTGCGCAGGTGCCGTTCTGGTGGCAATACCCATCGTTCTTTTGTTTATCCGGCTGCAAAAATTTTATGTGGCCGGGGTAACGGGCGGCGCTGTAAAACAATAGCGGATTTATAAGGAGGAAACACATGCACCTGTCTGCTGTGGAACATATTCCCATGAGCCGGTATGCCTTCGCGCTGGATGAAAGCACGCTGGTTCTGCGCCTGCGTTCATCGCGGGGCGATTTGGTCCGTTGCACGCTGCGGTACGGCGACCGCGCTTTAAGCGACCAGGATTTTATCTTTGCGGCACAGCCGATGGCCATTGTTGCGCAGGATACGCTTTACGACTGGTTTGAAACCACCCTGACCGTCCCTTTTGCCCGTGTATGCTACTACTTTGAGCTTGATGACGGTGCTGCGGTGGTGGATTACTGGGGCGATCCGCTTCAGATTGCCGATACCGTGGCCCGCTCCGACTACTTTCAATTCCCCTACATTCACCGCAACGATCTTGCGGATGTTCCCGCTTGGGCGAAGGATGCGATTGTATACAACATCTTTCCTGACAGCTTTGCAAGCGGCAAGCGAAGCCTGGCAGCGCAGCCTGGCGGCAGGGCGTATCAGGGCATTCCGGTACACAGCCGCCTTGGCGGCACGCTGGAAGGAATTTTGCAAAATCTGGATTACATTGCCGATCTAGGCTTTACCCTAATATACCTCAACCCAATCTTTGCCGCCGAATCCTACCACAAATACGACCTGTTGGACTATTACCACATCGACCCCTGCTTCGGCACGGATGAGCAATTTCGGCATCTGGTTGCATCCTGTCATGCGCGTGGCATAAAGGTGCTCATCGACGGGGTGTTCAACCATGCCGGATGGAACTTTTTTGCCTTTGCCGATGTGGTGGAGAACGGGCGGGCATCCAAGTACTGGGACTGGTTTTATGATGTAAGGGAGCCGGTACAAAGGCCGGCGCCGGGGCAAAAACCGGATTACGCCTGTTTTGCCTATGTGCCGCAAATGCCCAAAACCAACACTGCCAACCCTGAGCTGCGCGATTATTTTTGCAATGTGGGCCGGTATTGGATACGTGAGTTCGGCATTGATGGCTGGCGGCTGGATGTTGCCAACGAGGTGGATGACGCGTTTTGGCGTGCTTTTAACAGTGCTGTACGGGCGGAAAAGCAGGATGCGCTGATCATTGGCGAGGTGTGGGAAAATGCCTCGCATTATATGGAGCGCGGGCTGATGGACTCCGCCATGAACTATGACCTGCGCAAATACTGCCGCCGCTTTTTTGCCGAGCAGCGGATCGACGCCTGCGAATTTGACGCCTGCGTAACACAGATGCGTATGCGGTACCGTACTCCCTATGCTTTTACACAGTTGAACCTGCTGGACAGCCACGATGTAAGCCGCTTCCTTTCGCTATGCCAAGGGGACGAGAGCAGGCTGCGCCTTGCGGTGGTATTCCAGATGACCTTTATTGGCATGCCCTGTGTGCTTTATGGGGATGAGCAGGGCCTCACCGGGGTTTCCGAGAACGAGTACCGCCGTCCCATTCCCTGGGGCGAGGCATTTCACCCCCTGCACGCATTTTACCGTGCGCTGATCGCGATTCGAAAATCGCATGATGCATTGCGCCGCGGAACGTATCAAACGCTCAGCGCTGCTCCAGGCAGCAAGCTCTACGTGTATTGCCGAAAGGACGCCTCTGAACGCGTCATCATCGCGGTCAACTGCGGTGATGATGCGCAGCCTTATAGCAGTGGTGGTCGTATCCTGTTACAAAGCGGCTGGCAAAATGGTATACTACAACCGCAGGGATATGCTATTACAATAGACTAGGAGGCTCGCCATGGCCGTGACGATCCGGGATGTGGCAAAGCAAGCAGGTGTTTCTCCTGCCACCGTTTCAATGGTTCTGAACGGAAAGCATGCCATTTCCCAGCCCACGCGGGAGCGGGTGCTGCGCGCCATTGCCCAAATGCAATACACGCCGAATGGGCGGGCGCGAAGTTTTGCGCAAAAAGCTACGCACCAGATCCTTTTTTTAAACGAGCTGGAGCGCAATATCGCGTATCAGACGCCCCATACCTTCGAAATCATGGTGGGTATGGAGCGCAAGCTGCAGGAAAAGGGGTATTCGCTGCTGCTTGAGCACGCCACGCGCGGCAACGCGGCGGAGTGCGTCGAGCATTGGATGGGCGGCAAGCTGGCGGATGGCGTGGTATTGCACGCCTCCGTCATCAGCAAACGCCTTGCGGCAGCGGTGGCTAAAAGCGGCTATCCCCACGTGGTGATCGGGCAGCCGGCTTTTGAAAGCCAGGTATGCTGGATTGATACCAACCACCAGCTGGCCGGCGAGGTCGCGGCGCAGCATTTGCTGCACCAGGGATATCGGAAAATCGCCTTCCTGGGCGTCAAGGAAGGCGACCGTATCTCACAGATGCGGTTTCTGGGCTTTTGCCGCGTGCTGGAGGCGCAGGAGATGAATGTACCCCCACAACTGATCGGCCGCGGGGATGCGACTTATCACGAGGGGATTCGTATGACCAGAAAGCTCCTTGACCAGCATGAGCCCATAGACGCCATCCTGTGCGCAAGCAACCCTGTGGCGCTGGGCTGCCTCACTTGCCTGCAAAGCATGGATGTCCTTGTGCCGCAGGACGTTGGGCTCATGACCTTTGATAATTATCCCTTTCCGCTGCTGTCCAACCCACAGCTTACAGTAGTCGATATCAACATGTATGACATGGGCAAGAAAATAGGAAGCTTTATTGTGGACAAGATCAAAAAGCCATCTTTGCAAACCCAGTCCTTTACAACGCTGCCAGAGCTGCTCGTGCGTGAATCCACCAGAAAAGCATAAACGCTTCGGCATTGCATGCCGAAGCGTTTTCTTTTACGAACTTCAAACCGGCTTAGGTTTTTGCTAGCGGGCCCTATTTTGCGCGTCATACAACATATTTATCGTAACCAAGCTTTAAAAGCGCCTCATAGGAAGCCATAATCTTGGCTGGAATCTGCTGGGGAATTTGATAGCCCAGCCTTGCAAACGCATCCATCCGCTGAAAATCCCCCACCAGGCTGTCGATGATCTCTTTTTCTTCCACACCGTCTTTAAGCATACCGGCCACATAATCCTCCAAGGCCGGGTTGCCAGGCGCTATCACAACCTCCACCTCCGGCCACTGCTTTTGAAGCGCCGCCCATACCCGGCGGGTCATGTAGGGCTTGTGGACAGCAATGATTTTCTTTGGGGTCATTCCCCTGCTTTCAAACATTCCTTTGGCGAAATGAATATTCTCGCCTGTATTTGTGGCCTTGTTTTCCACCAAAATGGCTTCAGGCGGAACGCCTTCTTTCACAGCGATTTCGGCAAAAAGTTCTGCCTCCGGCTTTGGAAAAACCCCCAAGGTACCCTTGCCAAGATACCCCGTGAACAAAATCACAGGCGCCCACCCAGCCTTGTACAACTTAGCGGCGCGGCTGGCTATGGTTTGATCGTGGCTGCCAAAGCCAACGATAGCGTCCGCAGGCGAAAGGGGATGTTCCATGTATAAATAGTCCCATAAATCTTTTAAATAGCCATATTTATCCATTATTGCGTCCCTTCGATTTTGGATTTCTTGGGGGTTAAAAGAACCAGGCTTCCATGAATGGCCATGGATGCTGCCCGTATACAACCGCCCTTACGGCAAAGTTTGGATTGATTACGCTCCTATTCATTTCTCCAGAAAAACGCAGTCCTCACGCCTAAAGCCGGCATATAGCTCCTCGCCAATGCGGAACTGAAGGCTGGCGCTGTACAATACGCTGACATTCAGGGAGACGCCGCTGCAATTGAGCAAATAGCGGATGGTCGTGCCGTTCATGATGACATCCTCCACCACAGCCTTCGTTACGCAGTCCTCCTCAATGCCTGACCTTTCCTTATACAGATGCACAATTTCCGGCCGGATCACGGCATGCATTTCATTGATTTTACCGCCGGCAACAGCTGTAAACGACGCCGCGTCAAGCACATTGTTATCGCCGATAAACGTGGCGGCAAAATAAGAGACGGGGTGCGTGTAAATCTGATCAGGAGAACCTTCCTGCTCAATCACGCCCTTGTCCATCAGAAAAATTTTATCACTCATGACCATGGCTTCATGCTGGTCGTGCGTAACAAAAATGGTTGTGATATTAAACTTTCGCTGTATGCGCCGTATTTCCTCCTGCAGCATTTTGCGCACCTTTGCGTCTATCGCGGAAAGCGGCTCATCCAATAAGAGTACGGCAGGTTCGGTAATGATGGCGCGGGCCAACGCAACGCGCTGCTGCTGGCCGCCGGACAGCTGGCTGGGATAGCTGCCGCCCTTGTCGGCCAATTGAACGATTTCCAGCATCTCCTTGGTTTTTTCCCGGATGATCTTTTTGTCCACATGCTGCATCTTCAGGCCAAAAGCAACATTTTGAGCAGCTGTCATATTGGGAAACAGGCTGTACTGCTGGAAGACCATGCCCACATTTCGTTCACCTGCGGTAAGCCTGGTGCAATCTTTTCCGTCTATGTGTATTTTGCCTGCGCTGATATCGTTCAGCCCCGCAATGCAGCGCAGCAGCGTGGTTTTTCCGCAGCCGGACGACCCCAGCAGCGTAACAAATTCACCCTTTTCAATATGGAGGCTGATATTGTCAAGAATCTTCGGGCCATTCGCCGAATATTGCTTTGTAACATTTTCAACCGTAATGAAGCTCATAACGTTTCCTCCTTGTATGCTTTACAGTTCGGCGCGGTGTTTGGAACCCTTTTCCTGAAGCTTCAGCGCCAGGAAGGCGATGGACAGCGTAATCAGGAAAGCAACAAACACCACCGCGCCGCCGCGCGTGCCGGATTTCAGCATGGCATTGAACAGATAATACTGCAGCGTGAAAAACGACGTGCCTGCAATGGTTTTCACCAATACGAAATCGCCGAAAACAATGGCAATGGCCAGCAAAGCGGAAATGGTGATGCCGGAGAAGATGTTGGGCACAATGATGGTAAAAAAGGCGCGAAGCTTTTTGCAGTGCAAGATTTCAGCCACCTCCAGCAACTGGTGCACATTCACGGCATAAAGGGCATTGCGTATCCCCTGGTATACGTAAGGCAATATGACAATGCAGTAGGCAAAAGTCAGCATCACCATGCGGTTGGAAAGCGGCCAAGGCCCGCCGGCATACAGCGACAACAGGCTGGTAGCCAGAATAACACCGGAAATCGCATAGGGGATGGTTACAGTAATGCTCAGCATCTTTTCCCAGCCGGGCTTATAGACCAGCACAACATACAGCGCCAGCAGCAGTATCACAATGCAAAGGCCTACCGATAGCAATGAGATGCCGATGGATCGGACAATGGCCATAAAAAAATCCGGTATGGAGAAAAGCTCGCCGTAGTATTCCAAAGTGAATTCTTCCGGCAGCATTTGGGTGGTCCAATTTTTGGAGATGGAATAAAGGCTGATGGACAGGATGGGCATCAGCAAAAAAACCAGCAAAAGCGTAACAAGCGCATACGCAAACCAATTTCTCTTCTGCTTGTTCATTTTCTCAACTCACCCGCCTTGCCCATAAATTTCATATTGATTACCACCGAAACGCACATCAACAGGGCCAATACCGTAGACATGGCAGATCCCAGCTCCACCTGCTGCACCACATCCCCTGTGAACATGCCGGCTATGCGAATGGTCATCAGCGAAAAGTTATTACCCATCAAGGCATAGGCCGTGCCATATGCAGACAGGGAGTTTGCAAACAAAATAGACAGCGTGCCCAGTATGCTGGGCATCAAAACGGGTATGCCAACACGAAACCAAAATTGAAAGCTGCTGGCTTTCAGCACCTGGGCGGACTCCTTCCACTCCTGCTTGATGCTGTCAAAGGCAGGGATCAAAAGCAGGGTGCCTAAAGGAATCTGAAAATAAATGTAGGTAATCATCAGGCCGGATACGGAATAAAAATTGAAATCCGCCAAGGAAGTTATGTTCATATGCTTTGCCAGGTTCACCAATGTCCCTGTTTTCCCCAGCAGCAGCATAAAGGAGAACGCCAGGGTGACGCCGGCAAAATTGGATGTCATGTTAAGTGCGGATGTATATACTTTGCGGTACTTTTTGCCCAGCTTTTGATAGCAAAAGGCAGCAATAAAGGCAATAACGATCCCTGCGGCGGTAGATATCAGGGAAACCTGCAGGCTGTTTGCAATGGATATAAGATAGTAGCGCTTGGTGAAAATGGTCACATAGTTATTTAGGGTAAAGGCTCCGGTTTCAGGGGAAAGAAAACTCTTGACAACCATGGAAATCATGGGAATGAACAAAAACAGGATCACGAGCAGAATAAAAGGCAGGATGGCCAGCAGATAGGCATGGCTCCGCTTTCTCGTCTTCACAAAAGTGTTCCCCCTTGCCTTAACAGGGAGGGGAGACGTAAAGACGTCCCCCCTCCTTTAGGATCGCATTCATCAGAACTTGATTTACTTCAAATAGGCAAGTACTTCTTCCTGCCACAGCTGGCCCATTTGCGCCACAGTCTTGGACCAGGCATCGTTGTCCTTAATGGTGAAGGTGCCCGTATACATTTCGCTGGGAAGCAGATTGACGGCAACATCCTCGGGCAGCTTGATATTGTCCACACGGATGGGGCGGGCATAGCCGCGGGCCAGGTTAATCTGTCCGGCATCGCTGAATATGTATTCCCGCGCAAGAGCAGCCGCATGGGGATGGGGAGCGTACTTGTTAATTACTGATGCATAGGCGCTAACAGCCGCGCCGTCGGTAGGAACGCTAATCTGAAGATTCAGGTTAGGCATATTGTTTTTATGTTCCAGGGCCAGGAAGTCAAACGTAATATACAGTTCGATTTCGCCCTTTTCAATGCGGGCACGGCTGTCATCACCGGTGTCCAAACGCCCCTGCTCCGCCAGCTTGCGGAACACTTCGATACCGGGCATAATGTTGTTTTCATCGCCGCCAAAGGCGACCGCGGCTGACAACAAAGCAAGCTGGGGGCGGCTGGAGCGGGCCACGTCACCTACGGAAACCTTATAATTGCCTTCCAGCAGTTCAGCCCAAGTCGTGGGCATTTTGTCGATATACGCCATATTGCCGGCAAAGCAAATGGTTACATAATAAGGGCACATCCAATAGCCTTCTTTATCTTTTGCCCAGTCGGGAACCTGATCCCAATAGCTGGTCTTGTATGCCTGCACCACATCTTTTTCAATCGCTACCGGGCCAAAGGATACGCCTACATCCCCAATATCCTTGGTGGGCGCATTCTTTTCCACATCGAACATGGCAATTTCTTCAGCGGAGCTCATGTCCACATCGCCATGCGTTATTCCGTAAACCTCTTTCAGGTCGTTCCAGGTTGCTTTCCAGTTGGCCCATTCGTCAGGCATGCCAACGGACTGCACATCGCCTTCTTCTTTTGCCTTGGTGGTGATTTCGTCCAGTGTCAGCGCATTCAGATCTACCGCCGTGGCAGATGCCGTACACAGAATGCTAACCAGCATAGTCACCAGCAGCAGGACTCCCAACAGCTTTTTGCCATTCATGTGGTATTCCTCCTTGATCTTTCTCATAAGTATCTATTTGACCTTCAATCGCGTCTCCCGCAGATTGAGGCGCAAACCGTATTAGGATGGTACGATCACTTTCTGCTGTGATTATATTCGCTTGGTAAAAATGTGTCAAGGCTTTTTCTAAAAATTTTACTATATTTTTTACTTATTTTAACCTTTTTGTACTACCAAAGGCATCAAATATATTGTATAATCTAGAAACGAGGATACCAAACCGCAGCCGCAGGAGGTTGTCCATGGCAACGATCAAAGATATCGCGACAGCCGCAGGTGTTTCCATTGCCACCGTATCCCGGGTATTGAATCATGATCCTACATTGAACGCAAGCGCACAAACCAGGCTGCGTGTTTTGGAAATAGCGGAATCGCTGGAGTATGTGCCTCTGAAACAGCGCAAAACATCCGCCGACCAGGCGGATGTCCGGCTGAATATTGGCATGGTGAACTGGTATTCTGAAAGTGAGCTTGCGGAGGACCCGTTTTACCTTTACCTGCAAAAGCATGTGGAAAAGAAATGCGCCCAGGAGGGTTTTAACTGCTGCTCGGTGATTCATTTGGACGGCGCTTATGTGCCGGCCGTCAACATACGGGTGGATGGCCTGATCGCAATCGGCCGCTTTTCTGTAGAAGAAACAAACCAACTTGCCATGCTTACGCCCTACATCGTTTTTCTTGATTCGTCTCCGGATGATCTTCGCTTTGATGCCGTCATGGTCAATGTGCGCTCCGGTATAAAGGATGCGCTTCACTATTTATATGATCTTGGGCACCGGAGAATTGCCTATATTGGCGGCAATACGGTAAATGACAACCGGATGAGGAATCCCATTGACGAACGGGAAGAGCAATACTGCAACTTTATGAAAGAAAGAGGCATTTTTGATGCCTCCCTATTGTTCATTGGGGAACGTCTTTCCTATGAAGAAGGCGTACGCCAATGCCATGTGATGGTAAACCGCAAGGACCCTTTTCCCTCCGCCATCCTCACAGGCAACGATACGGTTGCCACCGGTGTGCTGTCTACACTGCAGCACTTAAACATTTCCGTTCCCGGTAAGATAAGCCTGGTGGGATTTAATAATCTGCCAACCATGAAGCACCTATCCCCACCCGTGACCACCGTTAACATTCCCACGGAGATAATCGCCGATTGTGCATTGCAGCTGCTGCAAGAGAGGATCAGCGGCCGCTATTCCATACCGCGAAAGGTGTTCATTCCCACCTCTTTGGAAAAGCGGAACAGCGTGATCCCTTTTTCGGAAGATTGAATCTTGCCAAGAAGGCAGCCCGCCGTCCCCTGTCGCGCATGACGGTTTTATATGCCGGCTGAAATAAGGAAAATAGAACACATAGAATCACCCCTGTGCTCCCACATAGGCAAAAATGTTTTTCTGAAAACAACGCAATGGATACCGTTTCCATTAATCAAATGTATAATAGTAATAATCCCATTGAGATTCGGGAATTGTTACCGTATTTCCATCTGTGGTGTGAAACTTAGTAACTGCAACATAAACGTATTTGGCGTTCTTATATCCTTCCACCTGTACATACCCGGCCATAATGCTCTTACCGGGCTTTATGGTTTTCGTATATGTATAGGTGCTATATATATCACCATTGCCGTTATACTTTATTTTCTCCTCATACACATCTTCACAGTAGAAGACAATCGTAAATCCATCAATGGTCTTCTTTCCGCTAATGTTTTTTATCCCCAAATTTATATATGGATCGCCCTGATAACGCTCAACATAACTGCTCAGAAAATCGATAGGGTTCGCCGGCTCCCTATACGGGGTTGGTGTCGGCCTGGGTGTTTTTGTTGGCTTAGGCGTAGGCGTAGGCTTGGGCATTTCTGCCTTGACAGGTTCCGAAGTTTCAGATACATTTGCCCCGTCTATGCTTCGTATCTTGTAATAATATGTGTTGCCCCTCTTAACATTCTTGTCGGTAAACTTTGTGGCACTCACGGCTGTCACCTGCATATAGGGACCGGTGGATGCTGTTGAACGATAGATTCTATATTCTTTTACGTTCTTTGCCTTGGTCCATGCAAGCGTTACGGCAGTCCCGCCGGCTTTGGCTTTGAAATTGCTGGGCGCTTTCAATGATTCTGAGATTTTATAGTAGGACGATATCTTAAGGATATCTTTGGGGTCGTCAGATAAAGAGGTACCGTCAGAACTTATTATTTTGTAGCTGAATACGCCTGGTTCAGTGGCTCCTTTGTCCAAATACCGGGTAGATGAGGTCTGCCCAAAAAAGGCAAATTCACCTGAATTAAAAGAACGGAATACATGATACGTTTTGGCGTAGGGAGCTGCGTCCCAGGTGACTAAAATTCCTTCAGTTCCCGCAGATCCCTTGACATTTACAGGCGGTGTCAGCGGAGGCTTTGGCGTCGCGCTTGGTGCCACAACCTTAACGGCATTTGATATCTGCGATTCAGCTGTGCCATTAACACAAACAATCCTGTAGTAATACGTTCCTCCTGGTTTAGTTTCCTTATCCAGAAATGTGCTGTAGGCAGCCGTGCCAACAAGGCTGAAATTGCTGCTTTCATTATCTGACCGGAAGATTTTATACTGCTCGGTATTCCTGACCGCATCCCAATGAAGAACAATGCCGGTCTTGCCTATTGATACGCGTATATCATTGACAGTTCCCAGTTCCGGCTTCGGCGTCGGCATAGACGCAGCCGTAGGTGTTGGTGTAAGCTTCAAAGTCGGCTTAGAGGTTGCCGTGGGCGTATGAACCGGCAAATCTTCCCAGGAAAAACGAATGATATCGGCGCCTTCCCTTGTTTTGTATAATTGGATAACTTCGCTGATGTGAATTGCCTGGTTCGTATTCTGGTTGTCGGTAATGGTGGAACGGGTGATGCCGATGACCTCGCCCTGGTCGTTGAACAGGGGACCGCCGCTGGACCCATGGGAAACAGGCGCTGTGAATTGTATGATAGGAACGCCGTCTTCGTCGTACAGCGCGCTGATATCCCCCTTGGTTACCTCGTTGGTGATGAACTGCGGGCTGCCGACAACCACCATTGGTTCTCCTCTGTGCAATTTGCCGCCGGGAAAGAGCTTGAGTGGTTGAAGGACTGGCGCATTATCATATGTATAGAATTCAAGGATTGCAATATCCTTTTTTATATTCGCGGCGAGCACTCTTGTAATGGGGTATAGGTCCTTGCCATTGTCGCTGACAGCACATATTTTGGCTGCCTCATCGATCACGTGGTAATTCGTCACCAGCGTATTGCTGTTAAAGGCAACAAACCCGCTGCCGTTTCCGACAATCTCTTCGTTCTCGTCAAACAGGCCCAGCATCAGCACCGACTGGACCGTCTGCTCTATCGCGTCATAATCGTTTTGAAAAGAGGCAGCGCTGGCGGATGATGCAAACAGGACCAAAACACCCAATAGCAAAGCGCTAACGATTTTCCCAAGCCTCTCCATGGATCTTCCTCCTGAGTAAAGAACAAAATCAGATGAATTACTACAAATATCGGGATCACGACATTTGAAGCGCAAGGATTCTTTACCAATAATACACAAGAAACCGGCAAAATACAACCATTTGTCAAATTCAGGAGTAAACACAGGGGACGCCGAGCACAGGGGACGGCAGACTGTGTTCTGAATATGTCTGTTCCTCCATCACCGCTCGCGGAACGGATGTTGGAGGTGCAAAAAAGGGGAACAGGCCCTCCTCTTAAATTGCAGAAAGCCCGCCGACCTATAGATCAGCAGGCTATGATTTCCCAATCAATTTTCAGGTTCCTTTAGTTCCCATGTGATTGTTCACTTGCTTTAATTCGCTATATTCAGTATCAAAATGGACTAATGGTTTTCATGTTTGATATTCATATGACCCGCAATTACCCAATCACCCGATAATCGAACCGGCCAAAGTCGGCGCATCCTCCCGCCGCGACGGTAGAATAGGCAAACAGCCCGAATCTTGCCCCGCAAAAGTGATCCAATAAATAATGCATTTGCAATATAGTACCCTGTAAAGCCCATTCCCCGCCATGTTTGTAATAGAATTTCGCTTGATCCACGCTGTCACGAAAATCGCAGCATACCCGGACTTCAACAACAGGCGATTCCACCTCCATGCATGAGACCTCACGCGCCGGTGTTTGATCGTTGTCAAGACGTCTTGGCAGCCCGTCATCCGGGTAAGCACCTTGCTTCAGCATGACGATATGGAACCGGCCCGCTTTTTTTGTCAATGCGATGCATCCATAGTGGCTTTGCAGAACACATAAGCCTGCATAATCACCTTCCCGCAGGCCCGTTCCATCCAGCAGCACGCTGGCTTCACAAACCGGGCCGGCAGTTCGCTGAGTGAGTGTATTCACCGCGTTGGCCACGTTTTGAACCAGGCGGTCTGTATAAAGGCGCAGATAGCCCGGCCTTTCTGTCACCGACCAACAACCGTTAACAGGTTCGTGGTTCCATTGCCAGAAGTTCTTAAGGGAGGTAAAATCATCGCTCCCATAAAGCGGTGCATAGACGTGCTCCGGTTTGGTGCTTTTCACGCACAGATTCAAAGGCACGCGCCCGCCGGCCCAAAACACAGGGAAACCATCCTTCCAATGTACTGGCACGAGCACGGGTATGCGCCCGACCGCTCCATGATCCTGAAACAACATGGCATACCATTCTCCGTCTTTTGTATCTACTATGCCGCCTTGCGCGACACCGGCGTTATGATATCCCATATCATCATCCAGCACATCACCGCCCTGGAATTCCCCAAGCAGGCTATCGGACGCAAAACACGCCTCCGTGCGCCTGCAATGCCCATCTTTCAGCCAATGGATCAAAAAAAGAAAATACCTGCCGCCTATCTTGTACAGATGGCTTCCCTCATACCCAAGGCTCACATTTTGCCTTTCGGATACGAGAAGGCGGTTTAGCCCGCCTGGCTTAGGCGCAGATAAATCATCCATGAGCTCCGTCAAATAGATATCCGAATTGCCATAGGCGATAAAGATCCGTCCATCATCGAACAACAAAGATGCGTCATGGTAAAAGCCATCAACCGTGCGCCGCTCCCACGGCCCTTCGGCGCGCCCCGCGACATACAAATACGTTTTCTTCGTATCCCACGCGCAAAACAGCGCATAAAATTTCCCGTTATTGTAGCGGAGGGAAGGAGCCCACATCCCCTTGCCGTAGATGTGTTCTCCATTTTGAAGCATTTGCCCGCAAGTGTGGTCCAGCGCTTCAAATAAATAGGAAGCCAGCTCCCAGTGAATCAAATCGAATGAACGCAAAATCGCACCGCCAGGCATCATGTGCATCGTGGTGCTCGCCATATAGTATGTATCCTCTACACGAATGACATCGACATCCGGAAAGTCTGCCCAAATAATGGGATTCATGCCCTCACTCATCTTGTGTCTCCCGTTTAACTTGTGAACCGCTCAATCAATTTCAGGCAGATAAAACGGAAACCCTTCCCTAAGGGCACACAGCTGTCCGTCCTTCACAATAAGCTGCGCGGCCTGCAGGCTCGAACGCCTGGTATCGTATGTATCCACATCCTCCGAAACGTGAGCGCGTCCCGGATGAACGAAATAGAATATGTAACAAAGCTCACCTGCAACCAGCACATCCGCATGATGACCCCGGTTTTTGTCCTCACGCCGGGTGCCGGCATCCGACAAAAGATTGGTGCTTTGGCGTGTCCAGTGATCCAGGTCGAACCCGGAATAGACCGCAATTCCCTGCCACATGTCTGCGATCAGCCAATACTTTCCGCCGAATTCGAAAACATTCGGCCCTTCCTGTGCACAGTCGTGCGTCTGCCGGCCGATTGTATGCCACCTAAATAAATCCGCACTGTCCGCGGCGTGCGTGTGCGATCCATCCGCTTCATCCTTATACCACATGCGGAAACCGCCGTCACGCTTTTGAAACACGCACGCGTCGATGACACGGTCACTGGATAACTGCACCCGGCTCTCATACTTCCAATTCCATAGATCAACGCTTGTATAATGGAGGATATGGCGCTCCCCCGCCCAGGTGTCCGGTACGCCCGTAATATAGCTTACGTACATATGATAAAGATTCTCATGCCAGATCACTTCAGGCGCCCAGAATGTGTTATGCCCCGGCTCTACGGGCTCTATGTTCAATACGCCGCGGTAAAGCCATGTTTCGCCGTTGTCGTTGCTGGACGCCACGCCAATGTCAGTACCATGCACCCAAGACAACCCATGTGCGTGTGAATTTGCACGGCGGCTGGTATAGAGAATCCACCACTGGGCCTCCTGGCGGTTCCAAACAACCGTAGGATCAGCCGCTCCATCGTAAACGGGATCCCTGAAAAGCGGAGCTGCGGCTATAGACATTTTGACGCCTCCCATTGTGTTAACCTTTCAATGCACCGCTCACCAGGCCGGCGATGATGTATCGCTGCGCAACAAGGTAAAACAGAACGAGCGGCGACATGATAATCACCATACTTGTCAGCATATGAGGCCAGTCATTGTAAAACTCACCCACGCCCCGGTACATTTCAAGCATCAAAGTAGAATTGGCGCGGGAGTTCAGGAACAGGAACGGTGTCACAAAGTCGTTCCACGAACCCATTACATGAAAGATGGCCAATGTGACTGTTACCGGTTGCAAAAGCGGAAAAATAATCACCCAAAAAATACGCCAGACAGAAGCGCCATCGATGCGCGCGCTTTCTTCAAGATTATACGGTACGGTAATGATGAAGCCCTGATACAGAAAAAAAGCAAATGTGCAGCCGCCTGATGACAGCACGATTAACCCCAATATGGAGTTGATTAACTTCAGTTTCTGCATCATCAGAAACAACGGAATCATCGTCGTCTGCACCGGTACCATAAAGCCGAGCAGGAAGAATAGCATTACAACGCGGTATATCCAATGTTTCCTTCTGCTAACCGCATAACCTGCCATGGATCCAAACACAACGACGACAATGAGTGAACTGAATGTGAGAACTACCGTGTTTTTCAGCGCGTTGAAAAATTGCATACGCGAATACACAATCTTGAAATTGTCAAGGAACAGGTGGCTTGGCAGCGCGAGCGGCGTCATTGCCATTTCCTGTTGTGTCTTGAACACATTCACCAACAAATAATAAAACGGAGCCAATATGACAATGCTCAAGAGCAGCATACAGCACTCGCCGACAATCGATGCAGTGGAACGCCGTTTTCTGTGCACCCGGACGGCTATAGCGGCGCTTCTTATCATAGCCTCTCCTCCCTGCGCTTCATAAGAAGCAGCTGAACGGTTGTCAGCAGGAAAATCGCCAGGAAGAAGATGACAGACAGCGCTGTCGCCTTGCCGTACATTTTCTCCGTAACGCCTTTTCGAATGATAATCTGTGTAATCATCGTCGTCGTAAAGCCCGGGCCGCCGTTCGTTAATGAGAATGGCAAATCAAATACCTTCAGGCTGCCTGTAAGCAAAAGCATAACGCTGATTGTCATGGAAGGCGCAATCATCGGGAAGGTGATCGACCAAAATCTCTGCCAGGCGCCTGCACCGTCAATTTTGGCCGCCTCATAATAGTCTTGGGAGATGCTCTGCAGATTTGCCAAATAAATGCACGCATGCCAACCAACCTGCGTCCAGACCGCGACCCCAATCAGCGAACCAAACGCAAGGCCCGGCTTTGCAAGCCAAAGCACGGGCTTGACGCCAACAAACATGAGCACTTGGTTCAGCATGCCGGCCTTCGTGGGATTCAATATGTACGCCCATATATAGCCGAGGATCAACGCACTGGGGACAGAGGGAAAGAAAAACGAGGCACGCTGGAAATTGCGTGTAAGCATTTTCGTGTTGAGCGCTACAGCGAGCGGGATGGAGAACAGCGTCACCAGCACTGGAACCGTAATGGCATATCTTAACGTGTTGAACACAGCCTGCTTCATGCTTGGGTCGTCAAAAGCCGTTATAAAGTTGGCAAAACCCACCCACCTGGCCTCGTTGACGCCATCCCAGTTGGTAAAGGCATATCGAAACGAGAGCACCAGGGGGGTGACCACAAATATCGTGTATGCGCACAGCGCAGGAAGTAGAAACAAAAGATACGGTGCCTCGCTGCGCAAACGGAATTTCTGCTGCATACTCTTCATTCCTTATAATTTGGGCTGGCAAACATATGCCTGCCAGCCCATGCTCATGTCAATTCATTACTTTGAAGCAGCCTCAAGCTCCGCGAACTTGTCATCCATCAGCATAGCGATGCTGGCGGCGTCACGTGTGCCCATTACAACTTCCTGCGTGCCGGTCAGCATTACGTCACCCAGCGCACCGGAGTATTTCCACGCTACCGCCGGCAGGTAGAACTTGCCGCTTTGCAGTTCATCCTTGCACATCGCGATAACCGGATGCATCGGGTAATCGATGCCGGATATGGCGAGCAAGCCGCCGGTCAGTTGCTGGAACTGTTTCAGCGTATCATCGCTTGCGAGGAAATCAAGGAACTTCTGCGCCTCGTCGGGATGCTTGCTGGCAGAATTGATGGACCAGCCGACACCGGCCGCGCCTGTGCACCATTTCTCATCAGAGTCCACGCCGAACCAGGGCAGCATGCCGTACTTCATGTCAGGATTCTTCTGGTCGATTGTGCTGACCACCCAGGTCGCGCCAATGGTATAAGCCGCATGGCCGTTGATGAACGCGTCCAGCGCCTGATCGCCGTCCAAGCCCAGCGATTCTTCGGGAATGTAGCCGTTCTTGACATAGTCGTTGTTCCACAGTTCCAGCGGCTTGGACCAACCGTCCGCATACTTAAGCTCGCCCGCGTTCGCCTTTGCGTCAAAGCTTGCATCCTTGGCTATCGTCTCCGTTGCCACATAGCCCTGCAGAGGATCGTACAGATTCCCCTTGTGGAACACCCACGGCTGTACACCCGCCGCTTTCAGCTTGGCCATGGAATCCATATACTCTTTGTAGTTGGCAGGTACGCTGATGCTGTTGTCGCTCAGCAGCTTTTCATTGTAGAAAATGCCTGCGATCCACGCGTCCGGCGCGAAGGCTACGACGGAACCATTGGAAGCCGTATAGGTATTCTTGTTGGCGTTACTCAACCTGGACATAACAGCCATGGAACTGAGATCCTTCGCCAGGTTGTTATCCATAACCTCAGCCTTGTTCTCAGCACAGGTCACGAAAATGTCGGGCAGTTCGCCGGATGTCACCATCATGCGGAATTTCTGAAGGTAATCGTTAACCGGCGGGGCGTAAATGAAGTCGATCTTAATGTCTGGGTTAGCGGCCTGGAATGCGTCGATGATGGGTTGCATGACGGTCTCATTCTGCCAGGAAAGGAACGAGAGAGTCGTCTGTTCCGCTGTTGCCGGCATTGTCAAAAGGCCGATAACCAGGGCGGACAGAACCAGTAGAGTAAAGAACCTCTTCATGTCATTTCTCCTCCCATATTTCTGCGCTTGATGCGCAATAATACATTCACAAGATCACACACGAACGTTCCGCACAATATCATTATTCAACGAACTTCTCAATCAATCCAATAATAGCATTACATTTAGTGCATGTCAACAGGCTTTTTTCAGGTTTTTTCCGGAATATTCATGCTTTTATGAATTTTATTAAAGAGTTTCATTGAATAAACGATTGACAGAAAATAGGTTCTCAGTTATACTTAGAAAAAGAAAGCAGGTGCGGCCATGTATGAAATAAACTCCACTGATGAAACCTTGCGGGTATGCGGTGCACTCGCGTCTCCTCTTCGTTTGGCAATCGTCCGTTATGTCAGCCATAACAACGGTATCAACCTGAATGATTTGGCAGTGAAACTGAATGTAAGCAACAGTGCGCTGACTGCGCATATCCGTGAACTGCAAGGCGCCGGCGTGCTTCGTGTGGAAAGCGCGTCCGGTAAGCACGGCACGCAAAAAAAATGCTATTTGGAAAAGTATCAATATACCATCAATTTTCTGAACGAACCTCAGCCGAACAATATGATAGAGACGGAGCTTCCAATCGGCTTATATACCGCTTTTCACGCAATGCCCACCTGCGGTCTTGCGACGCAGAAGCACATCATCGGCAAATGGGACGATCCACGCTACTTTGATGACCCGGAGCGCGTGCAGGCAAGTATCATCTGGATTGGCAGCGGCTATTTTGAATACAGGATACCAAACTATTTGGAGCAGGACAAGCTCCTATCACAGCTTAGAATCACGCAGGAGTTAAGTTCGGAGGCTCCGGGATATAACGAAGATTATCCCAGCGACATCTCTTTTTCAATCAACGGCGTAATGCTGGGAAGCTGGGAATGCCCGGGGGATTTTGGCGCAAAACGCGGGCTGTTCACACCGGATTGGTGGATTGCCGACGTTAATCAGCACGGCCTGCTCAAAGCGCTGATCATTACAGAGAATGGCACCTATATGGATGCGCAGCGAATTTCAAACGTCTCCATAAACGATTTAAACATCCAGCCAGGCGGAGACATCGTTTACAGGATTTCCGCACACGCGGACGCGGAACATGCCGGCGGGCTTTCGTTATATGGGCGCGGGTTCGGCAATTATAACCAGGACATCATAGCACAAATGATATGGAGCAACGCTTGACATCTGATGTTGATATAGTCAGCTGTTGGGCGCCGTCAAGGTTTTTAAGGGCGCTGGTCAGTGCCTGCTGGCTGCTTTGAAATGCCTGTTCCGCATCCTTACGTACAATGGAAGCTTCCATAAGACTTTGATGGGCAGCCACAACCGTATCAGCGACATCCGAGTTGGACATGTCTTTATAAAATTCGGCTTGTGCCCGCGCAAGCGTATTCGACACATTTATCTCCGTTTGAATAATGCGATGAAGGGCTGCCTTGGATTCATTCCAGCCGGTCTGGGCATGTTCTTTCGTATAGACCGACATATCCCCCATTGCTCCGTTTTCGGTCAAATTGATTACATCGTAGCCTCGTATCGTATAGATTTGATTTAAAAAAAGCGCACTCTGCAAAACAGAGTGCGATATACAAAGAAAAACATCTTATGCGCTTATAACAGAACCTTGCAAAGCAGGATGTGCTTTGAAATAGCATACCCTTTTTATTAATCCAGATCGATTCAATTTATATGATGACTGATTTGATAGTAAAAATCATTTTTCACTTTGACTTTCGTGATATCACAATAACACTTAGTCAATAATTTCCGATGGTGGATAGTGTTTTAATTCATTCCTAATTAATTGAATCACCTCATTTCTTGTATCTGATTCCAAATCTATGGTTCCCAACCCATCCCACCTTTTGATAGTACTAGCGTACAAAACGACTCCTCCAACAATTGGCTCTGCCCCCATTGTCACACTCTTGCCTTTAAATTTACCGTCCTCAAAGGTAACAGTAATTTTGTCAGGTCCTGGGGTTCCTTGAATTTTCATGACTACCTCCTGAAAATCTCTTTTTCCAACAAAGTTTCTGGATCAATGACTATGATTTAAGTAACATTCGGATTGTCCATTAAAGCTCGCGATTCTATCGTCTGCCAAACGCTGTTTTGTCTCATACTTGTACCAATAAGCGCCCGTACCTCTCCAGATGCTTGTCTTGCATATGCTGCGGATGCGTCATCCCATACTATCATTACATTTGGGCCTTTGTTACAAAGGGAACGTCAGACCATGTTCCATGTCCCCCGTGTTTTGTGAAGGCCACTTGCTATAGCGAATTAAAAAGCTTAAGAGATGCAAATATTCTGGTGTTAAATCGTGTGACACGTAGAACTTAATCAAGATTCATGAGTAAACCTGTGTGCAATATATTTATTCAGCTTTCCTCTCTTACAGTTACCGAATATCCCTGTGTCTTGAAATAAGGAGCAAGAAATTTTGCCACGTGACGAGAATAATCACCATCATCCTGATAGCCTTGTAACCATGTTTTGTCACCACTCAATATGTCCTGAAACTTATTCATGAGCCAAGCTGCATCAACACGCAAATTGGCTTCAATACGCTCGTCAAAAGTCGATGGATAGCCAAAAATACTCGCATTTTGCGGATCAAATCTTTCTTTCTGGATGTACATAAGTGTATAAGTCAACACGTCACCATTGTCATCAACAGTAACATACCATACATCCGATCTCATATCCCTTGGATCAATAAAAACCCAAAGTGCAAAGCCACGACCGATCAGAAAGAATTCATAACCATTTAGGGCTGCAAATCGAAGACTATATTCTCGAGTGAGTGGGGTAAATACTTCACGCGCAAAAGGTTCAAAATTTCTCATATTCCATCCTCCTTATCTCCGTATCATCCTGTTTGTCACTGCATCATATTCGTAACCACAATCCAACACTAAATGATCGTATTCTCTGCCGAAACCAGTTTTCTTTACTTCGCCTGTATTTTTGTCAGTGTATGACAAATATTTCCCTTCAGGCTTTGTGGCAAGCACAATGATATCATCACGGCTGATTGCTTCATCTAGCCATCGTTTATTTTTCTCTTCCCAAAACTGTTCCTTCGACATACTGTTATAAATCTCATCTGGTACATTCAGAACATTAAGTCCACCATTTCTAGGACCAAAATCGGTTGATTTAACATTTCCCAATTCACCTATAATTGACTCCATATCCTTGCCAAAACTACCCAATATAGTCGTCGTCTCTCCGGGAGTGGCTGTGAGCACTGCTCCTGAAGAAGGCACGTATTTTATCTCGGTAATTATCCTCCCCGAGCCTTCAACTGCCGTTTGCCCATCGGGCTTCCCCGCATCTCCAGCCCCGCCCGCGTTTTCCCCCAGCTTACCTTCTCCCATTATATCAATTTCATTACCCGGTGCAAGAGGATTCCCTTCTCTCCCTTCATTTCTCACATTGTAAGGTTTCGTCTGGTCAGGCGGTAAGGTCTCCGGCTCCCCGGCTTGTCCCCCGACCCGTTCATTGTTCCTTGCCTCCGCCCGCTGATGAAGAAATGCGTCATAACTTTGTTGTGCCTTGGCATTCACACTTGCCCTGTCCAGTTGCTGAGCGCCGTCAAGGTTTTTAAGGGCGCTGGTCAATGCCTGCTGGCTGCTTTGAAATGCCTGTTCCGCATTTTCACGTGCGGTAGAAGCTTCCAGAGGACTTTGATGGGCAGCCACAACCGTATCCGCGGCATCCGTGTTGGACATGTCCTTATCAAATTCGGCTTGTGCCTGCGCAAGCGTATTCGATGTTTTCTGTTCGGTTTGAATAGCGCGATGAAGGGCTGCCTTGGATTCATTCAAACCGGCCTGGGCATTTGTGACCCCTTTTGTATAGCCCGACAGGTCCCCCATTGCTCCTTGACCGTTTGCGCCCATCGCGCTTCGCGCGCTGGGTTTCGGCCTGCGGAACGCTGTGTCCTCGGCCTTAGGCTGGCTTTGCCAGCACTTTTGCGCCCATCCCAAAGGCATATAGTGCCTGCCCTTTGGCCTTGCCTTCCGCATACTTCACCATAAGCGGATCCTGCATATCCTGCGTAATCGCATTCTCCTGGGCAAGGATTGTATCCTGGTTCAGCGTCACGTTTTTCATGTTCTCTTCCGCAACGATAACCGCTTTAGCATAGCTGGGCAGGGCAGCAAGCAGGACGGCCTCCTTCACATGCCCCGCTTTTATTAAGTTGACGGCATAGTTGACGCCGCCCATACACCAACGGTCCCGGAAAATATCCATAATCATCTTGCACCGCGCGAGCATCTCTTCCATAAACAAAAAATGCACCCTGTAAAGCAGGGTGCAAAATATCTTGAAAATTCGACTTCTATCCTTTGCCTTCAATCAGCTGTCAATCAGTCGCTTCGCTGTTAATAGTAATATATTTCACTGGAATGCTGTCCGCCAGCCAAACCGTATCATTGCCATGGCAAAATTTGATGCCTTCTCTCCATGCGGTCACTGCATCTATGCGCAAAATCACAGGATGGGCGTCTCTCCGCAGTCCGACATCAATTGCCATCTGTTGATCTTGTGAGAGGTGGACATATTGCCGATCTTTCGAAATCAGTCCCTGTTCAAGAATCTTCTCCAGAAACATATGAGCCGTTCCATGATAAAGCACATCCGGTGGCTGGGCAGCTTCCTTTACAATCTTCTCTTCGACAGAGTGCCCATACATGGCCCGTATCCTGTTATCCTTAATTTCATGCCTTTTCTTTTCGCTGAATTGTATCATATCCGCGATATCCTTGATCGTCAGAAAGCAATATTCCTTTTTTCTCTTCAAAGCAGCAATCAAATCCTCTACATTCACCCAGCCTTGTTCATCAAGGGTCAAACCGTAATCCTGAGGCGCATGTCTGAGCGCGTAGGAGATTTCCTTACTTAGATCAATAGGGCTAAAACTCATTCTGCTCCTCCTCGCGCCTATATGCTATCATATCTTCTACTGCACTTTCAAACCAACTCCAGAAATCTGAAAACTCTTTTCTTTGCTCCCATCCCTCATTGGCATAATCGTGAATAATTAAGACCTTTCCACCCCCACCTGTTTCAAAACAAGCAACATCATCATTATCCTCTCGCCTGGCAAAAGGTACAAGATTTCTTTTTGGATATCGTTTCTGTAAGCCGTCCATTCGATGCAAAACTTGTTTATCATCCATGATATACCAGATATCAAGGTCAACCAAGTTTAGCTCTACCGCTTTTAAAAAGGCTTTAGAATATGAGAACCCATGGAATGTGTTTTGAATCTTTAGCAACTCTTTTAGCATAGTTTCATCTCCTACTGCTCTATTGCAATCTTGGCAAGTTAATTGAACCGCACGAATAGTCTTTCCTAAATTTGGCATTTTGTTTACCAATTCGTAATTCTACCGCCTCACCCCAAGTTGAGGGAATACCTTTTTTCGTGGCAAATCTGCTCATCTGATCTGGTGAGAGGGGATCATTATACCCGTGGATATTCGCCAATACTTCAATACCTGCGCTCCTCGCAGCAGCAACCCTAGTATTATCTTAATGCTACGCTCACATTTAGCGGTTAACGATCTTATATACAAATTCCACCATAGAAAATAGCTTATTGAAAGCCAAATCTTCATTTGGCGTAGACAATCTTATACTTTGCATACCTCTTTCAGCATTCTTATATACCTTCCATGTATGTTCTTCTTCATCGTAATAGCATCCCAGAATATACTCTGTCTCACTAAAACGATCTGTAACAATTTCCCATCCGTCTAATCTCCCTTGAAACCTTTGTATTTCTCTTAAAAATTCATTCTTTTTCACGTTGTTCACTCCTTCAATATCCCTAATACTTTCAAAACATTACCATCAAATGGAGTTATAATCTGCCCAGCACCACCTTTTAACTCTCCCCAAGCTACTGCATTACCTTTTATCCCATAGATTGCATCAACATCATTTCCTAACTCCTTACCTATTCTTTTTACAAAATCATCATAATCCTCACATATATTTTCAAATTCCGATGCATCCAATTTTGAAATACCTTCTAATTCAAGAACCTTATTCAGAGCATCTAAATTGCCAAATCTTATAGCATCGACCTTGTCAAAATATGTTACATTATTGAATCTTACGCTATGATATGCCTTCTCATTTTCGACATACGGAAGGGAGCGTTCACTATAAGAATATTTTCCTTCCAACGGAACATCAGCAAAATTAGAACCACTCATAGGCCCATATCTATCACAATTTTCGGGCAACATATTGCTTCTGGAAACAGATGCAATTGTTGCTTTATCAAAACCAAGATACTTAGGCCAATAAAATATTACTTTGCCATCCTCATTAAAATATTTTACATACTTAGCATCAATCGGAATATTAATATCTGTTTTGTCCAAAATTCCATTGTAGGCTTCCTGGATTTTCTGAACTTTATCCGCAATGGAAAAATTTGAACATTTGCCAATATACTTGATATACCCTCTGAAATCATCCCAAGATTTAAATTTTAGGCTTTCTCCTACGTTTTCAGCTGTCCACCCATCGTCTTTCCCCGCATCCCCAGCCCCGCTTGCGTTTTTCCCCTGCGTACCTTCTCCCATTATATCTCTTTCATTACCCGGCGCAAGAGGATTCCCTTCTGTCCCCTCATTGCTCACATTGTAAGGTTTCGTCTGGTCAGGCGGTACGGTCTCCGGCTCCCCAGTTTGCCCCCCAACCTGTTCATTGGCTCTTGTCTGCGCTCGCTGGCGAAGAAATGCGTCATAACTTTGTTGTGCCTTGGCATTCACACTTGCCCTGTCCAGCTGCTGGGCGCCATCAAGGTTCTTAAGGGCGCTGGCCAGTGCCTGCTGGCTGCTTTGAAATGCCTGTTCCGCATTTTCACGTGTAGTAGAAGCTTCCATAAGACTTTGATGGGCAGCCACAACCGTATCCGCAGCAACCGAATTGGACATGTCTTTATAAAATTCGGCTTGTGCCCGCGCTAGCGTACTCGACGCTTTCTGGATAACTAAACAAAAAAGCGCACTCTGCAAAACAGAGTGCGTGATTGATCGAATTTCAAAATAAAGATTGCTATTTTGCTGTACTTATTACGCTTCTCTCTTACTCATATCACATACCACTTCATCAAGTACCTGGAGGTTATGTAAGAGATTTTCGGGTTTACAGCTTTCAAAACCGTCATAGATTATTTGGCTTGTTAAATCGTCAACCCACTTATTTCCACCTGCAGTTTTTAAAGCGATTCCCAGTATTGAACGGTCATATGTCAATATCACATCCACCTTATGATAAAGCCTCATAGGCAACTTAAATTCAGGGAAAGGGGAATTTGTAATCTTGACCTCTCCAATTTCGCAATTATCTCCCCATACCTTATTAGCCAGCTCTCCGATTAGCTTGATATTTGCTTCTGCATGATTATCTAACATACCAAAAGCCTCCTTCAAAAATCAAATTTGTATCACTCAAGCTCATCCGCTTTTTTATGTATTTCCATTCTTGGAAAAGGAATGACTTCCTATTTTCTAGCGGATTATGCGAAAAACGAATAGTCTTTTCACTATTAATGGCGTCTTCCAACGCGGTAACATTAAAGTAGCTGAACATTTCATCATCAGTTAGGTTGTACATGTCCTTTATCTTCGACCATTCATTCACCAAGCTAAAGTACGCCGAATCATTCCCAGCCCTCGCGATATAAGAATCAGGACCTGGTCTGGACCAGTCTTCAATTCCATTTGTGATCGTTGGGGTAAATCTGCCAAGTGTAAATATTTTTGCTTCTGGATTTATTATGGAGGATAGCCTTAATGATTTAAATATATCGAAAGGGACTTTCCCGCCAACTTTCCCATCAAAAACTTCAAATCCGTCAATGAGTTCAACCGCTTCAGCAGTCTGTCCATCGGCCTTCCCCGCATCCCCAGCCCCGCCCGCTAAAATTCTCTAGATAGTCCGATTCAAATCCACTTTGTATTGAAATAAAAAAACGCATCCTGTGAAACACAAGATGCGTACTAAAAAGATCGTCCATATGCATTTGATAACCGGCTAGAGTCAAATTGATGACTAAAGCGCTGATATAAATACTTTGCTTATCTATATCGAATAGAGATATCCCCATCTTCATAAATAGCTGGAACACAAATCCCCTTAACCCCATCCTTACTTTTTACAAACCAATTGTTTTCATCTAATAGTTCCTCCGCAAATTTTGTTTCATCCATTCCTTCTTCACATACTAGCGCATCAAGAAAATCTTTATACTTGACATAGGATTTACATGGAATAAATTTGCCATGAATCCAGTACTCCTCATGGTATACGTATTCAATTTCCCCAATTACTTCTTCTTTGAATAATATATCCATCAAAAACCTCTTTCGAAGATCAAATTCTTGTCAGTTATTTAGTCCCATTCTGTAAGTAGGGCATCAGTATCATAGTCAGGCGGATTACTCAGTACAGGGGACGGCAGACAGTGTCAATCCGTCCTCTGTGCCACCTTGGAGGTGATTTTTATCATTTAACCTTGTTCAGAACGTGTTGCACAAATTCTTCCGGCAGTTCCATATCATATTTTTCAACATAGTAAATCACATCTGAGCGCCATCCGTACGTTCCATCTGACATCAAAAAGAGGTTAGGAATTCTATTATCAGGATTGATTACATCACGAACAATAGCCGGCGCTACTGCGTCAACATGGCACTTCTTCATGTATTTCAGAACCTCATCTTTTTCTCTGATAGGTTTATTAATGAGATCCATGATTGATGGAAGGTTATTATCATTGTCTAGTTCCCGTGTTTCTCCAATAAAAATCATACTACCTCTCCTTCGGGCCAAATAGTGCCCAGCTTCCAGTGTTATATTTGCCCACTTTCATTTCACCATCAGGATATACATATACGATATCCGTTGGCGCAAGTACCGATACGCCAAGTTGATTTGCGATATATTGAGCTGTAAATGAGTCTACTGCACCGGCCTGACAAGATATTAACCTCACAGGTCCCCCTTCAAATACTGGACTATTTTTCAGTATCTCGGCAAATTCTCGTGGTGTCAGGTTGATCTCATTCCCATCTAGGTCCTTATATGAAAAACTCTCTTTATCTCCGTGGCATATGATATCCTGATATCCTTCTATTGGTTTGATATTCTTGGAATTTTTCCACATCAGGTCCATCTTGTTCAGGAATCTGGCAGATAACGTTAATACATTTTCGGAATTAATGTTATACTCTGAACCAGCCTCCTGCCCACCTGGATTCCCTACACCTTCGGTCCCACTCGTGTCCTCCCCCTGCGCACCTTCTCCCATTATAACGCTTTCATTTACCGACACAAGGGGATTCCCTTCTTTCCTTTCATTGCTCACATTTTCAGAAAGCGTTGGATCAAGCGGTATTGTCCCTTGCTCCCCGGCTTGTCCCCCGGCCTGTTCATTGTTCCTTGCCTCCGCCCGATTCCGAAGAAATTCATCATAGCTTTGCTGGGCCTTGGCATTCACACTTGCCCTGTCCAGCTGCTGAGCGCCGTCAAGGTTTTTAAGGGCGCTGGTCAGTGCCTGCTGGCTGCTTTGAAATGCCTGTTCCGCATTTTCACGTGCAGTAGAAACTTCCATAAGGCTTTGATGGGCGGCCACCACCGCGTTCGCGGCATCCGAGTTGGACATGTCTTTATAAAATTCGGCTTGTGCCTGCGCTAGCGTATTCGACGCATTCTGTTCGTTTTGAATAACGCGATGAAGGGCTGCCTTGGATTCATTCCAACCAGCCTGGGCATTTGCGACCTCTGTCTTATAGCCCGACAGATCCCCCATTGCTCCCTCGCCGGTCAAATCCATCCCAATGGCATTTAATGCCTGCCCTTTGGCCTTGCCTTCCGCATACTTCACCATAAGCGGATCCTGCATATCCTGCGTAATCGCATTCTCCTGGGCAAGGATTGCATCCTGGTTCAGCGTCACGTTTTTCATATTCTCTTCCGCAACGATAACCGCTTTAGCATAACTGGGCAGGGCAGCAAGCAGGACAGCCTCCTTCACGTGCCCCGTTTTTATCAGGTTGACGGCATAGTTGACGCCGCCCATACCCCATCGCTCTTGTATAGCATGCAAATTGTGGGGAGAGGATGCAGCAGCCATAAGCGCATCATCCAGTGCGGGATTGCCGGTGTTTACATCTGCGCCTTTCAATGCATCGGATGTGAGCTGAACCAGGGTTTCCTGGATAATAACATCTGCATCGGATCTCGTCCCCAGCATGGCTTCCCGAAGCTGCATCAGCGTGTACAGCGTCTGTGCCGCGGGCAAATCAAGATTCCCATCTGACACATACGTTTCCAAGACCTGCTTGAGTGCAGCATCCTTCATGCTAACGATAGTTGACAATGCTCCCGTCAAATCTGTGCCCATGGAAACCGAATCAGAAGTATTCACCGCACCGTTCAGGAAGGATGCAAATTGGGTAATTGCATCCGCTTTAATCCCCAGCACCTCCTGGGCCGCCTGCTCATACATCGCCCGCGTTTCCGGGTCTATGATTGTGCCGCTTAATTGCGCTTTGGCTATATCCTTCATCATTTGCGCCGTCATGGATACAGCGCCTTGGTCGGTGGCAAGTACATCCACACCGGCGCTGGCGCTGTCTTTAATAGAGTTCATAAGGGCGTTGTATCGTAGGCTGGCGGCTCCGGCATAGTCCTTATTGGATTCAAGCTGTTCAATGTATTTAATGTCAGCAAGGGCGGGAGGCTGTATATTTCCATTTTCCGCAGGGGCGTAGCTATCTGTTATTTGACCGGAATCAGGCAGCATCTCGCGGGGGGTATCTTCTTGGACTTCGCTGGTAGATGGCGGAACTATTGTAGATGCTGAGGCTACCTTTACAGCAACGGTGAAACTGTCTATACTCTCCTGAGAGGCCATTTCTCCTGTCGCCATCATTCTTCCAATACTCTTGGCAACATCCGCCGGTATATTTGGGTATTGCTTTTGTAACAACCTTGCTGCATTATCCGCTTTTATGTTGCCTATGATGTTAACAATTCCCCCGCCGATTGTTCCGAAGAGGGCCCCCCCCCGCAGTAGCTTCGACATATTCCCATGCCGTCTGTATGTCAGCCATTGCTACTGCTGCTTCAGGCCCTACTCCGCTTCTGTAATAATACGCAATAAGCTGGCTATATCGGCTGTTAGGCCCGTTGTACAATCTGTCGGTGCCATTTTTAACATACTGGGTCAGCCCTTCTTCTATCATTTCAGGCAAAGTCCCTTTGAAAAATATTGTTTTCAAAAAGCCCTTTGCCGTATCCGGATTGGCAAGGATGCTCGCCAAGCGTTCGCCAGTCCCGAATCTTTCAATCAGGTATTCAATTGCAAAGGTAGATGCCGAATTTGTAAACGTCTGATAGGAATCTGCACCCCACCGCTCTACCTCTACAGCCTTGCTTCCCGCTGCTTCCATAGCCTGTATTGCAGCCATCCCCGCAGGACTGCCTAAAAGCAGTGATGTGAGCATATCAATTCCGCTGAACCCAAGCTCGCCTAGACCTTTAGGAAGTATCTCCAGGATATTGTCTGTGCTCTGCTCATTCACCATTTGAGGCAAATATAGTGTATCATAGGCAGTCGTGTCCTTATTTGCGGCGGCGTTGTATATGGAGTTCCAGAAAGCCAGCGCACCCGCCACAGGAGCAGTTATTACACGACCAACACCCTGTACCCACAATGGCTGTTCGTTCATCGTTTGCAGTACTGATTTCCCAAATCTGGCCTTGACGCTCTCGTTGATGGAATCCAGGTATGTGTTTGCCTCCTCAATTCCATACTTCCCAAGTTTGTACAGGTAAAGCATCTTTTCAGACGGGTAAAGTAGTATTGCATTTCCATAGGTATTCGGGTCCCTGTAGTAAGCTCCGTTTCCTGTTAGGATAACGTCATTCTGCTTCTTTTCGCTGATTCTATTGTCAGGTGATGCTTCCCCAATTGCGGTCATGGAGTCTAAATCATCCGATAAAAGCTCCATCTGATTTTTAGCGTCCTGAAGTTTGTATTCAGCCGTAAGATAGTCATTCAGCCATTCTCCGTATGAATTTTCTGAGAACTCTTTTTTGAGGTACCCTTTTAGTCCTACAAAGTAGTCATAATATTTCTTTGCTTTATCGTATTTTATTTGATAATAGTCAATCTGTTTTTGAACCAGAATCCTTGCCCATTCTCCGTCCGTCATGTCGTCAGGCTTTCCGTACATTCCAACCTCCGAGAACGTACGGAAAATAGGGCTATTATAGTTTTGATCCTCTTCCTGCATTCTCAGTTCCCGGATTACTTTTTGGGCTTCCGTTTGATTGATTCCAAGCCTTTCCGCTTCCCGATAAGACTTGATGCCGCTTTTATACATAATGTTGTTAACGTTGATTCTGTCGGCATCTGACGAAACCGCCGCAGCAGATATTTGCTCCTGAAGCGCATCGAGTTCCTGCGCAAGCTGGCGCAATGCATATACCGATGTTTTGGGGTCGGCCTCTGCCGCCTTATATTCTGCTTCTTTATCAAGATATTGCTGCTGTAAACTTTGCTGCTCCGGAGTGTTATATGCAGCCTGTACGTCTTTTGCGGCCTGCTCGTTTTCCTGCTGCATAACACTTTTGTATGTATTTTCTGCATCCTGCCCATGACCATATTCCCGGGCATATCTCCTGTTACTCATGGCCTCCGCTTTATCTGTGACAATCTCGTCTTGTACCGATTTTGCCATCCATCCAGGCTTTCCGTACTTCTCCCAATATTCGTCTTTAATGGCCGCATGTGATGTATCATACAATCCCGCTTCAAAAACTGGGTGCAAATACTGTACAATGCGCGGATCGGATATATATTTGTTGTACACATTATATGTAGGAGGATAATCGCTTATCGTTGTACTGTCTTGCTCGAACTTCCTATTATCCATGGCTTCCGCTCTATCCTGCGCCGCCTGATCAAAAACAGACTGTTGCGGAACAGGAGATGTCATAGGCGGATTTTCTTCAATTGTTCTCTTAAGGTCCGCCTCATCCGCCTTCACCATCCAGTCAGGCTTGCCGCCACTAAGCTTATAATACTGGTCCGTTGGCATCCCGTATTCGTTTGCTAGGCCCTGCTGCGCAGCGTCGGCCTTGATCGCATTCCATTCCGTCATATGGCCGGCATACGGATGCTGCTGCGTCTTCCCTCCTCCGCCAGACGATAGGCGCATGCCGTTCAACTTGTCATCCCCGCCGGGCATGTACCATGTATTGATGTTCCAGGCGACGGCTGGCCCTTCTTCCCACAGAATGCTTTTGGAGGAGGTCAGGCTTTTTGTGAAAATGCCGGTTTGCAGCGCATTCCCCTGCGCATTGATTACCGCGCGCTTTTCATTTTGGGCGGCAGCCGTCAAATCATCACTATTTTTTACGGCACCCATGCGCCTGTTCTGGATATCGGCCTTTTCATTGACCATGGCGGCGATATCCTCATAGCGGTAGTCTACAGGGCGGGTAAGCTTGGTAAGGTCACCGCTCATGCGGCCTTCGTCCATCCTTATAAGGGCGGGGTAATCCTTCAGGATGTTCCGCAGTATTACATCCGGCTCAGCCTTTCCCGAAGCGGCGGAAAGCTTAAGACGGATGGAAATTTTCCTGTCAAGAGCTTTTAGCTCCGCTTCCGCCTGAGTTGTAAACCGCTCGGCATCGTAAGCCTCTTGGTACATTCTTTTTGAGGTTTCATTGTTGGATGTGAGGATGCCCTTGTTCCTACTAAACCAATCCTGGTTGAACGTGCCGACGCCAAAATATTCCGCGGCTTCATCCACCGTGCTGCCCAATGCATTCGGGTTGTACGCACTGTTATTGGGGTCCAGCTTTACCTTGACCCCAGGGTCAGCCATAAACGTATTCCCCATACCCCAGGCATACTTCATGGCGTCCAGCGTATGGTTTCCGCTGCCCTTCCCGTTGCGCGCACTCCAAAGTATGCCATACACGGCGTCGTCATCAAAATCGACGCCGCGGTTTAGTAAAACAGGCCTGCCCCTTGCCTTGCTCTCCCGCATCAAACTCAGGGTGGGATACTTCTTCCAGTCGATGCGGCTTACAATTTCCTCATCCGAATAGTTCCTATCCTTGCGGCCGGCCCAGTAGCTTATCTCCCGGTTGAGGCCCGCAAGCTCCGTCTCCGCCCGGGCGGTTTGATTCTCAGCGTTTAAAAGCTTTACATAGTAGTACGCCGCCTTTTCCTCGCGGCTGCTGCCATCATCAGGCGCCAGGGGAACGCCGTTCATGCCGGCCCGGGCATACTGCTTCAGCCATGCGTTCCGGTGAAAGAATTCCTTGTCGATTTTTGATGTGTCAACGCCCAGCTTGCCCAGTTCCTTAATCGCCACACTGTTGGTTGGCTGAAAATAGGTTTCGCCGCCGGCCTGCACGGATGTGTTCAAAGACAGCATCTTGGTCAGTGAAGGCATTGATGCCGTTTCCTGTCCGGTGGTACCGCTTTGCGTTTTCTCCTTCAGCTCCTGCGCAAGGGTCTTGGGTTTTTTAGGTAAGGTCAAAGGCATGAGCCGCCCTCCTTGTCTTTATGGGTCTTCTTCTTTTCATGCACGGAGCTCCCTAAAACTTCAGCTCCAGGGAATACCGTGCATTTGCTGCAACAAAAAAGGCCGTCAACCTGACAGCCCTTTATGCCATGATGCTATCATAAAGAAAACCGGAAATACAAGGAAATGGGCACATTGCTTTTTTATTTTTTTATAGTGCGCTTGATCCGATTTATCAGCAGGCTGAAAGCCAATCCAAAAGCAAAAATCAAAAGCCGAAGCCAGGGGCTTTTCACAAGGAAAAAGGCGATGATCACAGACAGCCACAAAAAGATCATGGCGCTTTTAAAAACCCTTTTCCTGATAACCCTGCGCCCGATGAATTCGCGAATGAACCTGCCGATAAGCTTGTTGTTCTTGAGCTTTTCGTACATCCTGTCGGAACTGCGCGCAAAGCACCAGGCGGCGAGCAGCAGAAAAGGCGTAGCAGGTATAACGGGCAATAAAAACCCGGCTATCCCCAGGGTCAGGCTCATAAGGCCGGAAACAATCAATACTGTCTTTTTTACCGTACCGGTCATAGCCTCACCCCGGTCAAAGTTTTATCGTCGGGGTATTGTTTGCGCTTTCCGCCTGTCTTACGCTTTTTGCAGGAACCAGAATAGAGCCTTCCCAAAGGATAGTCATTCCCGGAAAAACGCCGGAAGCAAACAATGCATACGGTCTTCAGGCTTCTTAGGTTCCATGACCTTTCTTTTTCCCGGCATCACAGCGCATATCGCCTTCCGCGGCGCAGTCATTTCCTCGGCGGACAGTGTTCAAACAGGAAAGGCCGCGGGAGCATTGCGCATCCCGCGGCCTTATGTTCATGTTCTGCAATCACTTTAGTTGTGTGAGCGCTTCATTTACCGCGTCAACCACCGCCTGAGACGATGCTGTTGCGCCGGAAACCGCATCCACATCCTGCCCCAATACAACGGATCCTGATTTGCCGATGAATTGGCGGATAAAGTTATCATCCCGAACCTTGTCCCCCACACCGTATGTTTCGCTGAAACCTTTGCCGTCAACGGCAACGGCCTGGATGACGCCATTTGCATCCAATAGAACAGTCACTTCGATAGGGCCGATATACCCTTGCTTGCTGACTTTGATCACCCTGTATCCACCCTGCGTAATGAAATCCAGCACATCAGCCATTGTGACCGGTTTGCCGGATGACATTTTTTCATCCGCCAGCGCTTGTTCCGCTTTTTCCTTATCAGCAAACGCCTGTGTTTTTGCATCCTCAGCAGCCTTCGCGGCTATCTGTGCCGCAGCAAGTTCATCCTTGGCTTTTTGAGCATCGTTCTGCGCGGTCTTCAAATCCTTCTCAGCCTTTGCTTTGGCACTTAGTGCAGACCGCAAATCATCGCCGAGCATTCTGGTGGTTGCCTCGGCAGCTTCCTGCTTATCCTGCGCCGTCTTCGCGGCAGCCTTGGCGGCAGCCGTGTCGTCCTGCGCCGACTTCATGGCGGCCTCGGCAACAACCTTCTCGTCCTGCGCCTTCTTCATGGCGGCCTCGGCAACAGCCTTCTCGTCCTGCGCCGTCTTCGAAGCTGCTTCGGCCACAGCCTTTTCTTCCTGCGCCGTCTTCGCAGCGGCTTCGGCAACAGTTTTTTCTTCCTGCGCCGTCTTCATGGCGGCCTCAGCGGCGGCTTTCCCGTTCTTGATGGTTTCTGTTTCCTTCCTGGCAGCGCCCAATTCATCCAAAGCAGCCTTTGTGGCATCATTTGCTGCTGTCAGCTGGTTTTTCAGGCTTCCCAATTCAGCCTGGGCTGTATTGAATTCCGCTTGGACTCCCTCCAGCTTCGCGTTCAGCTCATCAACGGCTGCCTGGGCTGCAGCCTTTGCGTTTTTTTGGGTTTCCTCGGCCGCCAGCTTATCCGCAAGCGCAGCCTTGGCTTTTCCTTCGGCAGTTTTTAAAGCATCCTCCGCCGCAAGTTTTTCTGCCAGCGCAGTCTTTTCTGCCTCCCCGGCGGCTTTGGCTTCCTCTTGTGCTTTCGCCTTGTCCTGTAGAGCTGCCTGCATGGCAGCTTCCGCTGTCTTTTCGGCTTTTTCAGCCGCCGCCTTGTCTTTGAGCGCTGCCTGCATGGCTGCCTCAGCATCTTTGGCAGCCTTTTGCGCATCCGCCTTGTCTTTGAAAGCTGCCTGCGCCTCGATTCCGGCCGTGCTTGCATCAGCCTCCGCCGCCCGCATCCTTGTCTGGGCCGCTTGTTCCGCTTCCTTGGCGGCCTTTGCCGCTGCCTCCGCTTCCGCCTTACCGCTCAAAGCAGCCTGCCTGGCTTCCTCAGCAGCTTTTAGAGCATCTTCCGCCGCAGCCTTTTCATGCAACGCTGTCTGCACAGCTACTTCGGCAGATTTGGCGGCCTCCTCTGCTGCCGCTTTATCCCCTAACGCAGCTTGCAGTTTTTCATCGGCAGCTTTAGCGGCTTCCTGCGATAAGTTCAGAACCTTCTCATTCTCCGCTTTTGCATGATCAAGGGCTTGATTAGCCGCTGTCAAGCCGCGGTCAAGTTCATCAGACCTTTTTTGAAGCTCGCTTATTTGCGCACTTAGCTTATCATTTTGAGTCATTGCTTTGTTACGTCCATCAATCATTACACCAAGAACAATGGCCAGGATCAGAACAACAGCCACTAATGCCACGCAGGTCTTTTTCATAGATGTCACTCCTTATTCAATTTTAGGAAGGCTTGCATACCGCCATCAACCTTGATTTGATATATATGTTACTGTTTATACGATTATCCAATATATACATCAATATTATAAGAAACAGAAAGCTGTTCTGTGTTCCGTTAAGCTTTTTTGATGATCCCAAACACTTTCTTAGGTCAACCCATACAGCGCAGGGGCCTTGAGGGTGCCGGACGCCTAAAACAGCCGGCCTCCGGACAGACGAAATCCTGGCTGCCCGATTGAAGAACAATAGAAGGCAAAACCTTCAGCAACATATCATGAAACGGGTGACAACGCCGCCCATTTTTGGTAAAATGTAAAATAGTTGGAAGAAAGGGCAAAATATATGAAAAAAGTTTTCCTCTGTATCGTTGCCGCTCTATGTTTGCTGCCATTGGTTTCCGCATTCGCATCGCAACCGCTTGCCGATATGCTGGTATATGAAAATGAGGAATATGTAAACGGCGTCACGCTGGATGCGCTTGAGCTAAAAGACGGCATGCTGCTCGTGGGCGCTTCCGAATACATGGACAGCGGATGGGTGGCTTTCCTTGAGCCTGAAGGCGGTAAGCGCTGGTCGTATTCAGAAGAGCGCTCAGATCTTTTCCTGTGCCCAACCCCATTGGCCGGCGGCGGATTTTCGGTTCTGCGCAAGCGCAGCATTGAAGAGTCTGGCAGCATGGGCGGCTATCAAGCGTCTGATTTGGTTTTCTTGAATCGAAAAGGAAAAATCGTGGATGAAATCTCGCTTATGCAATCCACGGAATGGCTGATAGCCTGCACGGACGGTTATTATGCGATAGGATATTATCCGGTTACCGCGCCTTCAGAGGATAATGAAATGGGAACCATGCGGCCCCTTCTTTCGCGGCTGCACAGCAAGGGATTTTCACTTTGGTCTTTGGAGTATACAAACCCTGATTATTCAAGTATGACATTCTTAAAAGGTGCGATGGCTGAAGATTCAATCATCATTATAGGAGATGCGTATAACATTAAGAATCAAGCCCACGTTGGTCTGATCCACCGGGTGGATCTTACGGGAAATGTGATATGGACCAATGAGTCCGCTCTTGGCAAAAGTTCCTTTATCAATGACTTTTGCGTAACAGGTGACGGCCTGATCGCGGGGATTTACACCGACATTGCATATAATGAAGAGGATGACATAGGCGAAAGCCTGTGTTCCGTGTTCTTAATGAACATGGACGGCGAAGTGCTATGGGAACATGCGTTGGAAAAAGGGTTGATGCTGGATTACATACTCCCCGTAGCGGGAGGCTTTCTTTGCGGAAGCCGGGGATTGGATATGGAAAATTGCCCGTACATCGGCGACGGCTGGCTGCTGCTGCTGGATCGAAACGGAATGGTTATGGCGGCGGACAGCACACCTAACATCGCCGGCGGAAAGTATGAGCTTTTTGGCATAACAAAAAATGCAGACGGCGAAGCGCTTCTTTACGGAACCCTGCTGGATGAACCGGGTTTTCCGGGTTCGCCTTTTGTTGCCCGGCTGAATTTCCCCGAGGCATATCGATGAAACAGAGACGTCAGACTGCGTCCAAAGTTCACCTCAAATCCACCCGCACCGCGTCCTCCAGGGTATAGGCATAAGACCCGTCAAATTTCCTTTCTCCCGGCGCGATGAGAAGGGCGGCGGGCATCTTTCCGGACATCGGTTGCAAGGATATCTCATAGTACACATAGGAATATTCTTTTTTGTCTACCAGTTCGCTTTTCACGCCATAGCTTTTGTTGATCATATATCTAATGGTAGTTCATTCCAAATTAGCAGTTGCATAAATATATCGCAAGCCTTCCTCTTAAGTAAACGTTGATGAAAGCTCAAACGAGTCCTTCTGAGGGAGCGAAGCTATCGAAGAATCCTTATACGGCAAGGGTTTAGCACTCTTCGCTTCGCTTTAAATGACACATCTTCGAATAAGTCTGCCTTCCCCTTAAGTAAACGCTGATGAAAGCTCCAACGAGTCCTTCTGAGGGAGCGAAGCTACCGAAGAATCTTTATACGGCAAGGGTTTAGCACTCTTCGCTTCGATTTAAATAACACATCTTCGAATAAGTCTGCCTTCCCCTTAAGTAAACGCTGATGAAAGCGCCAACGAGTCCTTCTGAGGGAGTGAAGCGACAGAAGAATCTTTATACAGCAAGGGTTTAGCACTCTTCGCTTCGCTTTAAATGACACATCTTCGAATAAGTCTGCTTTCCCCTTAAGTAAACGCTGATGAAAGCTCCAACGAGTCATTCTGAGGGAGTGAAGCGACTGAAGAATCTTTATGCCGCAAGTGTTCAGCATTCTTCGCTACGCTCAGAACGACATATCTTCGAATACTTCTGCCTTCCCCTTGAGGGGAAGGTGGCGCGCAGCGCCGGATGAGGTGTTTCCGCATGCATGTAGCTGTTTAAACACCTCAACAGTCGCTTTCGTCGGCAATTATTCCATCTGGCCCATCGTCGCATTGCCCGCTGCCGTTCATACCCCGGCGGTCTGGCGGCGCCTCGGCTGCGGGGCCGCTTAAGGGGTCAGGGTTCCTGAACCCACAGTACGGGCGGAGCCTGGCATATTGTCTCTTAGAAACGTTATGTATTGATCCCATTGGCGGATTGCCCGCTCTGCATGGCACGCAATTTTTCGGTCAGGAAGTCCGCGTGCTCCATGGTTTTGCGCATGGTAAGCCGCGAAACCTTTACCGTCCTTTTTTTGCCGGTCGGGTCATTGAGCGCGCTAAAAATCAGCTTGTCCGAATCTGGCACAGAACTGTCGCTTTGCTGATAAGCCAGCACTTCATCATGCTCATCCCGGTAGGGGTTGGTTTTTGATTGCTGATGGTACGTTTTGCGGCGGTGGGAAACGGTGTTTACAACCTGTTCAATCTCGCCATATACTCTTATCATCTGCCTGCCCGCAATCACCCGGTCTACATGAAGAATCCTGCTGTATCTATGCTCCTTCACCGCGCTTTTGCCATTGCGGCAGCGATAATGATAGATGACATCGTCTTTCACCATGACCCGTTCCGAGTCGGCAATAAAAACCTGCAAAACATACAATAGAAGTGCCGCAAAAAAAACATAACCGGCGAAAAAAAGAGGCTGTGCCAGCAAATTCATCAGTGCGCTGGCTGCTTTTGTGCTATTGTTAGAAAATAGAAAAATGGCATTTCCGATCACAATGAAAAGAACAAGAAATACTACAATCAATTTGTAAGGCAAAAGATAGCTCTTTTTGCTTTTGGGCGTAATCGAAAAATTCATGCTCGTTTGCGGAGCCGCAAATACAGCCGGCGATTCCCAATCCACCACATCAAAATACTCGGGGTTAGCTGTATCATACGCCACTTGCACCACATATCCGGCAAGCCTTAAAAGGGCAGCCGCATCCGTCTGCAAACCTCTTTCTTCCGCCGAGTGCCCGTTCCATAAGCGTTCCACCACCTGTCCATCCCTGGTGGCAAAACGCACAAAGGGGTAATGGCTGCCATCTCTTTTTTCAAACCGAACAATTGTACCAGGCACGGTCTTTCTGTTGAGAGGCATAACGCAGCTCTCCTTCGCATGTTTCATTAAGGTATCACTTTGCGTATTACGTCATAGCCTTCCGGGGTCAGAACCATAATATTACATAATTTAACATGTCCACTGATTGAAGTCAAGAAAAGCGGCGCCGATGCGGCGGTAAATGACTTGAATATTGGATGAACGCAGTTGAAATTGCATACTGACAGTGAAACAATCATCGCAAAAAGGTATCATTTAATATTTTCATTTTTTAGGCGATATCTTAATTAACATCTAATTTCGACAAATGAAGGAGCATTTTTCGTGAAAAACATCAGTTTGCGTATTAAAATGCTTATATTTTCAGTGTTGGCCGCTGCATTGATCCTATTGGTATGGGCACTTTCCTTATCCCTTTTTGAAAACACGAAGATAGGCAGCAAATTGTACGATGAAATTATGCTATCCAACGAGCTGACTACGGACATCAAACCACCTGTGGAATATGTGATCGAAGCCTATGCAGCAGCGCAGGAATATATTGGAACGGACGGTTCCAACCAGAGAGACGAACTGCATACATCGTTCCAAGCCCTGAAACAAGCCTTTCTGGAGCGTTATTCGTATTGGGACGCGCACATTACGGACAGCGAAATGCGGCAGGTCTTTTTGAAAGACTCCTATGATTCCGCCATACATTTCTTCGATGTATTTGAAAACGAGGTCGTAATCGCAGGAAAGAATTACAATGCCGTTCTAATGAAATCGGCGCAGCGAAATCTGAAAGCCGCCTATTTGGAGCACCGTGCCGCCATAGACAAGACCTTGACGCTGTCTGACAAGTGGCGGACAGATTTGCTGAAAACAGCGGAAGAAACAACCCAAAGAAACAATATCATGGTGATCGTGATCGTTATTGGCGGCCTGGTGGCCTGCGTGGCAGTAAGCTTGTTGATAACCCTTCCGCTGGCAAAGACTTCCCGGTATGTAACCGGTGTAATGGAACGCATTGCCGATGGGGATCTTAATGCCACCATCGACGACAAATTCATTTCCCGGGATGAAATGGGACGGCTGTGCCTGTCCACAAAACGAACAGCGGAACGCCTGAACGGTTATCTTTCGTATATTCAGGAGATCACGAAGGTTTTGAACTTAATGGCCGCGGGGGATATGCGCATCCGTCTTGCGAACGATTACAGCGGCGAATTTGCGCCCATCAAGCAAGCGCTGCTGGAAATATCCTCATCGCTCAACCATACGCTCACTGCCATCGCGGTTGCGTCCAGCCAGGTCAACGCAGGCGCGAAGCGGATCTCCGAAGAAGCGCAGACACTCTCCCATGGCGTGCAAACACAGGCGACTTCCATTGAGCAATTAACCTCATCCATTGAAAGCGTATCCGGGCAGGCAAAAGATAACGCGAACAATGTGAAAAATGCTACGGACTATGTGAGCAGGGCAGTCGTTGGAATCGGCCAAAGCAATGAAACCATGCATAAGATGCTTGATTCCATGGATAGGATCAGCAAAACCTCCGGCGAGATCGGCCAGATCATCAAGGTAATCGACGATATCGCATTCCAGACGAACATCCTGGCCCTCAATGCCGCGGTGGAGGCGGCCAGGGCAGGTTCCGCCGGCAGCGGGTTTGCCGTTGTGGCAGGTGAAGTACGCAATCTGGCCGGCAAGTCCTCTGAAGCGGCCAAGCAGACAACACAGTTGATTGAAGCTTCCCTCAAAGCCATATCCGGCGGCGCAAAATACTCGGAAGATACAGCCAAAGAGCTTGAGGAAGTGGCACGGGAAACGGAACAGATCAAGGCCGCCATTCAGGGCATTGAAACCGCTTCTGCAGCGCAAGCCACCGCCATTGAACAGATAAAGCAAGGCCTGAAACAGATATCTGATGTGGTGCAGAGCAACGCCGCCGCATCCGAGGAAAGCGCCTCAGCATCCGAAGAAATGTTCAGCCAGTCTACGCTTTTGAAGGAAGAAGTGGAAAAGTTCACGCTGGACGGGATGATGTAGAATTCAAGCGAAAAAATGTAAAGCATAGAACAAAGTATATCTACAAAGAAGAGGGGGCCGCAAAAGCTCCCTCTTCTTTATATTTCCAGCAATACAGAGAATCATATGCATCTTGATGCGCTGCAGATCTTCTCCGTTGCAATAGCCCCCTGCCATCTGCGACGGCAAGGCGATTTTATGTCTTGCAGTCTGGTGTAAGGGTGCTCTTTGGCCACATGCCATTGGCATTCAGGCGCGTTTCTTTTTCGGGCTTCCATGTGAAGCGGAGCCGAAATGAATTTTACTGCGCCACCGGCAGAAGATTTTTCTATGATTTCACAATAAAACGCCCAGGGCAATTCAGAGCCCGGATATGCGTAAATAGCATAAACATGTGCAGAAACGATTAATTCTTACCAAATAGTATATTAAAAGTTGAATTTTTTGAAAATAAATGCTTTACTAAAAACAATGACTGAGAAAGGCAACTGGATAAAGAGGAGGCGCAACATTGATATACAAGGGCGTAGCTCTATGGAATTATGTCCGGGATGATGAAAAGCAGCTGCTTTATCTGGCGCACCGGTTTTATGGGTTAGGGTTTCAGTCGGTTAGCTACAATGGCCGGGAATTTTCTCTTTTGAGCGAACAGGGCGGCCGGGAACTGGCGGCGTTTTTAAACGATACGGGAATGAAGCTGACTGTGCATTATTTGCTGCCCGACCCTGACGCACCGGACAAATGCCAGGCGTTCCTCAACGGGATCGATCATATGTCCTATTGGCAGCAGCAATACGGGCTGCTGAACGGGCTGACCTTCGATGTCAGGTATGAAAAATCCCGATTGATGCCCTACCTTAATTATACGCTGAACGTTATGCGCTTAAGCGGTGTCCGCATTGCAATGGAGGACTATCCCCTGTCTCAGGGGGAATGCTCCCTGCCTGAAAGTATCGTGCATCCGCTGGATGATTTTGGCCTATTGATCGATATCGGGCATATGAACCTGCGCCAAACCAAGAGCGGGAGCCATGAGGCCGCAGATTTCCTGAATGCGTTCCGAGCCCTCCCCTATCCCATCCACGAGGTGCATGTGCATGACAACCTGGGGGAAAAGGACGACCATCGATGGCTTGGTTTTGGCACTCTGCCTCTTAACGCCGTAGCCCGCGGGCTTCATGAAGCCGGTTTTTCCGGCATCGCTACAGTAGAGATTGTTCAGCGCGATTGGCCGCTGGAGGACGGAATCCGCTACGCGAAAGATACAGCGGAAAAATTCATGGACGCGATGACCCGCGCATCGGAAGCGTGAAAGTTCTTCCTATATTCCCCGCCTTGCGTGCAAGAGAGGATGTATACCTATGAGCACAGTGATCCGCCAAACCCATTTGACCAAATCACGTAAGCAGATGAAGTGCATACTGCGAAATTGGGACCTGTATTTGCTGCTGATCCCAGTGCTCGCCTATTTTATCATTTTTCACTTTGCCCCTATGTACGGGGTACAGATCGCGTTTCGCCAATTTTCCTTTCGCAAAGGCATCACCGGAAGCACTTGGGTGGGACTAAAACACTTTGAGCGCTTTTTCAGTTCCTTCTATTTTGAACGGCTGATGATCAATACCCTGACCATCAGCATCTACAACCTGATTCTTGGCTTTCCAGTACCTATCATTCTTGCGCTTCTTCTAAACGAGGTGAAGAACCCGCATTACAAAAAAACGATTCAAACGATTACCTATGCTCCCCATTTCCTGTCCACCGTGGTCATGGTGAGCATCATCAACGCCCTGTTCTCCTCTTCTACCGGAATTGTCAACAATATCGCCCAAGCGCTGGGCGGCCAACGCACCGATTACATCACCGAGCCTGCCTATTTTAAATCGCTGTATGTGCTTTCCGGCGTCTGGCAGAGTATGGGCTG
Source organism: Bacillota bacterium (assembly GCA_023416585.1). Lineage (GTDB taxonomy): Bacteria > Bacillota > Clostridia > Christensenellales > Aristaeellaceae > JAEWAH01. The sequence goes on from JAEZHM010000036.1 coordinate 91,084, forward strand.
GAATTCCATCATCTATATCGCTGCTCTGTCGGGGATCGACCCGACGCTGTATGAGGCGGGTCGTGTGGACGGAGCGTCAAAATGGAAGATGATGCTTCATATAACCCTGCCCTGCATTTTGCCAACAATCAGCATCATGTTGATATTGAACTGCGGCCGGATGATGTCTATCGGTTTTGAAAAGGTATACCTGATGCAGAACGACCTGAACATTGCGGCCTCCGATATTATTTCCACCTATGTATACAAGAGCGGCCTGATCAATTCGGAGTATAGCTTTTCCACCGCTGTTGGACTTTTCAACTCAGTCATCAACTGCATCCTGCTGGTTACAGTGAACGCCATTACCGGCAAGCTGAGCGATACGAAAATTTTCTAACTGTCGGGAGGGAATGAACATTGCGCATGCATCTTGCCAACGAAGCTAAGGGAGATACGGTCTTTACAGCTGTGGTATACTCCATCCTGTTCGTACTGGCGGCAATCGTTTTATATCCGCTGGTGTATGTAGTCAGCGCCTCCTTTTCAAGCCCCAATGCCTTGGTGAAGGGAGAGGTGTTTTTATGGCCCATACGGCCCACCATATCCTCCTACCAGGCGGTGATCCGCGAATCCCGCCTGTGGCTTGGATACCAAAACACCATCCTGTATACGGTGGTTGGCGTTTCCATCAACGTGGCGCTGACCATCCTTGGAGCGTATCCCCTGTCCAGAAAGGATCTGATTGGCAGAAACGCAATCATGATGCTGATCACCTTCACCATGTTCTTTTCAGGGGGCATGATTCCCCTGTATATCATCATCAAGCAGATGAAAATGATCAACACACTATGGGCCGTTATCCTGCCTGGCGCCATATCCGTAACCAATCTTATCATCGCCCGTACCTTTTTTGCCACCAGCATTCCTTATGAATTGCAGGAATCCGCCTTTGTGGATGGCTGCTCCAACTTAAGAACCCTGGTCAGCATCATTCTTCCCCTGTCGATGCCCATTGTCGCCGTGCTGTTGATGTTTTATGGCGTCGCCCAATGGAACGCTTACTTCAACGCCATGATGTACCTAACCGACAGCAAGACCTATCCCCTGCAGATTATACTCAGAGAAATATTAATGACCAACAGCATAGCCGACGCCACCGATACCACCATGAACAGTGTAGACCAGATTCTTTTGTTTGAAGGCATGAAATATGCGGTGGTAATTGTAGCAAGCCTCCCCGTTATGTGCTTGTATCCCTTTTTGCAGCGGTACTTTGTCAAGGGCGCCATGATTGGTGCGATCAAAGGCTGACATACGGTTTGACTCGCCTTCATGCGCGGGGATGCGCATACAAATAAAAGGAGGTCCTCTTAATGAAGAAACGGTTACTCGGTTTGGTGCTTGCATTGTGTATGGTGTTGTCCCTAGGCCAGGCACTGGCGGAAAGCAATCCCTTCCCGTTGGTAACAGAACCCCTCGAATTGACCATGGCTGTGTGGCAGCGGTCCGGTCAGGTTCCCTACAATGACATGCTTACATGGCAAAAGTATGAAAAGCTCACCGGCATCCATATCAACTGGATCGAGCTGCCAGACAGCACTTTCAATGAGCGGCGCAACCTGATGTTTGCCACCGGCGACCTGCCCGATGCTATCTACCGGGCCAAGCTGACAATAAACGAAATCAACAAGTACGCCTCCGAAGGGCTGTTGATGCCGCTCAACGACCTGATTGACAAATGCGCCCCCAATCTGAAAGCTTTCTTCGAAAAGTATCCGGCGGTGAAGGACGCCCTGACCCTGGATGACGGCAATATTTATTCCGTAGGCTATTTTAACCTTCACCCTAGCATGAAGGTGCAAATCAAACAGTTCATGAATAAATCATGGCTGGACCGACTGAACCTTAATATGCCCGCCACGATTGATGAATTAACCGAAGTGTTTCGGGCTTTCCGTGACAGCGATGCCAACGGCGACGGCGAACTTAATGACGAATTACCTTTGAGCAGCGACTCCATCAATTCCGTAATCAGCAGCTTTTACGGCGCTTTTGGCCTGCAGAACCGCGGCCCCAACCAACCCTGGGTGGATGTGGACGAGACAACCAGCGCGCTGCGTTTCTGGCCCGCCTCCGACAGCTACCGCAAGCTTCTGGAAACCATGCGCCTATGGTATGAGGAAAAGCTGCTGGATAATGAAATCTTCACCATGACTACCGAGCAATCCGTAGCCAAGGGTACAGCCGACAAGATTGGCATGTTCTGCGCGGTAAACATGACCAACGTAGGCGACAAGGCGGAGAATTACCAGAACCTGCCCGCCGCTTTGATCGGCCCCGACGGCGACCAGCTGTATACCGCCTGCAAGTCCATGATATACGCTCCTGGTTCCTTTGTCATCTGCGAGGGCAACGAGCACCCGGAAGAAACCATGAAGTGGATAGACTACTTCTACAGTGAGGAAGGCGCAGAACTTCTGTTCATGGTTGAAAAAGGCTTGCTTTACGACACAGATGAAAATGGCCGCAACTATTACACCGACCTTGTAACCAAGAATCCCGATGGCCTGACGCTGACCCAGGTTATATCCTCTTATACCAGCTGGAGCGGCGGCAACAACCCGGCCATCATCCTGGACAACTACTTCATCGGCGGTGAAACCATGCCTATCCCGCTGGCGGTTGCCGAGGCCATGCTCCCCTATACCCCCAAGGAAATTTGGGAAAGCATTTCCTTCAACTCTGCGCAAATTGAGGAAATGACGCCTATCTTAAACGACCTGACCTCCTATGTGGAGCAAATGCGCGCCGAGTTCATCACCGGCCGCTCCTCCTTGGATACGGATTGGGAAAACTATGTAAAAACCTTGAACGATATGCGGATGCAGACCTATCTGGATATTGTGGCTGAAGCGCTAAAAAAATAAAAGACCCAAGTTTCTGCTGACGGACAGGCGCAAACTGCGCCTGTCCGTACAGCCGTTTCATGGGGAAGGATTTTGCCATGCCAAAGTACAGAACCAATAAGCAGCGCATTAAGTATTTCATCAGCTATATGGGCGCGGCCATGCTTATCGCGCTCCCGGTAATGGGTTTGTTTTATTTCCGGACTGTAGCCATGGTAAACGATCAGCATGAACAGACAGCCCGGAATATCGTACAATCCCAGCAGCAGATTCTGGACCGAGTTTTCCTGGAAATCGAGCAGATCGCTCTGCAGATCGACAGCGATGTCTCCTTCAGCAGCTACAGGATGGAGAAAGCCGGATATGACACCTATCAAGGTATGCTGCAGCTGCGCCGCTATGTTGCTGCCAATGATTTTCTTAGGGATGTGGCGCTTTTAACACCCGGCGGCAGTATTCTTTCTTCTGTGGGTTCCTTTCAGGTCAATGACTTTATCGGGCGCTATGCTTTTCCTCAGCTTCAGGAGGCCCCTTCTCTGCTGGATGAGTACTTTAAGGAAGGCAGAAACAACGTCCGCCTTTATCCGGTCTCCTCAAAGGGGCTGATGCTTGTTTCCTTCGCTCAGCCGCTGATGGGGCTGCCTAAAACCCGGCTGCTTCTGTTTGTGCTGGAAAAATCTCAGATGGACGCACTCTTTTCTGCCGCGATGCAAGGGGATGGCTCAGATTTTGCGGTATTGGACCGGGAGAGCGGCGACATCATATACCGTTACCGTACCTCCGCCAACCCGCTGGAACAGCCGGGAATGACCGTGTCCCGCATGGCCTCTACCCGGATGGCGGTGGATTATGTGTATTGCTATGACGCTTATCTGGCAAACGAAAAATTCTCTTCACTGAACCGAAGCTTTCTTCAAATTATCCTTTTGACGCTGCTGGCTGTGTTTATCGTATCTCAGGGAATGAGCGCGGTCAACTATCGGCCAGTACGCCGGTTAATGGAGCTTTTGCCTGCAAAAGGTCTTGCGCATCCGGAAAAGTTATCAGATGTGGAAGCATATATGCGAAATATGATGGCGCGCAACATGGAAATGGCGCAGCAGCTGCAAAGCTATTCACGCCTGACCCGTGATTATGCCCTGCAGCAGGCGCTGCTGGGAAGGGGAGATGAAACTCAGCTTTCCCAAATGCTTTTTGTCATGGGAGTTTCCTTCCCCCATCCTTACTATACCGTTTTTCATTTTCTCACCACCGCCTTTCAGGCCGGCGAGCCTGGCTCTCAGCCCGTTTCCTATCGTGCCCGGCTGCTTCGGGAACTGGAACAGTCCGCTTCTTCCTTCGGCTGTGCGGAGGGAGTCGAATGGTACGACGCTTCCCTGGTGATGATTGTCAATCATCACACAAAGCAGATTGACACGAAAGCCATATATGATACAATCTGCTCACAGGGAGAAAACGCCGCCCTTATGACTGTTGGCTGCGGCTGCACAGTGGACCAACTGGTCTTGATGAACCATTCCTTGTATGAGGCTATGTCCGCCAGCGAGCTGGCACGCTTTCGCCTGCAGCCATTTGTAGATGCAGCGCATTATGAACAGGCGGTTCAAGAGGAAATTTCCCTGCATCTCCCCTTGGAAGAGCAGCTGTTGGCGGCGGTAAAACAGGGCAGCAATGCCGGTATCCACAGCCTGATCCAGCAGCTTGAGCAAAGCCTCTTAAGCGAACAAACGGATATCCATAGCCTTCATATTCAAACCATGGCCCTTGTCTCCCTCCTATCCGCTCTGGTGGGAAAAAACCAGGTAGAAAGCTTTCAGGATTATGTGCATGAGCTGATGGGGCGCAACACATTGGCCACCTATGCCCAGACCTTGGAGGTTCTCTGCCTGGCTGTCAGCGATACGCTGAACGCATCAAAAGCCATGCGGGAAGATGCGCTTTTGCAGCGTATTACCCGCTTTATTGAGGAGCATTATGATGATCCGGAATTAACTGTACAGAAGATTGCACAGCGGCTTTCCATGTCCGCCTCCTATTTAACCCACTATATGCGGGAGAGAATGCAAACCACGCCTTCCAAATATCTTGAGTCAGTCCGCATGGAAAAGGCAGTGTATCTGCTGCGCCAAACAGATTCCCAGATCAAGGAGATCACACGCCAAGTGGGCTATACGGACGCCAGCAGCTTTGTACGAAAGTTCAAGGCGGAGACAGGTGTCACGCCCATGCAGTATCGTGAGGCCGCAGTAAAAAAGGCAGTACAGTAAAATGATTATTCTTGGAAGGATGGCACAAATGAAGCATTCCCACCCTTACGATGCCATCGTGGTTCTTGGATACAAGCTTAACGCGGATGGTTCACCAAAGGAGCAGCTTATAGACAGGCTAAAGCGGGCAGTGGATTGCTACCGTCAGGGCGCGTCCCACACGATTATCACCTGCGGCGGACAAACGCCTAAGACCCCTAATACAGAAGCAGAGCAGATGAAGAACTGGCTCATTGGCCATGAAGTTCCCCCAGGCGCCATCCGCTGCGAGGACCGCTCCCAAATCACTTGTGAAAACCTGATGAATGCAAAGCAAATGATCACGAAAGAGGAACATCCGCGAATTCTGCTGGTAACCTCCGATTATCATATGTTCCGTGCCAGCTGGATTGCAAGGAGCCTGGGCTTTCGGGTGCATGGCTGCAAGGCCCCCATGATGCCCTCCCCGGAAAAGCGCCTGGCCCGAAAAAGGGAGCCCATTTATTGGCTCAACTATGTGATGGGCTGGGAAACTGGCCGAAAAAAACAACCCCAATGGTTTGCGGCAGCCATCCGGAAAATCAAATAATACAGGTGCAGCTCATTGAAGATAGGTACTTGCTTTTCCATTCAGCCTTATGAAGGAAAAGCGGTTTCTGCTCCTGAAAACCGCAAGGGAAAGGAAGGAGCGTTGTTGAATGTAATGACAACATGCAGGCAAGACAGCGATTCAAAGGAGGAAAGCACGTGCCGCCCCTTTCAATGATGATCAAACCGGCGTCTGGGATGTGCAACATGTGCTGCTCCTACTGCTTTTACAAAGATGAGATGTCACACCGCAGTGTTGCATCCTTTGGAATAATGAGCGACGAAACGCTTGAAAACCTGATCAGGCGTGTTTTTACCTATGCCGACAGCCATGTGTCTCTGGCCTTTCAGGGCGGAGAGCCTACGCTGGCTGGCGTGGGGTTTTATACAAAACTTCTTGCGCTGGAAAAATCCTACAACACCCGCCGCCAACCCGTGCAGCATGCCATTCAAACCAACGGCCTTCACCTGAGCGACGATCTGCTGAATGTGTTCAAGCAGGGCCATTTTTTGGTTGGCGTGTCGGTGGACGGCTATCAAGCCATTCATGACAGCCGGCGTTTGGATCAATCGGGGCAAGGCACATATGCCCGGGTGATGGCCAATATAGACAGGCTGAAGAAAGCGAATATTGACTACAACATACTGTGTGTTGTGGACCAGCAGGTCGCCCGCGAGCCTGAAAAGGTGTTCCATTCCCTCAAGGAACATGGATATCTGCAGTTTATCCCCTGCCTTGACGGTTTTCACAGCAGCCTAAGCGAATACAGCCTGGACGCCATCACCTACGGCGAATTCCTGACCGCATTATTCGCATTGTACGAACAGGCATTTCGCAGTGGCCATTTTGTTAGCATCCGCGCGTTTGATAATTGGGTCAACATGGCGGCAGGCCATCCGAACGATGAGTGTGCGCATATGGGGCGATGCCTGCCGACCTTTCTAGTGGAAAGCAACGGAAATGTTTATCCCTGCGATTTTTACTCGCTTGATGAATGGCTGCTCGGCAATGTGAATGGGCAATCCCTGTTCCGCATTGCTAAATCGCCAGTTGGCGCAGCATTTTGTGAAGCTTCTTATACTGTCCACGAGAAATGCAGATCATGTCAATGGCAGTTTCTTTGCCATGGCGGATGCCGGCGTGACCGAGAACCTATGTGCAATGGCGAATTGGGTCTAAACCGGCTGTGCGAAGGCTATCAGCGCTTCTTCCAAGCGTGTTACAGCAAAATTTGCGGTTTAGCCATGCTGCCGCCGCCCCAAATGCCTTAACACAAGTTAACACAGGGGACGGTTCTCTGTGTTCCGGTCAATATGGAGCCAACTCGCCTATGTTTGCCTCAGCTTCCGCTGTCTTTAAACACAGAGAACCTTCCCCTGTGTTTCTGAATATTTATCGCGGGGTTTGCTGCAAAATAAAAAGAAAGGAAATCAGCAAAGGAGTGGCAGCGTGAAAAAGGAACCGAGCGAAAAAATTTTACCGTCCAAGCCAAATAGCGCAAAACACAAGTCGCGTCAGGTCAAAAAGAAAACCGGGGATACATCCGGCGGGAGTTAAGAACTGTAATAGTGACATATGGTAACATTGGGCCAACACTCCGGCAGATGGAACGATTGGCCGGAATGAACCGTGGGATTGTATTCATGGCGTGGCGGGAGAACCATCCTCTCGACACGCCATGCTTTCAACGGTTTGCTCCTTATGTTTCGGTATGGCAGAGGGCAGTTCACTAAAAAGCAGGCATCATTTTTCTTTTACAGGCAAATAACGTGCCCAAAATTTCATCTTATGCTTTAATCGCCCAACGCATTTTAGCAGAACGCGAACGGCTATTGGCATGACATTCTTCTGATGATGGACGAATAGGATCGGGTGCTATTTCACGATAAACGCCTTCCCGGAAAAAGCGTTTAAAAGATTTCTTGACACGACGGTCTTCTCCTGAATGAAATGAAAGAATGGCCACACGCCCTCCGGACGCAAGGACATCAGGGAGTTTTTCCAAAAATTCATCCAATACTTCAAACTCATGATTAATATCAATCCGCAATGCCTGGAAGCACCGCTGACAGGATTTCTTGATTTCATCTTCACCAATATGCGGAACAGATCTCAGAGCATTTTTGATTATGGTCTGAAGTTGTGTTGTTGTTGATATCTCCGTTCCCTTTTTTCTGCTGGAAATAATGCCGCGGGCGATTTGCTCGGCATAAGGCTCGTCGGAATTTTCGATGAACATACCTTGCAATTCGTCAAGTGAAATCGTTTTTAAACGGTTTGCAGCTGAAATACCCACTTTCGGATTAAGCCGCAAGTCCAATGGTCCTTCAAACTTATAGGAAAATCCTCTTTCAGGATTATCTAGTTGCATAGAGGAAATGCCCAAATCTGCCAGCACAAAATGAAACAGCCCGGATTCCGGAACGATTTGATCTATCTTGGAAAAGCTCATTTGCTTTATCTCTAAAATTTCGGAGCCATACCCCAAGCGCTCCAAACGGTCTTTTGTACGAGGCAATTCAAGAGAATCTACATCAATTGCATACAAGCGGCCCTTTGATTGTAAGCACTTAAGCATCTCTAAAGTATGGCCGCCATAACCTAGTGTCGCATCCAGTCCGGTTTGCCCTGGTGTTATTTGCAGGAATTCCAATATCTCCTTTACGCAAATTGGAAGATGCATGCCGGCAGGAGTACGGCCCTTCTGAATAACCTTTGCCACATCCTCAGCATAATTCTCAGGCTGCAGTTCCTTGTATTTTTCTTGAAAAGTTTTAGGATGGGTGCCTTTATATCGAACACGCCGCTGATGTTTTAGCTCTTTCTCATTGGTTGAGTTGCCTGAGTTCATTCTCTATCCCCGCTTTTTATTGCTATTGTAACAAATTATATCTTATCAAATACAATCTGCTAAAGCAACACCAGCAGCCTGGTACGTCCATCCCTTATTCCTTAGTGTCAGGGTCCATGATCTCAATGGTGAATTCCACGCGCCGGTTGTGCATTCTGCCCTCGTCGGTAGTGTTGTCCTGAATGGGGCGGAATTCGCCATACCCCGCCGAGGAGAATTTATCATCACTCAGTTTCGATTTTTCAATCAGATACCGCACCACACTGCCAGCCCGACCAGTGGAAAGCTCCCAGTTGCTGGGAAACTGCGGCGTATTAATCGGAAGATTATCCGTGTGCCCCTCAATATGAACATATCGAATGGAGCTGTCATATTTCGAAAGAATATCGGCGATGCTGTCCAGCGTCGGCTTCACTTCTTCCTTGATAATCGCCTTGCCTCTATCAAAGAGAACGGAGTCCATCAACCGAATCACAACCCGGTTTTTCCCATTCTTGCTGATGCTGACCTGGCCTTCCAGCCCGGCGCTTTTGAACTGCCCCTTAAGCTCTTTGATGAACTTGTCAATGTTCGCGTCCATCTCCTCCATTTTCTCGGGGACGGCTCTCACCCCTTCCGCCAAATCGCCGGGGCTGTTGCTCTTAGTATCCGGAGACTCCATATTGACGCTGATCTGGTCTTCCAGCCCTGCTTTCTTTATTTGCTCTTCTATCGCTTCCACAAACTCTTCAGCACTCGAGCCAATATCCATCGTTTGCTGGGCAGCAATGCTCTTTTCTTTTTCCAGTTCAACTGACACCAAACGCGCTTTGACGCTTTGTGACATCAGGGCAAAAGAGAACAGGAGCACAAATACAGCCATAAGGTCGGTCACCAAGTCGCTGTAACTGGCCAGCCAATTTTCAGACTCATCCTCATCATCATCGTCTTCGCAGTACCGCTTTAGCACACCTTACGCCCCCCTTCGCCGCTTTTTGCCCGCCTCATAATCAAGCACCTTTGCGTCAGAGGATTCTCTTGACGGTTTCTTCGCTTCGGCCTTCTTCGCTTGCCGCTTCGTTAGGTAAGTCATCAGATCTTCCCGCAGCAGCCTCGGATTTTTGCCGTCCCGAATCCCCAAAAGACCCTCAAGGAGCAATTCGTTCCTATCCCTCTCCTTCTCGCTATTGCTTTGCAGCCTCTTGGCCATTGGCGAAAAGATAATGTTCGCTATGACGCCGCCATAGAAGGAGGACACCAGCTCGATTGCCATCATAGGACCCAGCTTTTCCGGATCCATCATATTCACCAGCATCGGGATCAAGCCAACGTAGGTGCCAACCAGCCCAAGGCCCGGCGCCACGCTTGCGATCATGCTGACCATGGATATTCCTGACTTGTGCCGTTTATGGATATGATAAATCTCGCTGGACATAGAGGCTTCCAGGACGTCCCGGTCAATGCCGTCCACCAGCAGATTGAGCCCCTTAATTAAGAAAGGGTCGGTAATGTTTTCCGAATATTTTTCAAGCGCCAGCAAGCCATTTTTCCTGGAGTAGACGCATAACTCCGAAATAGTATTGATATCGTCTATCGGGTCATGCGAATCCTGCACAAACGCTGCCTTTATGACCTTGCCTAACGTTTTCACAACGCTGAACGGAAAAGACATGATCAGCACGCAAATCGTTCCGCCTACGATGATGAGGAACGATGGGATATTGACGAAAAGAGCAAGGTTTCCGCCCTCTGCAATCGCTGCGCCAATACAGGCAAGGCCGCCGACCAGCCCGATGAATGTCGTTACTGCGAACCTTTTTTTCATCACGCTCTCTCCTTATCTTTTGCAGACGTAACAAAATGCCATATAGAAAAGCAGCTGCTCCCATAGATCAGCTGCCAAGCATCCAATACATATACCAGACAAAGCGGCTGGATGCGGCAACTGGCTGCCCTCGATCAATTGCATGACCAGTAGGCCCTGTAGCTTTGCGCCACCGGCTTTCGCCGGTTTTGCCATGATTGTCATTTTATCGCCTGGATAAAATGTGTACGACCTTTTTTGCAGCTTCAATTCGAGTTGTATCTGAGCTAACAGAAATACAACACTATATTTCGGAGAGCTGCTTCTATGTATTAAGCCTTCTGCATTAAGATTGTATAAAGATTACCTGTTCAGTATTAATAATACATTATAACGAAGGGGGACGGCAGACTGTGTCAAAATTTAAAGAATCAGACAACTTATAATAACTATAGAAGCAAAGCCGAAAGGGTGAAGCGGCTTCCCCGGGTCCAGGGCCCGCCCCCCATCTTATTCAATCGTCGCACTGCTAAGGCTCGATGGTACAGCCACTTTTTTTTGTTTTTATGCTGCTATTTTCAAAAGGTAACGAAGACGCAGGAAGGAGTAGGGGGGATTTCGATGTCCCCCCTTAACTCCTCCCTGCACTCTCCATAACCCCCTTGAGACGACCAAGGGCCTCCGGGCCCTGGACCCAGGGAAAGAAAACGGATAAGCGGACGCAGGAGTATATGGCGATCTACAAACGCCGTCAACAAATCGTTGAACATCCGTTCGGGACGATTAAGTACACGATGCACGTGAACCATTTTCTGCTTCGCACCTGAAGGAAGGTGCGAGCTGAAGTTGCTCTGCTCTTTTTGGGATACAACATCAAACGTGTGAAAGAAATTCTGGGATTCGTGGGTGTGATGGTACGCATGGACGCCTTCATTGCATTGGCAGCAGCGGAATTTCATGTTACGGTTGCCAGAATGCTTTTCTTTCTGTCTCATTTACACAGAAGCATCTGTTTTTTCCTGCTGCTGTGGGCTTTCTGACACAGTCTGATGGTTCTTTGTGTTCAGTAGCATGATGCGTAATAATGATGCCCTGCGATAAAAGAAAATGGATATGTATTTCCTTGTTTTTCCGGTTTTGCATATGATATTATGAAAGCATGAAAGGCTGCCCTATGGGCGGTCTTTTTCTTATGCACAGAACACCTAGAAATGTGTTCATATGTATGGAAAGGAAGTATTATCATGGAACAATCTCGTTGGAAACCCAAAGTTGTTTAGGCGGCAATTGCCCCAACCGTTTGTACTCTCTTGGGCAACCTTGGCCTTTATGAGGATATCGGCATCACACAGGAACCGATACAGAATGTTGTGGATGCCATGTTGGCGCTCTTACTCTTAACAGCGTTTGGAGTGCTTAATAATCCAACAGAATCCCAACACTTTTAAAACCCTGCGGTAGGCCCCATTTATGGGTCCTGCTGCGCTACGATTTATGAACTAATACATTTTATAATTTACCGTGATATACCCTACAAAAAAAATGAATAAACATTTAAATGTCAGGAACCATATGAATACCTAAATAGTTGGATTGGAGGAAAACTGATGTTACCATATTTCATGAGCAACCCCACGTTGGGGATAAGTGAAGAAAATTGTGAGGCAATTGAACTTCATGCAGTATTCACTATTGATGGTCATTTAATCCCAACCTCATATATCAATCGTCAAGGACAAGAATTCACTATAGAGAATATAGAAGATTATGTATCATATCAATCTATAAACAATTCGAATATATATGCGTTTAAGTGTTGTGTTAAAAATCATACTGTTTATTTGATTCAGTGTGATTCAAAGTGGTTGCTTTGTGAAATTGACTAATACATACACTAGCGATTTATACTTCCAATCTTTGCGTCTGTAAGCATATGCTGACTGTTGAATAAAAACTCTGAACACAGTTTATTAAATTCATTTTTGCTACAACGATTCATGTATAGATAATTGTATACGAACCCCCTTAACAAATTTGCAGCAAAATTATTCTTTAATTTTTTCAAATCTGCATACATATTAACTACTTGGTCAGCATATGACTGTCCAAGGCAATTTAGACAAGAATCAACCATAATAAGTTTACCAGCAATACTATTATCTTCTGCCAAAACCTTTTTGTTAATAGTAATAAGTGATGAACTAGAAATTGATGAAGATATGTGATGAACAATAACTTCTGTCAGCGATAGCATAAAAGAAACCAGAAAATGACGTATTAATGATTCAATTTTATCGCGTGATTCTTCACTATGTTCTTGAAGTATTCTATCAGTACAATACGGAATAAAACCTTCACTCTCGTATTCGAAATCTTCCATTATTAGACTTAGTATTCTCATACCCAATGCTCGTACAGATTTTACGATTCGAATTTTCAACGGTTTTTCAATTGATCCAGGGTATCCACGATGGATTTGACCCAATACACCTATTGTCTGCATTCCACTGTTTAATTCTGCAACAAGTTGATTTTCTGAAATATCATCTATATTTGTGCTCTGCTCCTTTACCTCTCCATCATCAATATGTGATTCGTCTAGCCGTTTGAGCTCTTCCTTTTTATGTTCGTCAACTTTATCATCACAAAAAACAACTTTGTCAAGATAATTCTCTAGTCCTTGATCAACCGATCGAATAAGTGTATTGCAATTGATAAAGTCAAATTCCTTCTTACTATCAAGTATTTTTTCGGCATTGTTTATAACTAATTCTATGACAATTGGATTATTTGAGAATTGACAAACGAAAACAACTATATTAGCATAATCTTCTACATATAATCTATCGATCAAATATACCAATTTGTCATAAACTTCCTTTTTGGCAAGGTTTCTTGATATATATCTCCCACAGAAATAATAATATATATATGGGTATTTAAAGCTAAAATATCCATCAGGACTCTTTTTAAGGATATATACAGTACACATATCTTTGATGAATGAGCCTATACTGATATCAATATCAACTGCAAACTCATTTCTATATATCTCAATCATATCGTGAAGCTCTTCATAAGATAATCTATTCTTATATTTACATAGCATTGAATACGCTAGAAAAGATAGCAGTTCTCGACAAATACTGTCTTCGCTTTGGTTGTTTCGGGAATATAATGCCAAATTTCGATTAACAATAGTTTCATAAAAATAACCCAGTCGACTACCATCATAAGTAGAGGCATTTCCTGTAGCCAATTGTTGCAATACAATAATAATGTAAAGTGGGATTGCCGGAATAACACCCCGGCTCACCATCTCATTTATAATTGTTGTTGCATTTTTTACTTTAGCATCGAGTTCATTTTGATCAACAAAATCTTCCTTACCGAGAACATACCATTTCGATACTAATTCATGTCTTTTGCTATTCCCCATGCTCATTACTTTCATCAATTGTAATGATTCGCTATCTACATTAACTATTGTATACGTTTCAGTCATATCCAAGCCAATGCTAGCAAAAAGATATATGGACCCATAGTTGTTTATTAGAAATTGAATTACATGCTGCTTAGCACTATAGTTCATCTGGCATTTATCAAATTCATCTATCAATATAACCTTTCTTTTCTTTTCAAGTTGTCTAAACTGTATGTCCGTTTTTTCTCCATATTGATCACAAAAATTTTCAGTTATTACCTCCTCAATTCTTTCGTCTTTTCTACTGATGAACGATTTGCCATTACACAATACTGGTATACAATCTGTACATTTAATATAATGTAGACATAACATTTTCGCGATGGTTGATTTTCCTCCATCCTTGTTGCCCATTATGAATCCATATCTATATTTCAGAATATCACAAAGTGAATTTACGCATACCTTTGGAGAAATCTCAGACATAGTTGTTGAGTCCATTAATAATATATCAGGGCAACAAAAAATTTCAGAAAGAGTAGGATTTTCTTTGTATGGATGATGTACCGAGAATCCAATATCATCAAGTTGCTGCAAGAAAACGTTAGTAGCTTCTATTGTTTTTTCTTTTCTTGATTTGTTACGTTTAAATTCACTAACAGGCATTCGCTCTGAATCATAATAACCTTTTGCATTCCAACGGAAATGAATGTCCTGTATTAAATTGTCTGATAGATTTATCTTATAGATAGAAAAACCACTATTTTCATCATTTTTGCTATCTTGTAGAACCATTCCATTTCTCTGTTCAATATTCCAGGTTGGAGCGCAAGACGATACTTGGTCTTGTTCATGCTCATGCCCCATAATGACAAATTCTGAAGTATTTCTTAAACGATTACGAAAAAACGCAGCATTATCAGGATTAAGCCAATTAATTGGATGATGAAATACTGAAATAGTAAATAGGTACTGACTATTATCTATTTGGTAGCTAATATACTCTGGAGGAATAATTCCCGAGCCAGCCGTTTCGTGTTTTCTTGACATCCAGGCTGTATTATTTAGAACAATTAATATCTTTCCTTCTTTAGTATCAATAGTCTTATGTTTTTCTATCGGATTAATTTCAGTAAGACTAAATAATGCCTCAAACTCATTATAGTTATTCTGGACAACACATATCCTATCCAAAGTATCTCTAGGGCATGCCGCCCCATTCTTAATTGCATCAATAAGAGTATCACGAATAGAATCAGTATTTTCCAAATCACAGTCATGATTTCCTGGTGCCATCGCCCAGTTTACTTGTATTTTTTTCTCTTCATTTATGTAATGTTCTATATCAGAAAACAGACTTACTGCATGTTCATATTCTTTCTTTTTTCCGGTAGATGCAATATCCCCACTTACAACCATTATAACAACATCACCCACAAGTATTTCTGATGAAATAGCTTGTTTCAATGCTTGTGCTTTCGAGAATATCGAATTACAACTTTGTTCAGATTGTAAATGCAAATCTGTAAGGTGACATATGATATAACTCATTTAAATCCCCACCTATGTGCTATATTTCTCACCCTCATAATACCTTAAAAAAATATAACACTAAAGGTCACTTAAATCAACAACTTTTTCTATTATTGTTAATATATTGCATGTTCCAACTCATCATTGCAATCTCTACTTGATGAAAAATTATACTAATTATATGACGCATATCACCTATCATGATACCATTGGAAACCATGGGAAACCACGGGGGGGAAACCACGGGGACGGTTCCGTCGGTTTCCAAAGTAAACCTTCTTCCTTGTTCCCAAACTTCTCCGGGTCCAGGGTCCGCCCCCCCATCTGGCTCAATCGTCGCACTGCTCACTGCCGTTCGCGTTGCTCGTTTCGCCAGCCTCGTCTACCTTTGCTTCATCCGCCGCAGGCTGCGCTCGGCTCCCGAGCCACAGGCGGCGCTTCGGCTACGGAGCCTTGGTCGTCTAAAGGGGGATATGGAGAGTGCAGGGAGGAGTTAACCCGGAGGGCGAGCGCAGCGAGCCTGAAGCCTGCGTAGGCGTAGCCGGAGCAGGCGGAACACTGGACTACAGAGGGACGGCGAAGCCGGACTAGGCGAGAGCCATTGAAAATGGCCACGCCGTACCCAGCGCCGCGAAGCGGTGATGGGCGGCAAAGCGAAGCGTAGTTCAGTGCGAAAGGGGAAAATCGAAATCCCCCCAACTCCTTCCTGCGTCCTCGTTTCCACGATTTTCTTCGGCGGGCCCTGGACCCAGGAGAGGAGACACTGGGGAATTGGAGGTTAGTAGCCTCCGGGCCCTTGATCCAGGGTGAACAAAGAGGACTGTATACAGAGGTTGACCGGAGAAAGTGTAGGGATCAATCAAAAGGTATAGAACACACAGAACCGTCAGACTGTGTCAGAAAGCCCACAGCAACAGAGTAAAGCAGATGCTTCTGTTAAAAAGCATCAATATAAAAGGCCCCTTCGGCTTAGCCGCCCCTTACCCTTAACAGGCAGGGGCGGCTAAGCCTTCCGGCAGCCTTGTATGACATGATGATATTAAACTACAGGATGCCCAGCACCCTGCGCAGATTCCCGCCCAATATCTTTTCCTTGGCGCTTTGCGCTATATCCAGGTCCTTGACATGCTGGATGGCGTAGCTTACCTTATCTTTGCCGTTGTATGGAAAGTCCATACCGAAGATGGAGGCGTTCTCGCCGGTCTGCCACAAAAGTTCCTTGATCCGCTGGTCGCTTAAATTCCAGGCGCGGTTCTCGTTGGTGTCAAACACGCTGGTCAATCCCGCGTACAGCCTTGGGTTTTCCTTGTCATACTGGTTGTTGAGCATCACGGCCACCCCCTCGTTGAAGAAGCAGTAGCCTCCCAGATGCTCCATGGAAAAACGCAAATGCTTGAAGTTGTACGCCACCTCGTCAAAGCGCAGCATGTTGTAGTCGGCGATGCGGTGCCAGTGTACGCCGGTATGAAAGGATACGAACAGGTTCAGTTCCTCCGCCCGCCGGTAGACTTCAAACGCCTTCTCCCCGTCGATGACAAAGTGCTGGAACGCCGGATGCATCTTGATGCCGCGAAAGCCGAGATCGGCGATCCTGTCCACCTGGCCGCGCAGATCCTTCCCCTCAAAATCCACCACGCCAAACCCCAGCAGGCGGCCGCTTTCCCCCATAGCCTTGGAAAGCCATGCGTTGGGCTCCTCGTCACCGGGGCCCAAGAACCCGTGGAAGGTGGCAAAGGCCACGCTTTGCTCGATGCCGCATGCATCCATCAGAGAAAGCAGCACCTCCGGCGTTCCGTCCTCCCGGATATGCCGGGGAAATACATGGGCGTGGTTGGCGGTAATGCGCAAGGACATATCATTGTGCCCCTTTCTTACATCCATTGATCTGATATTGCTTGGGCGGGATTCCCACCAGCTTTTTAAACGTGGTGCAGAAATAGCGGTAGTCATTGAAGCCCACCATCTGCGCCACCTGGGAAACCCTAAGCCCCGAAGACTGCTGTAAAAGTGTTTCCGCCTGCCGGATGCGCACCTGTGCCACATATTCGGCAAAGGATGCTTTCAGCTTTCGCCTGCAAAGCTTGCTGATATAGCTTTCGCTGATGTACAGCGTCTTGGCCGCCTGGGCCAGGGAAAGCTCCTGCTTATAGTGCTGCTGCACATACCGCGTCAGCGCGGCAATGTGCTTATCCGACGCCTGCTCCGTCTGGCTTTGTTCCTCCGGCGTTTGCGCATCCCGCGCGGCGCCGCCCCCGGCCACCATTACCCTTTGAATGGCCGTATACAGTTCCTTGTCATCAATAGGTTTCAATACGTAATCGCACACATTCAGTTTGATGGCCTTTTTGGCATACTCAAACTTGCTGTAGGCCGAAATGAGGATATACCGGATATGGGGCAGGTCGGCAAGGGCCTCGATCAATTCCAGGCCGTCCATCTGCGGCATGCAGATATCCGTAATCACAAGATCGGGGCGAAGAGTACGGATCATCTGCTCCGCTTCCTTCCCGTTTCCCGAAGCGCCCACCACCTGGCAGTTAAGCTGTGCCCATGGCGTCGTGGATAAAAGCTCCTGCCGCAAAAGCGCGGAGTCCTCCGCCACAAATACCCGGTTCATACGCGCCCCTCCCTACTTTAAGCCCGAGGTAAGAAAGCTCTTGATGAACTGTTTTTGGAAAATCATGAACAGCAGCAGCAGCGGCAGCATGATCATCACCGTGGCTGTGGCAACCGCCGCCCATTGCGGCCCGGCGTCACCGCTGCTCTTGGTCAATAGCGCCAGCCCCAGGGGCAAAGAGCGCTTGTCAGGTGAATTGATCACAATCAACGGCCAGAGGAACGCATTCCAATGCCAGTTGATGGAGATGATGGCAAAGGACAGGTATGCCGTTTTGCAGGACGGGATAAAGATATACCACAGCTTTTGGAACAGGTTGCAGCCGTCCAGCACAGCAGCCTCCTCCAGCGCCACGGGCAGGCTGCGGTAGCTTTGGCGCATCAGCAAAATACCCATGGCAGAGCCGAAGGAGACGATCATCACACCCAGGCGGCTATCCACAAGACCCAGGTCGCGGATGGTCAGATAGTTGGAAAGAAGCAGCACTTCGCCCGGGATGATGATATGGGCCATGATCAGCAGCATCACCAGCCGCTTGCCCACAAACTCCATGCGCGCCACTGCGTAGGCGGCCAGGGTGATGGTAAACAGCTGCACCGAAAGGATTCCCGCCACAAAGATCAGGGAGTTGCCCATATACTTGAAAAACGGGAACGATGTAAACACATAGATGATATTTCCCGCCGAAAAGCGAAGGGACAAGTCAAAGCTCGTCACCATCTGTCCGGGGCGGATGGCGGCAAACACCGCCCATGCCAAAGGAAACAGCCAAATAATGCTCACCGCGGCGAGCGCAGCCGTCCGCGCCGCCGTAAATAGCCGGCTCTTTTTCATGTCTGTCTCCTTTCAGCTTTCATAGTGGGTCACCCTGTCCAGCAAAAAGTACTGCAGGGCCACCACTGTCAAAACCAGCGCCAGCATGATCACGCTGAAGGTAGCGGCCATTCCCTGATCCCAGTAGGAAAAAGCCGTCTTGTAGATATGGTACATGATCATGCTGCTGGCATGGTTGGGTCCGCCCTCCGTCATCACGATGATGGAATCCACCATCTTAATGGAATTGGTGATGGTCAGCGTCAGCGCAAAGACCATGGTAGGCATCAAAAGCGGGAAGGTTATGTTGAAAAACTGACGCCAGCCGTTGGCCCCGTCAATGGTGGCAGCTTCGTAGTACTCGGTGGGAATGCCCTGCATGCCCGACAGGAAAAAGATCATCAGGTACCCCGCTTCCCGCCAGATATATACAAAGGACAGCGCGGTCAGTACATACCTGGGATCGCCCAGCCAGCGGATGGTCCGGCCGCCCAGCATTTTGACAATATGGTCAAAAAATCCGATATCCGGCGTCAGCAAAAATACCCAGATCAGAGAAAAGCCGATCATCGGCGAAACGTTGGGATAAAAGATAGCGGTCCGGAAAAACGTAATGCCCCGGCAATTATTGTTGAGGATGTAAGCGAAGAAGATCCCAAGAACCAGGCATGCGGGAACCACTATCAGCGTAAAGCGGGCGTTGTTTTTGAGGGAGGTCAAAAATACCGGGTCGGCAAAGGCGTCCGCGTAATTTTGGAATCCGGCGAAAACTTCCTTACGCATGTACAGGTTCTTTTGAAAAAAGCTAAGATAAATAGTCTTTAAAAAAGGCCAGAAGGAAAACACCGTAAGAAAGAAAAAGGTAGGCAGCACCAGCAGCCATGCCTGCACATTGCGCTTTACGGCCCTTGCAGCGGGCGGGGTCAAATGCATTGGGATTGCCCCTCCTTTCTTGTCTGGGCGGAAGAATCCGCGCATCCCGGAAGGATGGGGCTGCCAAACTGGCAGCCCCGTATGCTTTACTTGTTATAGGGGGCCAGGATTTTTTCACATTCCGCCTGGGCGTCGGCCAAAGCCTGCTCGGGCGTCTTTTCGCCGGTCATCACCGCGTCATAGGCGGAGTTAAGCGCCGAGCCGACGCGCTCGGATTCAAATACCCGCAGCTCGTTGTAGCAGGATTCCAGTTGTTCGAAGGCCACCTTGGCCTGAGGGATGTTCTCGTAATACTTCTTCATGATATCGGTCTCAAAGGCCGACTTGCGGGTTGCGATATAGCCCGTGTCCACATTCCACTGGGCCTGGCGCTCCGGCTCGGTGAGGAAGCGGATAAACTTCCAGACAGCATTGAGCTGCGCGTCGCTGGAGCCCTTCATCACATACAGGTTGCCGCCGCCGGCGATGGAAGCATCCCGCTTAGCGATAGGCAGCTTGGCGATGCCATAGTCAAATTTTACCGACGCGTTGATGTTGGCCAGATTGCCGGAGGAAACGTGCACCATGGACGCCTTGCCCTCGATAAAGCTGGCGGGGGTGGTCGCCATGTCGATCACGCCCTCGGGGGAAGCCTTGGTGTCAGCCAAGTTCTTCAAATACGCAAGGGCTTCCACGTTTTCAGGGGTGTTGAAGAAAACCTTCTTGCCGTCGTCGGACATGATGTTCTCGCCGTTTAAGCTGTTGGAGATGCAAAAGGGCTGGAAGTTCCACGCGCCGGAGGAGGGAACCAAAAGACCCCAGCGATCCGCATTGCCGGCGGCGTCAAACTTGGTGAGCTTTTGAGCGTACTCCGCCATCTCATCCCAGGTGCGCGGCGGCTTTTCCGGGTCTAGGCCGGCTTCGCGGAAATGGTCCTTGTTGTAGAACATCAGCAGCGTGCTGCGCTGGAAGGGAATGGAGTAGATATGCCCGTCATACATGCAGTTGCGCATGAAGCCCGGATAAAAATCGTTGATGTAGGCATCGCCGCCGTCCGAGGCGATCAGGTCGTCCAAAGGCATGATGGCGTCCATGGACAGCAGTGTGAGAATGGTGACGTTAGCCAGGATGGTAAACTGCGGCGGCGTTCCGCCCTGCAGGGAGACCATCAGCTTCTGAAGCGTGTCCTTATAGTTGCCGGAGAAGACAGGGTTGACCTTGATGTTGGGGTTGAGCGCCTCAAACTCCCTGGCGTACCCTTCGATCAATTCCGCAACCTTGCCGCCCACCTGCACAGGATAGTAGAACTCGATGCTCACCTTTTCTTCCGCCAGGGTAGCCGTTGGCGCCGCGCAAGATCCCAGCACCATCATTGCAGCCAGGCATGCCGCCAAAAGAATACGTCCCCATTTCATGGCAAAACCTCCTATTCCTTTTTGAAAGGATTGATGCATATATCATAAAGGAACCGGGAGGGAAAACAAGCAGTAATCCGGCCCAAAAAGGTTCAAAATGCGGCACTTATCGATCTCATGCTCAAGCATCAAATACGGCTGGCGGCAAATCTGACTGTCACCTTGGTATAGCATCCCTTTTTGGACTGTATGTCAAGATAGCAGGAATCGCCGTAATACAGCTGCAGCCGGCGCCTGATATTCGCAAGGCCAATGCCCTCGTGCAGCGTATTGCCCGATTCCCCCGGCGCCTTCGTATCCACGCCGAAACCCACGCCGTTGTCCGTGATCTCAAAAAGGACCTGGCTTCCCATCATGTATCCCTTCACCGAAATATGGCGCCGGCTGCACTCCTTCAGCCCGTGAATGATAGCGTTTTCCACGATCGGCTGCAGCACGAACCTGGGGATCTTAAGCAGCATGATCTCCGGCTGGATGCTTATATGGGAGCGGATGGTCCCGTCATGCCGAATGTTTTGCATCACAATATAGTTCTCCATCAGCTGCACATCTTCTTCTACAGTGGTGAACTCCCCCTGTCCGTTCAGACTGATTCGCAGCACGTTGCCAAAGGACACCACCAGCTCGCTGACCTCCCGGGTGCGGCCCAGCTTGGCTAGAGATTTGATGTCATTGAGTACATTGTATAAAAAGTGCGGCTTGATCTGGGATTCCAGCGCCTTGATCTCGGCGGTATTCAGCCGTTTTTGCTTTTCCACGGCCCGGCTGATCAGCTGCTCCACCTGCTCGATCAGTTCGTTATACCGCGTTCCGATAATCTGTATTTCGGAAAAGTCCCCCTTGTGGGCCGCAAAGCGCTGCTTGAGCCCCGCCTTTTTCATCTGCTCAAAGGTGTCCAGCAGCCGTTTCACCTGGCGGGACACGCGCTTGGAAAGGAGTATGGCGCAGCAGCCGGCCAGAAGCGCCGTCAGTATGGAAATCATCAGCGTCACATGAAGGGTGATCTTGGAAATGCTGTTCAGCGCCTGCTGGGATCTGGTGAGCAAAACGGTCAAACCCGCGCCGGGCACGGTAAAGGATGTCTGCGCGGCATAAGCCGGATTCAAGCCCAAGCCGCTGATGCCCGTCAAGGCCATCAGTTCCTCCTTGGCCGGTGTCTCCCCCTCCAGCCTGGCCTGGCGCATGGCATAGGCCACACCCCCCTTAGGGTCCAGCACAACGGCATCCATGAGGCCCGAAGGACCAAGCTGGCGCAGCATGGCCTCCAGCTCGCTTCGGTAGATATCCACCACCACAAAGCCCACAACATCGCCCTTGCTGTTTTCCAGCGTCTTCACCAAAGACAACGCCACCTGCGCCCCTGCATACGTGGCCAGCTTGGTAGCCTTGACAGCATACCCCTCCTGGCTGCCCGCAGCCAGGGCGAACACGCCATACTCCCTGTACAACGGCATGGAATACAGGTTGGGTACACTTCCGGTGGAATACCGGCGGCCGTTGGCCGCGGCCAGGATATGGATTTGAATCCGTTCCTCCTGTCCAAGCTGCAGCGTGCGCACAAGCCTTACGGCATCCTCGCCCAGTTTTCCCCCCGACTCTGTAAAGGAAAGGATTTGGGGATATGAAGCCAATGTTTTGGCTATAGACAGATAATCTTCACAAATCCTAAGCAGCCCGGACTGAAGGGCGTTGATGCTGTGCTCCATCTCCTGCGCTTCCACCTGTCGGTAATACTGCATGGACAGCACATTGCACAGCCAGGAGGAAAACAGAATGGGAATGATGCCAAAGGCCAAGTACGATAAAAGAATATACACCGACATACGCTTTTTTCTGATGCGGCCGCAAGCCTTGGCATTAAGTTCAGCCAAAAAGATTCCTCCCAAAGAACACAGGAAACTTTCTCGAACACAGCTTGACGGTTCTCTGTGTTTCACGCTTTCCTGATGATCCCTATACTTTCCCCGGTCAACCTGCTGATCTGCCGATAGGAGCGCTGCGCTTTTTGAGTTCTGCCAAAACTTCCATTCACCGTGTTTTGTCCAGGTTTCAAAACGCATCCACCGTATTCCATCCCGCTGCCGCCTAATCAGACTTTTAACATGCTGTCACTCATCTTTGGCCGGCCCTATGGAACATCTGCCTTCAGCGCACTCACATACCTGCCTCTATTCGTTACCGCACAAAAAAATATGGTATGCATTCATTTTACTTTCCTTCCGCACTCCTCTGGACATTAAAATACACTCCCCCTCTTGTTAAGGTGAGTGTATCATGTTCTAATCATGCCTGTCAAAACAAAGAACCGCACACCTTAAACCATAGGAATAGCCTGGAATCTTCATTTCATTATTTTGTCTTTTTATTAATTATCTTTTAATAATTGTAAAGTTTTGTATACCCACTTGGAAAATTAAACTAACCATGGTACTATATACCAGAAAAGTGTATTTAGTAACTTAAAAAGGCAAACCTGTCGAAAGACTGGGACGCAAAGCCATCGGGCCTAAAGTTTAGACTATGGCAGCCGGGTCGCAGGGGATAGATTTTCTTGCATCTGTGCTGTTTTTTGTTTATGCCTGGAAAAAGGAGGTGCTTTTAAGTCATCATGATCTTGGGCTCGCCACGTTACTTCAAAAACGACGTTTGAAATGGAGAACCACAACTCCAGAACAAAAGAGGCTGAAAACGGAGAACCCCAACTCCAGAACAAAAGAGGCTGAAAATGGAGAACCCCAACTCCAGAACAAAAGAGGCAATACTTTGTTTGGAGGGTTATCCGATGAGAAAAACAATTGCGCTGCTATTAACAATCACATTGATTTGCAGTTTCACATTTGTTGCATTCGCCAAGGAAAAAGACAAAGGAAACGGAATACCAGAAGGCGCAGTTGTGACTTTTGATGGTAAGACAGGTATTACCACCATCGTTACGACTACGTTTGAAACAACTCATAGCACAAGAACAGATGTAAGTACATCTGAATATATTACAACCAACGACATGAGTAGTGACATCGTCGGTGATCCGGTTATCAGAACAGTAACCGAAACGGAATACCGTACACAAGGTCAAGGCAATGGAAACGGAAATTACCAATTTAGAACAATAACAATCTATTATGCTGATACGACAACAACGAAAAGCGAATGGGTTGAAACCACAACTACTGTTACAACTACCACTTGGGAGGTTCCTGTTACAACAACCATAACTACAGTAACTACCTCTCAACACCATGGCAACGTGAACAGCAATGGAAAATTTATAGGTACTACAGTTGCTTCAACAACAAATTCGGTGGATGGCACTCCTATAAAGCTCGGTGTATCTTCCAAATCCTGTACAGTATCCGGCACAGTTACCAGGCACTCTACAACAGAATCTGTTTCCATGAAAACAGATACTTCAGAATGGGCCCCTGTGAAATAAGAATTCTTGGTAAGGTGACTGTTTTCAAAAAACCATATGAAACAGGCTTGCGTCTACATTAGGCCCAAGCCTGTTTTTGTATGTTGAAGCCCTATAACCATAGTTAACCGCTTCTTCGCGAAAAATGAAATAGACGCAGTTCTTTCCCACCGGCAATGTTTTATAGAAACCCGATGGTGATGATGCTTTTCACCAATCCGGGATGTTTCACCGCCAGGTGCAGCGCCACGCCGCCGCCCAGGCTGTAGCCGATGAGATGGGCCTTTGCAATGCCAAGTGCCTGCAAAAAACCGGCCATGTCTTCGGCGATGACGGGCGTATCCCAGTCGCGGCTTTCGCTTGTCGTCCGGCCATGGCCCCGAAAATCCGGCAGCAGGCAGCGGTATGTATGAAAGAAGGGTTGTATCTGCCCACTGAAAGCTATGATACCGCGGCTGTATCCGCTGTGCAGAAACAGTATAGGATCGCCGATGCCGATATCTTCATAGAAAATGGAACAATCCTTACCTGCTGATAGGGCATATACTTTACTCCTCAAACGCCTTTACACTGAAAAGCTGCTTTTGCAGGCCGTGGTAGTAATTGCCGCTGTCCGCCGCAAACCTCAAAATGCAATAGTCCGGGTCCGTGGGCCCCAGGGGATAGTACTTTTCGTCTCCGTCCTTCCAAAAGGAAAGCTTGGTTTCGCTGTCTGTCAAAACCTGCATGCTCCCCGTTAGCATCAGGCCGTAAAAGCCCGCGTGGTCCACAAAGTAGATGCAGGCTTCCGGCCGTTTTTGAAATTGTCCGGTGCGAATGGCGGAGGTGTTGGTGGAAAACCAAAAGGTGTGAAGCCCTTCGCCCTTTAGTTGGAACATGGTCTTAGCGTTGGGAAAGCCATTGTCGTCGATGGAGCAGACAATGATGTCGCGGCTGTTCTTTACCAGCTTTTTGATGTCCTGTCTGTTTTGATCGTTCATTCCAAATCCCCGCCCTTTTTTTCGAAATTATCGATGATTTTCCGCAGCGTGTTTTCAAAGCCTTCGATCTGTTCAAAAGAAAAGCCCTGATAAAACAAAACGTTCATCAGCTCCGATACCCGGTCATAATCCGCCTTGAAGCCCTTGGCCTTTTCGGTGATGGTGACAAAAATCTGCCGGCGGTTTTTTTTGTCGGGAATACGCATGATAAGCCCTGCCTGCTCCATTCTGTCCAGCATGCTGGTGAGTGTGGTTTTCGCCAGCGAGGTCAGGCGGCCGATCTCGGTGATGGTCAGCGTTTCATGCTCCCAAAGAACATACAAAATTCTGCCCTGGGGGCCATTGAAGGCGTCCACGCCGCTTTCCCGCAGCAGCTTTTCAAAGGTACGGCCTTGCAGTTGATGTATTCTGGAGATCAAAAAGCCTCCATAGGTTTTGATTTAAATCACCTCCCCATATAGAATAGTACTATATAGTACATTTGTCAATACAACTGGAAACTTACTTAAAAAAAGCTTGCAATAACCTTCGGCTTGACATAAAAAAAGAGCCCTTTTATCAACAGATAAAGGGCCGAGACTATCTAAAAACCCTGGGAGGTATTGGAGGGCCGAAGCCCTTCAATGGTAGATCGAAAATCAGCGACATGTGCGGTGATTTTCGCAGGAATTTCGAAGAAATTCCTTCCTTACCCGAACAAACGGCCGCAAAAACCGCAGGTTTTGAAAGTAGCAGTGAGGGAAAACTCAACAAAGTGGCGCATGCCACTTTGTTGATGCCCTGAGCCCTTTATCCTCAACAGATAAAGGGCCCTTTTGTTACCAATTCAACCTTCGATGCCTATTTCGCAGTATAGGTCACATTTGTTCCGTAATCCAGCATGCTGATGAATGTCTTACCCCTTTGAAGCTGAATTTCGTTCCCGTCTTGATCAAAGAACACGGTGCGCTGGTTCATGCCGGTGCGGACCCAATAGCCGGGGATATACCTGCCGCCAAGGAAGATATCGGCATTACCGGAGCCAATGTCCACGGTTACCGGCCGGTCATTGATATCATGATAATAGGTCACACTGGTGCGCTGAATGATCAGGTTTGAGAACACAAGCTGATCATTGGTGTCTTTATCCACATACGGCTGGCCATTAACAAAGCGGGCATACACGTTTGCATCAGGATCATACACGAAACTGGAAGAGTATTCAGGCAGGGTACGGGTGATGGAAATGTCCGTTGCCAAATCGCCTTCCTCCGGCAGTTCATCCGTATACAGGAAGGGCCTGGACGGCGCCTTAAAATCGGAAGGGATCAGCGCCTGCATTGCTTTGACATTTGCGTTTACGTTATGCGGGCTGACAAGTTTCTGGACGCGGCTGTAAAACTTCTTCCAGGGCTTTCCGTCCCCTACGATCCCGCTGAAGAGAACCCCTTTTTGATCTGCGCCGGTAGCTTTGAATGTATCATTAATGTTTGTCCCCTCGTTTTCCTGACCGCCATAAAACACAAAACCAGCATCCCATTCCTCGCGCAGCTCAGCATGGGTGACTCTTGCCGAACGGACGGGGCCTACGCTCTCCGGGATGGTATCGCTGAACAGAAACGAAAGGCGCGTATTGCCGTTTTTATGGAGAGGTGTTTCATAAATGATATCTGCCAGGGAAGCGCCCCAGGGAGCGCGGGCTCCGATGCCGCCATTTTCATTGTCAATCTGAACCAGCATAGGCAGATATGTGCCTGAAAAAGGCAAGCCGGTTGTTGGGCTTACTCCGTTAGTTTCAGGGTTTGCGGGGAAATTACCGTCACTTCCTTGTCCCTTGACAGAAATATGCCGGTCTTCTTCATTTTGCAAGGCTGTTGTAATAGATCCGGCTGATGCCATTGTGAACATAGAAATAACCAGAGTGATTAACATAAGAAATACAATTGTTTTTTTCATCTAATAAGTTTCCTTTCTTTTCACATGGGATTACACACAATATATTAACATACGTTATATATATCGCAATGCTTTTTTGATATTTTGTCAGATATTCGTAAAATATTTGCAGATATTACGACAGACCAGAGGACGGCAGACTGTGTCAGAAGGTCCACTAAAATAGGGAAAAGCTGATGTGTAGAACGCGCGAACCATACCCCGTGTTATAGTGATGATAACGAGAAAGGGCGGCGCGCCGTGCTAAAGATATACAGAAAGCATGGAATGCCGGGAAAATCGCAGGGCGCTTTGGCCCGGCGCGCCGCAGGTGCGAATTTTCCGAAAGACCAGGGGGGTTCACGTGCCGGCTGGAAGTTCTCCCGCTGTGATCGTGAATGGAATATTGTTATCCCGGGCAAAGGTTTGCGCATAGCTGCCTGCCTCGCCCGAAATGACAAGCGCCGGGCATTGAAGGAACGCATTTGCATCAATGCTTGTGACTGTGGGGGGAATTTCGATGCTCACAAGTCCCTCACAGAAGAAAAACGCGCTGGCGCCGATGCTTGTGATGCCCCGGGGAATCGTGATTTCCTTTAGACTTTGGCATAAGCTGAAGGCATCTCTGCCGAGGGTTGTCAGGCTACCGGGTAATACGATGCTATTAAGGTTCATGCAAGTCATGAAAGCACCATTCCCAATCGACTTCAGGCTATTTGGGAGAACGGTCCTTTCCAATTTTTCACATGAGGCAAATGAAAAGTCACCTATGGACTCCGCCCCATCGGGAAGTATAACCTCAGTAAGGCTTTCATTTCCGAAGAACGCTTGCTTTTCGATGGAATGAACGCCATTGGGTACTGTAAAGCTGCTTTCCTTCCTTCCCCGGGGATAGAGCAGCAGCTTTGTCATGTCTTTGACATACAGCATGCCATCCAGGGAAGCATAAACCTGATTATCCGGGGAAACATTGATGCATTCCAAACGATCGCAGCTACCCATGGCATCAAAACAATCTACTATTGCAGTCAAGCTGGCAGGAAGATCGATACGCCTGAGCATTTTGCAACCGTGAAAAAAGTAACCGTAAATACCCTCGACACCCTCGGGTATTGAGACGGAGGTTATGGCACTATCTTGGAATGCGTATTCAGCGATTCTTGTAACGCCTGCGGGGATTTTACATTCCTCGGGGCTTTTGCCGGCGGGATAAGCCAGCAGCGTTTCCATATCGCTTGTGTACAACACTCCATCCAATGTGACATAATCGGTATTTTGCCCGGAGACCTCAATGCTTTTCAGTTGACTGCAGCCGTTTACGAACGGCTCACCGATAAAAGATACCTTGGCGGGGATCCTGATGGCCTGCAGGTTCACACAGTTGCTGAACGCCCATCCCCAAATCTTTAAAAGGTTGTCAGGCAAATCCACGCTGGTTAGGGCAGAATCCATAAATGCCCCATCTCCAATTACGGTCACGCTGTCGGGTATCGTGACCGTGCGGATGGACTGGTTTTTATAAAATGCGCTGCTGCCGATTTCTATCACCGGAGCGCCGCCCAGCGTTGCAGGGAGTGTGACATTTTGTTCCGACCCTTTGTAGTAGGTGATGACGGCGGCATTGTCTTCTATTTTATACTCGTAATCCGATGAAAAGATATGGTAACAGACCTCATATATCGAACATAGCCCAAGGACTGTCAGCACGGTTACTAGCAGCTTTCTTTTCCGATCCATACAGCTTTCTCCATTCATGCCAAACATGGGGGATGGCAGACTGTGTGCAAAACTAATTTTATTAAAAGGCAACTGGAGGATGCCTCATCTCAAGAATCCACCTGTCCATTGTGCCGTCGCAGAAAAAAAGCGGATGCATCAATCCCTTGTTCCATGCATGAAGGGCAAGCCAGCATTCCTTTATTCGGCTGCGTATACCACGCTGTTCATCAGCGCTTCAAAATCAGGGTAAATGCTGCTGATATGGGAGATCATCAGGCTTCATATCCCTTGTAAAAACAGTCGCATACGGCGGAATTTCAATATGCATATACATCTTGTCCAACGGGATGAGGTATGGCATATTTTCCGTCGGCGCGCAAGCAGCGAGCGCATAAGGCAAGACAAAAAGGGCCAGCAGGAAGCAAAGTTCAAAGCAGTGCATCCTTTCATGCTGCGCGCTTTCCCGCCGCAATACCGCCAAGGGAACGGCCGCAAGGTGGTCTGGCATGAACTTAAAATGTGCAGGGTAAACAAACGGAACGGG
Source organism: Bacillota bacterium (assembly GCA_023416585.1). Lineage (GTDB taxonomy): Bacteria > Bacillota > Clostridia > Christensenellales > Aristaeellaceae > JAEWAH01. The sequence goes on from JAEZHM010000036.1 coordinate 120,724, forward strand.
TAACTCGGGGATGGCGTGTTCGCAAGTCCCTTGTGTTAGACTGTGTCTCTCGCGTGACATTAGAACTGTACCTGTGCCACTAATACCTCGGCAATTACAGAAGTATCGAAATTTATCTGGGTTTGCCAAGCAGTCACGCCCCGCTGGGAAATTCACAAGAACATTGTATTGTGAGGGGCACTATCGTAAGCCTTCCCCTGGAGGGGAAGGTGGCGCGCAGCGCCGGATGAGGTGTTACTGCAAGCACGAGACTGTTGTAGACACCTCATCAGTCTCCTTCGTCGACAGCTTCCTCTCCAAGGGGAAGCCTCCTCTGGGCACCCACGTTCACTGTTTCCAAAGCAGCTTGTTTTGAATGCAGGGCAACAAGCTATTACCCATATTTCTCATCCTCTGTAGTTGTCAGTCCGTTATCACCTTTCAAAAATGAAGCTTTTTGATCCAAACTTTTTCTCGAAAAAGTTTGGCGAAACTTACTCCAGCTCGATATAAATCACTTGCCAATCCTCCATCGGGATTTCAATGGTTCTGCCGTCCATGAAGTGTACCTGGGAAATGGCCATGTTGATGCACTTCACATTCTCGTACCCATCCAGCCACGTATAGCCCGGATTTTTCTCTTCTCCGGGGCCGATCACCATGTCAAAGACAGCATATGCCACATAATCGCCATCCCCATAGCGCTGGATCAGATCCCCGTTAGCATCCTCGCAATAGAATGCCAGCGTGAAACGGTCGGCCGATAAGGTCTTACTGCTGTTTACCAATTTGGGGTTGACTTGCCAATACCCATCCTTCTTGTCCCAATAAGCCTCATCGCCCACCTGCAAAAAGGACTCCGAATCCATTGTGGGGGTGGGGGCCTCAGTGGGATTTGGGGCTGCAGTGGGCGTTGACATCATCATTTCCGCCAGCCACTCATCGATTTTGGCTTTAACAGCGTCGTCTTTGTGGAAATAGTCGAAAAATTCCATGCGCTCCAGTTCCCAATTGGCTTCCGCAAAACTTTTGACCTCTTGGATGTCAAGGGCCTTAAATGTACCCTGCCCGCCTTTCACCGGCCCCAGGATCATGCCGCTCGCCTGCCCCAACACGTCAACCAGTACGCCGCCGTCCATGCCTTGTTTGAGGTCCGCCTCGAATTGGATGTAGCTCAAGTCATCCTCCCTGAGTACGGCGCTGATGGCGCCCTGAGCTATGTCGTTGCGATCCCATCGCGGGCCGCCGATAGCCGTCACCAAGCCACTGGTTAAAGCCGCCTCAGAGGGTCTTATGGGAATGGGCTTCAAATTGGTGGGAGAAAAGAACTCCAATAAAGCGATATTCCTCTTTTCATCTGCTGCAATGACCTTGCTGAGCAAATAATATTTGTCGTCGCTGCTGTACGCGTTGACCCAGCCGGCATCTTTGACCAATTGATAGCTTGTCACCAGCGTATAATTGTCAAAGAGGACAAAGCCGCTGCCATAGCCTATCGCTTTGCCTTTGTCATCCATCGCTTCCAGCAAAAGCACCGATTGGGCGGCATTATTTAAGTATTCCTGATCCGATGAAGAGGAGGCATTCCCTTTCGTCCCCGCTCCAAAAAGCATAACGAAAGCAAGCAGCGCAGCGCTCAGCCGTTTGCCCATCTTCATGGCTTACCCTCCCTCGCCCTGTGTCCAATAGAATTCACGGCACCGCCCAAGTGCCAAAGTCAAGTTCCTCATAGGGGATTTCAACCAGCGTCCCGTCTGAAAAGATGATATCGAACACCGCCACCCTCACCTTTTTTGCGTCTTTATACCCGTACAGCCAGGCGTAGGTGGGGTAAGAAGTCCCATCCGGCATAATGGTAAACTCAAATTTTTGAAAATAAAATAAATCTCCGGTATCCTTGTGCGGGATCATATTTCCTTCCTTGTCCACGCAATAATAAACCAGTGTGTACGCGTTCACCTTGCGGAAGGGGCTTTTGTTCACAAGCGTGGGGCAAATCTTCGTATACCCCAAATAGGAGCTTACATATGCATCATCGCCGATGACCAGGGGATATTTGGGCTCATTCGGTTGTATGGGAACAGGCGGAGGCGTATTCTTAGGGCTTTGAACACACACGGTTTTTGAGAAATTGGAAATGCGGGCCCCGGAAAGGATACGTATTTTATAGTAGTAGATGCTTTCCGGCCCGGCCTGAAAGTCTTGAAAACCCGGCACATCCTTATACGCCAAAGGAGCGAACTCTCCCGAGGGGCTCAATCCCCGGTATATGATATACGTATCAGCGCCTTCAATAGGCTCCCAGGTAATGTAGGCTTCCTGCATCCCCTCCGTTACTCTGATTTCTTTAGGGGGCGTCAGGTCTTCGCCTTTCTCCAGCGGGGAAATGGCGGTGGCTTTCTTCGACAGGCAGAAATCCATCCCATCGCTTGAGTACACCGCCGCCAGCCAGTATTCGCTAATTGGCTCCTCCAGCGGCGTAATTTGATCCAGATAATAGGTGGCGCCGCTATATACTGTATCGATATAAACTGAATTCCCATCCTTTATGCGGCAAATATTATACCACAGTGCATCCTTCACACCCTGCCAGCGAAGAATCACCCCGTCCAGGGTCCACATGGCCATCAGGTCAAAGCCATTCTCATGCGAAACATTCGGCCGCACAGTGGGCGTAGGCTCGGGCGTAGGCTCCGGGGTGGGTACGGGCTTCGGGGTGGGCGTCGCGGGAAGCTTGCTCCGTTCCCTATGTTCCTCAAAGGATACCCGCTTATTGTTCCATCCGGCTTCCTTCAAGCGGATGATTTCGCCGATTGTAATCGCCCGGTTCAGGTTTTGCCCTTCTTCAATCAAGCTGCTGGTGATGCCGATCACCTGCCCGAAATTGTTAAACAGAGCGCCACCGCTGGACCCGTGGGAGATGGGCGCCGTGAACTGTATGGTACGGACTCCCTCGACATCAAACAGGGCGCTGATATTTCCCATGGATACAGTGTTTTTGACCGCCACGGGGCTGCCGATGGCCACCACCAGCGCACCGCGCAGCAAGTCTTCCTCCCCCTGGCAAAGCGTAAGTGGCGCCATATCCGTCGGCGACATGAATTCCAGCAGGGCGATGTCCCTATCCGCATCCGCCGCGATGACCTTGGTCACCATGTATTGATACCCGGCGTCGCTGATGGCCATAATCCAAGACGCGCCCTCGATCACATGGTTGTTGGTTACCAGCGTTTCACAGTCAAAGGCCACAAAGCCGCTGCCGGTGGCGATAATGTCGTTCTTGCTGTCATACACCACAAGCAGCAATACCGATTTGGCGGCATTGTCAATCGCTGCAAGATCTTCTGAAAAGGTCTGCGCCATGGCAGAAGGCGTTAAAAGCAGTGCAAACAATAATGCAAGAATCACCGTAGGAACAGTTTTGATGCGCCTCGTAAGCATACGGTTGCTCCTTTACACCTTCGAACCAAATCGTATTACCAACATCTATTCACGATAGGCATCATCCATTATATTGAAAACATACCACATTTCCCAAATTGCGTCAACAACCGCGCAAAAGCATTTTCCATTTTCCGCGCATTGCACACCTATCCGCATAAAGCCTCTATGACGGCGGATTTCACCCACTCAAAAATACATAACACAGGGGACGGCAGACTGTATTCGCCGTCCCCTGTGTTCGTTGTCAGTGTTCGTTATTGGGCAGAACTGTCCCGCCCGGGCGTACCGTTCTCTTTTCCCAAATCATCGGCCTGGCTGTCTTCCTCATCCTCCCAGTCAACTTCCTTAAGGCTCTGCCTGTAAGCATCGTCGATTTCATGAAAATCCACAGGCTCCGCGGGAACAAGCTGTACCCGGGGCTGCTTTTTCAGGATCAAGGACCGGACGATGGCCGACTGGGTATAATACACAAAACCGAAGCCCAGGAACGCGCAGGGCATCAAAAAATAATAAATCAGTATGTGTGATTCATAACTGAGGAAACTTTGGGCGAGTGTGTATGTCGCAAAATACAGCACATACGGGATCAGCAGAAATTTTACAGCAAGCCTTAATTCCGCGCGGAAAACTTTTTTGAAAACGCCAAAGGAATGGATAGCTCCACGGGCCGCCTGGCCCCGGGTAATCGCCGCGTGGATGCAGAAAAACTCTACCATCCATTGCAGCATAATAAGAACCGGCAGATCCAGCAGGGGGTACTGCATCCATATTTCAAATACTTGAGATTCGCCAGTAAAGGGCTGTAGTTTTCTGATAAACTCATCAGGTTTTATGATGGAGACAACCAGCGCCGGAATCCTGCCGGCGAAAACGCCGCGGGCAAAATAAGCCAGGACCACGGTGAAAACAATCATCAGGAACCGGCCGAAAGACCTTACTTTGATCCACCGGAAGAGATCCAAAATTCCCTTTGCGGCAAAGCTTTCCCCCTCAATCAGGCGCGCAAGCCAGCCATTCTATCAGTCAGACAGGAGTCAGCAGAACCGTCCCCAGTCACGTAAATTATTATATTTTTAAATATTTATATCTTTAAATATTGACAAATGTCTATTTATAATATATAATAAATAGATTCACGCGTATCAATGTTTCAGCATAATGCAAGGATGCGCGTCAACGCTTCGCGAGGTGCATGGTATGAAGGATTTTGCTGCCGAACTGGAAATACTCAAAGCCATCAGCGAGCCTACAAGGCTGACAATCATCAACATGCTGTCCTTCAGCGAAATGTGCGCCCGCAACCTCCTGAAAGGCCTATCCATTACGCAGCCGACGCTCTCCCACCACATGAAGGTCCTCACGGACTGCGGGCTTGTATCCGGCCGGAAAGAAGCAACATGGATGTACTATACAATCAATACCGAACGGGCAAAGCAATTCCACCGGTTCATCGAAACCCTGACCCACCCCAAGGAGGATTGCATCGGCAACCCGCACCGCAGCAACAGCTGCCAGTAACACCATGTATTTGATCAAAGGCCATAACTTACGCGGCGAGCTGCAGGCCTTTGCAGCAAACAAGAACATACGCGCCCTGCTTGCCAAAGAAGGCGCGGTTGTACTGCAGATTATATTAGTAAAAATACAATAGAGAGGATTTGTGTATTGGCATGAAGATTGTAATCAATGGTGTGGCCGCAGCGGGTACTTCCACTATTGTCAAGGCAATCAGAAAAGTTGGGGACGCGCAGGTCACCATCTATGAGACGGATGAACATATCTCCTGTTCGGGCAGCGGCCTGCCCTATTACATCGGCGACGAGGTAGAGGATATTGGCGAGTTGATCCCCAAGGTCACCGCCTTTTTCAAGAGCAAGTATAATAGCAAACAACCTCACGGGCGGGTATAACCAGTGGGATTAGGCAAATCAAAGAAAAGAGGTTTGCTGTTGATGCATAAATGACAGCAAACCCCTGTATGACGTTATATTGTTGTCTACTGCGATCCCTTATCGTGATATCAGGATAACAGATCATGCCCCCAGGAAAAGTTTATCCCGAAGCCAGCCCCCGCGGTTGCCGGTTCTGTGCGTCGAAGGTGTTTATCCTGGCGGATGTGTTTGTGTCGTAAACAAAACGGTGCTTTCCCAAGTATTCTCCCTTGTGAGCGTGACGCTGGCATCCCATGACTCCTTGATTCTCTTTGGATGCCAGTTGGCAGGATCCTCTTATGTTGTGGTACCCGGAAATTGCCGCCATTCTCAAGATGACTATCTTTTTTAGGGTAGTGGCGTGTTTGGCCTTCTATTCAAGCTTCATGCGAGCCAATATATCTGCATAGTCATCCAAGAGGGCATCATAGCTGTCTGGAAAGTTGCTAAATGCGATGGTATATGGTTCGGACCCGTAAAAAAGGTAGACAAACATGCTTTTCATCTTAAGTCCGCCGAAATCGTAAGTGCAGACAAACTTCCTCGCGTCTCTTCCGTCAACTTTGACGCTTTCTATTTCTCCCTCGTATTTCACGTCTTTATATGCATTCTCATTGGCTGCTTTCGCCAATTCCGTTACGGCATCAATGGTATCTCCCGAATACCCAACTTTCGTAACCATAAAGACTGCTGAGCCATTTTTGATGTAGTGTGCGGGCAGGGTGGACCCCTCCACCGGCGTCCATCCTTGCGGTAGATCCACCGTAACCCTTATCTCTTTTTGCGGTATGCTTGTCCCGGGCTGGGTTTTATTGCCTTGGCCGCCCGATGATGCCGTATTTTGCGGCAGTTTGGGATTGCCGGTTGTTCCTTGCTCTGTACAACCGCCAAGAAACATCGTGATCAGCACACACAAGAGTATTAGACTTATTTTTTTCATCTTTTTCATCTCCTGGTCAACAATTCCTGTGAAGAGACCCAATATCATGTTCCCTGCGATCTCACCAATCAGTAAGGTGAGCCGCCTTACAGCTTACACCCGCAGCCGCCGCAGAATTTGGTGCCCGGCGGGTTTTCATCCCCGCAGGATGGGCACGCGGCATCAGCCGGCGCTGTCATGGAAGCGCCGCAGTGATTGCAGAAACGCACGCCCTGCGCGTTTTTTTCCTTACATTTTAAGCAGGTAGCCAGCGCAAGTGACGCACCGCAATTATTGCAAAATTTACCCGCGCCGGCAGGCTTCCCGCAGGAGGGGCAAACCACCGTTTTGCTCTCCAGCTTGCCCTTAAAGACAACGGCACTCTCGGCAGCTTCTTCAATATTGCGCCGCATGGCCTCGGCCCGCCCCTTCGCCACCGCCACCTCCTGCCGGGGGGCGCAGTCGGTGCAGAGCATCTCGTCCTCATTGTAGCAGGCGTCGCAAACCCAGCTATGGCAGCCGTGACAACGGTGAAAGTGCCGCTGGGCTTCATTTTTTGCACGCTCAAACGCCTTCTCATGCTCCTTCTGCCATTCGGGGCTCATCCCCTCAAAGCGATCGGAGAGCACGCTGCCACCCCGCTCCAGCGAATAGACAATGTCACTGACCCGGCCCCCAAACAGGCTGCCAATGGCGCCGATGCCCTGGGCCAAGCCCCGCAGGCCGCGCCCCTTTTTGTATGTTTCCGATTCAACAAAGCTGCTTCTGAATCCGTCCTGGCACAGGTCGCAGCAGAAGGTGAACTGGAACCCGGCCTCGGTGGAATTATCCTCATAATTTCGTGTAAAAGATTGCAGCATATTCCTCACCTCATTGTATGAATCGGTTTGATTTTTTTCCCGCAGGCAGTGCATTTTGTGTTTTCAAAGAATTGCAGAGCGCCGCAGCGGGGATTTTGGCATTGCACCATGAGTGTTGCGCTGCATGCCTCACATTTTTCCTGCACAAAGGTTTGCTTAGTGCAGGCAGGGCATGTTGTATAAAGTGTTTTGCCGCAGCCTAAGCAAAGAGGCTGTCCCTTCTTCACAGGCCTAAGGCAGGCAGGGCAGAGGAAACCGAAGGGGCTAAAACTTCCGCAGGCGGGGCAAAAGCGTGCGTCTGCTTCTATGTAAATCCCGCAGTGGATGCAAGGCTGCTTATAGCTTGCCATACTAACGCTCCTGTTTTAAGCCGCACTTACCGCAAAAACGGGTGCCAGGGGGAAGCGCCGCGCCACATTTTCGGCAGTTGGATGGTAAAAGCTTCGCCCCGCACTCCTGACAGAATTTCACGCCGTCAGGATTTACATTGCCGCAGGCTGCGCATGTATGCATCTGTTCCTCTGCCTGCTGTGCAGCTTCTTTTGCGTCCTTCTCAGCTTGAGCGCTTCTAAGCCTTTCACCGGCTTCCGTAAGATTGGTATGTATCTGCTTCAGTTTGCTTTCAAGATCGGGGAAACGTCCCTTTTCCGTTTCATAAGCCTGCTTTCCAATTTGCACGTATATCTCTGTTTCCTGTCTTTGCAAATCGCTCAATTCTCCTTGGGCAAGCATCAGCTTTACATCGGGATCATCCTTTGGCATAAAACCCGAAAGACCTTTCACCAGACCGCTGAGCCCTCCGAATAAGTCACTCATATCTCGTCCTCCCTCACTGTTTCAAAAAATACTTGCATATTTACTCCTTGTATAAACCATTCGTAATACTGTCCAGGCCCTCTGCCTGTATCAGATACTTGGGCATGTTCAAAGAATATATTTCCCGAGCGTTCCACACAACAAACCAGTACCCATCCCCTTTATGAGGGATGTATACCTGCATTTTTACCAGAAAAGAGCCTGGAGCATATTCAAAATTTTGATTTAGTTCAATTGTGCAGGTCTGCTCTGCCAAAGAGTATGTATTTCCCTTAAATTCTACCATTCCCATCACTTCTAAACTGGATTGCGCATTACTCCCGTCAACCATGTTGTAAATAACAGGAATGCTGTCTCCATCCAGGTATGGGCTTTGTTCATCATTGGGTATCAGCTTCTGTTTGAAAATGACATCATGATCAATCTTTTCAAAGTCCGAAGGCTTTTCATTGACATATACCCTGAGCACCATACCATCTGATGCCATCTTGATGGCTTTGTTTTCCACTTCCAGCCCTATGGGAGGAGGCTCATACGTTACCGGATCTATGAGCACGATTGGCGTGAAATCCGCTTCATTTGGTATATCGGCCCACACCTGCCTCATTGCCGTGCCTTCTTCTACCGGAGCCAAATCAAATGTGTTGGTATTGATGATCACCATGGTGAGATTAGGCGGGAATTTCGTAACGACAATAAATATATTGTTTTTATCCTTCGTACCGTTTACTGTGTAATACGTATCTCCCTGTTTATCTTCCATGATCAGCTTTGCACTTTCCATGAACCGCTTGTACGTGCCTGCCACCTCTTTGAAGGCCTTGGTGGTCTGATAGGTTACAGAAAACGATACGCCATCCTCGTAAGTATCGGTAATGTTCGCGTTTTTCACGATAGGGATAATATCGCTGGGAAAACCGGAGGGCAATTCCAGCTTGCTGCCGTGCCGTTCTATAGGCTGAACTTTATACTGCCCCTCCAGCGGATTGTCTTGCGAATTTGAATAAGGCATGCCGGATTTACCTTCCTCCACCACCGGCCCGGCCGCCGCCCCTTCATTGGCATCCTGCCTGACACTGCCCGAGCAGCCTATAAAGGTCACACTCACGAATGCAAATATACATAATACAAGTACGAATCTTTTCATTAATTACACCGTACCTTTTGAATTTACATGTCCGATTGCCCTTGAGTAAAGCGTTCCTGCTCATGAACTTTACTGTACCGGCTTAAGTGCCCGGAAGGATGCATAACGGGCGTAGATTAAGAAAACAACTGTGATTATACCAAGTCATACAGACTTTTTACTTTGGGAAAATATCATGCACTTTTCTTAAAGTGACATTTTCAAATGCCGTAACAAAAAAACTGTTCACAGGGTATGTGAACAGCATGGAATACGAAATCTATTTCATTTTTGCATAAGCATTTTTTTGTACTCTGAGGGTGACATTTTCGTATTACGCTTGAAAGCCACTGCAAAATGTCCCGCATTTACAAAGCCGCACAGCCTTGCGGTTTCCTCGACGGAATTTTCTTTTTTCCCCAGCAGCTCCTTTGCCTTCTCCAAGCGGATATCCATTAAGTACCGGTGGGGCGTCTGCCCGATGCACTCCTTAAACACGCGTTTAAAATGACAAGGGCTTAAATAAATGAAATTGCAGATATCGCCTATGCTGATGCTGGTTGCATAATATTCCTGCATTAGTTGAATGGCTTCACGGATGTATTGATTGTCCTCGCCTATTCTTCCCGTATGTTTGCCGTTATCAGCATTCAAGTCCCGGATCGCCTGAAACACGATCTGCGTGCAGAGGCTTTGTATCATTTGAGGATAGGACTCTCCATAATTCATCAATTCCAATTGAAATTTGCCGATCAGGTCCAGCAGCTGATTGCTGTATCGTTTCTGAATGTACTTGAAATGAAAAGCCTCTCCGCCTGCTATTTCAGTGGATACCCTTTGAAAAAAATCTTTTTTTACAGCAATGTGCAGGTATTTGCCATGCTCACGGTTATCACAGGGCACGCCATAAACCTCTTCCCATGGCTGAATAACCAGCATATCGCCTTTTTTTACACGGTACTCAACATTGCCGACTCTCGTAATTGGCGCACTTGAAAAAAACAGAACAAAGTGATAATCATCAACACACAGTATTTCTCCGACCTTGTATTCTTGAGGCTCAAAAATAGCAATGTGCCGGCAAATGGTTGCTTTCGTTCTTGAATACATATCCGGCGGTATCGTTTTAACAAAGTAATGAAAGCCATGCTTCATCATTTCACCTTCCTATGTACAGCCCTTACGCGGGCCGGCGGGTTTCGCCGCATTCATTGGAATCATTCATGAGATACCAAAACACACAACACAGGGGACGCAGAAACACAGGGGACGGTTCTTTGTGTTCTACTCGTTCCTTTTAAACCCAATACTTTCTCCTGTCAACCTGCTGATTTGCCAGCAGGAAGCATTACGCTTCTTCATTTCAGTCAATACTTTCATTCTCCGCGTCTTGTCCAGGTTTTGAAACGCCTCCACCGTATCACATCCCGCTGCCGCCTTAATCAGCACTAAAGATACACTCCCCCCTTTTTAAGGTGAGTGCGTTATATCCTCTTCCTACCCGTCAACACAAGGAACCGTCCCCCTGTGTTCATAGTAGTATTTTCGTACCTTATCAATTGATACGGTCTGCTTTTCATCAGAGGATTGAAGCGAATTGACAGAATTTTGACCCGCGACTCGCCTAACAGTCTTTTTGGCATAAATCATATACGTACAAATGGAAAGCCAGGTTTTCGTTTGGTATTTCCGCAACATACTTAGTCATTTCCTTGATTGAAAAAAGGAGTTTTGTATAAAATGCCTTAACGTCGCAACTTGCTTTCATTTCATTCAGTGCATCAATAAGAGAAAGGCATTCCATACAAAGGAGTTTCTGATAGGCATACCTTTTCTCTGTAAGGCGTAAGCCATTTAAGTTTGCTTGCAGTTCATCAATAGTCATATCTTTTTGATTTTCAATTGTCGTTAACCTATAACTAAAGAGCTTGTTGGCGACAATTTGAAGAAACACCAAAATGCTAATTGGAACTATTTTGAGCAATGGATAGGCACCGAAGTTAACGATGCTAAGGATAGAATACAATGCAGTAAAAACAAAAGGGACATAACTGGAATACTGCTTACACTTCTCTTGACAAACATCAGAAAGCATACCTACAGACATCCGTTTTAGGAAAGGTACTCTTTGTATAGAAGGTGAAGATGTTCCATCGGTTATTGTTGCTTCTGCCTGCACCATCCACATAAAAATTATCCTCTTGCCATGTATTTACATAATAGTATTATTCTAATTGTGGGTTTTTGTCAATACTTGCCAGTGATGTAGATATCTAGTGTCGCGAAGATGGAAGTCGTGGGGGCGATCCTCCCGTCACGCTCAAATCCTTGACACAGTCTTCCGTCCCTAGTGTATCTTTTATGGTGCAGCCGTTTGTTCGGACGACTTTGGCAGGCTATCAGGGTCTACCATTACCTTCCATGTGCTGATTTCAGCCAGCTGCTCGGGGGTGAATTCATCCACCAGATACGGATCCATCATAATGGATCCGTCCGACTTTACCCCAAATCCACCTTCAAATTCCACAATGTTCTCCCAGCCTTTAAAAGAAAGGAAGCCAACCACAGTTCCATCCCGTTTCAGGCCGACCAAATCATAAAAATTGTAATCCAGTTCAACGATATCCGACCACTTTTCCCGGTTCAATTCCTGAATGGTCTGATCTTCTTCATCAAGCTGTATGTACTGAACGGTGCCGTCGCTTTTCAAAATATACACGTATTCCTCGGGTTTTTCGTATACTTGTACGGCATCCCGAATCTGGCTTATATCTACGGTCACTGCATGCGGGGCTCCGTTTTTGTCGATAGCACATGCGCCATACCATGTGGGGCTATCCAGCCAGACGATGTCCTTCCATTTTTTCATTTCTGTCTGTGCTATAGAATAAGGTGGATTATAGGTACGCAGAACCTTTCCATCCCGCGTAAGGCCATAACTGTACAGGTAGGAAGCCGCTACCATCACAATGTCTTTCCAGTCTTCCACATTGCATTGGCCAAGCTCATTGCTGCCAGTGGAATACACGGTGCCGTCGCTTTTCAGCCCCAGGGTGTGGTCGATGCCTGTCGCCACCGCCACCACATCCCGCCATCCGGATGTGTCACACTGACCGTAAGTATTGTCTCCAGCAGCCTTCACCGAACCATCCGCCTGAATAGCTACAACAAAGCTGCTGCCTATGGACATATACTTGCCCTGCGCACTCCGGGCGGAGGCAGGCGCCTGGAAGCCGACAAGGCAGGCACACAGTAAAAGAATACAAAGCTTTTTCATGTTATTCACCTTTCTATGCTTATTTGTTTGATTCAGGGATTACCTGATCACCATAATCTATATAGTCCAACGCGCACCAGTACTGGTATTTCCCCGGCTGATAAGGATCAATCAGGATTTCTTTTTTCTCTTTCCTGTTCAATTCATCAACTTTCTTACCAGTATAAACATTGCCATCTGAATCTGTATAACCATCACTTTTGCCGCTGATATGCACCACGACATCATAGAACGTAACAAGTTGCACATCCTGTTTTTTGTCAGGGGAATAAACGATGCGCACCTCTGTCTGTTTGCAGCCTTTGAATTTAGATAAGTCTTTGCCTACCGGAAATTCCATAGTGATTTCTTTATAATAAGTCACAACATGATTCTTATACATCTCCTTTGTCCCATCTTCAAGCGTTCTTACTTTTTCACTGAAAAGCTGCATGCCATCGAACTTCTTTTCCTCCATCTCGGCGGTCATTCTGCCTTTACGGGAGGCATTGTCGTAAAGGGGGCCTGTATACGTACTCATTTTCTTTTCGCTTTTCAGCTTTTCGTACATATCATATGAAAACCAGGTGATTCCTGGAAGCCTGTTCATGCCAACACAATCCACCAGTCCATCCTTCTTTGAATTGTTAAGATAGTATCCCGCATATATGAATCCGTAAAAGCCCATATCCGATACACATTGCTTTCCATAGCCTAAGGGCATAAGTGAGCTTTCATTAACGCTTGGATATGCATTTGCGTTGAGTGCATAACCACTCTTTCCCCCTATATTGGTCACATACTTCGGTATATAAGGCGTTAGTGTGGGAGCCGGTGTAGGAGTTGGATTAGGGGTGGAGGACGGCGTTTGCGTTGAAAATGGTGTTGAGACTGGCGCCGGCTGATTATCTTTCCAGTATACTTCAACATCGCCATCTTTCCCGTGCTCCGGTCCGCTATTCACTCCACCGGAAGATGACAAAGATTCACCCGGAACCTGTGAACCCCGATACCCGTTGTCATATCCTACATCCGTCGCCGCCACCGCCGCGACCATCGCACGGGCGGGCTTATTTTCTTTGCCCAACAGGGTTCCTGCTTTATTTTTCCGCAAGCCGTAAAGCTGGGTATTCCCCGGAACAGTTACCTGTAACAGGTTAGAGCTAGATGAGCCATCCTTTTCCTCAGCATTCGACCTAAGTAGCGATTCTTTGGAGAGAAGCGGCGCGTTAAGATATTCTTCCGCTATCTTTTGTTGGGTAGCGGTATCAAGGCCCAAATCCTGCGTGTTTTTCTTTATTATACTGTTTCCATCCCTCTGTGCAAGAGGAACGCCTTCGTTGCTCACATTTTCAGGATGTATTTGTCCAAGCAGCACATCCCCTTGCTCCCCTGCATGTCCCCCTGCTTTTCCCATCAGCTTGGCCCTTGCCTCCTGAAGCTTCAGGCGCATATCGTCCACATCCTGCTTTGCCTGTTCATCCAACCTTGCTGTGGCCTGCTTCTGTGTATCAGTCAGTTTCTGCTGCGCGTTATGCAGCGTCAGCTGGCCGCTTTTGAGTTCCTCTTGCGCCTTCACCCGCGCGTCGGTGGCTTTTTGAAGGTTATCAATAGCGGCTACAACCGTATCCGCGGCAGACGAATCGGCCATGTTTTTATGGAAAAGAGCCTGCGCTTTGGTCAGTGCATCCCTCCCAGTCTGCTCGTTCCGGACAGCCTGATTAAGTGCCAACTTGGAATGATTTACGGTCTTCCCGGCTTCGTTCACCTTCTGCACAAGGATGGATTGGACATTAGGCGCACCGACTTCGGTCAGTTCCGCCTTCCTTGCTTCCACGGCCTGCTGCTTTGCGATCTGCTTGGCGCTTAAGACAACGATGGGGCTTTTCATATCCACAGCCAGTGCGTTCTCCTGCGCCGCAATTGCCGCGTCATTCAAACCAAAGGTCCTCATGTTGGTTTCGGCGACGATCGCAGACTTGGCGTAGGTGGGCATGGCCGTAATGGCCGCCGCCAGATCTCCCCGCCCCGCCTTTAAAAGATTGCCGATGTAATTGACGCCCTGCATTCCCCAGCGATTCAATATAGCATCCAGGTTGTGGGAAGATTGATTGGCAATACCGGTCAGGTCGTCCAGTTCTTCATGGCCTGTTTGGGCGGCGGCGGTTTGCAGGTTTTGGCCCGCGGTCTTCTTAAGCGCCGCTTCCGCCGCCTGTGAGGCTTCCGACTTCGTTCCTTTTTCCATATCCCGCAGCCTCAAAATGTGGAACATATTTTGAACCGTTTGCAGGGTGGGAGCCTGGCCCAGCACATGGTCCGTCACCGTTTTCAGGGCGCCCTCACCCAGCCGCAAGATGGCCGACACCAGGCCGGCCGTGCCGGATGCCTGGTTTTTGATGTCCTCCTGCACGGTGGTCGTGAACAGAATTTGAGGCAGTATTTTAGCAACCGCATCCGGATCAATGCCCAGGATGCTGTTCACAGCATCATCAAACCGGGCAGCGGCGGCCCGTAGGACGGGGATCGCGGTATGCTCCACGGAAAAAGCCTTGGCGGAATCCAGCGCAAGATCGATGGCCATCCTGACCGCGCCCTCATTGGTGGAAAGCTTCGATATATCGCCGCCAAACCCTGTGAGCGCATCGTACCCCTGTGCCGCGGCACCTAAAAAGTTTCCCGCCTTGCGGGCATCGGCTATTGCCTGTGTTTGAGCCTGATCTGGACCGAAGCCGGATTGCTCCCCTCCGGCCGGCGCATACCACCCGGCGGACAACGGGTTCTTTGTAAGACCCGCTGCCCATAGGCCGGGCATCTTCTCTTGGAGGGATGTATAGCTCTTGGGTACCGCATCCTTCTGGATCAGCGTACCCTGCCCCTGTATTACTTTTTCCTCTTCGTTCCGGGCGGCGATGTCCAGTTCGGCAGGATTGTGCGGCGCATTTTGACGGGCGTTGATGACCTGCACCTGACCGCTTACGTTACTGGCAACATCCTGCCAGCGGTAGTTTACAGGCCTTGTAAGCTTGGCCAGATTGCCGCTTACAAGCCCCTCGTCCATGCTTTGAAGGGTGTCCAGCCCAAACAGGGCATCTTTCAAAAGGGCGTTTGCGTTAATGTTTCCCCCTGCGGAAACGGCCCGGTTCAGCCTGGCATCGATC
>JAEZHM010000088.1 GCA_023416585.1 Bacillota bacterium
CTCCGCCGTTGGCCATACTCTATATCCGTAAAGTTGTATTGCTCTTTCATCTCCCTCACCTCTGCTTAATTATACCATGTTTCCCCATTCCTTTTAATCATTGTTTACTTGAGGGGAAGGTGGCGCGAAGCGACGGATGAGGTGTCAAGCGTCGGCATAACAAACGAATAGATATCTTCACATACGCTGCTAAATCTCATGTTGATATCCGCATTGGTATATCGCTTAACAGTCAAACCAAGATCAAGCATGAATTTATCGCGTTTTGCATCGGCCTTCATACCCTTTTTATCGTAATGCTGTGATCCATCAAGTTCTACCACCAGCTTTGCATTGGCACAATAAAAATCAACAATATAGCTTCCAATTGCTTTTTGACGGTGGAATATTACCGGAAGCCCTTTCAGGAAATCGAACCAGAGGTGCCGTTCTTCCTTTGTCATGCTTTTTCTTAAATTTTGCGCATTGGTTGTCAAGCTTGGATTATGTAGGCTGTTCATTTTACACCTCATCCGTCGCTGCGCGCCACCTATTCCATCTGGCTCAATCGTCGCACTACTCACTGCGTTCGCATTGCTCGTTTCGCCAGCCTCCTCCACCCTGCCCACTTCCGTCACTGGCGGGGGCAGGGTTACGGAGCCCTCGAGGGGAAGGCTTTATATGTACCCTTCATATGTTTTCTATCCATAGGGGTAATGTTGAATCTTCACACAACATGATTAAGCGGCATCGTACGTCCATTTTCATTCCACGGGCAAATGACATATCTTTAAATTCAATATCAATGCTGCCAGCAATTAAGCCTTCCCCTTGAGGGGAAGGTGGCGCGAAGCGACGGATGAGGTGTCAAGCGTCGGCATAACAAGTGAATAGATATCTTCACATACGCTGATAAATCTCATGTTGATATCAGCATTGGTATATCGCTTAACAGTCAAACCAAGATCAAGCATGAATTCATCGCGTCTTGCATCGGCCTTCATACCCTTTTCATCGTAATGCTGTGATCCATCAAGTTCTATCACCAGCTTTGCATTGGCACAATAGAAATCAACAATATAGCTTCCAATTGCTTTTTGACGGTGGAATATAACCGGAAGCCCTTTCAGGAAATCGAACCAGAGGTGCCGCTCTTCCTTTGTCATGCTTTTTCTTAGATTTTGCGCATTGGTTGTCAAGCTTGGATTATGTAGGCTGTTCATTTTACACCTCATCCGTCGCTGCGCGCCACCTATTCCATCTGTCTCAATCGTCGTACTACTCACTGCGTTCGCAACCCCGGCGGCTCAATCGTCGCATCGCTTCGCTGTGCCCATCTGGCTCAATAGTCGCATTGCATCGCTGCCGCTTGCACTGCTCCTTTTCGCCAGCCTCCTTCACCCCTCCCTTATCCGCCACTGGCGGGGTCGGGGTTCCGGAGCCCGCGCTGCTCGTTTCGCTCGCTTCCTCCGCCCGTCTTATTGCCCCCACTGGGGGCAGCCGGGCTTTGGAACCCGTTTCGCCAGCCTCCTCCACCCTGCCCATTTCCGTCACTGGCGGGGGCAGGGTTACGGAGCCCTCAAGGGGAAGGCTTTATATGTACCCTGCATATGTTTTCTTTCCACAGGGGAAATTGTGAATCTTCGAACAACTTTATAAGCACTCCACGATTAAGCCTTCCCCTTGAGGGGAAGGTGGCGCCGCAGCGCCGGATGAGGTGTCAAGCGTCGGCATAACAGAAGGCTTAAAAGAGGCTATGAGCACAATTTCAAATCAACTCACCCCAGCACCTTTTCCACAAACACCTTCGCTATGTCGGGGTCGAACTGTTTTCCCGCCTCCCGGCTTATTTCGTTTGTTGCATCGCTTATGCTTTTTGCTTTTCTGTAAGCCCTGTCGTTGGTCATGGCGTCAAACGAATCCACAACGGTAATGATCCGGGACAAAAGCGGTATGCTTTCCCCCTTCAAGCCCTGGGGATATCCATTTCCATCCCAGCGTTCATGGTGAGCAAGAATGTATTCCGCAATCTGGCTAAGCTCCGGAACGGTTCTGGCGATCCTGTACCCCGCTTCGGGATGCTTTTTGATTTCGGCCCATTCTTCCAAAGTCAAAGATCCGGCTTTTGTGAGTATGTTCGAGTCAACGCTTATTTTTCCTATATCGTGCAGTTCGCTGAGCAGCTCCAGCGCTACCAGGTCTTCATCCTTCAAGTGAAGTTCTCTGCCCAATTGCTTGGAAAGCTCCGCAAGCCTGTCGCAGTGCTCCCTTGTTTCGTAATCCTTTTCCGCAAGCGCGGCCTTGATGGAAGTGATAATCGTGCTGTGCAGGCTTTTATGCGCCAGCAGTTTCCGCTGGTACATGCCCTGTTCTGCCGTTTTGATCACCTTTTCCAGCAGTTCATGCCTGCTGTTCTTTGTGGCGCAGCCCAAGGAAAGGCTTGCAAAAGACAGTTCCCTGGGGATCTGCATGGTGTGGCCGGCGCAGGCGTCTTTGATCCTGTCCATAATCTCTTTCGCAGTAGCCTCATCGGTTAAAGGCAACAGCAGGCAGAATTCGTCGCCGCCTATTCTGGCAGCCACATCGCTTACCCTTGTGCAGGCCATTAATATATTGGCTACCGCCTGCAAAATACGGTCGCCTTCATTATGGCCGAAGGCGTCGTTGATCAGTTTCAGGCCATTGATGTCGCCTATGATCACCGACAGGGGAAAGCTGCCCAGGTTATCCAGGCGTATCTTTTCCCTTTCGAAATAGGCCCGGTTATACAGCCCGGTCAAAGCGTCATGGTAGCTTAGGTATTGTATTTCCTTTTCCTTCTTTTTCCGTTCGTTGATATCACGGCTGATGCCCACCATGCCCAGCACATTCCCGGCTGTATCATAATACGGCGTTTTTACCGTATCGAAATACACCATGCTTCCCTCGGGCGTGACAACATATTCTTCCACCATTTGAGGTTCCCTGCCATGAATCGCCCCCACGTCCGACTCCCTGTACCATTCCGCTACGCTCTTATCAAAGAGTTCATATATGCTCTTTCCTACAACATCGGCTTCCTTCAGCCCCGTATATTTCTCAAACGCACGGTTGCAGCCCAGATACCTGCTGTTCTTATCCTTGTAAAAGATCATGTCCGGTATAGAATTCAAAAGGCATACCAGCAAGGCCTGTTTTGCCTCGTGCTCCTGATATAGCGCCTTGTAATTTGCTTCGCTTCTTTTCAAATCTTCCCTGGCCAGTATGGTATCGGTTATTTCCTGTGCCATGCAAAGATGCTGGCCCTGATTGCGGCCGCGGACCCTGAGCGTAGCAATGGTCATGTGTGCCCATACAACTGAACCGTCGGGCTTCAAATACCGCTTGTCCATGGTATAGCCGTTGATTTCGCCGGACAGCATTCTTGCAAACTGCTGTTTATCTTCCTCAATATCATCAGGATGGGTATACTCTTCCCAATGGAGCTTTTCCAGTTCCCTTTTTGACCTGCAAACCATTTTTTCAAACGTGCTGTTGATCAGTATTGTTTTCGGACCATCCGCAATCATGATTCCCAGGGGGGCCTCTTCAATAACTGTCCGCAGGTATACCTCGCTGTCTTCCAGCCCTTCTTTCATGTGGATCCTTGCCAGCGTATCGTAAACCACCATGCACAGAATCATGGATATAACCGGGTATGCCGTCATGACAGGCAGGCTGATATTATCAAATACCGAAACAATCATTTGCGAAGGCAAGGCCAATATGCAAACAAGCATGACAATGTGCGTTAGCAGGCCAAACAGGTAAAATTCCAGCCAATTGTTCTTCCGGCCTGCGATCTTCTCCCACCGCTGCCTTTTCCACAACAGTCCCACGGCGGCGGAGAATACGATAACGAGTACGCCCATGTATACGCCTGGACCACCGATGAATATCCTGTATGCGCATATGACCGCAGTGCCGATGATGGTTGGTATAAAGCCAAAGAACATGCCGGATATGCTGATCAGAATGGACCGTGTATCAAAAACCACGCCAGGCTTCAATTCAACCGTATTATACAAAAGTGTTATTCCCACCAAGCCGATGATGATGCCAAGAATAATGCTGTATATGCCCTTGCTTTTCCAATATTGTACATATAAAGTGGTGAATAGGATGCACATGATCAAAAGCAATGCCGCATTCAGTGTCAGGCCGTTCAAAAACTCATTTAGCATGAAGCCTACCCCGATCTATATTCATATGAGCATGTACAATTCGACAACATCCGCTAACATCGTAAATCACCAACCAAAACATGTCAACAGTTTTTATATAATAAGAATAACACAACGTACCTTTTCCGGGCCGACCCGGCGGCATATGGAAAAATGGTTTGATATCCCTTGACAAATGTGAATAACAGCGTTATTATACATAACGGTGTTATGAAATTGAACACCGTTATTTTAATGACGGTGTTATCAAGGCCAATCACATGCGTAAAGCACCTGGAGGGATGCGGTTTGACAAGGGAAGACCAAAAATCGCGAAGCGACGCGGTACGGCAGGCCATATTGGATACAGCGCTGGAAATCGGGCTGAACGAGGGATTTGAGGCCGTCTCCATCCGCAAAATCATAGGCAAAATGAATTACTCCACAGGTGTTGTCTATCATTATTTCAAAGACAAGCAGGAGATCATCGATGCCATTGAGGAGGCCGAAACAGCCTGGCTGGGCAGCGAAATTCGGCGGCTGATCACAGATGATATGGACGCTGTCACCAGCATGAAGATCGCCTTCCGAATGTCTTTGCAATTGGCGCTTACGGAGCCTGAAAAGTACAACCTCATCGTGCTGCACAAGTACTCGAGGAGAAATCCCGGCGCCACACCGTGGATGGATTACCTGGCGGTCAACCTTCAAAGGGACATGGAAGCGGGTAAGCTGCGGAGTATGGATCCGCAAAAGGCCGCGTTCGCCATCTGGAGTTCGTTCCTGGGTTTCAACCTGACCATCTCACGTCAGAATGGCATTACAAAGGACGATGCACAGGCGCTTTTTGACACCCAGATGGATATCGTACTGAATGGAATATTGAAAGATGAATAACAGTGGACTGTTAACTGTGGAAGCAGGCAGCAATCCATAACGGAGGAAACCATATGATCACAATTCTGGCGGAT
This sequence comes from Bacillota bacterium, assembly GCA_023416585.1. Classification (GTDB taxonomy): domain Bacteria; phylum Bacillota; class Clostridia; order Christensenellales; family Aristaeellaceae; genus JAEWAH01. The sequence goes on from JAEZHM010000088.1 coordinate 5,132, forward strand.
GAAGGAAAAGACACGGCCGGTTTAAAGCTGTATCAGGCATTTACGTCAAGGGGTATAGAGGCAGACTATGTGCAGCTGAAGGATGTTACGGTGAAGCCCTGCGTAGGCTGCAACGGCTGCACCTACAAAACCTACGGAAAATGCGTTGTTCGCGATGATGGCGACTGGATTTACGGGAAGATCCTCCGCTCCCAGGCGGTGCTTGTGGTATCACCCATCCTCTTTGGCGGCTATACCGTAAAAACAAAACGCGTGCTGGACAAATTAGGGCTCATCATGGACCGGCACTATTTCGTGGTCCAGGGGGAATTGACCAAAGGCGGTTTAACGGACAGGCAGTTTAAGCTTTTTGCCCTGGGCGTTCAGGAGGATGCTGATCCGGAGGAGGCTGAAGCCTTTAAAAGCCTGGTGCATGAAACCAACGTCATCACAAGGGGTGGGGGAAAGGCATACACAACCGGCCCCTCCCTTTCGGATGAACTGACCACGCAGATTGTAAGGGAGGTTGCGCTGGTATGAAGCAATTTCTGCTCATCCATGTAAGCCCCAGGAAGAAGGGCACCAGCGCCATGTTGACATCCAGGTGCAGGGAATACCTTGAAAGCAGGGGCCACACTGTTTTGGTTACAGAATTGTTCACAAACCTCAATCATCTTGAAGAAATCGCAGCGGCGGCCGCAACGGCTGATACGATACTGTTTTGCGGGCCCTGTTATATCAACACCTATCCCGCAGATGCTTACGCGCTGCTTGAGGAGTTATATGCCCGCCGGGAAGTTCTTCACGGGCAGAGAATATATGGCATCATACAGGGCGGCATGCCCTACCCCCACACCCACGAAAATGGACTGAAAGCGTTGGAACTGTTTGCTAAAAGGGCCGGCCTTCGGTATATGGGCGGCTTTGTGATGGGGTTGGGCGCCATGCTAAACGGCCAGCCGCTGGAGAAGCTTCTCAACGCGAAAAAAGTGATACCGCAGCTGAATCTTTTCTTCAGCCATATGGAAAAGGGCGAGGAAACTCCCCGGCAGGTGTATCAGGCGTCGAAGCTGCGCTTGCCAGGCCTGTTATGCCATCTGATGGCACGCATGGCCAATAAGAAGATCGATAAGGATCTAAAAAAGCATGGCATTGATCCGAAAAAGCCCAGCCCCTATCTGTCATAGGATTCCAGCCTGCCTTGAAAATGACGCGTAATTAATAAAGCGGTGAACCTCTCCCAGCCTCCTTCGCCGGCAGTACCCTAACCCTCCACGAGTGGGCCTATTGGAAACCCATATGTTGACATGAAAAGCTTCGCCATGATAAGCTGGGCAGGATGTATGGTACATGGGAGGTAAGTGGTATGAACGATGTATTGAAAACCCTTCACGAGCGCAAATCGGTGCGCGTATATGAGGACCGGCCTGTAAGCAATGAAGATAAGGAAACGATCCTGCTGGCGGCCATGGCGGCGCCTACCGCGGGCAATCAGCAGCTGTACACGATCCTTGATATCACCGACCGTGCGCTGCTGGAAGCGTTATCTGTGACCTGCGACAATCAGCCCTTTATCGCCACAGCACCCATGGCACTAATCTTTTGCGCCGATGCTCAAAAGTGGTATGACGCGTATAAAGCGGGAGGCTGCAATCCCAGAAAGCCCGGCCCGGGTGATTTGCTGCTTGCCGTTTCGGATGCATGCATCGCGGCTCAAAACGCCGTGATTGCCGCGCAAAGCCTGGGGATCGGCTCCTGCTATATAGGCGATATCATGGAGAGGTGCGAGGATCACAGGCGGATGCTGAACCTTCCCGCTTATGTATATCCGGCGGCCATGCTGGTATTCGGGTACCCGACGGAGCAGCAGATAACCCGCGTCAAGCCGGAACGCTGTGATATAAGGCATATCGTGCATGAAAACCGCTACCGCAGCATGGACAATGAGGAACTGAGCGATATGCTGAGGCAAAGCCGGGACAGGTGGAACTTTGAAGAATGGATCCAGGCCTTTTGCAAACGCAAGTATAATTCTGAATTCGCTGTGGAAATGAGCAGGTCAGCGGCGCAATACCTGACGGCTTTCGGAATGGTTGAGGACAAGACGCCCAACCGCTGAGCGGGAGAAGATCAAACCCTAAAGCAATGTACGCTGGAGAATAGATTTCAAGAAAAGGGGAAGCCGCCTCCGGCCACTTACATACGCTTTGGAAACCAATCTTGGCGGGCGATTGATAATCGCCCCTACTTCCATATAAGAGATAATGCCCCTTCTTCCGGATGCTTGTATGATGGAAGGAAGGATAACTTACTCTTTACGGTGTAGGGGCGATTATCAATCGCCCGCCTGTATCGCGTTATATGCGCATCGATTATTCTGGTTGGTACGAACGCAAAACTATCTTATGAATTTTGTTTCATCTATAGAAGAGATTAATGCCGGATGAAGCAGCATATCACGAAAGATGCTATCTACTCGTCAAGCCTTGATGCCCGGCCAACGAAAGCAGCCTTGCCAAACCTTCCGGGAAACCTGGGACATGCTGTAAAATGAACTGCACGATCTGCTCCCTGGAAGCCCGGTCCGCAATCAAGGTGTAATCGCCTGTTGGTGCGCCGCCCACGGCCACCCGCCCCACGGCCGCGCCGCCCACCGCCAGCTCTGACGCGATGGCCGCGCCGCCAAAAGCGTACACGCCGATGGCAGCCCCGCCAAACGCCACAAAGCCGATGGCAGCGCCGCCCAGCGCAAATCCGCCCAATGCCAGGCCGCCCAAGGCCAGCAAAAGCCCCAGGGATAATCCGCCAAGGCTGAACAAGCCCAGCGCAAAGCCGCCGATGCTTACCACACCCAATGCCACATCGCCTATGGCAATGATGCCCTTGGCCACGCCCGGGGTACGTGTAAACCGTGAGAATTTTACGTGTACAAGGGGCAGGCCTAAGAAGCGCGTTTTGCTTACATATTCGTACGGACCCTGCCGTTTGAGATAATGTTTGATTTCCTTCAGTTCCTCCACCACAGCGCTGTCTTCAGGCGCGGAAGCGCTTGCGGAAGGGGCTGATTCCGCGTCGTCACGCAAAAGGGAATCGGTACTTACTTTAAAAATGTCTGCTATGGAGACCAGCTTGTCAATTTCCGGCATCGCCATGCCGGCCTCCCACTTGCTGACGGACTGCCGGGATACGTTCAGCATGTCGGCCAGGTTCTCCTGGGAAAATCCCTTTTCCCGCCTCAGTTGAAACAGCTTATCGGAAAACGCCATATCAAAACACCTCATTTGCTTTTTACGTTCCCAGTATACCTTCCGGCCTTCAAAACCACAAGAACGCAAGGCTTTACAATGTGTCAACCACAGGTTGCGAATGCGGTTTTGAGGATTTTTCATAAGCCGGAGGGTGCGTTTTGCGGTAAATATTCATCGGGGAATGTAATGTGGTGAAAATCGTTCGCCCATGCAGCAGGTGTACCAAACTTGGGCGGGCGATTGATAATCGCCCGTTTGCATCGCTTTTCTTAAGCAACATGCAACGACCAATCCTTACGCAAAATATTCCGCATCGCAAATTGTTGACTGGTTTCGAATCGGTATTACATCTGCATGCATCCGACTTGTTGTGCGCAAACTACCTTCACGTCTTTTGTGGAGGATTTTAAAGACATGCAGGCAGGCATTGCAGTTTTCGGTCTTTTGCTGCTGGCGGTGGTTGTCGTGATGCAGCGCAGGCGGCGGCCAAAGACTCTGCGGGACGTGCTTTTGGATGAAGGACTCCATAATCATTTGCAATCCTGCGCCGTCTTAATGACGGTAAAAGGCACCGGAAGACTGCAAATGCCTTTGCGCATGCTTGCGCGCCTTCGGACCACGGTGCTTTCGCTGATGACAAGGGACCGGGAAAACCTGCTGCCCGCCGCCCAATGGCTTACCGATAATGCCCGCATGCTGGAGGAGGCGCTTTTAGCCGTCCGCCTGGAATGGAAACGGGCTTCCCGCCTTCCCAAGCTTTTAACCGGCGAAATCAGGGTGCAGAAATTCGCCCAGGAACTGATATCCCACACCAACGCGCACATGAATGCCGCCAAGCTGATGGCTGCTGTGGCGGCCTGGCAGGATGCTTCGCCGCTCACCCAGGCGGAATTGTGGTCTTTGCCCCTGGCCCTGAACATCACCCTTTTGCAATTGGTGGATATCATGGCAAAGGAATGCGCCGACATGCAAAAGGATTGCGACGCGGCGCCTCTGTGGGCCGCGCGGCTTACGGGCAAGCACCGGGAAGCTGCCCGCCGCCAGTTTAAAAACGCACCGCAGAGCACCGCGTTTTTGGAGCGGCTGCTTTCCCTTTTGCGCGAAACCGAAGATGCCCAGGCACTCTCCTGGCTGGATGAAAAGCTGGCGGAGATGGACCTGCGCGTCTCCAGCGTTGTGGAAAAGGAGCATACACGCCAAACCAGCGACAGGCAGTGGATGGGCAACGCCATCACCTCCCTGCGCCGCCTGACTCAAATACCCTGGGGTGAAACGCTGGAAGCCATGAACCCCGTTCATGAGATTCTTGGGCAGGATCCCGCAAACATCTATTCCGCCATGGACTTTGAAAGCCGGGACGTGTACCGCCGCCGGGTTCAGCTTTTCGCCTGGGAATGCCGCCTGCCCGAGAACCTGGTGGCCAGGGCTGCCATAGCCTGCGCAAGGGATGGTGCGGAGGGTGCGCTTAACAGTCACATCGGCTATTACCTGATGGACGCGGGGCAAAGCGCGCTCATGAAAAAGCTTGGCGCAAGCCGTATCGCCGTTCGCGAGCACCAGTTCGCCCGCCTGCACAGCCGCGGCCTATACCTTGTGTCCTTATGGTTTGGGGCGGTATTGGGCGTTATCGCTGCCGATATTTTGATGCTGCCTTTGTATGTTTTCCCTCTTTTTTTATTGCTTTGGTCTGAGCTTGGGCGCTATGTTCTAAGGCGGGTCATTCGAAATGTGCATACGCCGCGCACGCTGCCCAGGATGGAGATACAAGCCATTCCCGAAAAGTGGCGCACGCTTGTGGTTTGCCCGACGCTGCTTACAAACTCCGCCCAGGCCATGTCCATGGTGCGGCACCTGATGATACTGCGCCACGCCAACCCGGATGAAAACCTGCATTTCATGCTCCTGGCAGACTTTGCAGACAGTATAACCGCCGAGCAGGTCAGCGACCAGGAGATACTTTCAGCCGCGCGGGCCGGCGTTGAAGCGTTAAATCAAGAGTTCGGCGGCGGCTTTTCCTACCTGCAGCGCGCCCGTACCTACAGCCAGCATGAACGCATGTATATGGGCCGGGAGCGCAAGCGCGGCGCGCTGGAAGCGCTCAACCGTATGCTTCTGGGCCTGCCGAATGAAGATACCTTTTTATATGCCTCCCGCTCTCCGGAGGACCTTTCAGGCAAATACGCCTATGTTATCACCCTGGACAGCGACACCATACTGCCGCCCGGCAGCGCGCTCAAACTGATCGGGGCCATCGTTCACCCGCTGCAAAAGCGGCAGGTATTTAACGGCGTGCTGCGCGGAAAAAGCATTCTCCAGCCCCGGATGGAGGTAGCCGCCGACACGGTCAGCACCCGCGTAAACGCGATCCTTGGCGGCCGTGGCGGCGTGGACCCCTACAACGCCGCCGTCAGCGACGTGTATCAGGACCTCACCAATGCCGGTTCCTTTGCCGGCAAGGGCATTTATGAGCCCGCTGCCTTTGTGGAGGCGGTGGAAGGGCAGGTGGAGCCTTACACAGTGCTCAGCCATGACCTGCTGGAGGGCGAGCTTTCCGGCAGCGCGCTGCTGGGCGATATCGCCTTGTACGACGGACAGCCCAGCTCGCTCAGAAGCTGGATGAAGCGGCTGCACCGCTGGACAAGGGGCGACTGGCAGCTTTTGCCCTGGCTGTTCCCCCATATGTATAGGGGTGGGCGTACAATCAAGAATCCGCTTTCCCGGTTTTCCCGGCACAAGATATGGGATAACCTGCGCCGCAGCCTGGTCCCGGCTGCGCAAGGCCTGCTGCTTTTATACGCCGCGGCTGCCGACAGGCCGTATTTGATGCTGCTGCTGCTTTTTATCCCAAACCCCGGCGTGTTCTTTCACCTAAAGTCCCTGGCCGCGTTTTTCGTCCGGCTGTGCGCATTGCCCTATGAGATCCAAACGCTTTTGGATGCCGCCATCCGCACCTTCTACCGGGTGAGCGTATCCCACAGGCACATGCTGCAGTGGGTAACCGCCGCCCAGGCGGAGCAAGGCGGCAATTCACCTTATTCTTCCGGGCTGTGGGCCCATTGGGTGCTGGGCGGGGCCCTGGCAGTAGCCTCGGTATACGCGGGGTGGGTGATCCCCGGCGTTATCATCGCCGCGCTGTGGATTGCTTTCCCTTTTGCCGCGCCCTGGCTGGATTCGCCCTTGTACCAGGAGCTATACCTGGAGGAGGAGAAAAAGAGCCAGCTCAAGGATATGGCAAGGTCCACCTGGCGCTATTTTGAAAAGGTTGTCACATCCTCCGATCATTACCTGCCCCCGGATAACCTGCAAATCCATCCCGACAAGGGGCTGGCCCATAGGACTTCGCCCACCAATATCGGGCTGTATCTTCTGTCTTGCGCCGCGGCACAGAGCCTTGGTTTTTTGGAGCCGGATGAAATGGCGCAGTGTATGGAAAAGACCGTTGCCACCATGGAAAGGCTGCCTTTGTGGGAGGGACACTTTTACAACTGGTATGATACAAGAACGCTGGAACCGTTAAAGCCCTGCTACGTATCTTCCGTGGACAGCGGCAACCTGGCCGCGTGCCTCATGTGCTGCGCCCAGGTGATACGCACGCTGGCCGCCTCGCTGGACGCGTCGCTCCGGAGCCTGTCTGCCCGGATGGACGACCTTACAATGCACATGAACTTGCGAAAGCTATACGATCCCAAGGCGGAATTGTTTTACGTGGGGATCGATACAAGGGAGGAGGAGCCGGGCGATTCCAGGTACGACCTTTTGGCCAGCGAATCAAGGCTGTTAAGCTTTGTGGCGGTCATGACAAGGCAGGTATCCCCCCGCCACTGGTACAGGCTTAGCCGCACGCTCGTCAAGGCGCGGGGCAAGCCTACCCTGGTGTCCTGGAGCGGCACCATGTTCGAATACCTGATGCCCAACCTCCTTTTGCCGCTTACAAGGAACACACTGCTGGATACCGCCTGCCGCCGGGCAGTGATCAACCAGATGCATCACCCCCGCGGCGGCGTGTGGGGCGTCAGCGAAAGCGGATACTACGCCTTCGACCCGTCCCTCAACTATCAATACCAGGCGTTTGGGCTGCCCGCATTGGCCCTTGGCAACGTCCCTGCGGAAGGCGTGATCGCGCCTTACGCCAGCGGCCTGGCGCTTCCGCTTTTCCCCGAGGAATCCAGGCTGAACCTTACGAGAATGAAGTCCTTGGGCTGGGACAGCCACCTGGGCTTTTTTGAGGCTGCCGATTTCAACTTTTCCCGCATCGGCGAAGGCAAAACCTTCGAGCTGGTACGCAGCCACATGAGCCACCACCAGGGCATGATGCTCTGCGCGCTGTGCAACCTTTTGTGCAGGAATGCGCTGGTCAGGTATTTCGACGCGCTGCCTGCAGCCCGCGCTTACGGGCTGCTGTTGCAGGAAAAGATGCCCAAAAACGCACTGCATCCAAGAAAGGCCATGCCCAGGCCGCATCAAAACCCCGTCGGGCCCAAAAGCGCCAGGCGCCAGGCCGCCATTCATACCTTCCCGGTGGACGTCCACCTTTTGTATGGCAGCGGTACCACGCTTTGCGTTACCGCCCAGGGTGGGGGATACCTAGCCAGGGACGGCGTGATGGTTTCCCGCTTCCGCGGCATGGCGGGGGATGAGGACGGCATTCAGTTTTACCTGCGGGATGTGGAGGAGGGGCAGCTCTGGCAGCCCACCGGCCCCGACCTTCCCGGCGAAACCGTGTTTGAAACGGGACAGGCGGTGTTCTCGCGCACGCACCTTGGCATAGAAAGCCGATTAAACTGCTTTGTCAACCCTCTGGACGGCGCTGCGCTGCATCTTTTGGAAATCGTTAACCGATCCAGCCGAGAGCGGGTTTTGGAGGCTGCCAGCTATTTTGAGCCTGCGCTCAGTGGCCAGCGCGCTGACACCGCCCATCCTGCCTTCCGCAACCTGTTCATCGAGACCGACCGTGTCGGCAAAAGCGGCATTCTGGCCCGCCGCCGGCCAAGGGATGGCAGCGATCCCCGGCGTGTGCTGGTGCATTCCCTGGGCGCCGATGTGAACCTCATCCACACAGTTGCGCAAACGGACCGCAGCGCATTTCTTGGCCGAGGCGGCAGCATCCGCGCCCCGCTTCAAATGACTGAAAACATGCGCACCGTCACGGGCCGCGTGGGGGCCATGATCAACCCCTGCATGAGCCTGCGCACCCAGTTCCTGCTGCCTGCCCATGGCCGGGCGCAGCTTACTTTCAGCACCATGCTGGTGGAGGAAGATCAGCAGCCCCAGGCCATGGCTGCCCGCTACGAAACGCCGGATGACTTGAAGCGCGCCAGGGAACTGGCCATCACCCAGGGATTGGTAACCGCCAGATACCTGGCCATCGACGTGGCCGGCCAGAACCTGTACGGGCGCCTGACCGGCAGCCTCCTCTATGGCGGCCAGCCGGGCTCTACGCCTGAAAGCCCCGTGCCCGTCTCATTGCAGTCGCTATGGGGGCTTGGAATCAGCGGCGATCTGCCCATTATTACCGTGGAAATCTATAAACGGGAGCACCTGCCCCTGGCCCGGACGCTGCTCAGCGCCCACGCCTGGTGGCGAATCCATGGCGTTTGGGCCGATCTGGTGCTTTTAAACTGCCATGGTGCGGACTATGACCAGCCGGTGCGCGACGCGCTTCGCGATCTGACCGCGTCCAGCCATGCAAGGGAATTAATCGGCAAGCCGGGCGGCGTGCACCTGTTAGATACGCAGGCCATGTCCCCCGATGTGGAAAAATTGCTGAAAGCGGCCTCCCGGCTGTACCTTAACGGCGAAAAAGGCTCCCTTGGCGCGCATTTCAGGGCGCTGCAAACAGCGGCCAAGGCCCCGTCCGTGATCTGGAAAAAGGAATTTGCATCATTCCCCGTCCCGCAGCTTCCTGCAATGGACCGCTGGCAGTATAACGGCTACGGCGGCTTTGCCATGCCGGAAGGCGATTATGTGATCGACTTACCAAAGGATGCAATGACGCCCGCGCCCTGGTGCAATCTTTTAAGCAGCCCGGGTTTTGGCACCCTGGCATCGGAAAGCGGCCCTTTGTTCACATATGACGGTAACAGCCACCACGGCCGCATAACCCGCTGGCCCAACGACCCCGTTTCGCCGCGTCCGGGGGAAGGGCTCTGTCTTCGGGATGAAGACACCGGCGCTTTGTTCTCTCCCTGCCGCTGGCCGCTGGGGGAGGATATGGCCTTCCGTGTCACCCACAGCCCTGGCCTTACCGCCATACAGGGTTATGGCATGGGCCTTGAAACAACGCTGCATATCTTCTCCGATACGGAATACGCCGTCAGCCTGCGCACCGTCCGCATCCGCAATACGGGCGATGGCGAACGGATAATCCGTGTCTATCACTTTGCCGATTTTCTCCTGGGTGAAAGCGACCAGGCGGGGGAGCTCACCTGTGCATATGTGGCAAGCCCCATGACCGTCATGGCGGAGAACCCCGGCTTTTCCGGCACGGCCTTCCTGGCGCTTACCGACCGGAACGACACGGCCGCTTCCACTGTGCTTACAAAAGGAGGCTTCTGGGGCCTTGGATCAATAAAGCCCATGGCGCTGGAAAAGGAGCCGCTGCCGATAGCCGAGCCGGGAACCGTTGGGCTTGTTACTGCGGTCCTTCGCCTCGGCCCCGGCCAGAGCGCATCCGTTACCTTTGCGCTGGGTTCCGCGCCAAGCCGGGAGGAGGCGGAGCATCTAGCCGCGCTGCTGGAAAAGGAAGGGGCGTTAAAGCGGCTCAAGGAAACGCTCAGCTTCTGGGCATCGGAATTAACGCCTTTGCAAGTGCTGCTGCCCGACAAAAACCTGAATCTGATGCTGAACCGCTGGCTGCCCTACCAGGTGCGGGCAGCAAGGCTGTACGCCCGGGCCGGGTTCTACCAGGCCGGCGGAGCCATCGGCTTCCGTGATCAATTGCAGGATATGCTGGCCCTTTTGAATACCCGCCCGGAAACTGTGCGGGCGCATCTTCTTCAGTGCGCCGCCCACCAGTTCGAGGAGGGCGATGTGCAGCATTGGTGGCACCCGCCCGCGCTGGGCGTGCGCACGCGCATCACCGACGACCTGCTTTTCCTGCCGTACGTGACCGCTTCCTATGTGGAAAAGACCGGCGACACCGGAGTACTACTCGAGCATGTACCGTATTTGAAAGGCCCGCAGGTGCCCGAAGGCCAGGAGGATTGGTACGGCACGCCCAAGGAAAGCGATTATACCGAGCCGCTGATGGAGCACTGCCTCAAGGCCATCCGAAGGGTGCGCCTGGGCAGCCATGGCATTCCCCTGATGGGCGGCGGCGACTGGAACGATGGCATGAACCGCGTGGGCGAACAAAAGGGCGAAAGCGTATGGCTTGGCTTTTTCCTGTGCGAGGTGCTAAACCGCTTCGCGCCCCTTGTCATCAAGGAAGTGGCCGATGAGTTGTACAATTACCGAAAGGAGCTTTTGCAGAATATTGAACAGCACGCCTGGGACGGCGACTGGTACCTGCGCGCCTGGTACGACAGCGGCAAGCCCCTGGGCAGCCGTGAAAGCCTGGGCTGCCAGATCGACAACCTGGTCCAAAGCTGGAGCGTGCTGGCCGGCGCCAACCCCTTCCGGTGCGCAAGGGCTGTGGACAGCGCCTGGAACGTGCTGTACGACAGCCAATATCTATTGCTGAAGCTTTTGCACCCGCCATTCAACGGCGGCGAAAACCCCGGCTATATTGCGGGCTACCTGCCCGGCATACGCGAAAACGGCGGCCAGTATTCCCACGCCGTGCCCTGGATGATCTGGGCGCTGCTTGAACTGAATGATAAAAAGCGGGCGTGGGAGCTTATCCAGGCCATGCTGCCCATGAACCACGCCAAAACAATGCAGGAGGCTGACCGATACCGTGTGGAGCCTTACGTCACCGTGGCCGATATCTATACCAACCCGGACCAGATGGGCCGCGGAGGCTGGACCTGGTATACCGGCAGCGCTGCCTGGCTGTACGTTGTCACGCTGGAAAAACTGCTGGGCTTTGAAAAGCGCGGCGATAAGGTGCGCCTAAACCCCAATGTGCCCGACGAATGGTCTGAGTACACCATCACCTGCCGCTATGGAAGGGCCTCGTATCACCTGACCGCCATCAGGGACTTGGCGGAGCCCGTGCTGGACGGCGACCCGCTCACAACCGGCTGGATCACCATAAAAGATGACGGCCGCATCCATGAAGCCCGGTTCCCCATGGCGGGAGTAAGGGAATGACGAGTTTATAGCGGGAGGGGCTCTTTTAAAAAAGAGCCCCTCCCGCACCCACCTCAGAAAACTATTTTATGGGGGGATATTAGTGTCTTATCTCTGCATGTATAATAAAAACGGACTCTGCTTTTGTTCTTTCGCCGCCCGCAAGCGGCGTAAGAATGAAAATACCGAGAGGTACAGAAGACTTGGATTATGGTAAAAATGATTGTTTCACGATTGCATACTACATCATGATCCATACAATATAACAAGCGTTGTTATCAAACATGAGTTACTGGTATAAAACCGGTACAGCGGGCGATTGATAATCGCCCCTGCTTCTGTATGGCATAAATGAATGAACTTACCGGGCTGCCACAAGCTCCGGCAGAGAAGTCAACAAACATACAGCGCTGTAGGGGCGATTATCATTCGCCCGCCCGGTACCGGTTCTCAACAAGCCGGGGAAAAGCAAACTCTTTCGATTACAGATCAATTCATGATATAATGCGCAAAACAGACAACTTATCCTAAAGATGAAAGGGGCCTCATGCCATGCAAGTTTTATACCGCAACGCCACCATAAACGACGCAAAGGAATTAAAGCGCTTAAACGACGCGTTCAACGGGGAAGACACCAATACCGTTGAAGGGATCAGTCAGGGTCTTTTGCGCGCGGATGCGGAAACTGTGTTTGTGGCCGAAGCGGAGGGGCGCCTTCTTGGCTTTTTGTGCGGCCAGCTTTTGAAATCTATCTGCTACAGCGTTTTTTACGCGGAGATCACGGAACTGTTTGTGGAAGAAGGCTCCCGCAGGCAGGGCATTGGCGAAGGCCTCATGTGCTATGCGGAAAATTGGTACCGCGAACAGGGCATCCATGATTTTCAGCTGTTCACTGGCGGGAATAATGCGAATGCGCATGCGTTTTACGAACATATGGGCTACGGTCGCCATGGCGATATACTCTACCGTAAGCGGGATCATCAATAGCAAAACGCGCAATGATGCTGCCCGCTCATATTTGTAATAAGAAAGTTTTCATACTGCCGGCTGTTCAAGGAAGCCCAATCAGAATATTTCAGCAAAATTTTTTTAGGTATGCATCAAAACGCTGCTTGCGACTATCTATACATTGGTGGGACAAAAAACAGAAGCCTGGCCCGGCGGAAAAAGGCTGCGTATTCAATGAGCCGTCCGCAGGGTATCAAGCAAAGTTAGAAAGTCATCCTTCTCCATCTTGCCAACGATGCTGACAACGGATCCACCGGTGTATGTATTCGCAAGCCACCCGCCTGATACGGCTTTGTGTACATTGAACTCCCCTACGGGCGCCGTATGCAGGAAGGAATCCTCCGGGAAGTCTACATCCGGTGTTTCGTCAGAAGGTTGAATGGTGATGACAACCGCACGTTTTTCATCCGCTTCATATCGGTAGCGAAGCGACACCAAGCAGCCGTCAGATACGATTGCCTCGACATTGCCGGGCTTCATGCTGACGGTCAAAAGCGTTGGTTCGTACACGGTTACGCCGTAAGCCGCTTGGATCTCCTCAATGCTCTTGAAATCGCGGCGCTCAATGGGCGTCTCCTCCTCATGGCTTAAAAAGTCAGATGGCGGAGGCGGAGGCATGCCTTTTACGTCATTCGGATAAAAGACGCCGCCGATCCAATTTTGGGCTTGGCTTATAAAGCTGCCTGCGGTACTCACGGATATGGGATCCAACACTGAAAACACGCATATCCCTATTAAAAGGCAGATTGTTACCAATGCCCCCCTCCGGGCAAAGCGCAGTCTGGCCTTTCTTTTTTGCATTTTAACCGCTTTGGCCTGATTGCTTGGGCATAGATCCCAAGCTTCCGTAACCTGTTCCTCTATACCGGAAAAAGGCATGAACTTCCCTCCGTACATGTATTGCCCGGAAAAGGAGCCAATTGCTTGCGCCATCGCGTCAATCGATTTCCCGCAGGCTGTCCAGTATCTTCATGAAATCATCCTTGTCCATCGTTCCCCTGATGAAGACGGAACTGTTGCCGCTTATGGCCCTGGCAAACCATCCCGTGTCGCTGCCCCATACAAAAAATGTCCCCACAGGTGTTAAGTATTCAATCGTTTCTTCACTAAAACTCATTCCCATGGAATCGGCTATTTCCTCTATGGAGATACTCAACATATTGTCCTGGCCCTGATAGCTGTACTGTATGCTCGAAAGCGTATCATCCGCCCCGGATGTCTTTATTTCCCCAAAGGTCATGCCGCCGGGAAGCTGCGTTGGCATAAGCACCGTCAATCCCAGTGCTTCATGGGTCTCCTTCAGCGCGGTATCCTCTTCCTGATTACCCCGCGAAGCGCCCGGCAAGGCTCCCCTTTTCTCCGGCGGCTCCACCGATACATTTACTTTTAGCACACCGCCGATTAGAATTTGGGCGCGGCGCAAAAAGCTGTTGGCATTGCTCACAGGTACGGGGGCCAGTGCCGAATACACGCTTACCAGTATCAAAAGGCAGGCCGCTGCCAAAACCGCACTGCGGATTACGCTCAGCCCGGCTTTTCTTTTTTTTCGAAGATTTGCCTGAACGTCACCGCCTTGCCTGAGCCTGACGGCCCTTAAAACCTGCTCCCTCCTATCGGTAAAGGGCGTAATAGCTTCTTCGGCCCGGGCAAATTGAAGGGCTCGGATAGAGGTTTCGATCTTTTTTCTTTCTATATTAATCATCCTGCTCCCCTTCCTTCAGCCTGTTCTTAAGTAGGAGAAGTGCCCGCTGGTACTTGGATCTGACCGTGTGGTAGTTCAGCCCAAGCTTTATGGCGATGGCCTTGAGCGTATCATTGGTGGTGGATTTCATAATAACGATCTTCCTGGAATCTTCCTCTAACTCTTCCAAGGCTTTTTGAAGAAGAAGCATATCATCAGCGGTTGTAAGGCCTCCGCCCATATCCGCAGCCTGATCGTAAAGCCCGGTCAAAAGCCTCGCCTTGTTCAGCAGCGCCTGAAAGGAGTACCTTGATGTATGGGCATAGGCTTCGTGCCTGGTAATGGTATACAGCCATTGGAACAGCTTGCGCTTATCTTTTAACTGGCCGCAATTCATCGCCGCCTTGATCAATACCTCCTGCATCACATCCTGCACATCCGCGATATTGTTCAAAATCCGGTAAGCTTCCCGTTTCAAGGCTCTCTCCATATCGGGCGTGATATGGCGCATGAGCCATTCCCAGTTGCTTTCTATCGGCGCCGGCTCATCCGTTCCCAAAAACAAAAACATGCGCTCACTCCCTGAGTTGCGTATGCGTTCATTATATCATGTATATGGGTTTCCTGCATGTTTTTTCAAGGCTGGAGGTTTATGTTGCATTTGTTACGGTCCATACCGTATCCCTATCCAAGGCAATGCCTTGACATGGTCTTTCGCTTCCCCTACAATGGACCGGGGGACGTTCGTTTCCCTGTAAGCAAAACACTCGCTGCCCGAAAGGAACATATGACGCGCGACGATTTTTTGCCGGTCAGCCCAGAAGACGTAAAACGACGGGGATGGGAGCAGCCGGATTTTGTATATGTCTGCGGGGAGGCCTATGTGGACCACCCCTCCTTTGGCCACGCCATTATCAGCCGGGTGCTGGAAAACGCCGGCTACAAGGTGGCCATGCTTTGTTTGCCGCCCTTTCAGGATGAAACGGCCTTCAAAACCTTCGGAAAGCCCAAGCTGGCTTTCTTAGTCTCCGCCGGCGTGATCGACAGCATGGTCAACCATTACACCGCAGCCAAAAAGCGCAGGAGCGAGGATGTGTACGCCCCCGGCGGCAAGGCGGGCCTTCGGCCGGACCGGGCCACCATCGTCTACTGTAACCGCATCCGCAAGGCGTATTCCGATGTGCCCATCCTTATCGGCGGGCTGGAAGCGTCGCTGCGCCGCTTTTCCCATTATGATTACTGGGAGGACAAGGTGCGCCACTCCATCCTTTTAGACAGCGGAGCCACACTTTTATCCTACGGCATGGGGGAAAAGTCCATCCTGGACTGCGCCGCCTGGTTAAGGGACGGGGCCGATAAAGAGAAGATCAATAGTATCCGCGGCATATGCTATTTGCAAAAGGACAAGCCTGAGGGCATAGAGGAAGTTCCTTCCCACAAAGATGTGACACAGGATAAGGCTGCCTACGCCAGGGCGTTCATGATCCAGTACAACGAGCAGGACCCCTACCGCGGCAAGGCCCTTTGCCAGCAGCAGGATGCCAACCGGTGGCTGGTTCAGACACCGCCATCCTACCCCCTTTCCAGGGAGGAGCTGGACGCGGTATACGCCCTGCCTTATACACGCCGTTGGCACCCGGATTATGATGCGCTCGGCGGCGTGCCGGCGCTTATGGAAGTGGAGTTTTCCGTCTCCGCCACGCGCGGCTGCTTTGGCGGCTGCAACTTCTGCGCTTTAACGTATCACCAGGGCCGCATCGTCACCTCCCGCAGCCCCGATTCCATTGTAAAGGAAGCGGAGATGCTGACAAAGCTTCCCGGCTTCAAGGGCTATATCCACGATGTGGGCGGCCCTACCGCCAACTTCCGGCGCGCAGCCTGCAAAAAGCAGTGCTCAAGCGGCGCCTGCAAGGACAGGCAATGTTTATACCCCAGGCCCTGCCGGAACCTTGAACCAGACCATTCGGAACTTTTGGGCATCCTGCGCCGTATACGCGCGCTGCCCAAAGTGAAAAAGGTGTTTATCCGCTCCGGGTTGCGCTACGATTACCTGCTTGCGGACAAGGACGGAACATTCTTAAAAGAGCTATGCAAACACCATGTCAGCGGCCAATTGAAGGTGGCGCCGGAGCACATATCCCCGAAGGTGCTTTCCCGCATGGGCAAGCCGGGCCGGGAGGTGTATGACGCCTTCGTGCAAAAGTACAAGGCCGTCAACGAGCAGCTGGGTCTTAAACAGTTTCTTGTGCCGTACCTTATGAGCAGCCATCCCGGCAGCGATTTGGGCGCCGCCATAGAGCTGGCGCTGTACATACGGGATACGGGTCACCAGCCGGAGCAGGTGCAGGATTTTTATCCCACACCCGGCACGCTGTCCACTTGCATGTTTTATACCGGGCTGGACCCCCGAACCATGGAAAGCGTGTTCGTGCCCCGTACGCCTCACGACAAGGCCATGCAGCGGGCGCTATTGCAGTACAAAAAGCCTCAAAACCGCCGCCTCGTGCTGGAGGCGCTCCGCCTTAACGGCAGGGAAGACCTGATCGGCTACGGCAAAAACTGCCTGGTCCCGCCGGACACCTTCTATCAGCCAAGGCCTCAAGGGCCCGCCGCGGAAGGGTTTCGGGGCAGGGGTAGTGAGCGGCAGGGGAATGCACCGGAAAGGCAGAGCCGCAGCCAAAGTACAAGAAAGGGCCCCCTTAAAAAGGGAGTAGTGCCCGCGACAACCGCAAAGCCGGCAAAGCCCAAACGGGGCAAGTACAACGAAAAGTGGGCCAAGGCAAAAAAGAAATAATGGAAAAGAGCGTCTGTTCAGCCGTGGAAAACGCAAGAGCAGACGCTGTTTTTATAGGCGGAAGAAATTCTGCCATAAAGTGGAAAGTGCTATTTGCAGAGCGGTTAATGGAAGATCGTTTATTCATCTGGGAATGACGCAATCACCCATGCAGAAATCGGGAGAATGTAACAAATCCATCCCCTGCGGAATATCCTCATAGTGGGTACCAATCTATCAACATTTGACCGCATATTATTCTTTTCTATAAAGTACACGATGGAAAGCGTAAAGCTGACAACAAAGGAGCACAGTCGTATGAGCAACGAAAGCAACGATATGTCCGGCTGTATCATCGACCCATGCCATCCGCCGATCCGGATGTTTATAAATGACAATAATCAATTTACACCCAGCGTGGCAGCAGAAGCAGCGGAAGTACGGGTAATAAGGCACGTTATCTTTAAAAAGTGTAAAAAGCGCAGGGACCGCGACGAAGATGAGCGCTGCAAATTCAGGCGCGATTGTGATTGTGACGACTTCAGACGCGATTGTGATTGTGACGACTTCAGACGTGATTTTGAATTCGACGATGACAGACGTGATTTTGAATTCGACGATGACAGATGTGATTTTGAATTCGACGATGACAGACGTGATTTTGAATTTGACGATTTCAGACGGGATTTCAGGTGCCGTCGCTTCAGATCGGATTTCCGCTAAACCCATGTTCATAAAGTGAAGAGCAGCGCGGAAAACACAAAGAGGCGAATATCCACACGGAATCCGCTTTTTCTCCGATTCAGGCGATACAATTTTCTTTGGGCAATAACGCAGCCTCAAAAAAGAGGCGCTTTACTTTTCGGGCCTTACACGCCGTCCGCGTTTTCGCGCGGGCGGTGTTTTCTATATAACTTGGCTTCGCCGCATGAATTATGTCGTTTCCCCTATCAGGCATGTTGCCGGTATGAGATGGGTCTGCCGGCGCACATCCTTCCCTTCCAGCATATCCAGCATCAGTTCCATGGCTTTTTGAGCGATGGCCGGTCCATTTTGGCGCATGTGGGTATAAAAGTAATCGCCCAGAAAGCCATACTTTTCATCAAAGCAGCATACGGCCAGGTCTTTGGGTATGTCTTTACCAAGCGCTCTGGCCGCGATCCTTGTCCACTCGGCAATGCCGTACTCCGTGCCGATCACTGCTGTTACTTTGGGGTTCCTTTCCAGCCATTTGCGGATGGCTTCCTGCTGCTTGTGATCATCCCGCGGGCCTTCCCCGAACATGCCCAGGCGGCTTTCCAAAGGCAGCACAAGCGGTTCCAGTTCATGCAGGCCATGGCTTTTCATGACCTGCACATAGCCCATGTGCCTCTCCTCCAGGGAAATGGCCTCGTACGTAGCCGGCGTAAAAAAGCCGATGGATTGGTGGCCCTTTTGTACCAGCAGCTCCGTAAGGGAGGAGGATGCCTTCAGGTTATCCGTATATACGCAGGGGGCCGGGATGCCGTTAAGCGGCCTGTCGATGATCACCACCGGAAAATGGTCCAGCACCAGGCGCAATAAATCAGAGTTGTAATACCGCCCGTGGGCCGGCATGATGATGATGCCCTGCACATTCAGCGCAAGCAATTGGTGCAGCGCCATACGCTCCTTTTTCTGGTCCCCATAGGATACGGACAAGCATAATTGAAACCCCGCCTGGGCTGCCTGCCGGTCGATCTCATAAAACAGGCTCAGGGCATACGTTTCGCCAAGATCCTCCATGATCAGCCCAAGGCGCTTATCTGCATTGTCCTTGAGCATAAAAGACTGCCGGGGGATCAGGGGCTTGCCGCCTTTCTCAGCCGGGCTTATCACAAACGTACCCAGCCCGCGCCGGCGCACCACCAGCCCTTCCTCCTCCAGAAGGTTCAGCGCGCGCTTGCTGGTGATACGGCTGACGTTATGCTTCTCCGCCAGTTCCCTTTCCGTTTCCACCCGGTCGCCCGGTACACGTTTTCCACTGCGGATTTCCTCCGCCAGCTGGGCGCAGATCTCCTGGTATAAGAAAGGAGCATCCATAAATCATCCTCCTGCGGGCGGATATATCATCATCGCTTTCCTGGTATTATACCAAACATGCCAACTGCCATCAAGTGGCAAGATTCGACTAACTTAGATCTATCATAAATATATCCAGAATATCATTAAAACATATTGAACTTTTGGATATGTCATGGTATTCTATTGGCAAGACGGTCGAGCGGGAACGGCGGAGGACAATATGCGTCCAGCCTTTTTTGCCGATCCAAAAAACAGGAGGTTGGTTCCAAAATGAAGAAAATGCTCAAAACGATGCTTGTCCTGACCTTGGCACTATCGCTGGTTCTGCCGGCGATGGCCTTTGCCGGGGCTGCCCCGGCGGGCGATCTGCGGCTGATCACCGCTGTCACCGGCGGCAAGGATGAGGCGGAGATGGCTCTTTTCCAGGAAGCCCTGGGCAAGGCGCTGAATCTCAACGTTACCATGGAAAAGCCCGCCACCGACTATGACAACGTGGTTATGCAAAAGCTGCTGGGCGGCGAACAGTACGACCTGATCTACGTATCCATCAATACGATGTACAGCCTCATGGAGCAGGGCGCGCTGACGGACCTTACCGAAATGGTGAAAGCCTCCCCGATTCTTGGCAATCCCGAAGTCGTCACCCCCAGCGAATGGGACCAGGTGACTGTGGATGGCAAGATCTGGGCCAGCTTTAACAAGAAGGAAGTTCACAGGGTTGTGAACATCAACAAGATCCTGGCCCAAAAGGCCGGCGTGGATGTGGATGCGATTCCCCCCACCCTGGATGGCTACTATGAGGTTTTCAAGAAGCTGCAGGCCGTGGGCGGCGAGGGCTTCTACGCCTTTAACACGGTGGCAAAATCCTTGTTTGATCTGCAACCCTGGTTCTCCTCCGTGGGCTTAAAATGCGGCATGGTGAAGGCTGCTGATGGCACCATTACCGTTCCCACTGCTACTGAAGCTGCCATCCCCGTCTGGGAGTGGCTGGCCAAGCTGTACAAGGAAGGATTGCTTGACCCCAACTGCCTGACCGACGAAACCAAAGACCTGCGCAACAAGTTCCAGACCGGCAAGACCGGCGTGAATGTGGACTGGGCCGCCTGGACCGGGCTGTACAACGTCAACGCCGGCGCACAGTATCCCGCCGAGTTTGAAGCCTATCCCCTGCCGGGCACCAAGGGTGAAACCACTGATTACATGCTCTGCCGCGGCGGTCCCTCCATCTGGATCATTCCCGCCAACGCCAAGAATCCCGAAGGCGCTTTCAAAGCCCTGGAGTTCTTTGCTACCCAGGAAGGCGGCGAGCTGCTCTCCATCGGTATCGAAGGCAACGACTGGAACAAAGTGGACGGCAAGGTGGTTCTGACGGAGCTTGGCGCTACCCACGGCAAGGACCATGGCGCTCCCGTGCCTGTCAGCAACCAGTTCGTCCATCCGATCGGCTGGAACCCCGGCTTTGAAAAAGCCATGGAATACCTGCAATACGCCTCCCCGGAATTGAACAACGCCAATACCAACAAGTGCCGCGACACCATTGCCAAGTATGCCACCCAGATCATCAACGGCTCCATGACCGCTGCTGATGGCGTCAAAGCCATGCAGGATGAGCTGAAGCAGCTGGAAATCATCAAGTAACAAGCAAACTGTGGACCCTGGATTTGGGGGCTGCTCGCAAGAGCAGCCCCTAGCCACCCCCAGATTGCCCTGTAAACAGGGTTCGGATGGGTAAACCAAGGCTTCCCCTTGAGGAGAAGCTTAAGAAGAAGTCGACTGATGAGGCGTTTAGTGGCGAAAATACATTCACAACCAACCACCTCATCCGGCGCTGAGCGCCACCTTCTCCTCAAGGAGAAGGCTTTTCTTCTGCATGCCGTGCTCAGCTTCGGCACCTGGTCGAAAGGGGAAACGAAATGGAAACCGTAATGTTATCGTCTCAAAGGGAACAAAAAAGGCGCAAACGCCGCCTTATGTATAAACGTGTCCGGCAGTACAGGTGGATCTATTTGATGCTTCTGCCGGTATTTTTATATTTTGTCATCTTCTCTTTTTATCCGCTGGCGCTTGGGTTTATCCAAAGCCTGCAAAAGGAGCGCCTGATCGGTACGCCTACGTTTATAGGCCTTGCCAATTACGCCGTTATATTCAAGGATTTCCAGTTCCGCCAGGCCTTTGTAAACTCTGTGTACCTGGGTACCTTTTCCCTTTTGATCAATCTTGCGGTGGCGGTGGTGCTGGCCATCTGCGTCAACGAGGTGCGCAGGAAAGCCGTAAAATCCGTGCTCCAGACTGTGACCTTCCTGCCCTACCTGTTTTCCTGGACGGTGGTGGGCGGCGTGTGGATCTATGTGCTGTCCGCTACAGGGCTTATGAATACAGTGCTCACGCATCTGGGCATGGACAGGGTCGGCTTTTTCACCACGGCCGCCTGGGGCCGGCCGGTGATTTTGTTTACCAACGCCTGGAAGCAGGCGGGATATTTTGTGGTGCTTTTGATGGCCAGCATCGTGACCATCGACCCCACCATCTACGAGGCCGCCCGCATCGACGGCGCAACCAGAATGGGACAGATACGCCATATCATTCTGCCGCAATTAGGCCCCACCATCAAAACACTGCTGGTGATTGGCGCCACGGCGGTTTTGCGAAATTTTGACCAGGTGTTCATTTTGAGCCGGCCGGCCATTAAGGACAACATCCGCAGCCTGCTTTTGTACATATATGAAGAAGGCATTTTGCAGATGCGGGTGGGCAAAGCCACAGCGGCCGCCACGGTGGTGCTGTTGACCACGCTTGTCATATCCACAGTTGTAAGGTGGCTGGCCAAGTATGACAGGGACAGCGGCTATTAAGAAGGGGGTGTTTTCATGGCGCAATCCAAGGCGTTCCGCAATGAGCTTTCTCCCGGGCTGAAGGTGCTTAGTGGGCTTTTGCTTATTTTGGTGTTCTTCACCATGATCATTCCCATGGTCAATGTGCTGTCCGTTTCCTTTTCCTCGCGCCTGGGCTCCATGGATCCGGGGATCATCCTCTGGCCCAAGGAGTTCACGGTGGAAGGCTATGTAACCATCTGGCAGCGGGCTAACCTCTCCCGGGCATTTTCCAACTC
Source organism: Bacillota bacterium (assembly GCA_023416585.1). Lineage (GTDB taxonomy): Bacteria > Bacillota > Clostridia > Christensenellales > Aristaeellaceae > JAEWAH01. Next base: position 27,205 of record JAEZHM010000088.1, read on the forward strand.
CACCTTTGTGTCGGTGACCGCCACCTTCATTCAGGTGATCCTCTCCGCCCTGGCCGGCTATGTGCTGGTGCAAAAGGATCTCCCCTTTAAGCGGGCCATATCCTCGGTGATCCTCTTTACCATGATGATCCCAGGCGACCTGACGCTGATTTCCATCTATTCACTGAACAAACAGCTGGGCTTGCTGAACTCATATACAGGCTTGATCGTAAACGGTCTGGTCTCGGGTTTTTCCATACTGCTGATGCGCAATTATTTCCTGAGCGTGCCCGAATCATTGGCGGAGTCGGGGCGCATTGACAATGCCACAGAGCTTAGGATTCTGGCCAGCATTTATCTGCCGCTGTCCATACCGGGCCTGGCCGCTATCACCTTTCTGGAGTTTATTGGGAAGTGGAACGCATTGATGCTGCCTGTGACCATCATCACCGACGCGAAAATGTATACGTTGCCCATGGTATTAAAGAGCCTGGCTTTTGCCACCGATGGTACCTCCGGCATTGACATCATCGCCCCCAATGCGCAGATGGCGGCCATCATCATCTCCATATTGCCGCTGGTGATACTGTACGCCTTCACGCAGCGTTTTTTGATCGGCGGCTTGACGCTGGGCGCCTCCAAGGGTTAATATCTTGAAAGAACACAGCGGAAGGAAGCATATCCATGCCTGAGAATATTGAAACCTTCACCTTTATGTTTCATAAAGACCAGGAGCGCACATACTTACGCATTCCCATCCAGGCAGGGGCGGATATGGAGTCGCTTACTGTTTCCTATGACTATCAGCGCCGCCGCCGTGTGGAGGAAGGCCCTCATAGGGAGCGCCTTTTGGAAGTGAACATCATCGACCTGGCGCTGGAGGACCCGGACCACAAGCTTATCGGGGCTTCCGGTTCCGAGCGGAAAACCATCAGCATACACGAAAATTATGCCACGCCGGGGTACAGACCTTCTCCCATCTCGGCAGGTACCTGGTATGTGGTATTGGGTTTGTACCTGATTGAGGAGGGCGGCTGCGCCGTGACCCTCACAGTCTCGCAAACGAAGAAGGAGACGGTTCTTTTAAAGGGCGATACCCATTTGCATACCAGCCATTCCGACGGCTGGTATTCCTTAGAGGAGACCATTGCGCGGGCGCGCCAGGACCGGCTGGACTATATCTTCCTTACGGACCACAACTGCATGACGTCCAACGCATTTTTGCCCTGTTATCCGGATTTGACGGTGCTCCCCGGCGTGGAAATGACCTACTACGACGGTCATTACAATCTGCTTGGTTTGGAAAGGCCTGTGAAAACCTTTTTTGCCAACGGCCGGGAGGAAGTGCTGGCCATCATGCGGGAGGGGAGACAAAGCGGGGCGCTGGCTTCCGTCAACCACCCCATGGACGGCCCCTGCGGCTGGAAGTTCGGCCTTGATGAAGATGTACCCGCTGACATGATGGAGATCTGGAACGGGCCTTTCACCCCCGAGAACGCAGCCGCTATCCGCCTATGGCACAACGAACTGTGCAAGGGGCGCCATCTTCCCGCCATCGGAGGCAGCGATGCCCACCGGGGTGAGCTTTTCCGGCAGATGGCCACCCCCGCCACCTTTTTATACAGCCGTTCACGAAGCAAAAGCGATATCCTGGATGCGTTGAAATATGGCCATGCCTTTGTAGGCATGACCCCTGACGCGCCCCGCCTTGACATGCAATTGGGTTCTGCCCGCATGGGGGACACAGTCGGCCGCAAGGACGGAGAAATGCTTCAAATTATGCTTTCAAATATACACGCCGGCGATGAGGTCAGGCTGTACAATGAAGCCGGGCTCGTCTGGAAGGAAGTGCCGGGCAGCTTCGCCCGCTTTGATGTTGAGAAGCCGGTAAGCGGAAGCCTGTTCATGCGCACAGAAGTCTGGCGGCCGCTGCCCGGCATCGGCATGACGCTGGCCAGCATCGGGAACCCGGTCTATTTGACTGAATGAATGATAACAGGCAAGCAAAGGGCTGTCCGGAATGGGGCAGCCCTTTGCTTTCTATTTTCCGTTTCATATAAAGCTGGCAGTGCTTTTTTTGCCCTGCGAACATATTCTTGCGCAACGCATAATCTCATAATGGGACCACATTTGGATATACCGGCAGGCACTTGACCTGCGTATGTAAAGAATGCTACCGCATGAACACATCCGCAAAAGCAAAGGGGATTTACTGTATGTCTATCAGAAGAAATGATTTTTTCGACGTCGAACAGGAATCAGAGTTCTCTTCCGAAGAATTCCATGATTGCTGCAGGAGACATGATCGTTGCAGGGAGCATGACCGTTGCAGGGAGCATGACCGCTGCAGGGAGCGTGACCGTTGCAGGAAGCATGATCCTTGCAGGCCGCGAATTGAAATGTTTATTGATGACGATGACCGCTGCCGTTTCGAAAGAGAATCAGATGAAGATGACCGCTGCCGTTTCGAAAGAGAGTCAGACGAAGATGACCGCTGCCGTTTCGAAAGAGAGTCAGACAATGACCGCTGCCGTGTCGAAAGAGAGTCATGCGACGATGACCGCCGCCGTCACGAAAGAGAGTCATTCGACGAAGACCGCCGTCGTCACGAAAGAGAGTCAGCCAACAACGATTGGAGGCAGGAAAACATGTCAGATGTAAATTGCAAACCAAATAATCAAATGCCATTAACTCATACGCACGAAGTGCTTGGAAGCGTGGAAATCGCCGAGCGTGTGGAAGATCCCCATAACCACCGTTGGGCCACCATATCAGGTCAGGCAATCCCCTGCGGCGTTAACGACCACTTCCATGAGGTGAGAACCCGTACGGACTTTTACGAGGATCATTTCCATGAGATCTGTGTAAAGACTGGCGGTATGATCTGGGTGGGCGACCGGCATGTTCATTTCCTGATGGGAACGACAACGGTGGCAGAAAACCATCAGCATGATTTCAGAGGCGCCACCATGATTGATGATCAAATCGGCAGCTGATCAGGAAAGCACGTAATTCCTCACCTAAATTCTCTGGAGTGTTTGCTTGAGCAAACACTCTTTATGTTTGAAAAAGGAGGAACCGGCGCGAATTTGATTTTTACATAGCGGTCTCTTTGTACTTTTCCATATACTTCTTTTCAGTATCCGGCGACCAGAATCCGCCCCGTTCCCACTCCGCCTGCTTTTGCAAAATGGCCTGGTATTGGCTTTCCAGCTCATCCCGCATAATATTGGAAACCTTGGAATTCTTTCTGTGGTTTTCCACGTCGTTTTTCAGGTTTTCAAGGGCCGCCATCTGCATGTTTTTGAATTGCTCCCTGGTCATATATCCCGTCCCTTTCTTTTTCGTTACGACAGCACGCCCGTTCTGAACCCCTTGAACACCGGCTGGCGCATGCTGCCTTTGCTTGTCCGTTTCATATACTTCACCGTGCAAAGGGGCATAGAATCAAACCACACGGCGCCCTCGTTTCCCGGCGGAATAGCGCCGAATGGGCAGCGGGGGCTGGTATCCATTTTCCGAACCGCATCCCTGGATACCCCCAGCGTTACATGCCCCTCGTATGTAAGCCCGCCTTCCGCCTCCCGGCCCAGCACAAGGCTTAGGAGCGGACCATCCTTGGGTATGTACCCGGCGGCGATAAAATCCTCTTCCTGCATGTATTTGATCTTGACCCAGTCCTTCGTCCGTTTGCCGGGATAGTACAGGCTGCCGGCCTTTTTGGCCACGATTCCTTCCAGACCCATGCTTTCCGCCAGGTGGTACAGCATGGCGCCCTGTCCCGCGATCACCCGCGATACGGCCAGCTGACCATTTTCCCTAACCGCCTCACCAAGCAGTTGCTTGCGCTGCGTAAGCGGCATCCCGTACAACTCCCGCTCTTTATAATAGAGAATGTCAAACGCCACATAGGTTACGGGGTCCATTTCCGCCGCTAGGCGTATTTTGAAAGCGTCCGACATAAGCGACCTGCGCTGCAATTTCTCAAAATCCGGCTTTCCGCCAGCCATGACCACAAGCTCTCCGTCCAGGATCACATTCCCGCCCACCTGATTGCATAGGCCTGCAAGCTCCGGATACAGATTCAGCAGCGCGATATTTTCCTTGTTCCGAAGGTCGGTAACGCCCGTTCCAAGATAGGCAAGGCACCTTATGCCGTCCATTTTCAGCTCAAACAGATAGTCCGGGCTGTCAAAGGGCTCCTTTTCTTCCGTCAAAAGCATGGGGCTTGCGCTTTTAGATTCAAATATATCCATACTATCTTCTAAAGGACGGCGGCGGATTTGCCTGCGGCGGCACAAACGGAATCGGCGGTATGAAAGGAGGCTGCTCATTCGATGCAGGCTGCTGCGGCTGAGCGTTCGGCGCCGGCCTAGTAAACGGTGCTTCCTGTTCCTTTTGCGGCTCGCGCAGGCCGCCCATCTGCTGAAGTGACCGCTTAAGCGCATCCATCAGATCTGCCGCGCCCATTGCATTCTCCCTGGGCTCCACGGCTTCCAAACCCTGTACTTTCAGGAGTATGGCGTCGTGCAGCTTTTCCGTGTAGGTATCGCGGTACTGGTCTGGCTGATAGGTTCCTTTCATGGTCGCAATCATCTGCCTTGCCATCATAAGCTCCGCGTCGTTTACATCCAATCTGCCCACCGGCTGTGGAACAGGCTTCACCTCATCCATGAAATACAGCGTTTCCATCAGCAGGCTTCCGTTCCCCATGGGCGTAATGGTCAGCATCGTTTCGCTGGTTCCCATCACCGTGCGCGCCACAGCCATTACATTTTCCTGCGCCATGGCTGCGTGCAAAAGAGCATAGGCCTTGTCGCTGCCATCCGGCGTCATATAATACGTTTTATCGAAAAAGACAGGGTTGATGGAATCATGCGGTACAAACTGCAGGATGCTGATTGCCTTGTCCTTTGCCGATTTCATTTTCTCCAGCTCATCGTCGCTGAGCACAACATACTTCCCCGGTTCATACTGGTACCCTTTTACAATTTCATCTGAAGATACTTCCTGGCCGGTATCCTCCCGCACCTTCTTGTACCGGATGCGGGCATGGCTGTCCTTGTGAAGCTGATTGAAGCTCGTTCGGCCTTCCGTTACCGTGGTGTAAAGATTGACCGGTATATAGACAAGGCCAAATTGTATGGCTCCCTTTCTTGAAATGGACGGCATAGTAAAACCTCCCGCATTTTTTGTTAGTTTGCGTGTTGTCTGAACTTTTAGGCAGGAAGAAACAGGCCGGAAAGCCAAAGTTTCTATATCAGTTGGCCGGCCGGTATACTTTTCGACAAAGGTTCTCCTTATTCGCTGTTTACAAGACGGGCTAAAGTGTATATGATAACCGGGTCATATATCACACCAATAAATGATTAGAAAGGGTTAATAAATGAACAGCCTTCAAAAAAGCACGGCCTGCCTGAGTCTTCGAAAACGTCTGGAAAATGCCTATGATCAAAACCGCTTGAAGGAAGCCATAGCACTTGGCGATATCATGGATATGATGCAATGCCTAATGGTCATAAAAGAGCAGGAGGAGGCCGTCAGCTAAGCAGAAATACCCAACTGCCACAATTGAAAAATACTTATATTTATTTTGAAATCAACCTTTATGCAAAATACCCCCCCCGCAGGATGGATGCCTCCGGGGGGGTTACCAATATGGCAGCCTCTATTACTTTTTACCCAAATTCGACCTGTTGCTGCTGTTCTCCCCGGGCCTGAAGGACCAATAGACCACATTGTTTTCAGGGGTCATGCCTTGGGCGGTGTACAGTTCCTGCAAGGTTACCATCATATAACCGTGGGCCTCAAAGTATTCCGCAATCAGCGGCACGGCATCGTACAGATGGTTGCCCGTGTCATGGCAGAGGATGATATCGTAATCCTTCACATTCTCGCGGATGGAATAGAGGATTCTTTGAGGGCTCTTGCCTGTATAATCAAAGGTATCCAGGCTCCATTGAATGATGGGAATGGGCATGTTGCTTTCCACCCACGGCGGATATGTTCCGCCGGGTGCGCGGAAGAACGCGGCCTTTTCGCCCACCAGCGATAGTGTAAGCTCGTCGGACATATCAATTTCCTGCAGCCGGCGCTTTGCCGTTTTGTAGGTATAGCCGCTCCAATGGTTGAAGGTGTGCGTGCCGAAGGAATGGTTCTGGTTCATTTCCTTTATAAATACGTCTCCATATGTGCTTAGCTGTTTGCCCGCAATGAAATAGGTCACCCGCGCGCCGGCCTTCCTGAAGGCGTCCAGCGCATAGGAGGAAGGATAGTCTTTGGGCCCGTCGTCGCAGGTGATGGCTACCATCTTAAAGCGGCTGTTGTCTGTCGCCTCAGCGCCTGTTTGTGTCATCATGCCTTGAAACTCAGGGTAGTAGAAGCGGACATGAATGAGGTTCGTTTTGCCCTCGAAAATGTCGCCAGCGGGATAATGAAGGGTCAGCTCCATGCCGCTTAAGGTAAAGTCCGCCTTTTTCAGGGCTTCGCGCTCACTGAGGGCCGCAATGGCCTCCTCATCGCGCTTTTTGCCGGGATACACCGATTCCAACTGCTTAAGGACGCCGTTTTCCAAAATATCCCATGCGGGGCTTTCCTCGCCAAACAAATCCGTTAGCAAAATGCGCTTTCCAGTGGAAAGATCATAGGTGCGCGTGGTCATAAGTATGGAAAGCTGCTCCCTGTAATACACGTTCCGGGCCTGGATCATGGTGCTTAAGAACCTTAATCCGGTACGGTAGTAAATAACATTCACATCCACCCTGCTGTTCCGGCTGCCTTTCTTTTTGGCGTCGGCCCGCAAGGTGGGGGAAAGCTGTTCGTCAAAACCGTCCACAATGGATTTTATGTCATCATTCACGTCTTTGTTGGTGGTCTTCAAATATTCCTTGTACACAAAGGAACGGTTATCGTCGATTTTCCGCTCCGTGCTTTCCACAGCTACAGCAAATATCTTCGGCATGGCTTTGTATTTTTCCTCAGCCGCCGCCATAGACAAAGAAAAGCATAACAGCGCGGCCATCACGGCTGCCATGAACCGTCTCATCCTGTAATCCTCCTGCTGTGCTAATTATCATGGAAGAATTCAAGGAATTCATCTGGAAGATTCCTGCCATTTTTATACCATGTTTTTACATTATAGCTTGACGGTTTATACGATTTCAAGCAGTTTGCATAATGTAATAAAATTGTAAAAGACTTGAAAATGGCGGCGATGAAGCGTGGGAGGGTTACGGTTTGACATCCTGCAGGCTGGGTGTTAATATTTTTGTAAGGCGGCTTTAGTTTACTGGTCAGCATTATTCTTTAGAATGCATTCAGGTGCACGAAAGATTGGGAGTGACAGCTATGAAAAAGTACACTACTTTGATATCCATATTGAATCAGTGGCTGATGTTCTTGAATGACGACCTGTTTGATGAAATTGATCACATGTATACCACACTTGAAAAGGAAACCAAGGACGAACTTAAATCCGGTGCTTTGATCGATGCGGATATTCATTTCAGCAATATGGTAAAGCAGACCGTTGAGAATATTTGGGACGACCTGGGCCAGATTTTTGACCGAACGAATATGATGATAGGAAAGGGAGAATGGGATTCGCTTGAGGGATATATCAGCAGACATATAGAGCACCTGGGCGACAAGTATCTGAAAAAAAGGGAGTCCTTTATGAAGTCTTACAACATGCCGGCACAGCCGTACTATCTGAAAAGCGGGCTGTGCTTTGAACATGTGGACAATTACAGGCAGCGGTTGAAAAAGCGCAACCTGTACAGAAGAAAACTGGCTGAGTCGCTTTATGATATCGGGAACCAATCGATTGATAAGAGCAATTATGTGATTACTCTTGTTGCCTTGCTGATATCATTGATATCCTTGCTTATCAGCATAACCGCCATACTTTGAGCAGAATGAGGATTAGCGTGATAGACACTCAAAAGGGAACCGGCAAGGGAAGAAGCTTGCTTCAACCGGTAATGGATTTTGTAGCGCTGGATGTGGAGACCACGGGCCTTAGCCCTTATACCGATAAGATGATAGAGATCGGGCTTGTCCGTGTCAGGAACGGTATGGAGCGGGAGTGCTATTCAACACTGATCCAGCCGGAAAGGCGTATCTCACCCCATATCACCGCTTTGACAGGCATTACAAATGCGATGCTTTCAGATGCGCCGGTCATTTCGGAAATATTGCCGGAAGTAATTGATTTTATAGGCGGCGATATCATCGTCGGCCACAACGTGAATTTTGACATCGGCTTCATGCATGCCGCCTGCATGCATGCACTGCAATTTGGCTTTTCCAATGACTTTATCGATACCATGCGGCTGAGCAGGAAGTACTTCAGGGATTTGCCTAACCATAGGCTGGCTACGCTGGTTTGCGCATTCGGAATCGATCAGGGAAATGCGCACCGGGCACTGGCGGACGCGCAGGCGACCACTCGCTGCTATCTTCATATGTGCAGGAAGATTTTGGTAAAGGAAAAAGCCGCCGCGAAGGCAGCGGGAAGCATCGGTATATAATTATATCCGGGATGCAGGCGTGAACGGGATATATTTTTGTGTATAATCTGACCGATCTGATGCGGCTGTTCCAGCTCGCATTTGCGTTTTTGTCGAATCCATCTTTGAATCTTTTCATTGCTCCCCATCTATCGAAATACGCACGCACCGCTTTGCCAACTTTAGTAATTCAGGATCAACCAACTCATCCAGATCAGAAAACGTATTCCCGTCAATATGGTTTCCTGAAAGCGACTCATACCACGTAGCACTCAGGATATACCTGCCTATCCCCAGGGTGGCATGGTATGTGTCCTTATGCAACCGGTTTATCCCCAAGCGCAGCGCGTTCTGGAAAGCTGTGCCGCAGGGAATGACCGGAAGCCCGCCCAAATCCATGGCCGCCTTCTCATAGGCATCCTTCAGATCGCTGTACATATCGTACTGATCCCGGTAGCCAAGTTCTGCGGTCAGCCGCTCGCTTCCCTGCTCATAAGCCCAGGTTTGGTGTATGCGCTGCCCGGCCAGGGGAGCATGCTGCCTGATATAGTCAGACAGATGGCGCAGGTATGGCTGATACGTGCTGTAATCGACACTTAAATGGCTGGCTTGCTGCATGGTCACTACATCCCACGTATCGCTTTTCAGAGCCTCCCTTATGGAAACGAGGCTGCCGCCTTCCTGCCCATTCAGTTGGTATAGGTAATCCCGCGCATCCTCGTTCAGATTGCTGTCGTGCCTTTGCAGGGAACAACCGCCGATATACAGGTTGACCGCTTTTATATAGAAGCCGTCCGCCTTTGCGATCTGATGGAGATAACGCATAGCGTCCTGGGAAAAGCTGTTTCCGATCGCCAAAATGTTCATATACCCGCTCCTTTAACCTGCTTATCCTGTGATCATAAATGCCTGCATCATTTCATCAGGATAACGGTGAATTCCTGCTTTTTGCTCTTAGCACCAGGATGTTCATTCTTAAATAATCTTGTATTCTACGAATGGCTGTCTTGGAAAGCAAAGAAAAAATCCAGAAAATTCAAGACAACATATCCTAAAAATGGTAAAATGCATATGGTGAAAATAAGCTGATCATGGTAGATCCGGATCACGAAAAGCGGATGGGTGACGTTTGCATCCCGTGTAGCCATAAATCTGTTCAGGAGGCTGATTATGAAGAAATCAAGTTTCATTTTCAAATACGCAGGCGTTGCGTGCATACCGGTATACATTGCCTTTACGTTTGCGGCCCACCTGAACAACAGACAGCTAAATCCCTTTGAAAACTGGCTTAGCGACTACGGCAACCCACTTTTAAGCCCTGGCGGCGCTGTTTTTTACAATATCGGATGTGTATTAACCGCCCTCCTTCTTGCCGTCTTCTATACAGGGATGGTCCGCTGGTACAGGCGCGGGCGTGATGCAAGGAAGACGAATATCAGCTTCGCCGCCGCCCAGTTTAGCGGGCTTGTGGGGTCGGTATTTTTGATATTGGCGGCTGTTTTTCCGCTTGGCACAAATACTCCGCTGCACAGCGCGTTCAGTACAGTCAATATGATAGCTATGGATTGTTTTCTAAGCTTTACAGCAATTGGCTTTTTTATGGATCCTAAAATGAACAAGTTCATCGGCATCTTTGGCTTGATCACATCCGTTTTCAATATTGTCACTATGAACGCGTTTGACAACTTCTATATTTCAGAGTGGATATACTTCCTGCTGTTTATGGCCTACATGGTACTTGCAACGCTTCAATACGACCATATTGCCGGAAAGAAAGATGCCGGGGATTTTCGTGCCTGACTAAATCCATGTTTTCAAGGTATAGCACGCAAGCCATTGTATCTTGCGTGTTTTACATGATCACGGATAAGGGCGGAAACTCAGTTGTTTCCTTACAAAAATATTCCATATACATATATGGATTGACAGGATGACATCCCATGATCCAAGAGCTATAATAGTTTCCGTGATTGCAATAAGCGGAGGCACAAATGCTGCTTAATGGGTTGAAGCTTAATAAGCTCAAGTTCGATAGGCCCAGGGATAAGGAGATTATCGGCATGGCGTGGCCGTCCATCGCCGAACAGGTTCTGGAAATGATGGTGGGCCTCGTATCCATGATGTTCATGGGGAGTCTGGGAAACCCGGCGGTAGCCGCGGTCGGCATGGTGACCACCCTGATGAACTTCATTCAAACGGTTTTTTCGGGGCTGTCCATAGGCACCACGGTGGTCATTGCCAGGGTCACCGGCGAAGGCGATATTGCTGAGGCGAAAAGGACGCTGGTGCAATCCATGTATATGGCTGCGGTGGCAGGCCTCCTCCTTATGATTGCAGGTAAGGCATTCAGCACACCCATCATCCGGTTTTTCATGGGCGGGGCGGACAAAGAAGTGCTTTCTCTTGGCAGCGCTTATTTCGGTATTGTTTTGTTCAACCTTCCCTGCCTGGTCCTGGATATCATCGTGTCGGGGGCCATGCGGGGAGCGGGCGACGTAAAGCCGCCGATGATCATAACGGGCGGCGTCAATATTCTCAATATCATCTTAAACTACGCGCTGATATTTGGCGTGCCGTTTCTTCACATTCCCGCCATGGGCGTCCGCGGTTCCGCGATCGCCGTAACGGTGTCAAGGATCACCGGGGTAACCGTCAGGGTACTTGTCCTGTATACGTACAAAAAGCTCAAGCTCAAGCTGAGCCTTAAGGATGACTACAGGTTTAAGCCCGCGCTCATGAAAAGGGTCATTCACATCGGAGTGCCTGGCTTCATTGAGCAGGCGGTCGTGCAGGGAGGCTTTTTGGCGCTGCAGGTTGTGATCGTCTCCATGGGCACGGTTGCGATGGCGGCCTACCAGATAGGCATCAACATCAACGCCATTGTATTTTTCCCCATATTCGGCTTTGCCATTGCCAATACAACGCTGGTGGGGCAGAGCCTGGGCGAGCGGGATTATGAAAAGGCGCAGACGTACGCCTATGAAAGCCTGAAGCTTTCAATGCTGCTGGCGTTTGCGCTGGGGATTCTCACCTTTTCCTTCGCGCCTCAATTGGCGATGCTGTATACCACAGACCCGGAAACCATCCGGGAGGCCACGGTCATCGTGTGCGTCTTCGGCGTGCTGGAGCCGCTGCTTGCGATACTCAACGTATGCTCCGCAACGCTGAAAGCCGCGGGAGATATCAAATACGTCATGGTCACCTCGCTGATCGGGCTGTGGCTGCTTCGGGTATTGCCTGCCTTTGCGCTGGACAGGCTGCTGGGATGGGGCCTTACAGCCGTCTGTGTGTCGATCTTTCTGGATTTTTCCGTAAGGTCCGTTATGTATCTTGTGCGCATGAACAAGGGCACGTGGAAGTATTTGAAGGTGTGACACTGTCCTGCAATACGCTTTTGCTTAATGTCATTTAATGCGCAGCGAAGAATCTTGAACCCCTTGCTGTATAAAGATTCTTCTGTCGCTTCTTCCTTTACTTACTCGTTTCGTACTTTACACAAAGACACCCCCCCTATGTTCGCGAAAAGAGACCTGCCGCATTTGGCAGGTCTCTTTCCTTAACTCATGTCCGATTTCATCTATGACGACAACGTTTGATATGATCACATGGCTTGACTTTGTGTGAATTTCATCCTCCGGTGTGCTTCTTTTATTGAACCCATGTCTTTTTGCTGTCAAGATGCTTCACAAAGGATTTCAGCTGGCCGATGGACTCGAATTTCATTCCGCTTTGCTCGATAGACTCTTGTATGACAGGGGCCAGGGATGAAAAAAACCGTTTCATTTCGGGATCTGTAAATGGATTTTTCTCCGCGGGCATAAAAATCACCTCCGTTAAAAGTATCTGCCGGAATGCCAACTTTATTCAAAGCGGCAGCAGGCAGCGGTTGTGGCAATTGCAAAGGAAGGCACATCGCCCGCGGTGTACAAGGCAGCGTACCAGCAGAGAGCTGTGGGGCGAATGATGCACCGGCATGCACGAATGCTTAAAGAATCAGAGGGAGCGTCATATCTTTGCATCCACACAGGTTGCAAACGGAAAGCATAAACTGAATATGGACTTGTACTCACTTTAAATTTACCAAGGGGGGTTCATCATGATTGATTTGTTGGCCCGCAGCGGCAACTTGCTGCAAAACCCCAGTTTTGAAACGGATTTGGCCTTTTGGCAGTCGAATAATGTAGCAACCAGCGACACGAATGCGGCGGAAGGGACCCAAGTAGCCAGACTGGGCCCAGGTGTGGCAAGCCTCTATCAGGATGTAGTACTGGGACCGCTGCAGCGAAAACCTTTGTTTTTAAGCTTTATCGTGTATACCACAACATTCTCTCCGGGTGATTTGCTCATCGAAGTGCTCTGGCTGAACGCAATTGGCACCGTCATCGGTACGGGCCTGCGGGCCACTATGCCCACTTTTGTAATTTCCGATGTCCGGAACACTTTCTTTGATGTAACCGAACGCCCGCCGCTTGGCGCAGTGGTTGCACGGCTCAAGTTCAGTAGAAACGCATCCGCCTTGCCTATACTGCTGGACCTTATAAACCTCGCGCCGGTCGAAACACCCAACCTTGTAGAAAACCCGAGCTTTGAATTAGGCTTGGCTGGCTGGAATTCAGTCAATTTTGAAAGCAATTTCTCAGCAGTGTGGGAAGGCGGCGCAGAGGCGCGGCAATCGGGAGTGGTGCCAGGACTTCTCACGCAGGAGATCCTGGTCAATCCCTTCCTGCCAGGCACAGCCTATCTGTTAAGCTTTGCTGCTCAGACGGTCATATCATCAACGGTCAGGGCGCGTTTGATCTGGCTGGATGTGCTGGGGAATCCCATCGGCGCGCCTGGAATCGACGCCACCATTGTTGCGGCTACGCTGATAGGACAAGGCAAATATTTGAACTTTGTGCAGCTGAGCGGGCCGGTGCCTATTGGTACGGTAAGGGCCAGGCTTGAGTTTACCGCCTCTGGTGTCGCCGGTTCGGACCTCAAACTTGATCAGGTCATCCTGGTGCGGGTTGCCTCGCCCAATCTTATAGAAAATTCTGAGTTTGACAATGGCTTGACTGGCTGGACTGCATCGGGCGTAGGGGTATTGAACACCGGCGGTTATGTGGGGCAGAATTTTGCGCAGCTTGCATCTACCGGTGCTTTTATCAATCAAAGGGTCACGCTTCCTCGTGGTGCGGCCGGCCAAGATTTCCTTTTGAACTTTGCACTGCACTATGGCGAAACTGATAGCATCTACGGCAATGTGTATGCACAGGTTCACTGGTTGGACGTGCTGGGGAATGAGATAGGGCTCGGGCTGGCAATTACCGTGTTACAGTCGGTACAGCCGTCAAAACAGTGGCAGGTGTATACCGGCTTCACCGAGCGTGCCCCCTTGGGCGCGGTCTCCGCCAGGATCCAGTTCACGAAATCCTCAGGCAGCGCGAATACCGAAATCGGCCTAGACAGCGTGATATTCGCAAAAGTGGACTAGGGGCTGTATTTAAAACGCAGGTAACGTATTTTTAAGCATCTTCAACATCGGTGTTTAACAAAACCCTAACCCATGGAAAGTGTTTTCAGGTGAGTCCCGAGAGCAGCAACGCTTTCGGGATTTTTATTATCGGCTGCGGTGCTTACGCAAATCAATTACTTCACGTTGTCACTTTGGATTATCCTTGTGCGAAAACACATGGAATCGTCTCCTGTGCTATCCTCTATGTTATTTTAGTTGCGCCTCCATTTTAGCAACAGTCACCGCCGCCTGAACAATCACAACTCGGTTCTTTTCCAGTAAGCCAGCCCTTCATAACAGCGGCTGCACACCCCACACCTGAATCAACAGCAATAGCATGTGCAGGACAGTTTACCGCGCAGGCACCGCACTCCATACATAGGTCTTTGTCATATATCTGTGCTTTTCTATCATTGATCTTGAATACGCCATGCGGACATACCTCTGTACATCTCCCGCACCCAACACACTTTTCACTAAAAAGGCGAAGTGTCGCCACGTTTTTTAAATATCTATGTTTCATAATCATCCCTCTTTTAAGCCCACAAGCTCTTGATCAACAACAGTACAATTCCCGCTACAGATGAAAGTACAATAAACGGCACCGCTACCTTCATTTCCTTAATAACGCCAGAGAAGGAAGTATACGTAGATGAGCCTGTAAAATTCATAGCCAAATATGCTGAATACGACGGCAGTACCAGCAGATAACTTATGGAGCGAAGGAAAAATTCAGAGGAAAACCAGCCGTTTAGCAATATACATCCCAGTGTCCAGAATAGCCCTAACAGCCATCCCTTCCATGCGAACGCTTTACCGGGAATAAAGGGGAGGAATACAGGCGTAAGAACGGTTCCCATGACCACGGCGCCTAAATACATAATGAGATCCGCCAGCACAAAAGGCTGTGCAGCAAACAGGTTAATAAGGAACAATACTCCGAAAACCATTAATGAAGTCTTTGCAGCAGCCACCAGTTCCATGGGAGTGAGAACCAACCTGTCCCATGTTGAGAATTTTACAGTTCGCATTTCCTCTGTGGCGCTGAAGCCGGAATTTACAAATGCCTTTATATCCTTTGCTCTTACAGGGCCGTAAAGCACTGAAAATCCGGTTTGCTTCGTCACTTCATAAGCGCTTACACCAGAAGCGCCCAACTGTGGCAATATCAACGTTCTATGCGATACGATTTTTGATAATCTTGTTTTTGATATACGTTTTACTAATTCATTGGTACCAAACGTACCTTTACCGGCAGCGCACCAGACGTTGATTCCCTTCGTATCGAGAATCAAAAGCCAGCAACTTAAGCCTGTAAGCTCTTGTCTTAATGTATCGAATGTCAGTTTATAGTTTGCACTCACCAAAACAGGAGATGCTTGATCAGGATTTCCTATGGCATAAAGGCCAGGATCGACCGTGTAATCCATTCTCCCTATGCCCCAGCGTACTTTCCACGCACCCAACGTATCATTCATATTCAATGTCGTGGAAACAATAGGTGCAGCACCTTGTGAAGTATGGATTTCACCCACTATCCATTTTTCGTTTATCTTTC
The DNA here is from genome assembly GCA_023416585.1 of Bacillota bacterium. Taxonomy (GTDB): domain Bacteria; phylum Bacillota; class Clostridia; order Christensenellales; family Aristaeellaceae; genus JAEWAH01. The sequence goes on from JAEZHM010000088.1 coordinate 42,746, forward strand.
TTGGCGGGAGGGCTTCCGCCTCATTATTATTGCCAACTGAGCAGCAACAGCTTTTCTCCTTATTTATTTTCATTACACTCTTTACAACAATTTGCTTTTTCATTGCAAATACAATCCTCCTTACTGGAAGTTAGGTTGCAGTAAAACTGCTTCGTTTTGCTGATGGTATCTGTGTCAAGCGAGTAATACGTCCATTTGCCTTTTTCGTTTGCTTTTACTAACCCGCATGCACACAGGAGTTTCATATGATGTGACAGTGTGGATTGAGACATTTGAAACTTTTCTAAAATCATACAGGCACAAAGCTCGCCGCAGGAAAGCATGTCAACGATCATGACCCTTTTGGGGTCTCCAAGTGCCTTGAATACTTTTGCTTGCGCCACATACTTTTCCACATTAACACCTCAAATCTATAGAGTTCGATATGATTATATGCATCAAATCGAGAAATGTAAATATGATTTTCAACTTAAAACAAAAGAGCATGAAGAAACCCCGCAAGCGTTTATTTCTTGCGGGGTTTCGTTTTTCTGGCGGAGAAGCCGGGATTTGAACCCGGGCGGCGCTTATCGCACCCTACTCCCTTAGCAGGGGAGCCCCTTCGGCCTCTTGGGTACTTCTCCATAAGCCGGTTTGTTATAGAATTCCCGGGGAAAAAAAGTGGCGGAGAGAGAGGGATTCGAACCCCCGGTGCCTTTCAGCATCACTGGTTTTCAAGACCAGCGCCATCAACCGCTCGGCCATCTCTCCATGTTTAAAGAACCAGCGAGGGTTATTATATCAGGGTTTCTAAGCAAAGTCAACGGGAAAATGGTCATTTTGGGATTTGGGGTAGAATGTTTTTCTAACTTCACTTTTGGACGAAAGTGCAGAATTAACATCATCATGCAATGCAAAAGTAAGAATGAACAGAATATACTTCCGCACACCAAAGTCAAGTATCAGCCCATAGTCGGATTGCAAAGCGAAAAGTAAATTTTCGCGAGGGTTATACAATCATGGATATTATCTCCAGAATCATTCCTTGACATCTTGATGCCTTAGGCAAGATAAATGTAGAGCATCTGGATATTCTATTTCGATAACCCTGATTCCTATCGCATGGTGGCCAACCCCGCCTACGAGGCGGAAATTGATCCGCCTACGAAGTGTTTTTGCACATCGATCCATACGACAAACTGGGCGGGGAGTGCGAATGCTCCGTACGGGGATTAGAGGACGCTAGACCGATAATGATCTTGAAATAGTGGCCGTTCAAAAAGAGAATCGTGCTAAAGCAAGCAAAACTACCTCTTTTTGTCGCATTGTCAAAAAGAAAACAAAAGGACGAGATGAGCAAAGGCAATCGGCGGTAACAACAAAGCGAATGCGATGATAAATAATTCACTCAAAAGGAATCTTTATCCCAAATTTGGATGATAATCCAGAATGTTTTCACGAAATCGTCCAGGTGTTATGCCCACGCTTTTCTTGAATACGCGAATGAGGGTATTGGTGTGCAGGTAACCTACTTGCAAAGCGATTTCCTGCAGCGATAGTTGTGTGGAGAGGAGCATTTCTTTCACCTTGCTGATACGGACTTCATTAATATATTCCGGAAGGGACACATGCTTCCGTTCCTTGAAAATACGTGCCAAGTATGCTGTGTTCCGCGTAAAGTGCTCCGCAATCATCGCCATACTGAAGTTGGGTTCTGTGTAGTGGTTGTGGATATACTCAATTACGTGGCAAATCAGGTCGTCATGAGATGCACCTTCATCTCGCTGACTTTCTGCCAGTGCGATTAGATATGTTTCAATTTTCTCGAGCATCTCTCTCGTATGCTTGTTCTCAATCATATCAAGGGTAAAAGCTTGGGAAAGCGCCATAATCTCCGGTGAATAGTCCAGCAGCACGGACGACGCCTGTGCGATGGTATTTGCGATCGACAATAATGCCATGCGGATGGCCGGAATGTTCCGTGTCTGCTCCATTTTCTGTGAAAGTTGGTGAAACAATCGAAGAGCTTCGCCAATACTGTCCTGCCGGATAAGCCGGTCCAGTAATGACTCATCCTCCACCCCATAGAGCGGGTGCTTGTCTATATTCTGGCCGTGCATGTCCTCAAAGAACAGAATTTGCCCCCCCCCCATCATACGATTGACTTCCATGGCGGTTACCACTTCCCGCTCCCCTTGCGCCACCTTCCAAAGTGAGTCCTGGACAGAGCTTACCGCTGCTGTGATGAAAAGTGAGTAATGCTGGATAAGCAATGCATTTATATATTCCAAGTCCGCACGCAAGCACGTGCGGTAAGTTTCTGTTTCTTCCGGAGCGATGGACACAAGGAAGGTCAAATCCTCAGGCTGTTCGATAAGATAGACTGTTCGATTCTGCGCCAGTTGCTCCGTCAACATGTTTCCAGGCACAAAGTGGGTCATCAGCGCATCATCCGGCAGCTGCCCTTCTTCCTCCATATCTCGTTCCACAAACGCGTGTACAACGACGAAGAGATCCGACCTGAAGACCAGATTGCACTGTTCCGCTTGTTCTACCCATTCACCCTCGTCACGCACATCTCCACGCAGTAGCGCTTGCAGCAGGCTCTGCTGAAGCAAACGGTTCCGTTGCATCATGTTGGATTTTGATTGCTGTTCGCGGTCAATCGCCTTTGTTATCCAATGCTGAATCTCCGTCAGATCATCCATCTTTTTTTCTGGCTGCATTGCGCCGCCACGCTTCCTAAGCACCTGAAGAATGGCACCGATGGGGTTATACTGCCGCTTGGCAAACCAATAAGCAGCCGCCAGCCCGCACAGCAGCAGAACGCCAATGGCTGCAACACCAATGGCCAAGATCCAATGAGCTTTTGCAAGCAGCGCAGAAACCGGTACCAGTGACAAGCAAGTCCAGTTCCCCAATTTTGTTTCGGCCATATCTTGTACATACTCTATATCTCCCAGCCGCAAGCGGGATCTTTGGGTATATGCGCTATTCAAGGCGTTACTCTTCTCCCAGACTTTGGTTAACTTCGGGTCCGTAGACATCACGACGCGGCCGTTTTGGTCGGTCAATATAATCTGGGTATCCGGCGTCGTTTTGTGTTGACTAAACAAGTCGGCCCATTCTTCCTCGCTTTGCAAAAATATGATCAGCGCATTTACTTCGTTCCACCCGGAATTGCTCACCGGCCACATAAGCTCTATATATCGATTCATCGTGCCATCCGTTAGGCGCACATTGAAAGCTGCCCATTCAAAGGAAGTTGTTTGTTTGAGATCAGCACTCCATTGAGCGTAGGTTCGGCTCGCTTGGGACAAAAATATATCATAATAATCCCGCAGCGTATACTTTGCATTCTTTGTTACAATGAAGTCATTGTACTTAAAATATAGCAGCAGGCTTCCCGTCTGGCGGTTGGACAATTCCATTGCCCGCATCCGGTAGATCAGATTCTGTGCCATGAAGAGATGACGCGGCAGCAACGGTTCCCTGCGTGCGGCCAAGGCTGTAACGTCCGCTTGCATGCTCATTTCGCGCTGCACAGCCTGGGTGGTGTAGAATTTTTCATCAAGGGCGTTCCGCAGTTGAAGCAGTCTGTTCGTATTAGAACGATATAGTTCATCTGTCAGCGCACTTGTGAATGCGGCGCACAGGATCACGGCCAATGCCAAGGGCAGGATGAGCAGCACACAATTGGTTAACATCCAGCGCACGAGCATGCCAGGTTTTTTGCGGATCACGCCTTTTTCCCCCCTTCGAACGGGTTTCAGGTTTTTAAGGTTAAGTACACTATGCCATTTTTGGCATGTTAAAACAAGATTATCTACGATTGTGTAGATCATCCTATCAAATTGTTGATGTGAAAGCTACACTTTTGTTGATGTTTCATGAATTCGTAGTTTGCATCCATGAAGCCTGCAGTGCTACACTTTTGATAATGAAAGGAGGAGCAAAAAAATGTTGAAACGCTCTCTCTCGGTATTCTTAACGGTATCCCTGTTACTGACCCTGGGCGCCGGCTTTGCCGCCGCGGAAGCGCCCTATGCCTTCCCAGAGGGTTTGGAACTGAACTACTATCTGCCCCTGTCGGACCAAGCTGCGGCCATCATTTCCAGCTTTAATGAAAATGAGGCCTATAAGCAAAAGGAGGAAAAAACCGGAGTTCACGTCACCTTTGATTCACCGCCTGCCGGTTCGTGGGCTGAGGCATTCAAGCTGCTCATTGCCGGAAAAGATCTGCCGGATATTATAGAAGAAGGTTCCGGCAGTCTCAGCGATTACCCGGGCGGCCCTGACCAGGCCATTGCGGATGGGGTGTATATCGATCTGGCGCCGCTGATCCCGCTCTATGCCCCCAACTACAACAAGCTGTTGGAAGACCCGGAATTCCGCAAGGAAGTGACAACGGATAAAGGCGCAATCCCTGCGTTCTTCTGCGCTCACACGGCTAAGGAACCGGCATGGTCCGGCCCCGTCGTCCGCTTGGATTGGCTCAAGGAACAAGGGCTGGAAATCCCCGTTACCCTTGCTGATTGGGAAAACATGCTGATTAAGTTCCGTGATGCGTATGGCTGCGAAGCTCCCTTGCAGCTCAACGTGCGTGGTGTGCCGGATTACGGCGAATTTGTAGGCGCTTTTGATGTAGCGCCCGGCACGTTCCAAATCGATGGCGTTGTGAAATACGGCCCCGTCGAAGCAGGATTCCGTGATTATGTCACCCTGATGCACAAATGGTATGAAGAAGGATTGATCGATCCGGAATTTCCCACCCGTGACGGAACGAGCGCCGATGCCCTTGCCACCACCGGCCGCGCCGGTGCATGGACCGGCGACTACAACAACAAATTAAACACTTACATCAGCATAGTGCGCAAAACCGGCGACGAAAAGTACGACTTGGAAGCCGCGCCTTATCCGGTACGCGAAGCGGGCATGGTAAGCCACGTCCGGCAGACGAACTTTAAAAACAAGTTATCTGGCGCGTTTATCACCACCAGCTGCAAAGATGTTGAGGCAGCCATGCGCTGGATGGACTGGAACTATTCTGAAGAAGGCATGATGCTCTTTAACTACGGTATCGAAGGTCTGACATATGATGTGATCGACGGCCTGCCCTACTATTCCGATTTCTATAACAAGAATCCGGATGGAATCGCTCCCGGTCACATGTCTTGGAAGTATCGTACCAGCTATGGCCCGTATCTGCGCCTGTTCACCATGCAGCGTGTTCATGTTCCGAATCCTAAGACCGACAACACCTACACTGTATGGGAGTCCAATGGTGACAACGCATACTCTCTGCCGATGGTCACCTATACGGCGGAAGAATCTTCCGAGCGTTCCCGCTTGCTAAACGAAATCAAGATGTACCAGGAACCCATGATCGCCAAATTCATCACTGGTGATGAACCTCTGGAGAATTTTGATGCCTATTTGGCACACATGAAAGAACTAGGCGTCGATCGTGTCATTGAAATCACTCAGGGTGCTCTTGACCGCTATATCGGGCGGTAAGCAATTCTCATGTCTCTGCGCGGGAGAGGGAGTGCTTTCTCCCGCGCGTCTTTTTTTGTGGTATATGTGAAGAAGGTGATTCGATGTCGGTTCGAGCAGGTGTAAGCCCATCTGTGTTTTCGCGTCCATCCCGGTTGCGCCGCATTCGCAGGGACTTTAAGATTAACGCCTTGGTTTACGTTCTGGCTATGCTGGTTCTGGCCTATTACGTTTTATTTCACTATCTGCCAATGTATGGTATCATCATATCTTTTCAGGACTACAGCCCCAGAAGAGGAGTGCTTGGAAGCCCTTGGGTGGGCTTGAAGCACTTCAAGAGCTTCTTTAGCAGTCCTTCCCTCGGCCAGATCGTCAGCAACACGGTGATGATCAACGTGCTTGATTTGGTGATAGGATTCCCCATTCCTATTATTTTTGCGTTGCTGCTCAACGAGCTTCACATGCCCAAGTTCAAGCGAACCATCCAGTCTATGACGTACATGCCGCACTTTTTATCGCTGGTTGTGGTCTGTGGCATGATTCGGGAGTTTACGGCGTCGGATGGGTTGATTAACCAGATCACCACGCTCTTTTCTGCAAAGCCTGTGAATTTTCTGGGCAAAGCGCAGTACTTCCAGATGGTGTACGTGCTCTCGGGCATCTGGCAGGGCTTTGGCTGGAGCAGCATCATCTACATTGCAGCCGTTGCCGGCGTAGATCGGGAACTGTATGAGTCGGCCATGCTGGACGGGGCGAACCGCCTTAAGCAGGCCTGGCACATTACATTACCGGGCATCGCTCCCACGATTACCATACTATTGATCATGCGTATTGGCAGCATGATGAGCGTGGGCTACGAAAAAATCATGCTGCTGTATAATCCGATGACTTATGAAACGGCGGATGTTATTTCCACATACATATACCGTATCGGAATCTTGGATGCGAACTACAGCTTTTCATCCGCTGTAGGCCTGTTCAATTCAGTCGTCAACTTCACGCTGTTGCTTTCTGCGAATTTCATTAGCAAGAGAGTCGGCGAGACGTCATTATTTTAGGAGGCTACGGCATGAAGCAATCCTTAAGTGGTCGCGTGTTCGACATAATGAATGCCGTACTTATGATCGTACTGGCGGTGATTTGCATATACCCTATGGTATATGTACTCTTATCCTCTGTTAGCAATCCATCCTACCTGATGATGCGCAGCGGCGTTATGCTATGGCCCAGAGGTTTTACGCTCGAAGGGTATGGGTTGGTTTTCCGCAATCCGAATATTCTTATCGCTTATCGAAACACTGCCGTGTACCTATTGACGGGCACAGCCCTGCAGATGGTCATGACCTCCATTGCCGCATATGTCCTCTCTCGAAAGACATTCTTTTTTCGCAATGCGCTGTCCTTGATCATCGTGTTCACCATGTATTTTGGCGGCGGTATGATCCCTTACTACCTGACTATTAAAGAAACGCTGGGTATGTACAATTCCCTGGCGGCGATGATTATACCCGGTGCGATCTCTACGTGGAATCTGATTATCATGCGCACATCGTTTCAGAGCATCCCAGCCAGCCTGGAGGAATCCGCTTCGCTGGATGGTGCGAGCCATTTGACGATATTGTTTCGAATTATTGTGCCGCTTTCTATGCCCACGATGGCTGTGATAACGCTGTATTATGCTGTAGGGCATTGGAATTCATGGTTTAACGCGCTGCTGTTTTTGCGGGATCGAAGCCGTTTTCCGCTTCAACTGATCCTGCGCGAAATCCTCATCACCAACCAGACCATCGAATTGCTTGATGTAACCCAAGTGGACCAGATGATGAAGGATGATTACCGCCGGCTGGTTCAATACTGTACGATTATTGTCGCCACAGTGCCTATCTTGTTAGCCTATCCGTTTTTACAGCGCTTTTTTGTTAAGGGTATCATGGTTGGCGCTTTGAAAGGATAATTGCCATGATCATGAAGCATCCACCAATCAGTTGGGAGCATCTGGGGCCTGCAATGGAGCGTGGCACAAGCGGAAGTCCGGACGCTGACGTGACTGGGGATCCCTGCATCGTATGGGACGAAACAGAGAATGCCTTTCGCATGTTTTACTTTGGCCAACGCCATGAAGAAGGCCGGGAAATCAACTGCATTATGCATGCGTTGTCGCAGGGGCCTGCCCATGTGGGTCCAGGGCAGTGGCGCAAATGCGGGGCCATACAATATGAGAACCCGCAGGACTTGCCAGGAGATGCACACAAGCCCTATGTGCTGATGGACGCCTGGCATATAAACCGCGCCGCCCGGGTGGACGGGCTGTTTATGCTCTATTTTGTCATTTGGGAGCAGGAACACAAAAAGATCTACCGCGCAGCCGCCAGGAAACTGGCTGGTCCTTGGCGTGTGCAACCGGAACCGGTATTGGAACTCGGTGTAGAGGACGCCTTCGACGGCTATCATGTAGACACTGTTTCGTCATTCTATTTTGCTGAGCAAGCTCGGACGTTGCTTTTCTATAAGGGATACCCGCTTGTACCGCAGCCGGATACGCTAAACTCACCATATGGCTCCCGCACCGCTGCAGCCTGGATGAAGGACGGCGATACCACCGCTTCCCGAGCGGGCGTTGTACTCAAACCCGCCGGTGACGGCACATGGTACGCTGGGTGGACGGCAGGCATGCAGATCATCCCGGCAGATGGAGGCGGCTGGTGGGCACTATGTAACGCCAGCCCTACGCCACCGGCGCCTGTGGCAATCTCGCCGCAGATGCGAGAACCAGCGCCTAGCCTGGGAGGATGGGCATATACCCCTGATCACGATCCGACAATCGGATGGCAATTCCAGCATGAACCTATTGTCTCACTCCTGAACCTTCCGGCGAATGCGGTGGCCCAGGGCGAATGTGTCAATCTATGGCGGCATCATCTGCTGCTGACCGATGATGGCTTTGCATATTTATTCTATAACAGTGGGGCCTATGGCAGCGAGAGGATGTTTGTACGCCGCGCCATCATCCCAGAGTAGGAGTCAAACAAACCCATTCCCTGGCATTTGCATTCATCCCGCGAACCGCGCCCCTTTAGGACCCTGCACGCCAACATCCGCATAAAACACACCGCCGGCATGCGGCGCATCATCGTCCTCCGTTGCACTGGTGATATAAAGTGTCCTCATGTCCGGTCCGCCGAAGCAGCAGGACGTTGTGTAGCGCACGGGCACATCCACCCGCGCCAACTGGCTGCCATCCCGCGGATCATAGCGTCCGACACAGCCGCCGCCCCAGTGTGCAATCCACAGCATTCCCTCGTTATCAATCGCCATGCCGTCGGGGAAACCATCATTTCCGGAAAAGGTCACGGCGACACGGCTTGCGCCGAGCGCACCGGTCGCTTCATCGTACGCGAAGGCGCGCACGCATCGATCGCCCGTGTCGATGTAATACATTGTTCTAGCATCCGCAGAAAAAGCCAGACCATTGGAGCAAGTGACACCAGTCAGCATGGCCTGCACACTGCCATCCACATCCAGACAAAAAAGCGTGCCCAAGTTGCGTTCGCCGGGGAACAGGTTCATGGTGCCTGCAATGAAACGCCCTTTGGGGTCGCACTTTCCGTCGTTAAAGCGCACGCGTGCCGACAAGGGATCCGGCCGCGCCGCCGCAACAAACGCGCCGTCTGCTCCATAGTGGTAGAACCCTGTGGTCAGCGCTGCGACGAATCCGCCTTGCTCGCGCAGCGCCATCGCACCTACACACTGGCCTAACATCCACACACGGTGCATGCCGGTCTTAATCTGCCTTGCGTGTACCTGACAGCGCGTGATATCCACCCAGTACAGGGTACCTTCGCGTTCATCCCAAACCGGGCCTTCGCCAAGCGCGCAGTGTGCGTCAAGGAACAGTTCTGCAAGCATCAAAATGCCTCCCCCGATTTTCCTCTTTAAGTACATAGATTGTACGTTGCCGGGCAATGAATTGCAACTGTTTCCTGATACTGCAGCTTATATTACATTTTTATAAGGAGGATCCTGTGAAAAGATTTCGGGGAATCTACGCCATTTTGACCACACCCTTTCGAGAGGATTTGAGTTTGGACGAGCCAAGCCTTAAGCGCATGGTGAACTTCTGTGTGGCTGCCGGCAGCCATGGCATCGTGGTGCCGGTCAACGCCAGCGAGTACACGTCGCTCAGCGACGAAGAGCGCAAGACACTTGTGCGCTGGGCGGTGGAAACATGTGCAGGACGCATCCCCGTAATCGCTGGCGTAGCCGGAGTATCTATCCCTGTGGCGGTAGACTTCGCACGCCATGCGCGCCAGGCAGGCGCGGACGGAGTCATCGCCATGCCGCCTTATATCAACAAGGCATCGCGCCCTGAGCGGCTGGAGTACTATCAGCGTATCGCCGAGGCCGCTGATCTGCCGGTTTTCATCCAAAACTATAACGAGCCCATCGGCACAGCGCTGAGTGCCGAGGAGTGTGTGGACATTGTACAAAAGGTGGAGCATGTGCGGTACATAAAAGAAGAGACGACCTTCTCCAGTCACACGCTTACTAAGATCGAGGAACTCGCCGTGCCGTTGCCATCCGGAAAATATCTGGGAACCATGGGCGGAAAGGCTGGCAAATACCTGATTGATGAGTACCGCAGGGGCTGTTGCGGCAACATGCCTGCCTGCGAAGTGGTGGACATCCAGGTGCGCATCTGGAATCTGTTGGAGCAGGGCCGCGAAGCCGAGGCCGCGGCTGTTTTCAACCGCGTGTTGCCGCTGCTCAACTTTGAGGCCATGTATGGCTCGGCCCTCTACAAGGCACTGCTCAAGCGCCGGGGCATCATCGACTGTGCGCGCGTACGCCAGATGGGCGGACGCAATCTTGATACGTTGGATTTGGTAGAGCTTGATCGCATCTACGCGGAGATCGAATCTCTTTTCACCGTATAATCCGCTGCATGCAGGAGGAACCATGAAAATTACCGATATTCGCACCTTTATCGTGGGAAATCCGTGGAAGAATTGGCTGTTCGTGAAGGTCTATACAGATGTGGGGATTGAAGGCTTGGGCGAGGCCACCTCAGGATTGTCCACCAAACCGGTGGAGGCAGCACTGCACGAAATGAAGCATCTGGCCATTGGGGAGGACCCGCGGGACATCCCGCGCCTGATGGACAAGCTGTACCGCGCGCTTTTTCTGGCCGAGGACAGCATCAACCAGCACGCTTTCTCCGGGCTCAATATCGCTTGCTGGGATATTTTGGGCAAGTCTGCGGGATTACCGTTGTACCGGCTGCTTGGCGGAAAGGTGCGTGACGCGCTCCGCGCGTATGCCAATGGTTGGTATCAAGGGCCGAGCGATCCTGTCTTCTTTGCCAAGCGCGCTAAAGAAGTTGCCCAGATTGGCTACACCGCACTGAAGTTTGATCCCTTTGGGAACTCCTATCAGAATCTGAGCGGCCCAGAGATCGGCAGAGCGATAGAAAACGTTGCGGCCGTACGCGAGGCCGTAGGCCCAAATGTGGATATCCTCATTGAGGCACACGACCGTTTCAGTTACACCACCGCCGTTGAGGTTGGCCACCGTCTTGAGCCCTACCGGCCAATGTGGTATGAAACGCCTTGCATGTCCAACGATATCGATATGACGTGCGAGGTCGCAAGACAGGTACCCGTACCGGTGGCTGCCGGCGAACGCTATACAACGCTGCGCCAGCAGAGGGCGCTGCTCGCAGGCGGCGTGGGCATTATTCAACCGGAGACGCTCAGCATGGGCGGCATCAGCGGTACCCTGGATACCGCCGCACTGGCCCGCGCATATGGCGCGTGGGTTGCTCCTCACTGCGCGCAGAGCCCGCTGACCACGGCCATCAATGTGCACATCGGTCTTAGCACACCCAACGTGTTGATTCAAGAGTGTTTTGACGAGTTTCATATTGATTGGGCCAAACAGGTACTTGCCGGTTGTCCTATTGTAAAGAATGGGTACCTGTACTTGGAAAACGAAAATCCAGGGCATGGCGTCACGCTGGATGAGAATGCGTGTCAAGCGCATCCGTATAGTCCTCACAATTTCCTTCGGTTGTTTGACGAGGGCTGGGAAAAGCGGAGGATTTCCGAATGAATGATGGTGGGTATGCCGGCATGGACCGACTCAGGGATAAAGTTGTGCTGGTCACGGGGGCCACACGTGGCATCGGCCGTGGCATCGCAGAGTTTCTTGCAGGCGAGGGCGCACGCGTCGTGGTATCGGGCCGCAATGAGATCGAAGGTAACACAGTAGTGGCTGATATCCGTTCAGCCGGCGGAGAAGCGCTTTTCGTGCGTGCGGATATCAGCCTGCATAGCGATGCAATTCGCTTAATCGACGAGTCCGCAGCCTGGTACGGCCGCTTGGATGGCTTAGTCAACAACGCCGGCGTATTTCCCTATGCCGCGTTACTGGATGTCACAGAGGCTGACTTTGACACCATCTTTGCAGTCAACGTAAAGGGAGCGTTCTTCTGTACGCAGCAAGCCGTGCGCTTCATGCGGCTTAAGGGGGGTGGATCCATCGTCAACATCGGCTCCACACACTGGGAAGCCGGCAACGAACGGTTACCTGCCTATGCCTGTTCAAAGGGCGCGCTGCACACGTTGACGCACCATGTAGCGCATCATTTCGCCCCCTACGGAATCCGCTGCAATTGGATCACGGTGGGATGGGTGGTCACACAAGGCGAGTTAGCACGCGTTCAGGCTGAGGGACACGATCTGTCTTGGCTTGAGGATAACGCAGCTGGGCGCATCCCCTCGGGAAAGTTTCAGACACCTGAGGACATGGGGCGTGCCTGTGTGTTTTTTCTCAGTGATGAGAGCCTGCAGGTGACCGGCACCGACATGGAGGTCAACGGTGGTTTTCGTCCATTTTGAAGCCAGCTGGCCGGCACAATGCTGCCTTGCGAAAGGCTAACGCAAATAGTATCGGAAGGAGGAGACAAATAATCGCACGAGCATGGGTATTACAGTACGAAATTCATTGTGAGAAAATCAATTGGCATGGGAGGATGCGTTATGAGCAATTTATCTACACTTCCGGAGCTTCGGGAACTAAACGGGCATAAAGCATTATATGTGGATGGAAAGCCCTTTCTCATGCTGGGACTGCAATGGGACTGCGATTCTTGTTACAACGCGGATACGATGATTGGGCTGATGGCGCATGCACGGCGCATGGGTTGCAATATGGCGTCCCTGCTCTTGGCGTGGCGCTGCATTGAGCCGGTGGAAGGTCAGTTTGACTTTTCTATTCTGGAGGCTATGCTTCGCGGTGCGCGTGAACATGACCTGCGAATCGTACTTGTGTGGTTTGGCACGTATAAGAATGCCTGTCTTAACTATGCGCCTGATTGGGTGCGCGATGACCAACAACGCTTTCGCCGCGCGGTGGATGCTAATGGTCGGGTGCTTCATAATTTCGCATGTTATAACTGCCAGGAAACCATGGTTCGCGACTCAGATGCCGTGTGCGCAGTGTTTGAGTATCTGAAGCAGCATGACACCGATCACCGCGTGATTCTGTTTCAGGTCAACAACGAGACGGGATTGCTTGGCACGGCGCGCTGTCACTGCGACAAGTGCAATGCCATGTTCGAGGAGCAGGATTTTTCCGCACGATATGGCGACAGGGCAGACGAGGCTTTCAGTGCCACGAGAATCTTGATTTTCAACGAGTACATTGCGGAACGTGCTAAAAAGGTTCTGCCGCTGCCCTGTTACATGAATGCCTGGCTTGTAGGGTTAGCGCCCGGACAGCGCCCCGGCACGTATCCATCGGGTGGCCCGGTGCATACGGTGCTTGATATCTATCGCGCCGGGATGCACTATGTAGATTTCGTCGCGCCGGATGTGTACGACACGGGCTACAAAAACCTTCAGCGCCGATGCAAAGAATACACTTTCCCTAATAACCTGCTTTTCATCGCCGAACACGCATCCGGAGAAGGCTGCCGTGCAGAACTGAACGTATATTACGCCATTGGCCAGCATGGTGCTATCGGCTTTGACCCGTGGGCCATTGACTGCGCTCCGGGCACAGGAGAGCCGTTGGTTGACCGTGTGAGCGGGCGTTGGAGCGAAGAGGCATACGAGCTTTTATACAGCTACGCACCCATCCGTAACGCAATGGTGCCCATTGCCCTGCGCCAGCATACAAATGCGCTGCGTCATTGGGTGCAGGAGTCGGGCGACTATGAGGATTTACTGGACTTTGAGGATGCGCGCGTGTGTGTGCAATACCCGAAGCATCGCAACAGCCGAGGGCTCGTGCTGCGGATGGATGCAAAACATTATGTGGTTGTCGGCTGCCGTGCCAATGTTCAGTTTTGCGACCTCAAGGGTAAAGAGTTGCCTTTGCGCAGCGTGCAGCAGGGCTGGTTTGAAGGCGAAACCTTTGTGGCGGAACGCCGTACACGCCGTGAACGTGAGGATAAAACCATGCCTTTCCGTTTGCAGGATCCAGGCGTATACATGGTTGAACTAGACACCAATGCTTAATAAATCCATGAACAAAAGGAGTTTGAACACATGCCGAATATTGAACGCGAATACTTCACACATGACGAGATACAGCAACGCCCAAACAAACGTTACTTCACCGAAGACCGACATCAGATTCACTACCACTTTCGCCCCGCGCGGCCAGCTAACCTATGCATAACGCGCGATCCGGTGTCCGGTGAGGTCAATGTGTCTGCGGGCACAATCGGCCCATTGACCTGGAGCCCGTATACCATGTGTCTGCATATCCAAATAAATGGCAGCCGTCATACGTATGATAATCTCATTGCAAACAAGGAATGCGTGATTGGGCTGCCAGGGCGAGACATCGTAGACGAGACCTGGTTCACCGCCCTGCCGCTGCCCCGCGGCGTGGAAGAGGCCGCTGTGGCAGGCCTTCACTATTGCGAATCTAAGCAAATCAATGTCCCCGGTATCCTCGAGTGCCCGGTGAACTTTGAGTGCGTAGTCGAGCACCACATTGACTACTATACGCATGGTATCTTCTTTATACGTGTATTGGGGGCGAGCATCGATACGCGCGTGCTTAAAATGCAGCGTGAGGAAGTCGTGAACTGGTTCCCGACCTATGAGGTGGACGACATCACCAACGAGTTTGGCGGCAGTGTGGAGCGTTTGGGCGTGATGGGAGAATTGTTTTCATGTCCTGCCTATCCGCGTGCTTCCAAGCATGGCTGGTATCAATCGTATGAGGTGTGGATGCGGGATTTGCGTGACGGAGACTATCTTACAGATGCAGAATGCGAGCGTGCTATCCAGAGAAAACAGGAATACGACGCGCTGTTTACGGACCTTAAGAACCCACGCCGCGCAGAATTGCGTCAGAATATTACCGACATGACCAACGCTTTGGTGCGTCTGGATTGGGAACGGGTGCACGCAATACTCGCATGAGATAAGAATTGCTCGCAAAAAAATGGTATGATATATCTTATAAATCTGGAGCAGTTATCTTGTTAGTGGATTGCTTTATCGTTATTGGCGGTGCATCTTCCACAGGAGCGAAAGATGGCGCAGGTATAGCCGTTTTTCTTGCGGCGGATCATGTGGAATACGGTATAGCCATCAGAGCAGCGGGCTACACAATACCGAGATATTGGTTTTCAGGAAAATGGGCAGCCGGAGGCAACCCTCCGGCTGCTTTCCAAGAATTGAAATGCTTATCAGCTTTCATAAATCCAGGCGGATTTTTAGCTTAGGGGCATTCTTGCCGGCGATTCACAAAATTCCAATCGGCGGAGCGTTTATGAAAAACATTCATTCTGCCATAACGAAGCGTTATTGTACGAAAGGATCAAGTAGCATGATCCCCTGCTATTTGAACAAATCAAGCAGCAGGTCAGGGAAGGTACCTTTCATATTATGGGCGGCTGGTACCTTCAGCCAGATTGCAATATGCCTAGCGGCGAATCCATCGTCCGCAATATTCTGACGGGACGAACCTTCTTTGAAAAGGAGTTTAATTCATGTCCCACCTCAGCCATCAATTTTGATTCTTTTGGTCACTCCCGGGGTCTGGTACAGATACTCAACCAGGCTGGGTATGACAGCTATGTTGTCTGCCGCCCGGGCAAGTGCCATTATGACTTTGGCGTAGGCAGCCCCCATACGCCTGAAGGGTATATATGGCCCATCGCCCTGTGTGTGCAGGCCATGACCAGCACGGATGTGCATGAGACCGCTGCTCTTGCAAAAGCGCCATTAAATACCCATGCCGGCACCGGCTTCATGCACGAAAGCTTTAACCCCAATGATCCCACTCAATTTACCCGTTCCTGGTTTGCCTGGGCCAACTCCATGTTTGGAGAACTGATGTACCGGCTGTATGAATATGGAATATCAATGAAGTTTTGAAATTGGCTTATTGTCAAAATCATAACTGATATTGGAATGACTTAAGAATCTTCTTTCTAAAACGGTCTTTCCAAAATTGTGTCCTCAGCTGATACATTAAGTATCTGGGAATAAGCTTCAGACGGTTTATTGCTGAGTGTACAAATACGGTGGCATAGAAGTCAGTGAAGCCAAGAGACTCGCTTCTCAATGCCAGGAATTCGTAAAAGCGGTCCGATAACATAAATAGATACATAGCAAGAGATTCCATTACTTGTGGGGCCACAACACTCTTGCTGTTGGACGTTCTGTTTGGGAACAATAAGCAAAGTGATGTATATCGTTGATGAGGAGTTGAATTTATGAGCGGCTATTTCCTAATAATCGATGGAGGAACTATTGATCAGGTGGCAGGTTTCAGAGGTTTAACCATCATGGATGCATTCGGATCTGGTTTGTTCATTTTCTCGCACTTTTAATTACTTAAACACACAATGTTAAGTCAAAATCGTATTTACAATTATTTATGACTATATCTGGAGGTATTGTTATGAAAGTAGCGGAAGCCTTGGTACAAATTCTGGTTAGGGAAGGAATAAAGGATGCCTTTGGTATACCGGGAGCGGGGATTAACCCAGTGTACAAGTATCTGGAGCATGCACCAATCGCACATTACTGTATGCGGCATGAGGAGGCTTGTACCCATGCAGCCGATGCCTATTTTAGGGCTAGTCACCAGATTGCGCTAGCAATCTGTACCTCGGGACCAGGCGCAACCAATTTTGTTACAGGTTTATACACGGCTTTTATTGATTCCATTCCTTTTCTAGCCATAACAGGCCAGGCAAATACCTGGCAGATGGAGAAGGAAGCCTTCCAGTGCGTAGACATCGCGTCTATCGCAAAGACTGTAGCCAAGAAGACCTATTGCTTGATGAAGGGGGAGGACATGCCGGATGTGCTCCAGGAGGCTTTTTATCTGATGCGCAGCGGCCGGCCTGGGCCTGTGCTTATCGATATTCCCCTTGACGTGCAGCAGCAAGAGATTACATTTGACATTAACGCATATCAGCCCCTCCCTGTTGAAAAGAGACAGCCCGCTCAGGAGGGGATCAATGCGGCCCTTGATATGCTGGACAGTGCAAAGGCACCCCTGATTATCATGGGTGGCGGTGTGACACTGAGCGAGTCGGAGCAGGATGTCATCGCCCTGGCGGAGTTTTTGAAGATTCCTGTGATCACCACCTATATGGCCAAAGGCGGATTGCCCGAGAACCATCCTCTCAACGCAGGCCACGCTGGAATCCAGGTGGGTCAGCCCATCGGCAATAAGTTACTTTTGGAATCTGATATAGTTCTGGGCATCGGCTGCCGTTTTACCGACCGCCACACAGGTGATTTGAAAGTCTATCGCGGCGAGCGCAAGTTCATCCACGTTAATATTGAGCCCACGCAAATCGGCAAGGTATTCCCAGCAGATGTTGGTATTGTGGGTGATGCCGGCCTTACAGTGAGAGCTCTTTTGGATGGTGCGAGAACGCGGGGCATGAAGCCGGTGAATGAGACGCGGGTTAATGAACTACCGGAGTTGCGCAAGGCCCTAGCTCGAAAAACCGATTATCCCGGCAGCCCTATGATGCCCCACCGGGTATTCCATGAAATCAATAAGGCCTTTGAAGACGATACAATGTTTACGGTGGGCTGTGGCATCGTGCAAATATGGTCCGGTCAATTGCAAACAGTGAACAAGCCAATGCATTATCTACCCTCTGGTGGTGCTGGAACTCTAGGGTACGAAGTTCCTGCAGCCTTCGGAGCGAAGGTGGCTTTCCCAGAGCGCACAAGTGTGACGGTGCTGGGTGATTTCGGACTCACGTTTATGGGAGAGGAGCTAGCGGTGGCGTCAGCCAATAAAAAGCCTGTGATTGCTGTGGTTTTGAACAACGCCAACCTAGGGCTTATCAGACAGAACCAGAAGAGCGCTTATGGCTATGAATACGCTGTTAACATGCCCTGCAATCAAGATGGAACCATAGACTATGTCATGTTTGCAAAGGGGTTGGGCTGCCAGGCAGAACGGGTGTTCACCCCTGAGGAATTTGCCGCCGCGCTTGAGAGGGCAAAGGCATCAGGCTGTACCTACTTGGTTGATACTATATGCATAAAGGAGCAGCTTTGCGATATGGGTGGTAGTATCGCCGGGGTTAAATCCTGGGCGCCAGAAGATTGATAGGAGGTAATGAAATGTTGGGACCCATCGCAGGGAGTGGACCTACTTGTTGCATTTTTGTGCAAGCTGATTGCAGGCAACAGCCACAGAGTACACAAGCAGCCTTTTAAGTTCGTCAGTATGGGTCTCCTTAATGAACTGGCTGGGAAAACTCTTGAGATCATTGGTTACGGTCGTATCGGTTATGCTACGGCGGATAACGTCATAGCATTCACTTGTGTTTTAGCTAATGATCCTTCTTCAAAAAGCAAGACGGCACCTACCACAATAAAACCATGCACACTATGTAAGGAAAGATTGGCGATATTTATTCCAACTGTACCCTGTCCCCTGAACTGAATCTTGACAACTCCTATGTCAGTATAAAAAACATGGTCATCGTTTATAGCGAGTAGGAGTTCACCCGTGGAAAGGCATAAGTGACAAGCCATCCATTGTGCCACAATATAACGCCGCATCTTTGACAAATGGACGTAATTCGAACTGCCTTGCTCGATGTATTATTCCTATAGGTGTTCGAGACCAACTTTATCATGATAGCGCATATGGAGTTTTAGGAATACCATACCATCTCTTGTAATTGGGGGGGTAGTTCCTCTGTATGCGTCTTTGTAAACGGAAAGAGTGTGGAAACAATCTCTCGTATCTTGCTTCCTTTTATCCTTATTCATGTAACCGGTATGGGGGATATTGACTGCGATCTTGTGAATTATCTACGCCATGAGGACCTTGCCGATACGCAAATCGGCAACTGAAATCCAAAACTCGGGGTTATTTTTGGTTTGTCATGAGTCAGCATTGAGCTGCAATACATGGAGGATGTCTCCATAAACAGGAATGAGCGCGCTCATTTTTCTATTGATGTTTTTATAGCCGGAATTGAAAAAATTATCGGTGCTTTTTATATGGAAATGGGCAGGCTGGATATTCGTTTGTTCATCGGCGGCATTTGCGGAAATTCTAGTGTTTTCATGCGGCTGATTTATGCAAAACTTCACGCGGTGTATGTAAGCATAGATCCAGAAAAGAATTTGACCATGCGAGGTGAAAGCGTTATTTCCACGTCTGAAACCGATGTTTTGGTAAAAGCTGTGACAACAGATGGGGAACAGGGTATAGTGCGCAGAACCTATGAATTCAAATGACAATAAAAAGAGGTGTTAGTTTATGAGAGAGTCCATTCATGCCTATTTCCAAGTGGGGACAATCCAGTGGATGAGCCACCCTAATTACAACGTACTGGATTCCATCAAAAGGATTGCATGTGATGATTTTTTTGACGCCATTGAGGTAGGCAAATTCGCAGACAACGAAACCCGCAAAGCCGCCAGGGATATGTTGCGTCAAGCGCATATGAAGGTGTCCTACGGCGCGCAGCCTCGATTGTTGGGACCAAAGCTCAACCCCAACGATCTTGATGAAGAGGGCCGCTTAAAAGCAGAAGCAACTCTGATGGACGCGGTGGATGAGGCGGAGTATCTTGGCGCGTCGGGCATCGCCTTTCTGGCTGGCAAATGGAGCCCGGAGCATAAAGAGGAGGCCTATGCGCAGCTATTAAGAACCACTTGTGCTGTATGCAGATACGCCGCCACAAAGGGCATGACGGTAGAAATGGAAGTTTTCGATTACGATATGGATAAGGCTGCTTTAATCGGCCCCGCTCCTTTGGCTGCCCGCTTCGCCGCTGATATGCGCACAAGCTGTAGTAACTTCGGATTGCTGGTGGATCTGAGTCATTTCCCCACTACCTATGAAAACTCACGCTTTGTGATTCAGACCCTGCGGCCCTACATCACCCACTTTCACATTGGCAATGCGGTGGTTAAACCAGGTTGCGAAGCCTATGGCGATATGCATCCTCGGTTTGGTTTCCCGGACAGCGCTAACGATACATTGGAGCTTACGGACTTTTTCCGCGTTCTAAAGGAGGAAGGCTTCTTACGCAAAGTCCATCCGTATGTACTATCATTTGAAGTCAAGCCTTGGATTGGAGAAGATGCCGATCTGGTGCTTGCCGGAACAAAGCGGGTCATCAACCGCGCGTGGGCTATGCTTGAAGACTGACAATCCAATAGGAGTGATTGCATTGAATACAATTGTTATTCTAGATGGCTATACAGTGAACCCCGGGGACTTAAGCTGGGAAGGATTTAAAACGCTTGGGAAACTTACAGTATATGACCGCACGCACCTAAATGACGACGAAGATATTATACGAAGAATCGCAGATGCAAACATTATCTATACCAACAAAACACCGCTACGGCGTATCGTTTTTGAGAGCTGCCCAAATCTTCGCTTTGTGGGAGTGCTGGCAACCGGGTATAACGTAGTGGATACTGAAGCTGCCAGGGAACGAGGCGTCACAGTTTGCAACATCCCCACCTATGGCACGGACGCTGTGGCTCAATTTGCCATTGCTATGCTGCTGGAGATCTGCCACCATGTGGCACACCACAGCGACGCGGTGCACAACGGCCGATGGACAAGCTGCCCGGATTTCTGTTTTTGGGATTATCCTCTCACTGAACTTGCAGGCAAAACCATGGGCATCATTGGTTTTGGCCGAATTGGTCAGGCAACGGGTCGAATCGCTAAATCTTTGGGCATTAATGTGATAGCATTTGATGAGTTCCAAAGCGAGTCGGGCAAAGCGCTGGCAAAGTATGTAAGCCTCAAGGTGCTTTTGTCCACCTCCGACGTTATTTCCATGCATTGTCCGCTAAGCCCGTCGACACAAGGAATCATCAACAAAAACACCATCGCCCAAATGAAGGATGGTGTCATCATTCTAAACAATAGCCGCGGACCTCTAATCGTAGAAACCGATCTGGCTGAAGCCTTAAACTGCGGTAAGGTTTACGCAGCAGGTCTGGATGTGGTTTCCACGGAGCCTATAAGGGAGGACAATCCCCTGCTGAAAGCAAAGAACTGCATCATCACACCTCACATCAGCTGGGCACCTAAGGAAAGTCGCCGGCGCTTGATGGATATTGCACTTAATAACCTTGTGCAATTCCTGGCTGGCATGCCAATGAATGTTGTGAATCAGTAATTTATAGATAAACTTTAATATGGGAAGCAAAAGATCCATGACAAAGGAGGTATAAAGACAATACTAACAGATCAGCGGTTCAATCAAAACCCTTTTTAAAGCGATTCTGATGTGGCTTGGGTGCACCAAAATTAGGACAATATCACTGAAGATGAAAAATCGGACAGCTATTTTGCCTTGCTGTATTTTCCCCTGAGTCACAGTTCGTGGATCACATCTTTCACATAATGAGGCCTATCATGTATCGTCCTATCTGATTTTGCTTGCCATCCGAATTTGATTTCACCATATTGCCTGCCATCCGATTTTCAATGTATCTGATGGCAGGCTTTTGCCATCAAAAGGACACTAGCAAAAAACCGATGTCAAGCATCGGTGTACCCTTTGACTTATCAAGCTTTTTTGGCTCTGGTCGGACTTTCAAGATCAGCGCCATCAACCGCTCGGCCATCTCTCCATGTTTAAAGAACCAGCTAAAAATATTATACCAGAGTTTTGAAGCAAAGCCAACGGCAAAAGTAAGCTTATAATGGTTTCGGAGGGGAGTCAATTGCATTCGCGGCACGAATCGGCTCATACCCTTCAATATCTTGGGTGATTGTCTTAAATGACACGAATGGGGATACTTTGCCTTAAGCGCAGATCTCCATCCCCGGCGCCCTCATACCGCGGTGCAGAATGCATTTGAAATCTGGCTCAGCCGATTGATACAGCTATGAGACAAGATTGCTGCTGCATTTCGCGCGGTATTGAGAGGGAGTGCAGTTTCGGATTTTGCGGTAGATACGGTTGAAGGAAGGAATGCTGTCAAAGCCTGCCTGGAGGGCGATTTCCGCTATGCTTCGGTTTGTGGAGGCCAGTAACTGATCCGCCTTTTGCACACGTTTTAAGCAAAGAAAATGCAAAAAGGTAACATTGGTGTACTGCTTGAACAGGCGGGAAAAATGATATTTGGAAAAACCGGCTTCGGCGGCCACAGACTCCAGGGATATGTCCTCCATGTAGTGATGGTCGATGTAGTATAACACATGACGAAATACCGGCAGATGCGCCGGCTGACTGCCTGCCTTCATATCAACCTGTGTATAAGCGGAAGCCAATTCACCTCGTCCTATGAGCGCATACAGCATCAAAATGTAGGCATAGCAGTTAAGTTCCCGCAGGGGCAGGCCGCTGCTGTATTCACGGATAACGGCCATGAGAAGATCACGCACCGAAGAACAAACAGGAGATTCCCCGGAAATATAGACCGGGAGCGTCATCATGGTTTTGATGACTGCGAAATCCCGTAAGCTCAGCAGACTTTCCATTTCAAACAAGAAGATGTAGCGTTTGGTATGGGGGTCTGTTTTCAAGTCGTGCATCTCACCGGAAGGCGTGATGAGTACTTCCCCTGCTTTGACCTGATATTGCGTATTGGCATAACACACCGTGCAGCATCCTTCGATAGGCATCACGATTTCCACTGCGCTATGCCAGTGGGTTCCAAAATAGTCAGGCACATCTCCAAACCATACCCTGAACGTGGAGTTGGGGGGATAATCTACAAACTCCATATCCCGCATCAGCGTACGCACATCATCCCGGTAGGTAATGATATTTTTTTTGCGTGCCATATGCATGCTCCTTATGAACGCCACTAACTCATATGCTTGCAAGTCATACATGTGATGGATATGCCGAAACAGCAGGATATAAACGGGTCATAAACCGGTTTCAGGAATAAATATATGAACACACCCATAATTTTATATACATTTTATCATATGTGCACGGGCACATCAAGCAACAAATGAACATCGTACAGCAACATTTGAGAAGAAAGCCGGAATATATCATGCGATAATGAAAAAAACAGCCGGCAAAATAATGTATTCCATGTTTTGTATGACCTCTATTTGTTCTTTGCGGACGAAGGAAACGTATATCTGGGATCTGGATCAGCAAGGAGGAGCTTATATGCCACGCCGGAGCGGAAGACAAAAATTTCTGCTGACATTCAGCATCCTGCTGGCAATAGCCGCAGCTGTTTCAGCATGGGTTTTGCTTTCCGGCGGCGTGGAGAATTTTGGCGCAAAATACGCTAACGCGGATTTTTTCGGTGAAACGGGGGAACTGGGAAGAAACAGCACATACGAGAAATATCAGCACCTTTACGCCGGCGCTAATACCGTTGTAGAAGAAGTGCCGGTTGATATTTTTACCTATGAAGCGAAAGGGGAGGCCGCCGTTCACGCGGATGTGATGGGGAATATCCCGGCTCTTTATACAGGGGACGGTTCCACTGTCATATGGCCGCTACATATACCTAAAAGCGGGCTGTACAACATTTGCATGGAGTACCTTACCACCGCATCCCGGGGGGTGGATATCGAACGTGCATTGCGCATCGACGGCCTGGTTCCCTTTTCCGGCGCCGATGCCCTGTTTTTCTCACGTTTATGGACTGATGCGGGGGAAATCAAGAAGGATAACCGTGGCAACGATATCCGCCCATCCCAAAAGGAGGTATTCAAGTGGCAGGCTGCCTGCTTCCGGGACCATATGGGCTATGAGGCAGAGCCCTACGGGTTCTACCTTCAGGAAGGAGACCACACGCTGTCGCTTACGGCCATTAACGAGCCTGTCTATATCAAGGCAATTACCCTGACCCCGCTTCAGCCCAGGCAAACGTATAAATCGTATATTTCGGCACAGCCGGATTCATCCATGACCCAAGCGGGGGAAACGTATTGCCAAAAAGTGCAGGGAGAGACTGCCGTTTTACGCTCTTCCCCCTCCCTCTATCCCAGGTATGACCGTTCTTCCCCGGCCACTGAGCCTTACAGCGTAACAAGCACGGTACTCAACATGATCGGCGGCGCCCCTTGGAGAAGCGCCGGGCAATGGATTGAATGGAACATAGATGTGCCGGAGGATGGGTATTACCATATCACATTGAAGGGACGGCAGAACTTCAGCCGTGGTAACCTTTCCTGCCGGACATTGTACATTGATGGGGTTATTCCCTTTTTGGAAGTGGAGGCTGTCCGTTTTTCCTATGATACCGCCTGGAATATGATGACGCTTGCCGATGCATCGGGAGAACCTTTCCGCTTCTACTTGACCCGTGGCAGCCATACCCTGCGGCTGGAAGCCACCTTGGGGGACATGGGGCCTGTTCTTTCCCAGATGGGAAACAGTATCTTCAACCTGAACCAAATCTACCGCAAAATTCTTGTGCTGACGGGCGTGAAGCCTGACGTCTACCGCGATTACCACCTGATCAAGGTGTATCCCGAGGTCGTCGAGGCCATGCGGCTGGAAAGCATGCGCCTTTACAAACTGGTGGATGATACGGTGGCCGTTACGGGGCAAAAGTCCGACCGCATCGCGGTGGCCCAGACTTTGGCCGTGCAGTTGGAGGAATTTGTGAAGGACCCTGACAAGATCACCAAGGCCTTCGTTAACTTCAAGGATAATATCACAGCCCTGGGCACCTCCATGCAGGCCATGAGCGAGATCATGCTGGACATCGACTGCATCATTGTCTCCGGCGCAAAAGCTAAGGTGGAAAAGGTTCGGGAAGGCTTTTTTGACAAGGCGCTGCATGAGATCCGCTCCCTGATATCTTCCTATACGGTGGATTACAATACCCTGGGCAACGTATACGGCGCAGACGGGGAAAACACCCTGGAGGTATGGATCATGGCCGGCCGTGATCAGGTGCTGAGCATGGCCGGCCGCGACCAGAGTACCGTTCTCAAAACCATGATCGACGATACCTTTGTGCCAAATACGGGCATCAAGGTCAACCTGAAGCTGGTGGACCCCAACGCTCTGCTGGGCGCTGTGGTGGCGGGCAATGGCCCCGATGTGGTGGTGAACACCGATTCCTGGAACCCTGTCAACTTTGCCTTGCGCAACGCCTCGGTAGACCTTACATCCTTTCCGGATTTTGATCAGGTCATTGCTGATTTTTATCCCGGCGCGTACGCGGCCCTTGAGCTGAATGGCGGCATCTATGGCCTGCCGGAAACACAGGTCTGCTCGGTGCTTTTCTACCGCACAGACATTCTTCAGGAAATAGGGCTGACCGTGCCAAAGACATGGGAGGAGCTCATTGCCATACTGCCCAGCCTGCAGGGGAACAACATGACGGTGGGCATTCCCTTCCCCGATCTGAATACGCAGAACCTGTTTGCCATGTATGCCATGGTATATCAAAACGGCGGGGCGATCTACAATGCGGAAGGTTCCAGAACCGTTATTGACAGCGAAGCCGGGGTGAGCGCCTTCAAGCTGTATACCTCCCTGTATACGGATTACGGCCTGCCGTCCATCTTCGACTTTCCCAGCCGCTTCCGCTCGGGGGAAATGCCCCTTGGCATCGCCGATTATACCACCTTTAATATCCTGGCGGTATCCGCGCCGGAGATTCGCGGGCTTTGGGGCTTTACGGTATTGCCGGGCGTTAAAAAAACCAGGGAGGACGGAAGCACCTATATCGATCATGCCGTTCATTCCCAGGGCGCCAGCTGCATGATGATCGCAACGGAAAACCAGACGGTGAAAAATAATGCCTGGGCCTTTATGAAGTGGTGGGTAAGTTCGCAAAGCCAGGTGCGCTTCGGCCGGGAAATTGAAAGCGTGCTGGGCGCCTCCGCCAGGTACCCCACGGCCAACAAACAGGCCTTCAGGCAGCTGGCCTGGAGTACGGAACAGATGGATATCATTCAGCGGCAGATGGAGCAGGCGGTAGGCTTCAGAGAGGTGGCGGGCGGTTACTTTACAAGCCGCCACCTGGTCAATGCCGTGCGCAAGGTGGTTGCAGATAAGCTGGATCCCAGGGAAACATTGCAGGACTATGCCCGGATCATCAATGAGGAGCTATTAAAAAAGCGCGCGGAATTCGGCCTTTAAGGCAAATGAGGGAGGCAAGGCATGAATCAGCCATTTATCAAAAAGTATGCCGCGCTCAAGCGCAAACGGGCCGCCGTCGCCTTATACAAATTCAGACAAGCGAAGGTATGCTATCTGTTTTTGCTGCCGTATGCGCTGCTTTTTCTTACTTTCTTTATACTGCCGATGCTTACATCCATCTGTTACAGCTTCACTTATTACAACATTCTGGAGCCGCCCCGCTTTATCGGGTTTTTAAATTATATCAATCTGCTGTTGCAGGATGATATCTTTTTGATTTCTGTCAAGAACACATTTTTGATTGCCGTCATCACAGGCCCCATCGGTTATATGCTTTCCTTTGGCTTCGCGTGGTTCATCAACGAGCTTCCCCGCTGGTTAAGAACCCTTGCCGTCGTGGTATTCTACGCCCCCAGCATTGCCGGAAACGCCTACTATATCTTCGGTATCATTTTTAGAGGCGACGCCTACGGCTACCTCAACGCCTTCCTCATGCACCAGGGCGTTATCAACGCGCCAATCCTGTGGCTGATCAACGCCAAAACCATTATGCCGGTCATCGTCATCGTCATACTGTGGATGAGCATGGGAACAGGCTTCCTTTCCTTTGTGGCGGGCCTTCAGGGCGTGGACAGGGCCCAGTATGAAGCGGGCTATGTGGACGGCATACGCAACCGCTGGCAGGAGCTGTATTTCATCACCCTGCCCAATATGAAGCCCATGCTGATGTTCGGCGCGGTGATGTCCATTACCCAGGCCTTTGGCGTGGCCGATGTGCCTATGGCGCTGGCAGGCTACCCAAGCACCGATTACGCGGCCCATACGGTGGTTACCCATCTGTTTGATTATGGCTATACGCGTTTTGAAATGGGCTACGCTTCCGCCATAGCGACGCTCCTGTTCCTGGCGATGATCCTATGCAACAAGGCTATTCAGGCATGGCTAAAGAAGGTGGGCACATGAGCACGGTTGCCGGCGTTACAAAAAAACATACATTGGAGCGGCGCGTCCATGAGCCCCGCCATGGCCTTGCGCGGCGCAGAAAGCCCAACCGTTCACGTGCCGGCGACTTTGTCATCTACCTGTTGCTGATATTTACGGGCTTTATGATGGTATTCCCGCTGGTTTTCTCCGTTTCCAGCGCCTTAAAACCCCTGGATGAGCTTTTCCGCTTTCCCCCCAGGCTCTTTCCCCAGAATCCCACGATTTCCAATTTCAGCGATCTGATGGTGACGCTGGGCCAGTCCTGGGTGCCCTTTTCCCGGTACCTGATGAACACTGTTTTCATCACGGCGGTGGGAACGGCAGGGCATTTGCTCATCGCCTCCATGGCGGCCTTTGTGCTTGCCAAATATGATTTTCCTGGCCGGATCACCTTTTTTTCCATCGTTGTTGTGGCCCTCATGTTCAACGGGTACGTAACGGCTATTCCCAACTACATTGTCATGAGCCGCCTGCATATGATCGATACCTATTGGGCCGTGATACTGCCCGCATTTGCGGCTCCCATCGGACTGTTCCTGATGAAGCAGTTCATGGAGGGAATACCCACATCCCTTATTGAGTCGGCCAAGATGGACGGGGCCAGGGAAATGCGCATCCTCTGGCAGATTGTGATGCCTAATGTGATGCCGGCCACCCTGACGCTGATCATCTTCTCCGTGCAGGGCCTGTGGAACGCCAGGGCGTCTACGGTGGTATATTCCGAAGCCAAGAAGATGCTGGTCTATGCGCTGCAGCAAATACAAAGCGGCGGTGTCGCCAGGGCCGGCCAGGCCGCTGCCGTCACGGTGGTTGTGATGCTGGTGCCCATAGTAACCTTTATACTTTCCCAAAGCAGGATACTGGAAACCATGGCTACCTCAGGGCTGAAAGAATAACGCGGAGGAAGGGGTGACCGCGATGGGAAAAGGCAGTAAGCGAATCCTGCCTGTCTTGCTGGCTGCATGGCTTGTTATGGCCGCCTTCCCGGCCCTTGCCAGGGATGGCTTTGACACCGTCTATACGTATTCCTACGATTATTGGGGCGATTTGCGCAAGTCCCCCGATCCTTACCGGGTGGAAACCGTTTTGACCAGCAGTCTTTTGGGGCTGGATATTCCCATGAAAGCGCCCCAGGGGTTGTTTGTGCGCGGGAACATGATTTATATCTGCGATACGGGGAACAACCGCATCCTGGAGATTGAGCGCGCCGAGGATGGCTGCCGTGTAAAGCGCATCATCGATTCCTTTTACGGCGATACCACCCCCCTTACATTTTCCGCTCCTTATGACATATTTGTGTCGGAGGCGGGAGAGATGTTCATTTGTGATTTCAATAATAAGCGTGTTGTGAAACTTGACAAGGATCTGAAATTCCTGCTGGCCTTCACAAGGCCTGACGATGCCACCTTTGATGCAAGCCTTTCCTTCCTGCCCATCAAGGTGGTGGCGGACAGTACGGGCCGTGCCTTTATCCTGGGCAGGAATGTGAACAAGGGCATGATCAAGTACGAAAGCGACGGCGCCTTCGCCGGGTTTATCGGGGCCAGTGATGTGAAGTTCTGGTGGTACGATTATATCTGGCGCCTTTTGTCCACCAGGGAGCAGCGGGCCCGGCAGGCCTCCTTTGTGCCTACAGAATATGACAATCTTTTCATGGACCGTGAAAGCTTCATTTACTGCGTAACGGGGGTTTTCAGCGAAAACGAACTGATGAATGACCAGGCTAAGCCTATCCGCCGCATCAACGGGCTGGGCTCGGACATTCTGGTAAAAAACGGTACTTATCCGCCTATCGGGGATCTGCAGTGGGATACATTAACCGACTACGCCGGTCCGTCCCGGTTTTCGGATATTACGGTGCTGGACAAGGATGTGTATGTCGTATCCGACAGGGTGCACGGCAGGCTTTTTGGCTATGACCAGCAGGGCAGGCTTTTGTGGGTCTTTGGCGGTGTCGGCAATATGGAGGGATATTTCCAGCGCCCCGCTGCCTTAGAGCACATGGGGGACGATTTGCTGGTACTGGACTCCATGGAAACGAGCCTCACCATTTTTACCCCCACCCCCTACGGCAGCATGATCTATCAGGCCATACAGGAATACCGGCAGGGCAGATATGATGACTCCGTACAAAGCTGGCGGGAAGTGCTTGAGCAAAACGGCAATTATGATCTGGCTTATATCGGCATTGGCCGCGCTCTCCTTCGGCAGGACCGCTATGAGGAGGCTATGGCGTATTTCAAATTGACCAGGGACAGCAAAAATTACTCAGACGCTTTCAAGCAGTACCGAAAGAAATGGGTGGAGGAGCACAGCGCGCCTATCTTCCTTATGTTAGCCCTTTTGATGGTGGTCCCTCCCATTGTGGGCAGGATCAAAAAGATCAAACGGGAGGTGGAGGCGGCATGACGCGCGATGTAAGCCTTCGGGAACGGCTGACCAACAAAAACGGCTATGCCCGCTTTTTCAAAACGCTGAAATATGCCCTGTATGTGATTGTACACCCCTTTGACGGGTTTTGGGATTTGACCCATGAAAAGCGCGGTTCCCTGGCCGCGGCCAACTTTATTGTATTTATGATGCTGCTGACAAGGATTTTGCGGCTCCAATACACCAGCTTTATGTTTATAGATGTCTATTGGCCGCGGGTGAATATCTTTCAGCAAATCATTTCCATATTGCTGCCACTTACCGTTTTCTGCCTTGGCAACTGGGGCCTGACCACGCTGTTTGAAGGCAAGGGGCGGCTTAAGGATGTGTACATGGGCACAGCCTATGCCTTGACTCCCACCGTATTGCTGCAGCTGCCAATGATCGTATTGAGCAATGTCATTACGATCGATGAAGGCGCGTTTTACATGGTTCTGGATTGGGTGTCGCTGATCTTAACCGGATTCCTGATTCTTATCGCCATGATGATGATCCATGATTACAGCTTTGGCAAAACCATTCTTTTTACAGCGATGTCCATTTTCAGCATGCTGGTGATCGTCTTTTTGATCCTGCTGTTCTTCAATCTGGTCATTAACGGGATCAACTATTTCGTATCGCTGTACCGTGAAATCACATTCAGGCTTTATTGACGAAAGGAGAGGCTGCGTATGAATAAGCGGGTTTGGGTTACGCGCGCCCTCTTAGGCGTCCTATTGCTCGCCGGGCTTGCTGCGCTTGCTGTTTTTGTCCTCATTCCGCTGTTTTACACCGGCACGGAAGGGGATAATGGCGCCATACGTGTGTATGGCTATTCGGAAGGTGAAAAGGTATACACGCTGGAGAACGACCGCCTGCTATTTGCTTTGGACCCGGTTACCACACATTTTACTGTTACCCAGAAGGACAACGGCCATGTTTGGTATTCCAATCCGCCTAAAGCGGACAGCGATCCCCTGGCCCTGCCGGCAGACAAGGCTAACCTTATGTCCACCCTGTCCATTGTATTTAGCACCGTCAACGGCGTGAATACGCTGTTTAACAACTATACCTACAGCATTGAAAAGGGGATTTATGAAATCGAGCCCGGAGATGGGTTTATCAAGGTGAAATACTCCCTTGGCAAGGTAAACAAAACCTTTATGATCCCCATCGCCATCACGGAAGCCCGCCTCAATACATTCCTTGCCAAAATGGAGAAGAACGAATCCAAGCAGACAAAGGAGTATTACCGTAAATATGATATAGGCAAGCTGCGCGCCACGGATAATAAGGAGGAACTGCTTAAAAACTATCCCGACCTTAACACGGAGCCGGTATACATTTTAAGGGACGGCACCGCCGATTATTTGAAGAAGCGGGTGGAAGGCTTCTTTGAAAAAGCCGGGTATACCTTCGAGGACTATAATTTCGACATGTCCCGCACAAGCGCATCTTCCGCAACCGACAAGCCTGTATTCAACGTGGCCCTCCTCTATCGCCTGGAGGGCGGCGATCTTGTGGTGGATGTTCCCTATGAGGAGATCGAGTATAAGGCCAGCTATCCCATCACAAAACTTACGCTGCTGCCCAACTTTGGCGCGGGCGGCACCGCGGATGACGGGTTCATGCTGGTGCCGGAAGGCGGCGGGGCTTTGATCCGCTTCAACAACGGCAAGCTGGCGCAAAACACTTATTACTCCAACATCTACGGCTGGGACTATGCCACCACGCGCAAGACCGTGGTAAGCGAAACACGATCGGCTTTTCCGGTATTCGGCGTCTCCTTGAACGATTCCGCCTTTCTTTGCATCATGGAAGACGGTGCGGGCAGCGCCGGCGTTGCGGCAGATATATCGGGGCGTTACAACAGCTACAATACCATCAGCGCCACATATACGCTTTTGCATTCCGACTTCTTTGACGTGACAAATAAATCCAATCAGCCGGTGCTGGTGTATGAAAGCTCCCTGCCGCAGGGCTTCATCCGCCAGCGCTACCGCTTTGCTAAAACACGCGGCTATGTGGCTATGGCCAGCGCATACCAGAAATATCTGCTGGAAAAATATCCGTCCCTTGCACTGAAAGAGGATGCATTCCCCCCTGTTTTGATAGAGATTGTAGGCGCTGTAGACAAAATGCTCCAGCGGGTGGGGCTGCCAACCTCCGTGCCGTATAAGCTGACTACCCATCAAGAGGCAAGGGAAATGCTCACTGCCCTTTCGGAAGCGGGCATCAAAAACCTTTCCGTAAAATATGCCGGTTTTTTAAACGGCGGCATCAGGCAAAAAGTATTGAACAAAGCCACTTTGCTTCCCGATCTTGGCAGTGAGGCGGATTTTTTAAGCCTAACCGAATACTGCAATGATAACGGCATGGATCTTTACCTGGACGGCGTAGTCCAGTTTGCTTATGACAGCGGCCCGCTGGATGGGTTTATGGCTTTCCGCGACGCCGCGAAATACACCACCCGGGAGGAAGTGGAATTAAGGGAGTATTCCACCATCTGGTACGGCACCGATCCATTGGACACACCCTACTTTCTTGTAAAGCCGGCCTTGGTGCCCATCTATACGCAGACACTCGCGCAAGCTGCCGCAAAATACGGGGCCAGGGGCGTCAGCTTCCGGGATATGGGATTTCTTCTGTCTTCGGATTTTAATCCCAAAGAACCCGTGACCCGTGACCAGAACATGATGAAACAGCAGTCGGCTTTGAAAGCAGTCAAGGCCGGAGGCCAAAAGATTTTGATCAATGCCGGCAACGAATATGCTCTGGCATATGCCGACCTTGTATCCAATATGGATCTTCGCGGCTCGCCCTACAGCATTCTGGATGAGCATGTTCCCTTTTACCAGATGGCGCTCCACGGCTATGTCCGCTATACCGGAGAAGCGCTGAATATGGCCGGCGATTTTGAGGAAGAGCTTCTCAATTCCGCGGAAACAGGCGCGGGGCTAAGCTTTACCTTTATCAAGGCGGAGGCCTCCATACTTCAGGACACCCTCTACACGCAATACCATGGCGCTTCCTTCTCCCAATGGTTTGAAAAGGCAAAGGACATCTGTCAAAAGTATAACGAGGAATTGGGCGGGCTGTTTGATCAGCCCATCGTTAGCCATGAACGGCTTGATAACAAGGTAACCATCACCGCCTATCGGGATGGCACGAAGGTATATGTAAACTACGGCGGACAGCAAGCTGTTGTGGATGGTGTTGTTCTTGCGCCGCGCAGCTACAAGGCGAAAGGGGTGAAGTAGCATGTGGAGGGGCAGGCAGCTTACCATCAAGGCCCGCAGGTCCATATCGGGATACCTGTTCATATTGCCCTTTGTCATCGGCTTTGTGTTTTTTATGGCCTGGCCGCTGTTCGACTCCTTCTACATGAGCCTTTGCGATGTGAAGCTCAGCGCCGCCGGCAAGGAACCAACATATATCGGCCTGTACAATTACATCAAAGCCTTTACCATCGACCCTGAATTCAACAGGATGCTGGTGGAAGAGCTTGGCAGAATGGCCAGCCATTCCGTAGCCACCCTGGTGGTGGCCTTTGTCATCGCCCTTGTATTAAACCAGCGGTTCAAAGGCCGCGCGCTGGTCCGTGCCATCTTTTTCCTGCCGGTGATCCTGGCCTCCGGCGTGCTGGTGGGCATCGAAACGAACAATACACTCCTGGCGGGCATGCAGGACATGGTGAACCAATCGGCGGGCACCATTGATATCTCCACCGAAATGCGCGCCATATTAAGGCTTACCGGCATCGGCGGCAGTGCCTTTGACATCGTATTCACGCTTATGGATTCGGTGTACGACATCGTTATCGCCTCGGGCATTCAAATCGTAGTGTTCCTTTCAGGCTTGCAAACCATATCGCCCACCCTCTACGAAGCGGCTGATGTGGAAGGATGCACCAAATGGGAAAGCTTTTGGGAGATTACCTTCCCGATCGTTTCCCCGCTGCTGGTGGTGAATATCATTTACACGATCATTGACTTTTTCATGAAATCAGATAATCAGATCATGGAGAAGATCACTGAGGAAATGGTAATCAACTTAAACTACGGCTTCAGTTCCGCCATGTCATGGATCTATTTTGCCGTGACCATCGCCTTGGTGGGCATCAGTTCCCTCATCATTTCCAGGGGGGTGCAGACGTATGAGTAATACTATGCCAAACAGGCGCGCACCCGACAGCTTTGTTATGCGCAACAGAAAATCCGGCGGATACCTGCTGAAAAAAACGGTGCGGCAAAAAGTATACGGCCTGATACGGGCGCTGCTGCTGTTCGGGCTTTGTTTTATGATCCTGCAGCCCATTATGGATAAAATATCCATCAGCTTCATGGTGGAAAACGACTTGTATGATTCCACTATCGTGGTGATCCCACGGCATTTGACGCTTGTTCATTACCAGCTTGCGTCGCAATTGATGCTCTTTGGCAAAGCCCTTATCAATACGCTATGGGTTTGTTTTGTGGTATCGGTATTTCAGATCGCGGCCTGCACGCTTACGGGCTATGGGTTTGCAAGGTTCGACTTTCCTTTAAAGCGGCTGTGGTTCGCCTGCGTAGTTCTGGTAATCATCATTCCTCCCCAAACCATTTCCTCCTCGCTATACCTTCACTTCCGCTATTTTGACATTTTCGGCATCATCAGCGCATTAAACGGCGGCCAGAAGCTGAATCTGAGGGGTTCCGTCACGCCGTATCTCATGATGAGCCTCACCTGCATGGGGCTGAAAAACGGGCTGTACATATACATGATCCGGCAATTTTTCGGCAGCATTCCCAAATCTCTGGAAGAAGCCGCCTATGTGGATGGATGCGGCACCTTTAAAACCTTCTGGCGGGTGATTCTGCCTGATGCCACGCCGATTTTGGTTTCCTGCTTTCTATTCTCTTTCGTATGGCAATGGACGGATGTGTTCTACTCCAATCTGTTCCTGGGCGGCTCTACCCTTTTGTCCATGCAGATTTCAGGGCTGGGCGAGCGGCTTAGCCAGTACGTATCCCTGACCCTTGGCATGCCCGGCGGCGCATCCATGGCGTATATGCAGCAGATCATTTCCACCGGCACCCTGATGGTCATCGCGCCCCTGATCCTATTGTATATATTTGCCCAGCGCGGGTTTGTACAGAGCATAAGCCTTACGGGTATCAAAATGTAGCCAGTCTTTACACGGGTCATTGCTCTTGGGCGATAGGTTCGTGCTGAATCATAAAAAAGGAGGGATGCTGTCAAAAGAGTGTTCCTGTCAACCGGTTTCCCCGCCTGCCTAAATTTGATAAGGAGGAAGTACAATGAAAAGGTTCATCGCGCTGACACTGATCGCTCTGCTGGTGCTGGGCGGAACAAGCCTCACCGCCGTTGCGGAATCGCCTTTCGAGGGTGTGGAAGTCATCCTTGATAAGGACGGCAAAGCCGTTGATCTTGGCGGAATGGAAATCATCGTTGGTGACTGGTGGACGGCCGCCGAGCAGCCCGAACCCTCCACCGCCCAGGAGGAAGCCACCGCGGAATACCGCGAATGGATCCAATCCACCTACAACTTCAAAATCAAGCGCATGGCTGTTACAGACTGGGGAACCATGCCGGAGTTTGTCACCAACTTTGCCACTACCGGCGGCCTGGAAAACTACGTGTTCCTGACCAGGCCCGGCACCCAGGCGGCGCCCATGAACAGCGGCCTGTTCTATGACCTGGCCACCCTGAACTGCCTGGATTTTTCCAAGCCCAAGTGGAACGGCGCCACCAAGGCCCTCATGACCAAGGGCGGCAGCATCTATGGCATGCGGCCCGAGACAGGCGAACCCCGCACGGGCATTTTCTTCAACAAGCGCATGCTGGAGGAAGCAGGCGTAGATCCCGAATCCCTCTACGATATGCAGAAGGATGGCACCTGGACCTGGGAAGCCTTTGAAGCGTTGTGCAAAAAGATCAGCCGTGACACGAACAATGACGGTGTCACCGATGTATATGCCCTGTGCAGCTTCGGCCCCCACTTCCTGGGCGCAACACTGGCTTCCAATGGCGCCTGCTTTGTGAATGTTGACGAAAAAGGCAAGTATAACAATGCCACCGGCAGCGATGCCTTCCTGGAAGCAGCCAACTGGGGCGTGGAAATTCTCAAGAACTACGAGTTTCCGCAACCCGAGGGCTCAGAGTGGAATTACTTCGAAGCCTCCTTCCAAAATGGCGCGGCCGCGATGCAGGTGCATCAGGATTACTACGCCAGCACCCTGAACAGCAACATGGAAGACGACTACGGCTTTGTCATGTTCCCCAAGGGGCCCAGGATGGATACCTATGTCAACGTTTGGGAAGACAACGTATCCGTTATTCCGGCCTGCTACGATGCCGACAGGGCCTGGAAGATCGCCTTTGCCTACGACCTGTTCACCAATCCCACCCCCGGCTACGATGATACGGAAGACTGGAAGAACGGTTACTACGCCAAGTACCGCGATACCCGTGCGGTGGACGAAACCGTGACCATGATGCGCGAACCCGCCCATGCCGTTACCTGGTACAATTCTTTGATCACAGGATATGACCTGGGCCCGGACTTCTACTGGGATGTAGCCGCCAGGGCCGTGACCCCGGCGGAGAAGCTGGAATCCATGAAAGCCCAGTGGCAGGCGTATCTGGATGCCACCAACGGCAAATAGGCAGCAGTCCAAAAAGCAGTCAAGGTAATGGGTGGGATGACGGGTTTTCCTGTCATCCCGCCTAAAGTGCAGGAAGGGGGAGATTCACTGTGGCCGGAAAATTACGTTGGCTCCTGTGGATGGCGGCAATACTGGTCATGGTGTACGGCCCGTTGGACATGGCAGCGGGAGAAGGGAATTCCATGAACGCATATCAATCCTATCTCAAAACGGGAGAGGCGCCGAGCCTTTATAAGAAGTATGAGGGCCTTTTTAAAATCGGCGCGGCTGTTTCGCCCATGTGGCTGAAATCGGATGCTGCAGTGTCGGTCATCACCCGCAATTTCAACAGCCTCACCTGCGAAAACGAAATGAAGGCCGATTTTGTCATGGACCATAAAAAAACGGTGGCCGCCGGTGACAAGACGCGGGTGGCGCTGAATTTTCAAAGGGCGGATACCGCTTTGTCCTTTGCCAGGGAAAACGGCATGACCATGCGCGCTCACACGCTGGTTTGGCACAGCCAGGTTCCCCGCTGGTTTTTTAGCGCCAACTATGAAAAGGGCGAAAATTCTCCGCTTGCCACGCGGGATGTTATGTTAAAGCGCATGGAAAATTACATCCATGACGTGATGGATTATGTGAATACCCAATATCCCGGCGTGGTGTACGCATGGGATGTGGTGAACGAAGCCATTGAGCCCGGTGACAGGCATCCAAATGGCTTGCGTACCGCCAACAATCTCTGGTATCAGGCCATTGGCGATGATTTTGTCGAGCTTGCATTCACCTATGCGCGCAAATATGCCGCGCCGGAACAAAAGCTCTTTTACAATGATTATAACTGTTATCAAAAAAACAAGCTCTACCTGATCCGCAGCCTCTTGAAATCACTTTCGGACAAAGGGTTGGTGGATGGCCTTGGCATGCAGGGACATATCGGCATGGATACCTC
Organism: Bacillota bacterium; assembly: GCA_023416585.1. Lineage (GTDB taxonomy): Bacteria > Bacillota > Clostridia > Christensenellales > Aristaeellaceae > JAEWAH01. Next base: position 79,779 of record JAEZHM010000088.1, read on the forward strand.
CCTGACCGATTTTGAGCAGGCTATTACCCTGTACAGCTCCCTGCCCATCGAACTGCAGGTCACCGAGCTGGATATCAAAACGGAAGATAACAGCCTGCTTGGCCAAATGGCCCTGGCGTCAAAATACCGCCGTTTGTTTTCCATGCTCGCCCGCCTGAAGGAAAGGGCCGGCATCAACATCACCAGCGTCACCTTCTGGGGGATCACCGATGACAGGTCCTGGCTTAACAACAGGGAGCATACCTACTATCCGCTTTTATTCAACGCTGACCTTACCTTAAAGGCCGCCTTCTTTGGCGTGCTTCAGGATGACAGCATCCCCATGCAAAACACGAAGGAAAGCCTGCAAAAGGCGGTTGATGCATTGGGCCTTGCTAAAACGGCTGCGCCCCCTTCCGATGCGGGTTCATCCTTGAACACAGGCGCAAAAAAAGGGTACAAGGGCGCCGGGGAAAACAATCCGGTGATGACCCAGCGCTTTGGGGCCGACCCTTATGCCCTGGCGTATGACGGGCGTGTTTACCTGTATATGACGGGTGATGTGCTGGAGTATAACTTTGACGGAACGGTCAAAAACAATACGTACAGCAAGATCAATACAATCAATGTAGTGTCTTCCGCCGATCTCGTCAACTGGACGGATCATGGCGCCATCCGTGCCGCGGGCCACAGCGGCGCTGCATCATGGGCCGCCAATTCCTGGGCGCCCGCGGCAGCCGTAAAGGAAATCGATGGAAGGATGAAGTTCTTTCTCTATTTTGCCAACAGTGCGGGCGGCATCGGCGTTCTCACCGGCGACAGTCCAACAGGCCCTTTTTCAGACCCCATCGGGAAACCCCTTATTTCCCGTCAAACGCCCAACTGCGCCGGTATTACCTGGCTGTTTGATCCGGCGGTGCTTACGGATGACGACGGCAGAGCATACTTATACTTTGGCGGGGGTGTTCCCCAAGGGAAAGCGGCAGCGCCGCAAACCGCCCGCGCAGTTATGCTTGGGGAAGACATGACAAGCATCGCTTACGATCCTGTTATGATAGACGCTCCTTATCTGTTTGAGGATTCCGGAATCAACAAAATCGGCGGTACGTACTGCTATTCTTATTGCACCAACTTTCAGGTGCCCATGGAAAAGGAGATGGAGCTGGGCCTTGCCAACGGGCAGATCCATTACATGACAAGCAAAAGCCCGTTGGGGCCTTTTGCATACGCCGGATTGATCCTGAAAAATCCCGGAGACTTTTTCGGCTGCTGGGGCAACAACCACCATTGCCTGTTTTCCTTTGAAGGCAAATGGTATATCGCATATCATACGCAGACGCTGGAAACGGCCATGGGGCTTTCAAGCGGCTACCGCTGCACATTTATCGATGCTCTAAACGTGGATGATGCGGGGATCATTGCCCCTGTAACAGCTACCAGGAGCGGCGTTACACAACTTAAGCCCTTGAATCCCTTTGAACGGGTGGAGGCGGAAACCATAGCGGCCATGGCCGGCGTTTCAACCGGCCTTGCTCCTGATGCGGACGGGAAAGCCGGCACAGGCAACGGCATTGTAGCGGCTGCTGATGCAGGCGGCTATTTAAGCGTTCGGGGTGTGGATTTCGGTGATGAAGGCGCCGGCCGGCTTATGATGCATGCAAAAAATGAAAAAAGCGTCACCATTCAGATCCGCCTGGATCATCTTGACAGTGACGCCGTATATACTGCCTCGCTTACTCCGTCTGCCGCTTTTTCTTCGCAGGTCTTTCCGTTGAACCTAAGCATCCAGGGCATCCACGATGTGTACTTTGTATTCGAAAGCGCCGGTGTGGAACTGGATTGGTGGAAATTCTTGAAAAGCGGCACATGAGTGCAATATACGGCGATAGCTACGCCCCTGTCATTCGTAGAAGGAAAGGTGAAGCAAATACGCGAGGACCGCTGTTTCCAATATCGAAAACAGCGGTCCAAACGCATTTTTACAGCAAGCCGTTCTTTTTCAGAACACTTTCGATGATGCCGACAGCTTCATTGATGAGCTCCTCGGTGATGGTGGCCATCAGGCTCAGCCGCAGCATGCAGCCGTTTTCAGGCGCGGCCGGCGGAAGCACGGCGTTTACGTACACGCCGGCGTCATACAGATCTTTGGAGACGGTAAGCGTGGTAACCATATCCTTGGTGCCGATGGCGATGATGGGCGTGGGGGAATCGACGATATGGATGTTCCGCGAAGTCAGTTCGCGCTTCATATAGCGGGCCATATCGTTCAGCCGCGTCACTCTTTCCGGATGCGTCTCAATGATCTCAAGTGACTTAAGCGCTGCGGCGCAGGATGAGGGTGTAATAGAGGCAGAGAAGATGAACGGGCGCGACTTGTGCCTGACATAGTTTGCCACAACGGAGGAGGACGCCATAAACCCGCCAAGGCTGGCCAGGGATTTGGAGAAGGTGCTCATGATAATGTCGACTTCGTCCTCAAGCCCGAAATAGGAGCCCGTGCCCCGGCCGCCTTCGCCGATCACGCCGAAGCCGTGAGCGTCATCGATCATGATCTGCGCATCGTATTTTTTCTTGAGCTTTACAATCTCAGGCAGGTTGCAGATGTCGCCGCTCATGCTGAAAACACCGTCCGTGACGATCAGCTTGCCGGCCTTAGGCGGCAGGGAAGCAAGCGCGGCTTCCAGGTCCTCCATGTCGGAATGGCGGTAGCGTACCATCCGGCTGTAGCTTAATTTGCAGCCGTCGTAGATGCTGGCATGGTTTTCCGCGTCGCAGACGGCATAATCTGTATGCCCGCACAGCGCGCTGATGATGCCCAGGTTGGATTGGAAACCCGTAGAAAAGGTTACGGCAGCCTCTTTATGTACGAAGGAAGCGAGTTCATTCTCCAGTGCAATGTGAAGGTCCAGTGTGCCGTTTAAGAAGCGCGAGCCGGAGCAGCCCGTGCCATATTTTTCAATCGCCTCTATCGCGGCGCGCTTGACTTCCTCATGATTGGTAAGGCCCAGGTAGTTGTTTGAACCGAGCATGATCCGGCGCTTGCCTTCCATGATGACTTCATTGTCCTGGCGGGACTGGAGTTCGTGGAAGTAAGGATACAGGCCCATTTTCTTAACATCCTCAACATCGTGGAAATTCTCGCATTTTGTAAATACTGACATGGTAATCCCCCTGTCCGCAGATAACTGCAAAAAAAATATTGATAATAGATATATATTAACACGAAGCGACGATTTTATTAAGACCTTTCTTTATGTTGATTGATTTTATGTATACCAGGGGTATCAGTTCAGCCATTTCTATCTATCGCCTGGGCTTTGCTGTAGATGACCGCGCGATCAGCGTACTCAAAAACTCGACCCGCATAATGCTCACGGGGGATGGGTGATCCTCATCGATGCTTGCTGATTGGATTTTACGATGCAAAAGCGCAAAAGCCTGTATGCCCTTCTCCTGAATATGATGGTTTACAGTGGTAAGCCCCACGCCAGGAAGGCTGGATGCAAAGATGTCATCACATCCGCAAACGCTGTAATCCTCCGGTACACGCAGGCCATGCTGAGCAAGGGCGTCAAGCGCGCCATAGGCTACATAATCGTGAATGGCAATGAAACCTGTGATGCTTTTGTCGTCCAGGCAGCTTTCACATAGTTTTGCGCCGATTTTCCTGCTGGAAAGCAGCTCTCCCATCAAAGGATCTCCGGCAGGCTGAGACTTGATGGTGAGCTTCGCCTGCGGGCATTCTTTTTGAAATGTTTCCTGGGCCCCCACCAGCCGCTGAGCGCTGGCGTATCCCCACCAGTCACGGACAGTGGCAAGGAAAGCTACGTGGCGGTGGCCCAATTCCAGCATATGCCTGGCCAGAAGCACGCCGGCACGGTAGTTATCCGTTTCCACCATGTCCAAATGCAATACATTGTTCCGGTTGCCTACGACCACCACCGGTATTGCCTTGGCGATTTCCTCCACCAGTTCGTAATTATGGGGAATAAATGAAAAAATAATTCCGGCGACATCGGTCTTGCCAATATAGGTAAGGCCGCGAAGCTCACGCTCCTTGCTGCGGTGTGTTTCAAAGCAAATGGTGTCGTATCCCTGCAGGCTGGCTGCCTGGTCGATAGCGTGCACCATGGATGTATAGTAATTGCCTGTAACGGCGGGCATAAACACGGCGACAACCTTTTTGCCAAACACCTGCGGTGGTTCCATACGGGATGATGCTTTGCCATAGCCCAGTGTTTCCGCCGCCAGCATGACCTTTGACACCGTATCCTTGGAAAAGGAAACATCAGGCTTTTGATTGAGAATTAGAGAAGCCGTGGATAGGGAGACATTCGCCAGCGCCGCCACTTGTTTCAAGGTTGCCTTCGGGCTTTTACTCATGAAATCACACCTATCCTGCCGATTTGGGAGACTATCCATGCGGAATAATGGAATCATTATACAATAGCCATGTGTACATTTCAACAGTGCATTAAAATGTTTTAATAACTCTCTTTGCTTCGGTTAAATACTGTATTGTTTTCATCCGTCCTATAACCTCACTATGCATGTCAGAGCGATTTTTTGATATAGGACTTAAACGACCATTCATATTTGTTGAAATAATATAAAGATTTTTTAAACAAACTGGTTAATTGGCAAAATGTGCTGTAGCGCTATTGACGCGTAAAAAATCGGTTGCTATAATTGCCTTAATGATCAAATGGGATAATTATTAAAATTATTTAATAAGGATCGGTGCCTATATCCACATACTCATTGGGCAGGCAGGGTTTTTGCGTCAATAACCGCCGGTGTGGTTCCGGAGGTTAAATAAATAAGGGAGACAAACACATGAAAAGAACCGTTTCCTTCTTGCTGGCTGTCCTCATGCTCCTGTGCGCCGGAAGCGCATATGCCCAAGACGTCTACGCGGTGACGGAGCCCATTAACATCGTTTTCTGGCACTCTCTTTCCAATGAACCGGATGTGGAACTGCTTACCCGCATGGTTAAGGATTTTGAAGCTACCCAGCCTAATGTAACCGTTACTATGGAGTATATTGGCAGTTACAACGCCATCAACGAAAAGCTGGTATCAGCCCATGCGGCGGGCACAGGGCTGCCTGGCGTGGCCATCATCAACGTGCCCCGGCTCACAAGCTACGCCGAGGGCGGCCTTGCGGAAGACCTGACCCCCTACATTGCGGCCAATGCCTATGACATGTCCGACTTTGGCGCCGGCTTTGTGGATGCCATGAACGTTAAAGGAGCGCAGACGGCGCTTCCCTTCATGGAATCCGGTCAGGTTTTTTTCTACAACAAGACCGTGCTGGATGAACTGGGCTTGACCTTCCCAACCGCCTGGGCCGATATGGACGCGTATGTCAAAGCGGTTTATGAAAAGACGGGCAAGCCCGCGATTTCCATTCTGGGCTATGATAACGCATATTTCTACAATTTGTTTGTTAATGTAGGCGCGTATATGATCAATGAGGATGGCAAGACCACAGGCCTTGATAATCCTGCGGCTTTCGATTTGATCAAGCAAATGGCCGAATGGGTGGATAAGGGGTATGTGACCTGGTATTATTCCAGCGACGCCGCCTCCAACGCCCAGGCAGCCTTTACAGCCGGGGAAACCATGGGCGTCTTGTACACCACGACGTTGTATGACGATTACAAAGCAGGCTCCAATTTCGAAGTATCCATCGCTTTGAATCCCAAAGCACAGACAGCTTACCATATGGTAGCGGGCGGTACGCTGATCATTCCCGCCAAGAACACCCAGGCCGTCAAGAATGCCTCCTTCCTGCTGGCAAGCTTCCTGGCCGGACCCAAGTATAATGTGGAATGGGCAAAGACCACATCCTACCTGCCGACCCGAAAGTCTGTTGTCGGCACACCGGAATATGAGGAGTATTTGAAGACGCTGCCCGCAATGCGCATTGTTGTGGAAAACCTGGACCTCATGGTAAAAAAGACGCAGCATGCGCTGTTCGACACTTGCGGCGATATCTTTGAGCGCGACCTTTCCGAAATGATGCTGGAGGATGTGAATCTGGAAGCCGGCTGGCATAAGATGGTCGACGAAATCAATGCCTATCTGGCCGATCAATAACCAGCCGCTTTGACAGCCATTTCTCTGTTTCACCCGGGGATGCGCAAGGGCAGCCTTCCGCGTTCCCGGGGTTCCTTGATGATATGGCAGGCGGTTTCCCGGTTCTTTCGCGCTTTGCCTATAAGCAATCTTTCCTTCTAAAAAGGATGTGTCAGCGTGAATATGCTTTCAAAAAAGCGGAGCCCGTTACTTGCGGTAAAAAGGCATACTGCCAAGATCAGAACCAGGTATTCCTTTACTGATTTTCTATGCGTTTGCCCTGCCGTATTCCTTTTGCTGCTGATCACTTATTATCCGGTGATGGACCTGATCAGGATCAGCTTTACGGATTGGAACCTCATCAAGGATACACGGAACTATGTAGGCCTGAAGAATTGGATTTGGCTGTTTACAAGCCCTATCGGTACAAGCACGCTGCTCAATTCCCTTTTGGTCACCGTGATTTATACCGCCGGGAATATCGCAATCGTCCTGGTGGCGGGCGTGTTGATGGCCCTTTTGTTTAACAGGATGACAAGGCCGTATTCCTTTATGCGGGCGGTGGCATTCATGCCGCGCTATATCGCCATGTCCACTGCCGGTGTCATCTTCCTGTGGATGATGAACAAGGACTATGGCATCATCAACAGCTGTCTTTCCCTGTTTGGCATACAGGATAAAATAGGTTGGGTGGAAAACCGTGGCACCGCCATGATTTCCGTCTTGATCCTTACCGGCTGGCACAGCCTTGGGTATGGCATGATGATTTATCTTTCCGCCATGCTGGGCATTTCCCGGGATTATTACGAGGCCGCTTCGTTGGATGGCGCGACAGGCATTCAATCTTTTCGCTTCATCACGCTTCCGCTCCTTTCGCCAACCACGCTCTTTTTGTTCATTACCACCTTTATTTCGTCCATGAAAGTTTATCAGTCCATCGATGTGTTGACGGGCGGAGGCCCCTATCAGGCTACCGAAGTGATCGTGTATTATATTTACCGCCTGGCATTCACCGACTCCCGCATTGACCGGGCATCCGTTGTATCGATATTCTTTTTTGTAATCCTGCTGATCATCACGGCCTCCACGATACGCTTTACCAACAAGAATGTGCATTATGAGGCGTAATACTGATTCCAAGCATTATTGCGCCGCTGCTAGGGATCTTTTCGCGTACTACTGCGTCATCTGCCGCTCAGCGCAGCGCTGCTGCGCCTCACTTTGTTTCCTTGTATTACGCAAAAATCTCTCGCAGCCATAGACGCAATAATGTTTTACATGAGTATAAGGGGTAAAGTTATGGAAAAAACAACAAGCGCGGCACTCAAAACTGCGCAGCTCAACAACAAAGCCCGCATCCGCCGCAGAATCCGCCGTATTCTCCTTTCTGCTCTGGCGGTACTTGTGACGATGTTCATGTGCTTTCCCATATACTGGATGATTGTTTCCTCCCTGAAGACACAAAGCGAAGTGCTGGCAGCTTCGCCATCCCTTTGGCCAAGTTCCTGGCAGTTTGTCAACTATGCCCATGTCCTTGCCCGGGCGCCCTTCCATAAGTATTTCGTCAATACGGTGATTGTCACCGCTATACAGATGACCGTGGAGATATTTACAGGCATTTTGGCAGCCTACGGGTTTTCCAAAGGCAATTTCTGGTTCAAGCAGCTCCTGTTTGTATTGGTTCTGGGGGCGATGATGGTACCCATACAGGTCACCTTTATTCCCTTGTACATACTGACTGCCAAACTTGGATGGATCGACACTTATGCCGGACTTGTATTTCCGAATCTTGTGTCGGCTTATACCATCTTCATGCTGCGCCAGGCGTTTCTTGGTGTAGATGAAAGCTATCTGGATGCCGCCAAGGTGGATGGCATGAACAAACTGGGCGTGATCTTCCGTGTTCTTGTACCCATGTGTAAGCCGACATTGATCACGGTTGGGCTTATTTCCTTCATCGGCGGTTGGAACGGTTACTTCTGGCCCAAGATCGTCACCAGCAGCGATGCTCACAGGGTGCTGACCATAGGACTTACCCAATTGAGGCAATCTTTTGGCGGCGAAGTCACCAGCAACTATCATGAAATCATGGCGGGCGCTGTGATGTCCGTATTGCCGGTGCTTGCAGTCTTTGCCATATTCCAGAAGCATATGCTCAGCGGCTATACAAAAGCGGCAATGAAATAATGAAGTGCGCCGGATCCGGTCTGCTTGATTTGCACCCCGGCCATTTATATGAGGAATGATGATCACGGATATTCGTATGGCTTTTTTTGATCTTGATGAAACACTTCTTGCCCCAGACCACGTAACGGTATCCCCCCGTACAAGAAACGCATTAAGCAAAATGCGGGAAGCCGGTATATTGCTGATTATCGCCACAGGCAGGAGCCGGGCCTTGTTGCCGGATTGTCTTGCGAAGCTGCCTTTTGATTATCACATAACAGCCAACGGCGCCGATATCGCGGACCTTAATACAGGTAAGCATATTCATACTTCTTATCTTCCGAAGGAGGATGCGTTTGCGGCATGGGACCTTATAAAGTCCAGGGACCTGCTGGTTGAATGGTATGTATTCAACGAAGTGGGAATCGATGCCGCTACAAAAGAACGGCTGGACAGCTTTTCCATGCCCAGATGGCATAAGGAATACTTTCAAAAAGGCTGCATGCCTGTATTCGAATCGGTCGAGCATTACCTTTCGGAAGGAGCAAAGGGACTGGAAAAAATCAACCTGCCCCGGTTCAATCCAGTTCTTCGGGATATCCTCTGGAGGGAGCTGGACGCTCTTGGCCGGTTTACCCTTAGCAGCTCCTCGGGCAGCAACATCGAAATCAATCGCAAAGGCTGCACAAAAGGTCAGGCCATCCGGGCGCTTTGCAGACATCTAAAAATACCGGTGACGAGAACAATGGCCTTTGGAGACGGCGGCAATGATGTGGAGATGCTCGGGACCGTTGGCATGGGTGTTGCCATGGCAAACGGAACCGAACTGGCAAAAAGAATGGCTCAAGCAGTTGCCGGGCCTTATGATCAGGATGGGGTCGCTGTTTTTATTGAGGGCATGCTTGCATGATGAAGCTGCCCATGGTTTTGCTGTCAGTGAAGCTTCGGTTAGGATATGCTATGCTTTAAAGGAGATTACCAAATGCTTGATAAAGAAGTATTTCCGGCTTATTGCGCACACCGGGGTTTATCCGCATTGCTGCCGGAAAATTCGATGGCTTCCTTCGGCGCCGCATACGGCCTTGGCGCCGATGAGCTTGAATTTGATGTACGCCTAACCAGGGACGGCCAAATAGTCGTTTCTCATGATGAACATGTAGAGCGTATTTCTGAGGGAACAGGTCTTATTGAAGAGCATACGCTGGCTGAGCTAACGCGCTTGCGCATTGACAGGGAGAAGGAATGCCTTGCCTTTTTCGCAACGCCGGAGGAGGTTTTCAAAAAGTTCGGCGGAGCGATCGTGTTGAATATGCATGTGAAAGAATGCGAAGGAAGCAGCCGCCTGATCACGCAATTGAAAGAGCTCATTGAATCATATCATCTGGAAGACAGCGTGTATTTTGCGGGTTCTCCAAATGCACTAAAGGATATGCTGCGCTATGCTCCCGGAATCCGCCGCTGTGCGATTCAATTGCCCAGGGATACTATGCCGATTCTGGAAATGGCGGAGCGGTATGCTTGCTTCCGCGTACAGTTCTGGCTCGGGATGTTTGACCGGGGACTGATAAATACTTTGCACGAAAGAAGCATCAGGTGCAATTTGTATTTTGCCGATACGCCTGATGAAATGAGAAAATATATTGGGATGGGCATTGATGTTATTCTTACAAACCGGATGGATATAGCATCTGCGGTCAAGTTCGAATCATGATGCTGCTGTACCTGCCCTAAAAATGATGGAACGACCAGTTTATATGGCTGTTGGCAGAAGTTTATCAGCCATATTTTTATGCAATCAGGTTTAGTAAAGCCTTCTATTTAAATGCAGCTCACAGGGGGACATGATGAAAGCCGCAGGCTCTTTGTAAGCCTGCGGCAGAGAGGATACATCGTATACGAGTGTTTTTATAGCATTTGCCGGGGTCAGACGTTTAGCTTGTTGATGATATCCGTATCGGCGATGCCGGTGACGGTCAGGCCATTATTGGTCTGATAGGTGGAAACGGCGTTTTTTGTGGCGTCATCATAGACGCCGTTTTGCGTTATGCCAAGCTTTTGCTGCAGCCAAGTCACGGCTGCGGCCGAATTGTGCGTTGTACCAAGAATCGTGTTCAGCGCAGCCGTAAATGTATTCAGCTGCTCATCTGTTATCACCTGTACGGGAGCGGGAGGCGGTTCCGGTGTAGGGGTCGGGGTTGGCGTCGGGGTTGGGGTCGGCGTGGGGGTCGGGTCCGGGGGAGGAGTTGGCGTTGGTGTCGGGGGCGGTGTCGGAGTTGGTGGTGTGTACTTGAACAATTTTGCCAAAAGTTCCGGAGCGGCAGTTTTGCCGTCTCCTCCTATGCCGATCGCTTTCATGAATGCTTCTACAGCCTTCACGGTATCATTGTCATATCTGCTGTTGGCCTCTTTGGAAAGGAAGTTAAGCTTACGCAGGCATTCCTGCATTTCCTTCACGCGGATGCCTGTGTCACCCTTTCTTAGCGTAATGTATTCATCACACCGGGGAGCATTCTTTTTAAACAGCGCGCTCTGTGTTTTAACACCTGCAATGCCGTCGGTCTTTAAATTGGCCTTCTTCTGGAACAGTTTTATGGCATCTACGGTGCGGCTGCCAAATTCGCCGTCCATCGGCTTGGCCAGGTAGCCCAGTTCACGCAGGCGCGTCTGCAGTTTTTCCACACGCACGCCGTCTGAACCTTTCTTAAGCTGCACATACAATACAAATTCAGGTGCGCTTGATTCAAACAGCCTCTGCTGAAGTTTATCCGTTGCCACGCCATCCTGGCTTGCGCCGATAGCGTCCTGGAAATAGCGCACGGCCCGCTTCGTGTTCGAACCAAAGACGCCGTCGCTGGAGCCGCAATTGTAACCCAGTTCTTTCAGGCGTACTTGCAGCGCCCTGACAGATTCGCCGCGGGAACCCAGGGAAAGCTTGGGATATGCACTGGGGGCAGGCGCGGAGGTGGCGGATGGCGTAATCACCGCCGTGGGCTGCACCATTGGAGTCGGCGAAGGGGTGACTGGATTAGGGGTTGCCGCTGGTTGAAGGACATCCATCAAACGGTGGATGTAGCAGTCGGTCACGTCCAAGCCTTCAAAGTCTTCTTTTGACTCCATTTGCACATTCTTAACGCTATAGGGGAAGGAATGGCCGGAGGATGCGCCCTGATTTGGATTATTCGTCATTTGCATCAGCAGGCCGCCCAGCCGATTGGGATTCTCTGCATAATAAGGATCGTAAAAACCGATGCCCGCAAGCAAAGTTCCGTCCGCATCTGTTGCGTAACGCTCCACAATGATGAAGGTTTGCGGCATACCCGGCATATCCAGACGGTATGTTTCCGCAGCCGATTCAAAACTGATGGAAGTTACGCTTTGGGGAATGTCCGTAAGACTCGTAAATCCATAGAAAGAAGCCGCCGCATATTCCTGCATGACCGATGTTGGAAGGATGATCTGCCTATCCGTATATTTTGTCAGAGGATTCGCGTAGCTCCAGTCCGCCCCTAGAAAATACAGCTGCGTCCAGAAAAATTGCGGGTCATTTGCGTTATAGGCAATTTTGCCGTCGATACCCATACTGCGCGCAAAGCTATCGAATACGGGAATCATGCGGTACAAATTGTCTTCCGCTGTTCCCGCTTCAAATGTTGGAGTCTGTTGGCCGGCAGATTCCGCGTATGCGGTTGTTGTGATCAGCAGTAAAGCTGCCATCATGATGCAAAGCAGTCGTTTCATATACTCACTCCTATCTTTATTCTATAACTGTTCTATTCCTGCTGCATAACAATAAGACGCCGTACCTTTGCGTTTTGTCTCACATTCCCATAACTTTTACATTTTGGTAATACAAAAAGCCCTGTTGGAAGGAGATTCTTGGAAGAGAGGGGATGGATGAAGTGGAACTGTTAAACCGAAAAGAGTTTAGAAATTTATGTGTGGGGGAGAGTTGATGACACTATATGCGATATTAAATGGTAAAAGTGGTGAATGATGCCCTTTTCTCTTGAGATTCGTTTCTGTCAAACTACCGTTTCTTCTGCGCTTTCGTGAATCCTGCGGCACAGGCGGCCTGGCGCGGCTGCTGCCAAGGTCCCGCGCATTTTGATACCAGGCCTCCTTCAACTTGAGCCGGATGGCCGCATCGGCAGCAAAACGCTGTTTTCGGCACAGTTTGGGGCTAAGCTCTTTTTTTTGATGGAATTTGCTGCACATTTTTGCTATGATGAACATTAAGTAGATTCATTTGGAGGCGTTTTGATCCGTGAAACCCCTTCTGCCATATCAAGCGGATTTTATGGGATAATGCCTGAAGGCCTGGGTGAAACACTTCCCCCTTGGCAGAAATACAATTCAGCCGAACGAGCAAAAGGAAAGGGGATTCGAAAATGAAACATCAAAATTCCGGCCATAAGCCGTTTCTGGGCCTGGATATCGGCGGCACAAAGTGCGCCGTGCTGCTTTCGCATGTGGACGGCGGCATAAAGATAGATGACAAAATCCGTTTTGACACCAATGCGGAACTGGGTAAAGATCATACGGTTTCCATGCTGTATGAGACCATTGACGCCATGCTGTATAAGCATGGCCTGGAACCCAAAGACCTGCGCGCCATAGGGGTCAGCTGCGGCGGCCCGCTGGATTCAAAAAGCGGGGTGGTCCTTTGCCCGCCCAATCTGCCAGGTTGGGTGAATGTGCCCTTGGCACGCATGCTCACCGAGCGGTATGGCGTACCTGCCTTTTTGCAAAACGATGCCAACGCCTGCGCGCTGGTGGAGTGGAAGCTCGGCGCGGGCCGTGGCACGCGCAACATGGTCTTTTTGACCATGGGCACCGGCATGGGCGCGGGGATCATTGCTGAGGGAAACCTGCTTTGCGGCATGAGCGATATGGGCGGCGAGGTGGGGCATCTTCGCCTGATGGAGGATGGCCCGGTAGGCTTTCATAAAGCCGGCTCCTTTGAAGGCTTTGTAAGCGGCGGGGGAATCGGCCGCCAGGCGATAGAATGGACGCAGCGGCTTTGTAAGGAAGGAAAGCCGCCCAAGTGGGTACGGGACGGCGTTCAAGAGAAGGATATCACCGCCAGGCTGATTGCGGAGTATGCCAAAAAAGGGGATGCGGACGCCCGGGCGATATACAGCCATGCGGGAGAGATGCTGGGGCGGGGACTCAGCCTTTTGGTGGATACCCTCAATCCGGAATGCATTGTGATTGGCAGCATCTTTGTGCGCTGCGAGGAGCTGCTGCGCCCGGCCATGGAAGCGGCACTTCAAAGGGAGGCGATTCCCTTTTCGCTTCAGAACCTCAAAGTTGTGCCCGCCATGACAGGCGAAGCGCTTGGCGACCTGGCCAGCATCATGGTTGCGCTGTATGCCCTGAAAATAGATCCCATGGAGGAAGGTTTGGAGCGCAATGTAAAAGTACTCAATCACCTGGAGCGGGCCATTATGCGGCACCCGGAGCTTGAAGACCAGCGGGAGAACATACTGGCCGTTTATCAGGCGTTGAAAAAATGCTTTCATGACGGCGGAAAGCTTCTTATCGCCGGCAATGGCGGAAGCTGTGCCGACGCGCAACATATTGCCGGGGAACTGATGAAGGGTTTTTATTTGCAGAGACCGCTTCCAGATAAGGAGCAGGAGGCAATTGCGCAGTTTACCGGGGAGAGCATGCCGGATGCAAGCATAAAGCTTCAGCGCGCTCTGCCTGTGATCGTACTCAGCGAACACAGCGCGCTGAACACCGCCTTTGCCAATGATGTAAGCCCGGAGCTTGTGTTTGCCCAGCAGGTGGTGGGGTATGGCCGCCAGGGGGATGTGTTTCTTGGGATCAGCACCAGCGGAAACGCCCGCAGCGTGCTGCTGGCGGCGCAGGTAGCCAAAGCGCGTGGTCTTACAGTGATCGGGCTCACCGGCGGTTTGGGCGGAAAGTTGAAGGGGCTCGCCGATGAAGCTGTGATCGTAAAAGGAAATTGCCCGGCCGATGTACAGGAGCTTCACCTGCCAGCCTACCACGCGCTGTGCGCCATGCTGGAGGAGCATTTTTTCGGCGCGGGGGAAGCTGAGTGAATGTTTGAGTAGCCAATGAAAAATGCATGGTGACCGGGCATCAATACAGCAATATAAAGCCGCCTGACGGGAACGTGATCTTGTCCGGCGGTTTGAAATTGTAGAGTCCGGTTGCCATTTATCCCATGCTGAATGAAAGCATATAAAGCTGAACGGCCATTTAACGGACAGGATTTCGAGTTATTCAAATCACCGGCGCTTCTTAAAAATGATCCAGGACTGAAAAATCGGATAAGTGGCGCATGAATCCGGGGAGCAATTGGCCGCCCGGAAGCATTGCCATGGGAAAACATACCGCGCGGCCGCGCGCTGGAAGCGTGGTATACTTTATTTGAGTCTGCTGAAAAAACTGAGGGCAGACTTATTCAATTTTTAAGATGAAGCATGGCGCGAGGCAGGGCTTTTTCCTTGCGTTCCGGCCTTTTCCCGGCCACCGCACGCGTGCAAACATTACAAATTGGTCAAAATGCTCCCATGTGAGACAAAAATGGATAGTTGCAAACTACGGTGCGATTTCTAATAATAGAACCAGCGAAGGACATGCGGCCCGCATGGAACAGCAATATAAAAATGGTGAATGCGGAGGGATATGCGTGACGAACCCTGCTGCCGCTTTCCGGATGGAACGCAAAGCGCGACGGAACACCTGGCGCTATATCAAAACGAACCTGAGGCGGTATTGGGGCCTTTATGTGCTTTTGCTGCCCACGCTGATCTATGTGGCCGTCTTCCTCTATGGGCCCATGTACGGTGTGCTGATCGCCTTCAAGGAGTTCAACTCCCGCCTGGGGATCACCGGCAGCCCCTGGGCGCAGCCGCTTTTGAAGTATTTCAGCAGATTCTTTACGGCCTACAACAGCTGGCGGCTGATCAAGAATACCCTGACGCTGAGCATTTACACCCTGGTGGCCGCCTTTCCCATTCCCATCATCTTTGCGCTGCTATTAAATCAGATGACGGGAAAGTGGTTTAAAAAGATTGTTCAAACAGTCTCCTACGCGCCGCATTTCATCTCCGTGGTGGTGCTGGTAAGCATGCTCAACGTGTTCCTGGCGCCTTCCAACGGCATTGTCAATATCCTGATCAAGCAATTAGGCGGGCAGCCGGTCTACTTTATGGGTACGGAAAGCATGTTCAAGCACATTTATGTGTGGTCGGGCATCTGGCAGAGCACGGGCTGGTCCTCCATCATCTATGTGGCGTCCCTGGCCGGCGTCAGCCCGGAGCTTCACGAGGCCGCCATCATGGACGGGGCATCCAAGCGCCAAAGAATCTGGTTTGTGGACCTGCCCTCCATCATGCCCACCGCCGTGACCATGCTGATATTGAACACCGGGAACATTATGTCCCTGGGGTTTGAAAAGGCATTTCTCATGCAGAACAACTTGAACTCCGCCTCGTCGGAGATCATTGCCACCTATGTATACAAGGTCGGTATTTTAAACGGCCAGTTCAGCTTCTCCACGGCCATCGGCCTGTTCAATTCCGTAATATGCTGCCTGATGGTGTTGCTGGTGAACTGGATTTCACGCAAAACCACTGAAAGCAGCTTGTGGTAAGGGGGGAAGAGATGATGACAGGCAGATTCCGCCGCCAGTCCAGGTCCGACATGCTTTTTAATCTTATCAACGGCTTTTTCATGTGCCTGGTGGTAGTACTGATGGTGTACCCGTTGTATTTTATCGTCATCGCTTCCTTCAGCGATCCCACCAAGGTGAACGCCGGCAAGGTGGTCCTTTTTCCCCAGGGGATCATGTTTGACGGCTTCAAGGCGATCTTCCGGGACACGAAGATTTGGGTAGGGTACAGGAACACCATCGTTTACGCGGTGCTGGGGACCATCGTGAACGTCTGCCTTACCATTACGGCGGGCTACAGCCTCTCCCGCAAGGAACTGATGGGCCGCAAACCCATCATGATACTCATCACCTTCACCATGTTCTTTAACGGCGGCATGATCCCCAACTATATGCTGGTATCCGGGCTGGGTCTGAAAGACTCATTGTGGGCCATGATCCTGCCCAACGCGGTATCCATATGGAACCTGATCATCGCCAGGACGTATCTTTCGACCAATATCCCCGATGAGCTGTTTGAGGCGGCATCCATGGACGGGTGCGGAACCATCCGATTTTTCTTCAAGATCGTGCTTCCCCTGTCTTCCGCGCTGACGGCCGTGCTGGTGCTGTTCTATGCCGTAGCCCACTGGAACGCCTTCTTCAACGCGCTGATCTATCTGGAATCCTCCAGTAAATACCCTTTGCAACTGGTGCTGCGCAACATCCTGCTCATCAACCAGTCAGGTGATTCCAGCATGCTGGCCGATACGGAGGATCTGGTGCTCAGGCAAAAGCTGGCCGATCTTTTGAAGTATGGCGTGATCGTGGTATCCACGCTGCCCGTTTTGTGCATTTATCCCTTCGTGCAGAAGTATTTCGTGAAGGGCGTCATGATTGGCGCTGTCAAAGGTTGATATCCGCGAAAAGCGGATAGCAATAGAGAATCCGAAAGAATCCCTGAATGGCGAAAGGAGAATCCCCATGGCAAAAAGAACATTGGCAACCCTGCTGGCCGTCCTGATTATGCTGACGGCGCTGCCCCTGGCCTTTGCATCGGCAGAGGCATCAAACTCCAACTTTAACCCCACGGGCCTGCCCATCGTAAAGGAAAAGGTCACGCTGCGCATTTTAACCGGCAACAGCGCGGCCAACCCCGCGGACTTTAACGATCTTCAAATCATCAAGGATATCGAAGCGGCCACCAACGTCCACATCGAGTGGATCATGGCCGGCGCCGGCTTTGAAGAGAAAAAATCCCTGATGCTGGCTACCGGCGACCTGCCCGACATCATCAACCGCTCCGTCACCGCCGCGGAATTGGTGAAGTACGGCGCCAACGGCACCTTTATCCCCATGCAGGACCTGATTGACAATTATGCGCCCAACACCCTGAAGCTGTTTGATGAAACTTCCGGCCTGCGCCAGTTCCTGACCGCTCCGGACGGCAACATCTACGGCGTTCCCCGCATGAACTCCGCCCCCTGGACGGCGGCCAACGGCCTGGGCATCATCAACAAGACCTGGCTGGACAAGCTCGGCCTTGCTATGCCCACCACCATTGAGGAATTCTACAATGTTCTGCTGGCCTTCAAAAACGGCGATCCCAACGGCAACGGCGTTGCGGATGAGATCCCCATGGCGTTTGCGAAGTTCAATAATGCCGGCGCCACCACGCTCAGCGACGTCAACGGCATCTCTTACCTGATGGCGGTGTTCGGCGTGCCCATGGGCTTGGAATACATGGATGTGAAGGACGGCAAGGTAGTGTCCGCCGCCACAACCGGCGAATACAAGGAAGCCGTCAAATACATCTCAAAAATGTATGCCGAAGGCCTGATCGACCCGGAAAGCTTCACCATGAGCCGCGAACAGCTCAATGCCAAGATCAGCCAGGATCCCTTCACCGTGGGCTATATCCAGGGCTGGGATATCGGGGACGAATTCTCCAACCCCGCCGCCAAAGAAAACTATGCCTTTATGCCCCTGCTCAAGGGACTGGAAGGCAGTGACCCGGTATTTTATGAAGTGCCCCTTTATGGCGTTTCCCGCGGGGCCGGCGTGATCACCTCCGCCTGCCAATATCCCGAAGTCGCCATGCGCTGGATCGATTACATTCTGGATACCTACACCTCCATGCAGATCTGCGAAGGCCCCATCGGCGTGCGCATCGCGGACAAGGGCGACGGCACGTATGAAGTGAAGCCCGCGCCGGAAGGCAAGAACGCGACCCAGTGGAAGGATGAGAACGCCCTGGGCGGCAGCGGCTTCTTCGCCATCACGTCCAATACGTTTGCCAACATCCTGCGCTTCCCCGCCACAGACGCAAAGGTTGCTTTCCTGAACGAAAGCGCCCTGCCTTATGCCGATAAGGAAGCCTTCCCGCCGGTATATTATACAGTGGAAGAAGCCGACGAAGTGGCCCTGCTCAAGACGGATATCCTTTCCTACATTGAGCGCAAGGGCAGCGAGTGGATCATGAATGGCGGCGTAGACGAGCAGTGGGACGCTTATCTTGCCGAGTTGAACGCCATGGGCTTAACCCGCCTGATGGAGATCAATCAAGCCGCGTATGACCGCTTTATCAAATAAAGGTTATTCTCTCCTTTAATACTTAATATCCGGCAAAGCGCAATGAAAAGCGCTTTGCCGGATTTGTGCAGATTTTATCCGCCGACGGTTGCCATAGCGCACGCGGTCATCGTATGATAGATGCATCGATATGACGGAGCAAAGGAGCTTGGGCGTATGACACAGAATCATGGCAGACAGTCGTACTTCAAAAAGCTGTTCGGTTCCATGGTCCTTGTGTTTCTTGTGCCCGCGCTTTTAACTGCGGCCTTGTTCGTGATTGTGCAGACCAATACGGTGAAACAGCAGATGCTGGACGCGTACAATGAAAACATTGCCCACCTGTCCTATCTCGTCGACAGCCAGCTGGCCGCCGGGGAGCAATTGGCCCTATACCTGACCAATGAACCCTACTTTCGGGAAATGAGCCGCCGGGAATACAATGTGCTGGACTTCAACGATATCCAGAAGGAACTATTGCGCTATACCGTCAACAGCTCCTTTGTGGACGACATCCTTTTGTACATGGAAGGAAAGCCCATGTCCTATGGGGCCAGCGGGATCTACCCCAACCGAGTATCGCCCACGGGCGTGACGGTGGACGGAAAGTACCTGCATGAGTATGCGGTGGATAAAAAAACGTTTTATCATTACCGTACCGCTTGGGTCACCAGGGCGGGTATCGCAAGAAAGGCGCTCTTGTATACAGCCGAGTCTGCCCTGCAGCCGGGCCTTGTGTTCACGGTGGAGTTGGATATTCACTCTTTGGAGAGCATTTTCAAAACAGGGCTGTCCAGTGGCGGCCAGGATGGCTTCTCAATCATGTTTAACGGTGACCAAAGCGTGCTGCTCACCTCCCTTAACGATGATCATTATGATCCCGCCGCCCTTATAGAGGCGGCAAGCCAGGTATCAGGCGCAAAGAGCGGCGGCACGCTGAAATTTGGCGGCAGGAATTATCTTATTTCCCGCGTTACATCCTCCTCCAGCGGTATGACCTACGGGAACCTGATCCCCTATGGCAGCGTGCTTTCCCGGGTGGCGGTAAGCTCGGCTGTAACCATCCTTGTCGTTCTATTAGCCTTCGGGGCTTCCCTGGTGGTCATCAACCGCATCGCCAGGCGGAACTACAAGCCGGTGGAGAAGCTTTACACCAGCGTCCGGGACGCGGAGGAGCTTGCTTCCGAGGACACGGATGAGCTGGCAGCCATCAACCATGCCTTCACAAAGCTGAAAAACGTCATCACCCAGTATGATACCAATATAAGCAGCCATATGCCGGGCATGCGTATGCGCATGCTGTCAAGACTGATAAACGGCAGCTATGACACTTTGGAGGACTTTAATTTCGACGCCGCCTTTGTGCATATGAGCTTTACCATGCGCTGCTTCTTTGCGGCGCTCATTTCCTGCCCCGAAAACAATCCGGATGTGAATGTCGTTTCCATCGTGGAAAACCTGCTGCCCAAGAATTTGCAGGGGTATGGCGCGGCCACGCTGGACCCCGGGGAATACGTGTTTGTTTTCGCTGCGGACAACCATACCTACGGCCAGGAAATGCTTTATGAATTATTCGGCAAGGCGGGAAAGGCGCTTGGCGACCAAACGACCATGGCGGTCAGCCAACCCTGCGAGGATGTGAGCCTCATCGGCCAGGCGTATATTCAGTGCCGCTCTGTGCAGTCCGGCGCAAGCGGACAGGGCAGGCTCACCTTCTTTGTAAAGGGGGAGGATGCGCAGCAGCTATTGAGCGTTACCGATGACCTGCAGGAGGAATTCGGCCGGCTGCGCAGCGCTATCTATGACGGGCGCACCCAGGATGTATCGGTGATCCTGAACCGCTTTGTGGGGTATATGGAGAATAAGCGCCTGTCGCTGTTTACCACGCGCTGTGTTTGCTACGAGCTGATCAACACCGTCATGCGGGCGGTGAACGACCTGATGAACAGGGATGAGTCGGTCAAGGTACAGTTTCCAAAGACCACCGGCTTATCCGGTTTCCATACGCCGCAGGAACTGATAAGCGCCATCTATGAGCTAAGCGTGCTGGTGACGAGGGAATTGAGCCAGGAGCACCGGCAGCCGGGCGCCCCCAAGGTACAAATAGACGAAGTGCTTGCCTACATTCAGGAGCACTATACGGATTACAACTTTTCTGTCAAGCAATTGGCGGAGCATGAGGGCATGTCCCTTTCCGTGTTCAGCCAGTTTTTCAAAGCCAAGTCCGGCATGACGGTGATCGATTATATTTTGAAATGCCGGATCAACCGGGCGAAAGAGCTTCTGAAGGATACAGATATGCTCATCGCCGACATCGTGTTTGCTATCGGCTATGTCAGCGTGCCAAGCTTCGTCAACAAATTCAAAAAGGTCACCGGCATGACGCCGGGTGAGTACCGCCAGCAGATCAAAGAGCAATGAGGAGCGTTTATGCAATCCATACGTTATGAGGCCGGGCTGTTCTACTATGGCGAAAAGCCCGTTGCAAGGCTGCTGCCTTCCACATACAGCCTTGCCGGCGATACGGTTTCACAGCTTATGCCGGGCATCTTTCTTGTCACCCGTACTTTTCCCTTTGATGAGCAAGTATCCATTCCGCAAAGCGGCCTTCGCCTGGAGGTGGCGGCGCTATATACCCCCAGTTTTTACGAGATCCCGGCTGTCACCTACAACGGGAACAACTGGGGCACGCCGGTGGAACCCAAGGGGCTCACCTGCAACCAGGCCCCCTGGGTATATGTTCACACCCGCTCTACCGTGCCCGGCGCGACCTACAGTGAGGATGATGCCGTTTCCCTGTGCCTTTTCGGCGATCCCGGTAATCCTCCTTTTTCCATGAGCCTGCAAGACCGGGAGGAAGGCTTCGTCCATAGCCTGCAAATGCCGCAGACGGAATCGCCCTTTGCCTACTGTGCCAAGGGAAAGTACGAGCCGGCCATGGCATCACCTTTCCACGCGGCGGGCAGCGTGATATTCACGGCTTATGTGGTGATTGCCCCGGCACTGAAAGTAGGGGAAGCGCTGAAAGCATCCTTGCGTTTTGCCTGGGAGCGGTTCTCCCACCCGACGCTGCCCAGATTTACGCAGGATAAGCTGTGGGAATACGGCATCCGTTTTGCCAAGGAAAGCGTTTATTTTGAAAAGCCGGGCTTTTCTGGCTTTTGCATGGGCCTGTATTTTGACGGGGGAGCCTGGGTGCAAAAACAGGATGTGCTGGAGATTGGCTGGGTGGGGCAGAACGCGTCCCTGGCAGCCACGCTGATCACTGATTACGCAAGGACAAAAGACCAAGATTCCTTGGATAAGGCCCTTAAAATCCTGGATTGCTGGAAGCGGGCGCTACTGCCAAACGGGCTTTTCCGCTGCCGGTTCGACCGGGTGCTGCGCTATGGGGAAGATATAACCCATCCGGATGAGCAGCAGGACGCCGCCAACCTTTTCGGCGTGGTCCGGGGATATTTGCGTGCTTACAAGGCACTGAAAGAGCTGGGCGTGGAGAGGCCGGATTACCGCGAGGCGGCGCTGTCCGTATGCGGTTTCGCATTGCGTGCCCAGCGGGAGGACGGCCGGTTCGCCAAATGCTGGTATAACGACGGGACTGTGGCGGACGGCGAGGGCACCATCGGGGCTTATATGGCCTGGGCGCTGCTGGAGGGCTATCTGGAGACGGGCAATAAGGATTGGCTTCTTGCGGCGGAAAAAGGCTTCCAGTTTTATGACAATCAATTCCAAAAGACGGGCTATACCACCGCCGGCGCCCTGGACACGTACTGCATCGACAAGGAATCCTCCATGCCCATGGTGGCGCTGGCCGTCACGCTGTACGAGATCACGGGGGAGAAAAGCTACCTTACAAGGGCGGAGCATATTTCCTGGTACCTGGCTAGCTGGCAATACCACTATACGGTGAAGTATCCAGGCGGCAGCCTGCTTTCGCAATACGGCTACGATACCCTGGGGGCCACCAGCGTTTCCACGCAGCATCAGCATGTGGACGCGTACGCGTTGCAGTTTTTTCGCTATTGGGTCAAGCTGGCTAAGTATACGGGGGAAAAGCAATGGCTTGAGCGGGCCTATGCCATTTGGAACAATGCCACCCAGTTTGTATCCGACGGCAGCCTGGTTATCGACGGGCATGTCCGCCCCGCGGGCAGCCAGGATGAAGGCGTATGCCAGACCAGGTGGCATACCAGCAGGGGTGAATTTTTTCATACCTCCCGCTGGCTGGTATGCTGGAACGGAGCCTTCCGCCTGGAGATACTTTGCGATCAGGAAATGCAAAACGTGATCGGGACCATGGAACAGCAAACTCTGTAAGGATGCTGGCGATAAAGAAAGGGATAAAGTCATGAAAATACAATCGATGGAACTGTTCAAGGTCCCGCCCCGGTGGGTTTTTCTGAAAATCACCACGGATGACGGCATTGTAGGCTGGGGTGAGCCGATCGTGGAGGGAAAAGCCGATACCGTAATCGCCTGCGTGAACGAAATGCGGGACATGCTCATCGGCAAAGAGGCGGGGCATATTGAGGAGCTTTGGCAAACCATGTACCGCTGCAACTTCTACCGGGGCGGCCCCGTGCTCACAAGCGCCATGTCCGGCATAGAGCAGGCGCTGTGGGATATCAAGGGAAAAGCGCTGAACATGCCGGTTTATGAACTGCTGGGCGGCCCGGTGCGCAACAAGCTGAAGGTTTACGCCTGGATTATGGGCGAAGGGGATGCTGACGTGGTCGCCCAGGCGAAGGAGCGCGTCAGCCAGGGGTACAATACCATCAAAATGTGCATCACCGACGAGCTTGGCTGGGTGGACAGCATGCGGAAGATCGGGGAGGCTGCCGATAAGGTAGGGAAGATCCGGGATGCCCTGGGTTATGACATCGACATTGCCGTGGACTTCCATGGCCGGGTGCACCGACCCATGGCAAGGATGCTGATCCACGAGCTGGAGCAGTACAAGCTCCTCTATATTGAAGAACCCCTTCAGCCGGAGCAGCTGGAGGGCTTTATGGAACTGCGCCGCCACTGCAACACACCTATCGCCACAGGCGAAAGGATGTACACCCGCTGGGGCTTTAAAGATCTGATCACCTCCAACGCCGCGGACATTGTACAGCCCGACCTTTCCCACGCCGGGGGCATTTTGGAATGCAAAAAAATAGCCGCCATGGCGGAATGCTTCGATATGGCCGTGGCACCCCACTGCCCCCTGGGCCCCATAGCGCTTGCAAGCTGCATCCAGCTGGATTTCTGCACGCCCAACGCCTTCATCCAGGAGCAAAGCCTGGGCATCCATTACAACGGCGGCTCGGATATCTCCGACTATCTTGTGGATGGCACGGGCTTTTCCTACAAGGACGGCTATGTGGCGTTGAATACCGCGCCGGGCCTTGGCATCTCGGTGGATGAGGAAAAGGTGAAAAAGGGCGCCGCAATAGGCCATCAATGGCACAACAACATCTGGCGCCTTTCCGACGGAACGCCCATCGAATGGTGATGACTTTGGTCTATGTGCTTTAAAAAAGGCTGCCCTCCGGTATTTTCAACCGGAGGGCGGCCTTTTCATATATCTTCATTCCGGAATAATGCGTAGGATTTCCCGGCCGGTTTCCTGCATGCCGCCGTTGCTGTCAAGACGCGTCTGATAAAGAATATCGCCCTTTTGTGCGGTGATGGCAGCGTGCGCCACTCCTTCTTTACCCTCGTCAGCTTCCGCAGCTGATAAGAATGTTGTTTTCCATACAGTAATCCACAATGCTTTGCGGGGGATGGCTGTCGGATACGATATGGGTAAACGCGTTGAGCTTTGCGAAGGTGTTGTAGCTTTGCGAATAGAAGCCCTGGTGGTCCATGACCAAATAGGCTTCTTCGCTTAAGTCAATGGCCAAACGCTTTGCAACGCCGTTGTAGAAGTTGGAGTTTGCCACCCCGTATTCCGCCGAAGCGCTTTCCGCCGAGATGAAGGCTTTGCGGCAATGGAAGGTATCCTTCAGGTTGCCCACCAGTGTATTGGTGGCCGGCTGCAGCTTCCCGCCCGGGCAGATGACGTTCAGCGCATAATTGCCCGCCGCGGCGTTCAGCGCAAGCAGGCTGTTGGTAATGACGGTAACATTCTTTTTTTGTGACAGGAATGGTATGATTTGCGCAATGACCGCACCTTCATCCAGATAGATGGAATCGCCGTCATTGACAAGCGAGGCGGCAATGAGCCCCATAGATCCCAAATCCCCCGGTGCCGGCTGTGCGGCTGGGGAAACCGGGTAAGAAACGACACCGCCATAAATCTTTGCCAGCGCGCCTTTATCCGTAAGTTCCTTCAAGGCGCGGCGGATGGTAATAGGGGAAACCATGAAATACTGCCGCAGCTCCTCAATCGAAGCCTTGCCGTGGGTCTTGACATATTTTTCGATTTGAAGCAGCCGGTCCTGTTTCATAGCCTCTCCTTGATGCGTTTGATACACTTTGGGAGTACATTGGATACATTATATCATATCACCGCAGCGCATCCACCATATTTCGTTTTCTTGGCGGAAATTTAGACAGGGGACAATGGATAATGGGAAAACATAATCGTTCCGCCTTGGAAATAGTGCTTTACAACTGATGCTTAAGGCCTCCCCCAGTCTCCTTCGTCTTAAGCCCCCTTAAAAAGCCTTCCCCTCGAGGGGAAGGTGGCGCCACAGCGCCAGATGAGGTGTCCGGCATTATCGTCTATGCAGCCATTTCCACCTCATCAGTCTCCTTCGTCGACAGCTTCCCCTCAAGGGGAAGCCTTTTGGAGAGCCCCCCTCTTGGAGGATCCATAGCCGAAGCGCCACCTGTGGCGGAGGCAGCGAGGCGAAGGAGGCTGGCGAAACGAGCGGAGCAAGCATAGGCTCCTTTTGAAAGGAGCTGGCGAGCGAGGCGAGACTGAGGATTGAAGGCTCGTTTTGAAAGGAGCTGGCGAGCGAGGCGAGACTGAGGATTGAAGGCTCCTTTTGAAAGGAGCTGGCGAGCGAAGCGAGACTGAGGATTGTTTAGTGCAGCACCGCGACGATTGAGCCAGATGGGATGGTGTCGACGAAGGAGGCGGAAGGAGGTTTATACTTTGGCCTGGCTTAGCGTTCCATAATTGGTCTTATAGCTTCCAAGCAATTGCGCCTCGTTCATCTCCGCGGTCAGGCAGCCGATGCGCGTCACCGAATTTGCGCCGGTGATATTGCCAAGGCGCACGCAGTCTGCGGGGGCGTAACCGTGATAGATGCCGTACATCAGGCCGGACAGGAAGGCGTCGCCCGCGCCGGTGGAATCCACATGGGGCACCTTGATGCCCTTGATCCATTCGTTTTTGCCGTTTTCACGGATCACGCAGCCTTTTTCACTGAGCTTTACAATCACAAAGGGCAAGTATTCCGCCAGGCGGTCAAGCGCCTGCTCTACCGTATCCGCCCCGGTGATCTTGAGGGCTTCCTTTTCATTGGGCGTAAAAAAATCCACATAAGGGAGAACGTCCTTGTACCAATTCATGCACAGGCCGTCATCCCAGAAGGAATCCATGACAATCACAGCGCCTTCCGCCTTCAGGCGCTTGCAGAGCTCCGCGTGCTCCAGGGGAATATACGCCACGCGGCTGCCCTTGTAGAATTGATAGAGCGTTTCCGAGTCCACCTGAAATGCCTCCACGGGAGGACGGTAGGAGACAAGCGCCCGGTCCTCCTCACAGGAGATGATGCAGCTGATGGTCAGCGGCTCCGCCTCGCGGCTGGAATGCAAGTTAACAAAGGGCACATGGTTCCAGGCCAATTGCTCGCGCACAAATATGCTTAAATCCCCGCTGCCGGCGTAGGTGGCAAGCTTGACCGGCACATGAAGGCGCGCCAATTGCACCATGGTGGCTACCGGGCCGCCGCCCAATTGCCTTGAAAAGCTCTTGCTGTAAACCTCTTCCCCCAGCATGGGTACCCTGGGCATATGCCCGAACAGAAAATCCACGTTTGCGATACCGAATCCGGCGACAAAACTCATATCGTCCATCCCCCAGTGTATTGTTGATAAGCGTTAAGGTAATCTTTTAGCAGCGGCTTGGCCAGCGAAAAAGAGTTCACCAGCGGGTGCGATGCCAGCGCGTCTAAAGCTAAACCGGAATCGCGCCCTATAATGGCTTTGGCAGCCGTGCGCTCGTAGTATTTCACCGTCTGTATGAGGATTTTGGCGGAGTCTGGGATAGAATAAGCGGCCTTCTTGGGAACAGGCCCGTTTTCCGTAAGATTGCAGCTTACCTCGATCACATCATTATCCTCAAGCCAGCCGACGGTCCCGCGGTTGGGCAGGCAAAGGGACATTTCGCCGCCCGGGGATCCCGTCTTTGCGCGGATCAGCGCCATCGCCACCCCCGCGTAGCCGCCTTCGTCATCTGTGTATAGGTCAAAGCGCGGCGTGCTGCCTTCATCCCGCTGGATGCTGGATTCGCTTGCCATGTAGCCCGCTTCCCGCTGGTGCGTAAAATCGCTGTAGATATGCAGCATTTCATCGAAATTCCGCTTGGCATCCATCTTGGAAAGCGTTTCAAGCATCAGGCTGTTGATTTTTTCAATATGCTCACCGCGAGTCTGAGAGGCGCCCAATATGTTGGCCACGGCTTTTTCACGGTAATAGAAATAGTAGAGATATTCGTTCAGCAGACATCCCAAGTGCTTGGCCAGATCCGGCTCGAAGTAGCGCATGTCGGTATTTGCATAAAGTGCTGGATTGCTAAGCAGCTCCGGGATCAGTTCGCGCCCGTCAAGCTTTAACGAGGTAAAATAGGACAGGTGGTTCAGTCCCATCAGTTCCGCCCTGAAGTCTTCGGCCGGCCTTTTATACAATTTGGCGGCCTGCCTTAAAAAACCGGAAGGCGCATCGCAGATGCCGTAAACAAACTCATATCCAAGATCCCGAAGCGCCTGGGTTACCAGCCCAGCCGGGTTGGTAAAATTGAAGATCATCACATCCGGGCTGGCGCATTTTCGCGCAAGCTCGCAATAGGGGATGAGCGCGGGGATAGACCTAAGCGCCATGGCAAATCCGCCAGCCCCTGTTGTCTCCTGCCCCAGGACGCCATGCTTGAGCGCGATCCTCTCATCTGTTACGCGGGACGCTTCCGCGCCGGAGCGGATGGTGGTGATCAAAAAATCGGCGCCCTCCACCGCCTCCTCGGCACAATGCGTGTACTTAACCGCAAGGCCCGGCGCAAGACGCCTGGCGCCTTCCAATAGAAGCGGGCCGAAAACATCAAGCCTTTGCCGGTCCGTATCCATAAAAACAAGCGTATCGATGCCGAGTTGCTTTGACTTCCCGGCCAGGCTCTTTAAGAGCATCAGCGAACGGGAGCCGGCTCCGCCTATGACAGATAACTTCATATTCGCGCCTTTCATGGCCTGCACGGCCCAATTCCGTTTTTTCCACGGTGCTGGATTGAATCTGGAAATTGATCAATATGATCATTTTCGCGATCCGCGCAAACCGGATAATTCCATTCCTTTATACCACAAACTTTCCTTCTTTTCAATAGAAAATGCGGCGTGGGCGCGAATTTGGGCATCGCTGGACAGATTGAGAATATAATATCATATTGAGCAAGATTATGAACAAATTTTTGATTAAATTCGCTCAGTCTATTGACATCCTTTATCTGTGAAATTATAATTGGGGCAACAAGGGACTAAATAAGTCGCAGATCTTGACTTGGTCCCAAAGCCTGTCAGTAAAAAAAGGAGGCAGAAACATGAAACGGATGACCAAAAGAATGGGCGCCATGCTCCTGGCAGTACTCCTTACGCTGTCCGTCGCGGTATTTGCAAGCCCGGCGCTTGCGGGAGCCGCAAAAACAACCGTAACCTTCGCACTGTGGGATGAGACGCAAAAACCGGTGTTTGACCAGATTGTTGAGAAATTTGAAGCCGCGAATCCCGACATCGCTGTGGAAGTTCAGCTTACACCATGGTCGCAGTATTGGACCAAGCTGGACGCCGCCATGGGCGCAGAGACGGCGGCCGATGTATTCTGGATGAATACCTATCTTCCCAAGTATGTCAAGGCCGGCGTGCTGGAACCGCTGGACAGCTACATTCAGGCTTCCAACATCGACATGAACGGCTATGTGGGCGTCGTTCGCGATGCCTACAAAATGGACGGCGTGCAGTACGCTATGCCCAAGGGCATGGACACGGTGCAGGTTTTCTACAACAAGGCCATCTTTAAGCAGTATGGCGTGGAGGAGCCCAAAGAAGGCTGGACCTGGGCCGATATGGTGGCCCTTGCCACCCAATTGAAAGACAAGATTGCCGCGGCAAACGGCACCGAATATCCCATCGTGATGGAGCTTGACCCCCAGCCCTCCTATTTCAACTTCATCAGGCAGGACGGCGGCTTTGTCATCAGCGATGATTACAAGAAGTCTGGGTTTGCTGAGGCCGGCACCGCGAAATCCTATCAGGATGTGCTGGATCTGATGAGCGCCGGCATTATGCCCGATTATAAGGTGCTGTCCGATACCAAGGGCACCGACCTGTTCCTTTCCCAGAAGGCCGCGATCCTGTTCATGGGCTCCTGGAAGGCCCTGCTGCTGGACGAAGCCTCCTTCGCCAAAGACATCGGTGTGATTCCCATGCCCAAGATGGATGACAGCAACACCTCCGTGATAGCGGGCTTGGGCTATGCCATGAACGCGTACTGCAAGAATAAGGATGCCGCCTGGAAGCTGATCGCCTTCCTGGCCGGCGAAGAAGCCAACAAGATGCAGGCCGAAGGCAAGATCGACATGCCGGCCCTCATCAGCGCCCAGCAGTATTACGCGCCCAACTTCAAGCATTTGGATGCCAGTGTATTCTTCAAAGTGGCTGAGACCGGCTACTTCTTCCCCACCTCCGTCAGCGTTGCGGACTGGCTGCCCATCGTGATGGATGTTTCCACGCAGATTCTGTCCGGCGCAGTGACGCCTCAAGACGGCTGCGCCCAGATCCACACGCAGATGCAGCAGATTCTGGACAGCGGGAACTGATCCATTTATGAGCCAAACCCGCATGGTACGCAATGCCCATACCATGCGGGTTTGTGTTTCATGACAGCAGTATTAAGACACGGAAGTTTCACTTGTTTTTTACCTTTTTGCTGCTAAACTGTGTTTGTCAAGCTGCATTTGCGACATGCAAGTTAAAAGCCTTCCCCTGGAGAGGAAGGTGGCGCGCAGCGCCGGATGAGGTGGTTTGCTACGAGAAAATTGCTGTTATAAACACCTCATCAGTCGACTGCGTCGACAGCTTCCCCTCGAGGGGAAGCCTCAGCCAACCGTTTGTAACTCTATGATCGAGCAGCTTCTTTGGGATAAAACAATATATTCCGTAACACGTATTCCACAACTCCTGAAGTTGGCAGGCTGCCTATGGGCCCAGCCGCCGCTTCTTCTGCAAAAAGGGGAAACGGGATGACAAAAAAACGTGTGGGAAAGCTAAGGCGCGGCGAGATCAAGGCCGCGTATCAGATGATCGCGCCGCTCATGATCGGCCTGATGATTTTTTATGTATGGGCTTTTGGCCAGAATCTGTACGACAGCTTTACCAACAAAAGCAGTTTCGGCAAGCCTGCCTTCATCGGCCTTCTCAACTATGTGAAGCTTTTTCAAACCCCCTATTTTTATCAGTCTCTTACGAACACGCTGCTGTACGTTGTCATTTGCGTGCCGCTGGTGGTGGCCATTTCAGTGGTGCTGGCAACGCTTTTAAACAGCCAGGTGCGGGGAAGGGGCCTGTACCGCACGCTGGCCTTTTTGCCGGCGGTGACCCTTCCGGCAGCCGTGGCGCTGATGTGGAAGTGGCTTCTTAATTATGAGTTTGGCCTGGTCAGCGCCGCGCTGCGTGCTCTTTCCCTAAGCCCGGTAGCCTGGCTATCCGACCCGAACGTGGTGCTATTCGCCGTATCCATTGTGTTCGTATGGAGCAATGTGGCCTACCAGGTGATCGTGCTGCTGGCGGGCTTGCAGGGCATATCCAAAAGCTATTATGAGGCTGCCAGGATCGACGGCGCCGGCGGCATGAACCAGTTCTTTTTCATTACGCTGCCGCTTTTGACGCCCTCTATTTTCTTTGTGACGGTAACGACCATCATCAACGTGTTTCAAATTTTCGACATCATCTATTTGATTATACCTCAGTACAGCAGCGGGACTGCCGCTTCCCGGTCCCTTGCCACGTACTTCTTTGAGGAGGCGTTCATCAAATTCCATAAGGGGTTCGGCGCTTCCATTTCCATGGTCCTGTTTGTTCTGATCCTTTTGATGACGCTTGTGCAAATGAAACTGCAAAAGAGGTGGGTCCATTATGACGAGTAATGTCCGGCCCATTTACCGCGGGGCAAGCCGCCCTGCCTTTCACAACCGGCAGTGGCCCCTGCATATCGTACTGATCCTTGCTTCCATCATCACCGTCGGCCCGTTTTTATGGATGCTTTTGACGTCTTTGAAGACCTTTGAGGAAAGCGTACTGATTCCGCCCACGCTTTTGCCTGCCGCCTGGAACCTTGACAATTACCGCATTGTGGTGGAGAAGTTCCCCTTCCCTCTTTTTTACCTGAATACGTTTGCCATGGTTGCCATGGCCATTATCGGGCAGCTCATAATCTGCTCCATGGCGGCCTATGCCTTTGCCAGGCTGGAGTTCCCCGGCAGGAATGTGTTGTTTACCCTTTGCCTGGCCCTGCTGATGGTGCCGGGACAAATTTTTCTGGTTCCCCACTACGACATCATGGTTAGGCTGAAGCTTACCGATACTGTAACCGCGCTGTGGCTGCCCAAAATATTCAGCGCCTTTGGCACCTTTATGCTCAGGCAATTTTTCATGGGCCAGCCGAAATCGTTAGATGAGGCGGCCAAGATTGACGGATGCAGCTATTTCGGTATTTATTTGCGCATCCTCCTTCCGCTGATCAAGCCGGCGCTCGTCTCCCTGGCGATCCTCACGGCGCTTTCCGCGTTCAAGGACCTTATGTGGCCGCTGATCGTAAACAATTCCATGACAAAGATGACGCTGTCCGCAGGGCTGGCCATGCTCATCGGCGAACATACCACCTATTATCCCCAGGTGATGGCCGGCAGCGCGTTGGCCATATGGCTGATGATCCTGCTCTTTCTTCTGTTTCAGCGCCAATTCATTGAAGGAATCGCCATGACCGGCATCAAATAAGGAGGACTCCCCATATGGTAGACCTGCTGGCAGTCTGCGCGCACCCGGACGATCTGGAGGTGTGCGCCGGCGGCATTTTCATCAAAGCAAAAAAGGAAGGCAAGAAAACAGGCCTGATTTTACTTACCCGCGGGGAGGCCGGCGGGCATGCCGACATGCAGACCAGGCTTCACGAGGCCGGGGAAGGCGCTCGCCTGATGGGGATTGATTATTTTTCGCAGCTGGAATTTCCCGACGCCGGGCTTTTTTTAACAAAGGAAACGGTGGAAAAGGTGGCACCGCACATTCGCGCCTGCTCGCCCAAGCTGATCTTTACCCTGCATCCGGAGGATTACCACCCCGACCATGCGGCGGTTTCGCATATTGCAGAATCCGCCGCGTTTGTGGCCGGGCTGAACAAGTATTCCGAAGACGGAAGCGACTGGCACTATGACGGAATCGTCTATTTCAGCGCCGATTTGAAAACGAATCCCAAGCGTCCCGATCTGTTGGTGGATATTACGGCTGAGGCGGAGCAAAAGCGCCTGGCCTGTGCGGCGCACGCTTCGCAAAATGTGGAAGGTTTCGCCATGAATATGGCCAGGCGCTGGGGCGAACTGGCCGGCGTACCTTATGCGGAAGGCCTATATTTGAAGCAAAGCCTTCTAATGCATTCGCTGAGCAGCTTCTTTCAAGAATAAAGCATTTAGGATAGAAATCTACTGCTGCCGGGATATGGAAGGCAAATTGCCCAGGTTGTTGCCTTCCTTGTCGTCCGGCAAAGATTTCAGGTATTCGTTTCCCTTTCTTGTGGCAATGCCTACGCCGGCAATACCGCCCTCCCGGGCTAAGCGGATACCCTCTTCCTTGCTCAAAACACGGCCATCCGAAAGCTGATAGCCTGCGGTGCGGCCGCCATCCTTGACCAGGGCGGTGATCCGCTTGGCATCCGCTTTGGGCTTGGGTATATCCTGCAAAGCCATCATTGGCAGCTTTGACAAATCGGGATTCATATCGGGCATGCATATCAACCTTCCTTGTTTTTGTTTACCAAAGTAAAGCCTGTTTCAAAAATAGTTTGCCATCAGGGGAAAATGCTATTCCGCCGGACCGGCGCTGAAGACTTACTCCCGGTAAAACCAATGATATTCTTCAATATCAAGACATCCCTGACAGTTTCGTCAGGGATGTCTTTTTTTATTTTTGAAAGGGCAACGAACTATCCCATAGCATACCGGCCCTCATCCCTTACGCCCTGAGCTTTCCACCCATATAATCCTCGTACAGTTCTTCAAAGGAATTGTACCGCATGATTTTACGTCCAGCCTTTTCGTACACCGCCGCATACTCCTCCATCGCACTCAGGAATGCCGCCCGAAACTTTAAAAGGTCGTTAAAGTCAAAATGCCGCATCAGGTCAAAATGCGGCGTACCTACCATTTCCGTCATTTCATTCAGGTACGATTGCGCGCCCAGGGCCGCATGAAACGCGTAGGATGCGTCGTTTGAACCGGTGCTTTTCAACACTTTGTTCCTGCAATTGCACCATAGTTCCTCATAGGTGCCCCAAAGGTTCCCGTACGTGGGCGAAGGGGAAGGCACTAACTGCGCGCGCATTTTCTCATACAAAGCGGTAAGGGCCGACAGCAGGTGAAGAGCAGCGCTTCTCAATTCCTCCACCGTGACGGCTTCCATAACGGCCATATACATTTCTTCCATGTGATCCGGCAGATACTTGTAGGCAAGAATCTGCTCCAGGTACCGCTTGATGCCTCTTTTGATGTAGGTGTTGTTCAGGGCTGTAAGCGCGTTGACAGTTTCATACAGCACGCTGCCGGCCGCGAACCTTACGGCGCCGATCTGGTCAGACAGCACTGCGTCGGCATAGCACTGCTTGGCCTTATCGATGTTTATCCTGGCCCGGTCCAGGCATTCCTTGCCGATAGGCTTATTCAATAAGTCCAGCGCGCTTTGGCGGAAGCGGTTCAATTTCTCCAGGTATTCGGGCTTGGCGCAGTACAGCACCTGAAGATCAATCAGGCAGCCCGCCATGGGGCTTTCCAGCTTCGATTGCTTAAGGATGCGCGGCTCCCAGGGCGTGCAGTAAATATCATAGCCTACATCTTCCAATATAAAGCCCGCCGATATCTCCCAGCCTCTTTCGGTAACATTTACGATGATCAGGTCAAGATCGCTTTTCTCATGAAAGTCTCCTGTGCTGAAGGAACCGGTCAGCCCGATCAGGGCGATATCCTCCGGAAAATCCCGCTTTGCCCTTTCTATGACCATGTTGATCAGCTTTTGATTTTTATCAAGCAGTGCTTTTTTGACCGGTTCTTCCATATGTAACTTCCTCTCTTGTATGGCCGCAGCCTTGCATTTGGATTGGTATGGATATTGCTATACCGGCATTATCACGATTTTTATGTACTTGGGATGGAAAACAGCTTCCGCAAAAAGGCATCAAGGCTATTACATCGCCTCAAAATTGTCCGGGCGCAGGGCTGTTTTGCTCAAGCATGCAATATACCGCTGGGGCGACAAACCCGTTTCCTTTTTGAAGGCTTTGTAGAAGCTGGAATACTCCCGAAAGCCGCACTTCAAATATGCATTGGTGGGCATCACGCCCGATTGCATGAGAAGCTTTGATTGTATGATGCGCTTGGCAACGATGTACTGGTATACGGACCTGTTGGTATAACTTTTGAATTCGCGGATCAGATGGTATTTGCTGATATAAAAATGGCTGCTCACCTCGTCAAGGGATAGGTCCTGCCCGATATGCTCATTGATATAGGCGATCACATCCGCCACTCTTTTCACGGAACGGGAGCTTTTCTCATCCCCGGCTTCACTAAAAAGCCTGCATAGCCGCGCCATCAGTATGGTCAGCTTGCAACGGTTGATCAGGCGCTTATAGGGCTGCGCGCCCACCGCGTCGGAAATGATCTCACTGATGGTATAGCGGCAGGCCGCGAAATCCTCTCCGCCGAGCGTATGGCAAAATTGTGCACGGCTAATGCAGCCGTCAATGATGTTGAGAAGCGAAAACTCCTTGGAGCCCATATCGCGCAGGGCGTTCCGGCTGATGTAGATGAACATGCGCTCATAATACGCCTCCGTATTGTGAAAAAAAGCGCGGTGCATGCGGCCAGGTGGAATGATGACCACATCACCCGGCTTCATGCGGTAGGCGTATTCTTCAATGTAAAGGGAGGCGTCGCCGGAGATGAAAAAGTAGAACTCATAGAAGTCATGGCTGTGAAATTCCGGGGTGACCCTTCGGTGGCAGCTGTGGTGGTACAATTCGTATTCGCGTTCATCCTCCATGGGATGGCTCACATCCCACGTTGTAAGATTGCTCATGACGATTCCTCCCTATGACCGCATCATATATCAATTTTTGCAATCTATCAAGCAATATTTTCAATTTACTTTGATGATATTGTACCATATTATACAGGTAATAGAACGGTTTGATGAAACCGAGATGCAATATAACAACTTAAAAGGGCATGAATGTCTACAAATTTATATGTCAGGGGGGAAGCCTTTTGATGGTGGATTTGAAAGCACCCCGGAAAACAAGCAGGCTCATGATACGGATCATCCGCCACAAATACCTTTATCTGATGCTTCTGTTGCCGCTGATCCAGTATGTCGTTTTTCGGTATGCGCCCCTTGTCGGGCTGCAGGTGGCCTTCAAGAATTTCAATATCTTCAAGGGTATGTGGGAAAGCGAATGGACCGGCTTTGCCGTTTTTCAGGAGATATTCTCCTATCCCAAGTTCTGGCTGGCACTGAAAAACACCGTCCTGTTAAACGGATTGGACTTGGTGTTCGGGTTTCCTGTACCAATTGCGCTGGCCATACTGCTGTATGAAATGCGGTCCATGCGCGTAAAACGCATATCGCAGACGATTTTGTACCTGCCCCATTTTCTTTCCTGGATCATTATCGGCGGCTTGGTCAATCAAATCTTTGCCACCAACGGCCTTGTGAACTACCTGGTCACACTTTTGACCGGTAGCCCTGCCAATTTCCTGATGGACGAAGGCAACTGGGTGGCGGTGTATGTGTGCGTGGGCATCTGGCAAAGCGCGGGTTGGGGCACCATCATATATCTGGCAGCCATATCGGCAGTGAACACTGAATTGTACGAGGCTGCTGAGGTGGACGGCTGCGGGCGCTGGCGGCGCATTGCCCACGTGACGCTGCCCTGCATTACCCCCACCATTGTGCTGATGCTGATTTTACGGCTGGGGCAGATGGTATCCATCGGCTTTGAGCGGCCTTATGTGATGGGCAACGACATGGTGTTAAACAGCTCGGAGGTCATTTCCACGTTTGTGTATAAAATGGGCATCAAAAACGCCAGGTATTCTTTTGCCACGGCGGTGGGCATGTTCGGCTCCATCGTGAACATGATCTTCCTGGTGGCGGCCAATCAAAGCGCAAAGCGGATGGGGGAGGATGGCCTGTGGTAAACGCAGAGTTTGGCAAAAAGTCCGGCCTATCCCGGGGCCGGCGCTATACGGGCTCCGCCGCCTTCATCTATGCGGCGGTGCTCCTGAGCGTGCTCATATGCATTGTGCCCCTTATCCACCTGGTGGCGCTGTCCATGAGTGGCCGGGAGGCCGTGCTGGCACACAAGGTATCCCTCTGGCCGGTGAATATCGATTTCAACGCCTATGTTTCTGTTTTTATGGACAAGGGCATGCAGACATCCCTTATTTTCTCCATACTGCTGACGGTGGGCTATACCGTGTTCGCCATGCTGGGCAGCATCCTTCTGGCTTACCCCTTGAGTAAAGCGAGCCTTCCCGGCCGGAAGGGGCTGATGGTCTTCATACTTATCCCCATGTATTTTTCCGGCGGCATCATCCCGGAATACCTGTGGATCAAGCAGCTGAACCTCATCGACAAGCCTCTGGCGCTGGTGCTGCCTATTTTGATCAGCACCTACAATACCATTATTCTGCGCAACTTCTTTTTGAGCATCCCCGACAGCCTGGAGGAATCGGCAGCGCTGGACGGCTGCAGTGACATGGGCATTCTGATTCGGATCGTGCTCCCCTTGTCCACCGCCGCTATCGCCACTCTCAGCCTGTTCTACGCCGTGACAAGGTGGAATTCTTTTGCCGACGTGCGCTTCTACATCAACTCCACCGAGCGCTACACGTTGCAGATGAAGTTGTATCAGGTGGTGTTCAACAGCACGGACACGCAGGTCGGCATGCTGGAAGGCGGCCGCAACGCCGTGCTCTCTGAAACCATCAAGGCGGCGGCCATCGTGTTCGCTACCGTACCTATCATCGTGGTCTATCCATTCCTGCAGCGGTATTTTGTACAGGGCGTGATGATCGGCGCGGTTAAGGAGTGATTTTTAGGGAATTGCCATCCGTGGTAATTGGATGGTGAAATTGATAAGGAGGTCTGTCTCATGAAAAGAATCGTCTCGCTGCTCTTGTGCCTGTTCCTGTGCCTGTCCGTGTTTTCCCTTGCGGCAGGGGAAGCGAAGGAGGAAGTGTTCAGGTATGACGAACAAGTCACCCTGAAGGTTTCCGTATTCGACCGGGGTGTTACCGGCGGAACACCTGTAGACAACAACTATTGGACGGACTGGATCCAAAAGAACTTTGGCGATCCCCGGAACATCAAGATGGAGTGGGTGGTCATCCCCCGCACCGAGGAAATAGACAAGCTGAACGTGTTGATGGCCTCCGGGGAGGCGGCGGATATCTGCTTCACCTATACCGAGGCCGTGATCACCAACTTCGTGCAGCAGGGCGGCCTGGTGGAATTGACCGATCTGCTGAATAAGCACGGCCAGGGCATCAAAGCCTACCTGGGCGAAGACCTTCTCAAATACGGTATCTTCGAAGGCGGCCAGTACGCAATTCCCGCCAAGCGCGTGGTGCTGGCCACCCAAGGCATGTTCCTAAGGGAAGACTGGCTGGACAAACTTGGCATGAAGATGCCCACCACCAAGGAAGAATTCTACAATGCTCTGGTGGCCTTCCGCGACAAGAACCCCGGCGGCGTGGAAAACGTAATTCCCTACGCCATGAACGATGATTTGACCAGCCACAACCATTTAATGCTGTCCTTCATCAAAAGCCTGGATGCGAAGACGCTGGCCACCGTGCCGGACATCATGTGGGACGGGTATGAGGATTACGTACTGTTCCTGAACAAGCTGTACAACGAAAAGCTCATTTCTCCCGATTTTGCGCTGGATAAGAGCAACCTGCTCTGGAACGCCGTAAGCTCCGGCCAGGCCGGCGGCTACACCTACAATTACGACCATCCCATCCGCGTTTCCCCGGGTGTACTGAGCGCATTGCAGGCCTACCAAAAGGATGCGAAGCTGAGCCCGCTGAACTGCTTTGAATCCGTCACCGATCCCGCCAAGTATTATCACGCCATGTATGCCCCCAACGGCATCTTCTGCTTCATCCCGGTGTATGCCAAGCACCCCGAGGCGGCTGTGATGTACATGGATTGGCTGACCAAGCTGGATGTATTGTACTTCCTGCAAAACGGCGAGGAAGGTGTGCACCATATCCTGAACGGGGAAGGCGTTCCTGTGCTTCAGGATGTCAAGGATGAGCGCAAGTTCAACACAATGCAGAACATAGACTATACGCTGCTCACCAACGGCCAGCAATTTGAGGACGATTCACTGCGCATAAAGGCCCAGGCCCTTTCCTACCAGAACTATGCCGACCTGTTTGAGCCTATGTACAATGTGGCTTTGACGGATCCCATCACCACCAACTTCCACTTTGACGTTGTCCTCCCGTCCGACTCCCAGTATGGCACTTCCCTTACCGCCTTTAAAAAGGAGCTGCTTACCAAAGCCACCATGGCCGCTCCCGAAGATTGCCTGAAGGTGTTCCATGAGCTGCGCGACCAGTACATGAAGGACGGCGGCCAGGCGGTGATGGAGGAGAAGACCGCGGCCTGGGACAAAATGCACAAATAAGTGTGCTTCCCGTGCAGGATAAGCGGCGGGAGCCAAAGAAAAGAACACAGGCCTTTATGACTTCCAGTCTAGCCTTCCCCTGGAGGGGAAGGTGGCGCGCAGCGCCGGATGAGGTGTATTAGGATGCCATTGATCTCTTACACCTCATCAGTCGACTTCGTCGACAGCTTGCCACTCGGCTTGCTCAATCATCGCGCCGGCTCACTGGCGCTTCCAGCTCTCGTTTCGCAAGCTTCCTCCGCTTCACTTCATCCCTCCATCTGGCTCAATCGTCGCATCGCTTCGCTGACGCTTGCGCTGCTCGTTTCGCCAGCCTCGGCCACCTTCGCTTCATCCGCCACAGGCGGCGCTCGGCTCCCGAGCCACAGGCGGCGTAAAGCTTCGGAACTCAAGGGGAAGCCATCAACCGTTTTTGTTGATACATTGTGGCGGCCACCGTCCAAGCGCGGCGGCCGCCACGCATGAAAGGGGAAACTTTATGATCCGCGTGGCCGTTGTGGGGACAGGCAATATTTCGCGGGCGCATATCGAGGGCTATTTAAACTTTCCGGACAAATGCAAAATCGTTGCCATGGTGGACATCGTTCCGGAAAAAGCGGTGGAGAAAGCAGCGCTGTTTCATCTTGACTGCGAAATTTTCGACGACCACCAAAAAATCCTTCACCGCACGGACATAGACTTGGTCGACATCTGCACGCCGCCTTATGTGCATGGTGAGATCGCCATCAATGCCTTGAACAGCGGGAAAAACGTGCTTGTGGAAAAGCCCATGGCCGCATCCTTACAGGAGTGCGACCGTATGCTGGAGGTTGCCCGAAAAAGCGGGAAGCTTCTTTCCAGCATTGCGCAAAACAGGTTCCGCACCCCTATCGCCAACCTGAAAAAATTGCTGGATTCAGGGCTGGCCGGGCCGGTCCGTCATGTGCAGGTGGATTCCTACTGGTGGCGCGGCCACTGCTATTACGATCTGTGGTGGCGCGGCCTGTGGAGCAAGGAGGGCGGAGGCTGCACGCTGAACCATGCCGTGCACCATATCGACATGCTGGGCTGGATGATGGGACAGCCAAGGGAAGTGACGGCAGTCCTTGCGAATGTGGCCCATGACAACGCCGAGGTGGAGGACCTGTCTGTGGCCATATTGCGCTATGAAGGCGCGCTGGCCCAGGTAACCAGTTCTGTGGTCCACCATGGGGAAGTGCAGCAGCTCATCTTCCAATGTGAAAAAGCCCGCATTTCCGCGCCTTGGGAAACGTATGCCTCCGTATCCAAACAAAACGGTTTCCCGGTTAGGAACGATACCGTGGAGGAAGAATTGACCGCCTTTTACAGTAAGCTGCCCCCGGTCGAGCCCGAGGGGCACACCGGCCAGATCGGGAATGTGCTTGATGCGCTTGAAAAGGGCATTGCGCCCGCCATCACCGGGGAAGACGGCCGGCGCACCATCGAGCTGATCACCGCCATCTATAAATCCGGCGCCACGCGTGCGACTGTTGCGCTGCCTATAGGGAAGGACGACCCCTTCTATACCGTGGAGGGAATGCTGAGTCATATGCCCAGGTTTTATGAAAAGACATCATCCCTGTCAGGCCTTGGGGATGATAATATCACCGTCGGCAGCGATTACAGGCAAAAAGCCCGGCCGTAACGAACTTATACATATTCGCGGAAGGTATTTTCTTTTACAGCTCGAAGTGCTATGTATTTGGCTGCTTAATTAGGTTTAACGCGCGGCAAGGAGGTACTTTATGAAAGCGGATGGCATGAATTACGCCCCCAAGGGTAAGCCCAATCCGGTGGTAAAACCCGGGGAGTTTGTTTTTTCGGCGGTCGCCCTGGACCACGGCCATGTTTACGGTATGTGCAACGGTCTTACAGAGGCCGGCGCAACGCTTAAATACGTGTACGACCCTGACCCTGAAAAGGTGAAAAGGTTTTTGGAAGCATTTCCTTATTCAAAGGCCGCATCTTCCAAACAGCAGGTGCTTATGGATAAGGAAACAAGGCTGGTGGCTTCCGCCGCCGTGACCGGCGAGCGGTGCGCGCTGGGGCTTGAGGTGATGGACGCCGGCAAGGACTATTTTACCGATAAGGCGCCGCTGACCACCCTTCATCAACTTGGGCTTGCCAGGGAAAAAACGAAGGCCACCGGGAAAAAGTACATGGTTTATTACAGTGAGCGGCTGCATGTGGAAGGGGCCATCTACGCCGGGCAGCTGATCGAGCAGGGGGCCATCGGCCGCGTGCTGCAGGTCATTGGCCTTGGGCCGCATAGGTTAAGTGCTAAAAGCCGTCCGAAGTGGTTCTTTGAAAAGGAAAAGTACGGCGGCATATTGTGCGACATCGGCAGCCACCAAATCGAACAGTTCCTTTTCTTTTCCGGCGCGAAAGACGCGAAGGTTGCGCACAGCCAAATCGCCAATTATGCGCACCCTGATTATCCCGAACTGGACGACTTTGGCGACGCGACGCTTGTGGCGGACAACGGCTGCACCAACTATTTCCGCGTGGACTGGTTCACGCCGGACGGCCTTGGCACCTGGGGCGACGGGCGCACCATGATCCTTGGTACGGAAGGGTACATTGAGATCCGCAAGTATATTGATATCTGCACGGGCGGTATGTCGGGCAATCATGTACTTCTTGTCAACGGCAGCGGGGAAAAGCGGTTCGATGTGACCGGGCAGGTGGGTTACCCCTTCTTCGGTCAATTGATTCTGGACTGCATGAACCGCACGGAAAACGCCATGACCCAGGAGCATGCCTTCAAGGCCGCTGAGCTTTGCGTCATGGCCCAGATGCAGGCGCAGAAAATTTGCTGAAGGTTTGATACCATTCATAAGCATAAATGCACCAATGGCACAAGTGTATAGAATGCATGCAAACTCCGCACGATGTCATCCTGAGGAACGAAGAAACGAAGGATCTTTATGCAGCACAAAAGGTCAAGATCCTTCACTTCGTTCAGGATGGCATTATGCAGAGTTGTTCTCACTTACATAGTTCATGTTCATAGACGCATTCATGTTTTAGACAAGTATGAGATATAGCCGCGTAATCCGGCAGAGCCGACATGGGACATGTGAATAGTGCCGCTATTGAACGCGCATCCTGTATGTATATAGCAAGCATACGGGAGCGCGTTTCAATTGATGGAGAGTATACGTATTTCGGAACCTGCTGCCGGGCAGTTGGATACGGGGCGGGCATGGGGGAATCTTTTTGCCGGGCTTACGCAAAAAGAAATGTCGGAAATATATGCGCTTCCCGGCCTGCGCACAAAACAGCATGAGAAGGGCGAAATGCTCATCGGCATAGATCACGTGGTGAATGAGATCGGCATACTGCTTGGCGGCAGGCTGAGCATCGCCAAGGAGGATATCCACGGCAATCTGCATCTTTTGCGCGAGGTATCTCCCTATGAAGTGTATACCGCGGAAATAGTGTGCACACCCACCCGCCAAAGCCCGCTGAACATCTCCTGCAAGACGGACGCCACCGTGATGACGTTTCCCTATGACGCCGTGGTGAACGGAGGATTCCTTTCGGATGCCGTGCGCTGCAAGCTGATGAAGAACCTTTTGGAGATCGTTGCCAACTTGAACATACGGCAGCTTTACAAAATCGATATCCTCTCCAAGAAAAGCCTGCGGGAGCGGGTATGCATGTACTTATCCATTCAGCAGAAAAAGAAGTCCAGTAACCTTTCGTTGTCGCTGAACCGGGAGGAACTGGCCTGCTACCTGTGCGTGGACCGCAGCGCCCTTTCCAGGGAGCTTGGCCGCATGCAAAAGGAAGGGCTGATCCGCTTTCATAAGAACAGGTTTCAGATACTGTCCACGCTGCATTGATGCGAAATTGCAGGACGCCGGGGCGATGAGCGGCACAGATAGTGAATGAAGCGGCTAGCATGAAGTGCAGGACATTTCTTTTACTCCTTCCGCCTCCTTCGTCGGCACCTCCCTCTCGAGGCTCCGGAACACCGCCCTGCCAGTGGCGGAAGTGGGCGGTGTGGAGGAGGCTGGCGAAACGAGCAATGCGAACGCAGTGAGTAGTGCGACGATTAAGCCAGATGGGATGTCTGTCACCGCAGCGACTGAAGGAGTAAAATGTGCTTTCTACAGCATTGGTACCGCTAGTATACAAATTACGTCGGAAAAAAACACCGAGCCCGGATTTTTCATGCGGTTTATCCGTTCTGGAAGGCTATCAACTCCGCCACAACGGACATTTTGATTTCCTGGTGCGATTGCGCGCCGTGTGTTCCAAATAATCCACCTATCTGCGGAACGTGGAGTGCTCCATCAGTTTTTCGGCCTCCTCATCACTTAAATCATAGTGGTAAAAAAGCTTGAAAAACTTCTGCGCTTCCGCTGCCATGTCGTATTTATAAACATCCGGGTACAAAAGGCTGCCCAGCCACTTTACACCCAGCAGCCGGTTGACAGCCGGCGGCCTGCCCAGCCAATTGTAGGGCTCGCCCGGTATCTCGTAATACCGTCCCTTCTTCATGGCGGTAAGCTCTTGCCACAGCGGGTCTGCTGCCACCGCTTCATATGCGCTGCCCGGGGCGAACAGGATAACGTCCGGCTGCCATAGCAACACCTGTTCCATGGACACGGGGTTCATGCCGGCGCCGCCGCCCAAAGCGATGTCCGCCACATTTACGGCGCCCACAAGGTCGATGACGTCAGCATGGATGGAGCCGGAAGGATCGGTCATAAGTCCATCGTATCCCTCGGCATAGTATACGTGAACCCGTTTCCCATACCCGATGGCGGAGCTTGACCGCTTTGCCTCCTCTACCGTTTCCCTGGCGTAGCTTGCCAGTTCCCCGGCCTTACTTTCCATGCCGGTGAGCGTTCCCAGCATTTCATAAGCCTTACCCATGGTGTCCAGGGTGGCTTCTATAAACACCACCGGGATGCCTGTCTGTGCGGAGATGCTGTCCATATCCTCCCGGATGGCCGCTTTCCTTTCTCCGATATCGATGATCACGTCGGGCTTGGCTGCAATCAGCGCCTCCAGGTTCAGGCTCACATTTCTGCCGTAGAACTGTCCGAAGACCGGCAGGTTCTGCATCGGTTCCGGCAGATAGGTTTTCAGCGCATCGCCGGGCTTTGACGACCAGCCGATGAGCTTTAAGGGGCAGAGGCTGTACAGCACGATCTGTGCCAGCTGACCGGACGGGGCGATCCTGTTGACGGAGGCGGGGAGTATAACCTGCCTGCCCGCCGAGTCCACAAACACGCGGCGCTCCTCCGCCGTACCCGGTAGGATAATGGTTTGCATCAGCAGTACCGCAAGCATCGCTATTAACAAATATCGGCGAGGCAACATATTTTTCATGAAATCCACTCTTTCTCTTCCTGCAATGCCGGCACACAAACGCGCACCTGTTTGAGGCCGGCGTTGCAATTCACAAGCCGCACAGGAATGCCGTAGATCCTTTTAAGCAGTTCCTCAGTCAGCACATCTATGGGTGAGCCCAACGCGGCAATCTGCCCACCTTCCAAAACCAACACCCGGTCCGCGTACAAAAAGGCGTGCTCGGGGTGGTGGGATGTTACGGCCACCGCATAGCCGCGCTTGGCAAGGCTGGCGGCAGCGTTCAGCACCCTCTGTTGGTTGCCGTAATCCAGGTTGGCCACAGGTTCATCCATCAGCAGTATAGCGGTATCCTGCATAAGCGCCCTGGCGGTCAAAACAAGCTGCCGTTCCCCGCCGCTTAAACTTGCGTAACCCCTATCCTTCAGATGCGAAATGCCAAGGTCTTCAAGCACTTGTTCAGCCTTCATCCTATGGCATTTGCCCGGAGCTGAAAAGGCGCTGACGGCGGAAGCCATGCCCATGAGCACCACCTCCAGCACCGCATAATCGAATATAGGCTGGTGGGATTGAGGTATGTAGGCCGTACGCCTGGCCAATTGCTTAGGAGTATAGCCGCGTATCTCCTTTCCATGAAGGCGGATGCTGCCTTCGTATCCCCCTGAAAGGCCCAGCATGCATTTGAACAGCGTGCTCTTTCCGGCCCCGTTCTGCCCCAGCACAAACAGCAC
The DNA here is from genome assembly GCA_023416585.1 of Bacillota bacterium. GTDB lineage: Bacteria > Bacillota > Clostridia > Christensenellales > Aristaeellaceae > JAEWAH01. The sequence continues at coordinate 124,416 of JAEZHM010000088.1, forward strand.
TTCCCCTTGGTTTAGGGAAAAGGAGATGCCGCAGAGTACCTCGTTTCGTCCGTAGCGGAATCGCACATCCTGCAAGGCCATACTCATGCCATCCGCCGCCTCCTCAGCATCAGAAAGAGGAAAAACGGCGCTCCCACCAAGGAGGTCAGTATCCCCAGCGGGATTTCCGATGCGGCAATGAGCCTCGCCAAGGTATCCACCATCAAAAGATAGCTTCCTCCCAGAAGCATGCTTGCCGGCATAAGAAGTCGGTTGTTGCTGCCTACCAGCATGCGGGCCAGGTGCGGGATTACCAGCCCGACCCAGCCGATCATGCCGCTCACCGCCACGCTGGCGGATGTGACAAGCGTGGCGCAGCACACTATGATTAACCGGAGCCGGCCGGTGTGAATTCCAAGCGTTCGCGCCTCGCTTTCACCCATGGCGAGTATGTTCAGCCGCCACCTGAATAAAAGAAGCGGCACAAGGCCCAATAAAATCGGGACCGCGGCAAGCGCCACATCCTGGGACCGGATGGATGCCAGGCTGCCCATCAGCCAGTAGGTGATGGAAGGCAGCGTATCGTTGGGGTCGGCAATCAATTTCAGGTACGATATCCCGGAAGAAAAAAGGGAACCGGTCATGATCCCTGCCAGCACCATCCCGAAGGCCAAATCATGACGCGTGCGCGTGCTGATAAAATAGGCGATGGCCACGGCCACGATGCCAAAGAAAAACGACGTCAGGGTGATGCCAAGGAAGCTGAACGATAGGGAAATGCCTATAGCCGCCCCGAAGCCGGCCCCGGCCGACGCGCCCAGCACATCCGGCGATACCATGGGGTTCTGAAACAAACTTTGATAGGCAACGCCGGCGCCGGACAATGCGGAGCCGATCATCACCGCCGCCAGAACCCTTGGAAGGCGGATGTTCAGTATCACTGTTTCCGCCGTGTCACTCCATAATTTATCCATGGGGATGAGCCGGGATATCATGACCCTGATAAGCTCCCCCAGGGAAACGGGATATTTGCCCAGGGAAAAGGACAGGAAAAAGCTGCAAAGCAAAAGCAGCGCCATGCCTAAAATGTACAATGAGCCTTTCGGCTGCGTTCGTTCGATTGAAATCCCATCTTTCCGTAGTAGAATGTGTTGGGAAAAGGTGGCTATTCCATAGCGAAGGGTATCATGCGCGAGATTGGAAGTATGTTGCCATAGCAACGGATTTGCAATAACATTCTTTGATAAGGACCCGTTGGCGGTTTAATATGAGGTATTCTCTTTTTGTTAAAACTGTTTAATGTACAAAAAAACGCCATTTTCATGACAGCTCATATGGATATTACAACAACTGATTATTGTTTTTGTTAACCTCCTCCAGCCTCCTCCAAGAGAGAACCTCTCCTAAAGGCTTCCCCTTGAGGGGAAGCTTAAGACGAAGGAGACTGATGAGGTGTTAATGAATGCGCAGTCGTTCGAAGCTAAACACCTCATCCGGCGTGTGCTCCCACCTTCCCCTCAAGTAAACGTTGATTAAAGCGCCAACGTGTCATTCTGAGGGAACGAAGCGACCGAAGAATCTTTATGCCGCAAGGGGTTCAAGATTCTTCGCTACGCTCAGAATGACATATATTCGAATAAATCAGCGTTTACTCAAGGGGAAGGCTTTTGGAGGCTCCGAAGCCGAAGCGCCGCCTGTGGAGGTAAAACAAGAAAACCGCCATTTTCATGACGGTTCAAAGTGTTATGCGCATCACGCTGATTTGGGAGTATAAGGCAAGCCACTGCTGTATGTCATCCTGAGGGCCATGCCCGAAGGATCTTGCCAATTGGAATATGGTTTGCAGCAAAAGATCCTTCGGGCAGAGCCCTCAGGATGACACGCAGCGGAGGGAGAGGAAGCAAGGGGGACAAATGGTTGCCGGTACAGGCATAGGTCGGCTTTCCCATCACCCGCAATTGTGCCATTGATTACAAACCGTTTGATCTGCAGTTGTCAGTTCGCTGACAAGCTCAACGCCTTATCTCTTAAGGATCACAGCCGGATCAATGCTTGCAATATCCGGCGAGCAGGTTCGTGCCATGGCGCCGGCCAGTTCCTCCGTCATATCTTCAATCTTTTTCCTTACGCCCTCCGCGCCGTCAGCCCTTAGCGGGTCCATCAGAGCGCGGCCAACGCATACCGCTGTGGCGCCAAGCGCCAGCGCCTTGAATACGTCGATGCCGCTTAAAATACCGCAGTCCACAAAGATCGGCATGATTCCGCCCAAGGCTTTAGCAATCTTAGGCAAAACCATCAGCGGCGGCAGGGCATAGTCCAATATCCCGTGGTGGTGGGATACCACAATGCCCTTTACGCCCGCTTCCGCGCACTTGAACGCATCCCGCTCGCTCAACACCCCTTTGATAATGAAGGGCAGCTTTGTCGACCTGACAAAAGTTCTGATCTCGTCAAGCGTCTTGGGGACCATGGGCAGGCCAAGGACGTTATCGTATTCTCCCCTTCCGTTGAACGCATGGTCGATATCCATGCCCACAGCCAGCGCGCCGCACTTTTCCACGTGCGCGATCTTTTTGAAGATCACATCGTTGTTTTCGTGGGGTTTGATGATTTTTACGGTCCTGGCGCCGGTTTTTGTGATGGCTTCCAGTTCATCCTCTTCGCCCATGCCGGTCCACATGACCGCGTTTGCCTGGAACACACCCTTGGCCATTTCCGGGGCGCCGCCCGGGCGGCAGTTATCCAAATGCGAGAGCGCAGCCGTCATAATGGGTGTGGCAAACGATTCGCCGTAAAGCTTCATCGCTGTGGAAGGCAGAACAGCATCCAGGTGCCGCATTTCGATCAGCAGCGAATCGAAGTAATCCCTGGTGATCTGATTGGCATCGCCTATTCTTTCGTTTTGTTGTGCCATAGATATCTCCTGTTCCATGCTTTTTCCTGAGTATACTGGATCGTATCCGTTTTGTCCAATCGGGAAGGAACGGGAGATATCAAGTGGCGGGTGGGAAAACGGTATACTGCCCTGAAAGTATCATTTTCTACTGATGCTTAAGACCTCCCCCGGTCTCCTTCATCTTAAGACCACGCAAAAGCCTTCCCCTTGAGGGCTTCGGAACCCTGCCCCGCCAGTGGCTCCGTAGCCCCGACCCCGCCAGTGGCGGATAAGGGAGGGGTGAAGGAGGCTGGCGAAACAAGCGATGCGAGCGGCAGCGAGTCAGCGCGCCGATTGAGCCAGATGGAGGGAAGTGGGCAGGGTGGAGGAGGCTGGCGAAACGGGTTCCGAAGCTGAGCGCCGCCTGTGGCGGATGAAGCGAAGCGGAGGAAACGAGCGAAACGAGCAGCGCGGGCTCCGGAACCCCGACCCCGCCAGTGGCGGATAAGGGAG
>JAEZHM010000118.1 GCA_023416585.1 Bacillota bacterium
ATAGTTTTTACTTTATGTTACTGCCAATCACGCCAATGAGCATACCGGCGGCGTTTTGCGAAAGCTCCCAAACCACCGCACCCCCGAGGCCTGCATTCTTGATGTAGGCGGCTTTTTCGGCAATGGAGAGCTGGTCGTCATAGGAGATAAATGTTGAGCCGTTAAACAGCCACGGCACGCGCGCCTCCGGGTGCGTAAAGCGTGAGTACGAAGCATCCGTAAGGTATGCTGCCGAGATAGCATCATACGGTATTGAACCACCTGAAGAAAACGTCTGGTACAGGCCGTTATTCGCGTTATGAACGCCGTTGAATTTCATGCCGTAGAAGGGAATCCCCATAAGGATTTTATGCTTGGGGAAGCCCCTGTCTGTCCAATGCTTAATTGATGCATCGCAGCTCCATTTGTACTGTGGGGAGCTTTCATTGGGTGTATAAAGCGGTGCATTCATATCGGTGACGATGCTCGTGGATGGACCATGCATGTCATAGGTCATAACTGCAGCAAAATCTACGATTGCACCGAGCTTATCAAGCTCGATGTTAGAATAGAAGGTTTGCGCACCACCTGCAAACGAAAGCAGATATTTCTTTTGATCGAGTACGCCTTGCTCATTAAGCTTCTCGCGAAGCTTCGCCATGAGAAGCGTAAAATTCTCCTTATCCTCAGGCCGTGCGGTATTACCTGCCATGCCGCCACCCACCGGGTACTCCCAATCGATATCAATGCCGTCAAACCCGTACTGCTTCATAAAAGCCACAGCGCTGTCAGAAAAGGTTGTGCGGCTTTCGTCTGTCAGTGCCATATCGGAGAATTTACCGGACCAGGTCCAGCCGCCGACAGAAATAAGCGTTTTAAGCTCCGGGCGCTGCGTCTTGAGCTGTGTGAGCTTTTGAAAATTATCGTAATCGACTTCCGCATCTCCAATCTTAATCTTCAGATCCGTTCCTATGTTGGCAAATGCGTAAAACACATGCGTAACCCCCGCAGGGATTTCATCCGGTGTATAGCCATAGTACGAAGCCCAAGATGCGTAGTAACCTGAAACGATTTTAGTGCCGGTTTGGATTGGTTCATCTGGCTTTTGGGACGGAGCGGGGGACGGAGCGGGGGATGGAAGCACTACAGACAGGTAATGCTCGTGTATGTAACCGATCTTGCTGCCGTAGAAGATCTCATAAAATGAACCCGATTTGCCGCGAACGGTGTAGACTGCGCCTTTTTTAGCGGAGCCGATCCTTTTATACTTTGTGCCCGGACCGCTTCTTACGTTTACAGCGATATTGCAGTTAACGACGCGCCCCATATTCTCATTTTCTTTATTTGCAGTGCCGGAACCGGAACCGGAGACAGAGATGTAATTCGAATGGACGTAGCCCGTCCTGCCGCTAAATACGATGGCATAGAACGAACCGGATTTTCCCGTTATGGTATAAACTGCACCTTTTCTAGCGGAGCCGATCTTCTTATACTTCGTGCCGGGGCCGCTTCTGACATTCACTGCGACCTTGCAGTTTACAATGACGCCACGCTGCTCGTTCTCGGCTCGTGTGAAGCTCTGCGTAAAGCAGAACAGTAGTAAAGTAGCTGTGAGTAAAGCAGACAATATCTTTTTAAAATTTCGCATTGTTCTCCCTTTATCTTCAAATCACAACGATCTTCAGCCACGCCCTGGATGTGTCTGTGATTCAAAGTATATAGGAGTCATCAAAGCTATATCAAATGCAATATATGCCAGCAAAATCACGGAAATAGCATCTTATATTCGTGCGGGAGGGTGGTGTTTTGCGCGCACGCTAAAACCAGCACCGGTACTCACGTTGCTATGGCGGAGCATATATTCAACAAGGCACACAAATAAAAAAGGGGGGAATGCTGTTGGAAGTTTTCTGGCTGCTTATTGTTTTGGGTTTCTTGGTGGAGGCAATTGTTGAGACGCTCAAGCTTGCATGGGATGTTGAAAAACGAAAGGTATCGTGGCCGGTAATCTGCTCACTCATTGTCGGCATCGTGATAGCGTTGCTCACGCAAGCGTCCATATTTGAGCTTTTAAGCATCACGATTGTTACATCGAAATGGCTCGGGTTTATCATTACAGGCATATTAATCAGCCGTGGAAGCAGCTTCATCCACGATCTATGGAACCGAATCAATTCCTACACTCCGCCAAAATAACGTATTTACAAAACGTCATCTTCGCCGATTGCCCGGATGGTACCGTCATACCACAATTTCACATCTTCTCCAAGAACCGATTTTACGGTTCCATCCGGCAGATACTCTATATCATCTTCAAAAACATCCGTACTTCCGACGGACTTAAGTGTACCGTATGCCCAATATTGAATTTCAATCGCTGCCATAGTTTAGCCCCTCCATTGGCTTGTAGATATAGGCAATAGATTGTGCTGCAAAGATAGGTTCAATAAAAGTATATTCTTGCCCTATCGAGAAAGGAATACGGTTTTCCTGTCGTTAATATACGAGATTTAGCGTAATAGAACCGGAATAAATCGTTTAAAGGAAACTGTCTGTTTACCCGTTATTTTTTTGTGCTATCATTACAACTGCTGTGGGTCATTGACCCGAGAAAGGAGAATGCTGTTTGACGAAATCGTATTATATGGAGAGTGTTGCAAACCGGGAGGTTTGCGACAGATAAAACTCCGCATTCCTCCCAAAAGGAAGACACTTACTTTTTGGAGGATGTTCTACATGAATCGAGAAAACAAGCGCAGGCAATATGACAAGGGTTATTTTAAAACCCATGCCTGCAGCGATATATTTACCTGCAAGCTTTGCGGGCGTCAGGTGATTCCGACAGGTGCCGGAAGTGCGCACCGCAATCACTGCCCGAACTGCTTAACGAGCTTACACATAGACATCGAGCCCGGTGACAGGGAGTCTGACTGCGGCGGAATTATGGATCCTGTTGCAGTTTGGGTGCGAAAAGGTGGGGAATGGGCCATTATCCACCGTTGCCGTATATGCGGAGGTTTTTCATCCAACCGTGTTGCTGCGGATGATAACCCGATGAAGCTTATGAGCATTGCCATGAAACCTTTGTGTGAGCCGCCCTTTCCGTTGGAACGTATTGAGGAAATGACTGCTTTGATGGGCGGTGAGGGGCAAGTTCAACTTTATAAGAGGTGACAGCCTAAGAGCGGTCCAACATAAAGGAGCATCCCGTAGGATGCTCCTTCGTTAGTTATAAGGACGATCATTCTCAAAACGTATCCGGCAGCTTTGCGTACAAGGCATCCAATTCCGGATCGTCGGGGGTAATGGATTTTAAGTTGTCTAAAAGTGCCTTTGCCTGCGCCCATTGCTGCGACTTCATAAGCGTCAAAACACTGTTTTTTATGCTGCGGGATAAGTCACGCAGTTCATCGGCGGGGGAAAGGGGAGCTTTGATCTGCTGCGCTTGAATATCCTTTGCAATATACCGGGCTAGCTCTTCAAGGTTTTGTTGTAAAGCTAGCGCCTGCCTGATTGAGCGCACCTGCAGCTCAGGGCGTTTTTCCTGTCTATACTTGAGCGCTTGTATTAAATAATAAGCAGCTCTCGCCGGCTTTGTAAGATAAACACAGAGATTTTGCGAGAAAAAACCCTCCGGGTTGAGCAAGCGGTAATAGGCGGCATTGGTTTCTACATATCTGGAAAATTTAGCGTCAAACACGGTAGGTGTAGGTTCGGATTTTATCAGCTCCGTAAGTTCGTCAAAGAATATGCTTGCTTTTAGAAGCAACATCTCCGGCGAATCGGGTGCGAAGTACATCTGTAGGAACGACACAAGCGCTTCGTGCTCTTCTAAAGGAATTTCCCTTAGCAGAAGGGGGATGGTCGCTTCCCAGGTTTCAATAAATAATCTCCCTGCAAGCGGTTTTAGACTTACCTTGTTGCGGTAACTTAGGGCAATTACGTCGTTTGCAAGGGTGCTCTCCATCTCAAGTGCGGCGTATTCTTCGATAAGAGCGGGCAGTTCCGGTGTGCGGTTATCATGCTCGGCAATAAGCATCTTCATTGTGGTGATACGGGGGTGGTTGAACTGTAACTGGGAAAGAACGCGAATACCATCCCATTTTTCTTTTCCGGCATTCATTTTTGCGAGCGCAAGTTCGCAAACCCGTAGGAAATCGCCGAGCGTCTTGGGCTTTTGAAGGCATGGATGAAGCGTCTCGCACAACGAGCTTAGCTCGTTTAAAGCAAAAGCTGCGTCAACAGATTGCGACAAACATGCGGACAAAAGCATATCTGCTTTTTCACCGGTTAAACAGTACCTTCTTAGATATTCTTGCGCCTTGTCCCAATTGCCGAGCGCTTTACATAACTGCATGGCGCGTTGCAGCATAGCCGTCCGGTTTTTGTCGCTGACGCTCACTTTCATGGTATTGATCATTTGATAGATGAGCTTATCGGGGTTTTCCAATAGAACGTCGCAGTTGGCAAAGTAAGTGTCGATGTTTGCGAGAAGCTTTTCCTCCGTTAATTGCGGGGAATCCACGCTTTGCACAATCAGACTGATTGTCGCTTTAGCGAGCTCGGTCACATTGGGGTGATGGAGGAATGTATTTGCGGCATTTATAAGAGCTTCCGTTTCGTTGAACTTAAAAAGAATTGTAATATAATAAACGACAATCTGTGCCACATAGGTTGTGGAGTCTTTTAAGCAGAACTGCAGCGTTTTTTCACAAAGCTCCTTTGCTTTGTGATAATCCCTTATGACGAAGTATTCCTGACAGAGTTGCAAAATGGTTCTCAAATCTTTGGGATTTTCATTTAGCATCTCTAAAAGCGGTTCAATGTTGCGCTTGCTATGGGCAAATCGCTCGGCGTTACTGGAATACACATACCCGTAATGATGCACAAAACAATCCAATTGAAATATCGGCGTATATTTATCGAGATACTCATGGATTTTGTTTTTAAAAACCGTATGGTTGGTTATGCGAACCATACGGCAAACAATACCGTCCGTATAGGTGTTGCCCGTATAATCGCTATAATTCCTTTGATCATAGAGACAGGAGTTATAAGTACCGTCGTCGGTTTTTAAAAAATTCAATATGGGGGTAACATCCTCAAACCATTCGTCGTCATCCAAGTATAAAAACCATTCGCCTTTAGCGTGCTTCAAGCCTGCGTTTCTTGCTGCGGCAAAATCGTTACACCATTCAAATCGCACAATATGATCGGTATATTCCCGTGCAATCGCCAAAGAGCCATCGGACTTTTCTTCCCCAACGGTATCCACGACGATCAGCTCGCTTGGAAGCTGTAAAAGCAAAGGCTTTATAGAATCAAGACACTTGCGGATGGTACCGATACGATTGGATACGAGAAGGGAAATGGTGAGTTTAATATTTGGTTTGGCTGCGCGTGTGTTCATGTTTCCTCCTATAGTAAATCGCTAAAAACACTTTTGTAAATCCATGACATCGAGGTCGTTTGGAATCAGCTCCGAAAGCTCTTGTAGGCTTTTCTTTGCCTCCTCCTTCCGGTTTTGCTCAAGGAAAAAGTGCACTCGAAGCTTTTTAAAATACAGCCAGCCGTCTGCGTTTTCAACAGAGGCGCACAGGAGTTCGCCTGTACTGCAATAACCTTCTATAAGATCATCCGGTACCTCATCGAGCGATAGTAGCCAGTTTACCGCGGCCGAGACAACATCCTTTCGCATTTTGAACATCTCTTGAACCGCATCAGGGTTAAAGCAAAATTCCTCCCTTGCAATAAGCTGCTGCGTGTATTCATTGTTTGCTATATCGATAACACCTTCGATTTTTTCTTGTAGCGGAATACTTGCGTTAATCAGAACATTCAAAGTGTCTCTAATCGCATTCGTATAGACCGCCAACTGATAATCTTCGTTCTGACGGCTGATAGTTCCACATTTTTCTATAAGGAAGTTGCGTGTTGCTTCATGCAGGATGCGGTCGGATAGGATGCGTTTTTGATCCCATTGGTATGACACCGATTTCTTTGACCTATAGTATTTGTGTAGAGAATCAGCAAGAATACCTATGCGTTTTGCCTGACGCGCGGCATAAAAGGCAAACCATGTATCGCTCCCGTAGCTTAGTTCATCGTTACGTACATAGTCTTTTAAGAGGGACATTTTATATACCTTGCCCCAAACTGTACGAAAGAACTGGTGGTAATGCTGAAAATAGCCGTCAAATGTATTCGCGTCGGATAAAATGATATTATGATTGAGCTTCCTGACATACACCGTTTTATTTGTTGCACCATCGACAAAGTCATTACCAACCGCGGCCATGTCAAGATTGTTTTCTTTGATAAAAGCAAGTGCTTTTTCTAGGAAATCAACATGATAAGCATCGTCGCTGTCCAATGTGCAATAGTATTCTCCGTTGAACGAAGTAAGCCCGCTCCTCCGGTAAAAACGGTTCCAAACCGCCAGCTCTATTTCGTTTTGCGGGTCACAATTGTGGTCGATATGTAAGAGATTTAATCGCTCATCCTGCTGCATATAATCGGACAAAATGGAAAACGTATGGTCCGTACTTCCGTTATCCAAAATATCCCATCTAATCTCGCCCTTATAAGTTTGGTTAAGTATGCTCTCCACGCAGCGATGAATCGTTTTTTCTGCATTATATGCAATTGTTTGTATATAGACTTTGCTCAAAATGTACCTCCATGCCGTCAAAAATTGAAAGCTTCCTCACAGATTGCATTTTGTATGTACTGAGGTATACGTGCTTGAAGCTGATTTTTCACAGCATTTTCGTTGGCAAATAGTTTCTTAAATGTATTTGATAAATCAGTATCTTTGCGAATGTCTTTTATCTGCACTACATATTCGGACATCCCCAAATCCATGGCAATGCCTGATGACTTCATGGAATAGCCTGCTACGAGCGTCGGCACACACGAGGAATATGCAGCAATGGATGCGTGTGTACGAAGCGTTACGGCAAATCTGGCACCTGCTATGATATGTTTGAGCTGCGCGGCGCTATAGAACTCGGATACAAGCCGGATACGCGATGAATTATGCGGGATGACTTTTGACATCCATTCAAGGTCGCTGTCTACTTTACAAATGACATGCGGAACAAGTGCGATGTTCATATCCGTTTCCATCAGAATATAATTCACCAGGTGCTTAAAGGAGTTAAGCGCCATCCCAGGTATGGTTTCCTTTTTTTCGGCAAGAGGACCGAATGTGAGGCTTACATAGTTCTCTAAGTCAAACGGCACAGCGCTTGGCAAAAGACGAAAGGCTATATCCGACACCTTAACTACTTGCGTAATATCGCGTTCCTTCAGCGCACGGTAGGTGATGTCTTCTCTTGCCGTGATTAAGTGATGTGTTTTTAACGCATGAAGCATCTCGGAATCGATTGCATCAGGGTCTACCGAGCAGCTCCACAGAACGCTTTTTGCACCTTTATCAAGTACGCGATAATGAATATTCGCATACCTTTTCCAATTCGTATAGCAAAAGTTGTCGCCCCCTAGATGAATCGCAACTGTGTCTGGTGTGATTCTTTCTATTGTGGAGCTATATATCTTGTCGTTATTTTCGATGGAGTAATCTGTACTGCGCTCAAACGGCAAAAAGGTTTCGTCCCGTCCTACGATTTCATCCGCAGGCAAGCGAAATTCAATATCGTTATCCGGATTGTGTGAAGATACTATGATATAACAGCCCGGATAGCGGTCTCGCAACACCTGTATTCCGCACTTTGCCAGCGCCTCACCGCCGTGGTTATAACAGCCTCCGTGCCCGTAAATTAAAAATCTGCGCCCCATATCTATTGCCTCTCGTCTTCGATGACCAGCTTCTCATACAAATCGTTCGCATGGTCGTCCAATAAGTCAGATTCAAAAGCAAAATCATCTCGCAGAGTGCAGTTTTTACAGTATGCATTTAGACCATCGGTTTTTTCCTTTAACACTCCGAGAAGCATTTCACGGCGTTCAGAACTGTTCCATATCTCGATAAGACTTTTGCGCTGAATATTGAAGCTTTCATGTGTTAAACCGTTATACAGCCTGCAGGCGGATACCTGCCCATCAGCTTTGACAGCAAACCGGAAAAACGGTGATGCACAAATCCTAACGGCTTTGTCGCGCATGTCATACCGGCTCAAAATGTTTTTTTCTCCTAAAATAGAATCATAGGATACCTCGTGGAACACCCTAACGGTTTTTTCGATGCTCATCGTATCGCAAATGTTTTTAAATGCCTCATAAAAAGCATTTTCGTGTTCTCCTACACAGGTATCCATCGTCTTACAGGCGACTTCAGCGCTGCCCTTATGGCGGTACAGGTATTCAATCTGCTCAAGATACTGCTCAAAATCAACTTTAACGCCACAGTTTTCTTTAAAACTTTCTTGCGAAAGTCCGTTGACGGATATTTTAATATGATCGAGCCCGGCGTTGATCAAATCATCTGTGAGCTGATGATGTAAGGCGAGTCCGTTTGTTGTTATTGTGATTCTCGGAATACGCGCAATATTTTTAAACTGCTCTATCATCCAAGGAAGCCTTTTGTGCAGCAATGGTTCTCCCATTCCCGCAAAGCCAACCTGCTTTACCTGATGGGGGAACTCCATTGTTTGCTTTAGCAATAGCTCAAAAAGTTCATCGCTCATCGATTGAAAAACATGCCCGCTGCGTAAAATTTCATCTTTGGGCAGCGAATGCAGGCAATACTTGCATTTCATGTTGCATGAACTGATAGGCTCGATTTCAATGACAAAAGGGGTATCCAACGGTATCACGCTCCAAAGCGGAACACGATCCTTGTTATAAATCTTGCTGATCTGTGCCATTTGTGAACTCCTTTTCTTTAAAGATCCGATAACGACATTATTTCGTTATCGGAATCTATCAAAAAATACGTTGATATCTGCAAAGCAATCCGCGTTTGCATTTATCTGATCTTTATCCCAGTTCCACCATTTCACGCGTTCCAGTATATCGATTTGATCCGTTGTGAATCGATACTTCTTCACACGTCCGGGCACTCCTACAACAATCGCATAGGGTGGAACATCTTGAAGTACGACTGCTCCGGTGCCTATAATCGCACCGTTTCCTATACTTTTCACGCGCGAGGCGTTAATGACTGCATTTGCCCCGATCCAAACGTCATGACCAATTGATAAACGGTTTGCCTGCGCTGTAGGCGCAAGACTTAGGCAAGACGCTATCGTAAGTTGATGAATGCTATGATCTGCCACTACCTGTGCTGTACGGTTGATTGACGAATAATGTCCAATAGCTTTTACGAGAGGAGTCCATCCCATAATGGCATCATACGAACTGACCCTCTTGCCAACGGTCATATTCCCACAAACTAAATCGCGGTCGGAAAGCTCTGTCCATAAGGAATAATCCTCAGGACCAAAGCCGATTTTCTTTAAAGCGGAAACCATTGAAAGGATTACACGATCGGTTATTTGAAATACAAAAGCACAATGTCTAGTGCGATCAAGCACATGATAGGGTAATACTTTATATCCGGTCTGATACTCGAAAAATTTACGATTGTCATAATCCGCATCCACAAAAAAGCTAATTTCAATGCCAAGCTCAGTAATTAGACGCATATTGACAGCTGTAAAAGTCCCAGCACCAATAACAGCTATTTTCCTGCCGTTTGCCTTTAGCAGTAATTCTTCTGCGGCCCTACGCATATTTTCCCATCCATTCCTTCTCAAAATCCAATATATATGGGCAATTTAAAAATACATCGCGGTGCATGTTCAGTTCGTGCTTCAATATAATAAGCTCTTTGTCACACCCGGATAGTTTTAGTCGCGTTACCTTTTCCACCATGCTGATCATAAACGACCACTCAAAATACTCCCATACCGCTTTACTTTCAGGAAAAAGCTCGCTCAGCCAAACGGTACGCTCGCGGTAAGCACGCAAGTATTCACCAAGGATCTCGGGGGTAATTAGGCTATGGTTTGTTGTCCATGCGGAGTTGTTGTTTTCGTGACGGTTGACCGTATATTTTGATAATCCGTGATAAGCAACACACTGTGCACCTGCAAGCAGACGGTGCATTTGCGAAATATCATCGTAGCGATCATTCTCAGGAAAACGAATCAGCCGCCCTAAGCGCTTCGAAAATAGTTTGGTGGGGAATCCCATGTTGTACCGTTTACGCCACATCAGCTCTACCAACGCTTCCTCAGCGGTCATGATGCGCTTTTCGTCAAACGCCTTGTCGGCGGCTCCGCAAATGGACACATCCGCATGGTTATCGGTAGCAAGCCTCCATAAGAACTCCAAAAAATCCGGTTCGCAGGTATCGTCGTCATCAACGAAGGCGATATAGTCACCAAGTGCTACATCAAGCCCGGTGTTGCGCCCGGCACCGATGCTGCCTCGCGTACGGTGGATTACACGGATGCGGGAATCCTTAGCTGCATACTGCTCGGCTACCTCCCCGCTTAAGTCGGTGGAACCGTTGTTTACGATGATAAACTCAAAATCACGATATGTCTGGGCAAGTATGCATTCTATCATACGCCCGACAAGTTTTTCGCGGTTATAGGTCAGCATAATAACGGAAATCATCAGTCTTCCCACACTTTCCATTCGGCTTTTCCGACTTCCCATAAATTGTCCAGTAAGCCCTTATCCCGCTGCGTGTCCATGCATTGCCAGAAACCTTCGTGACGGTATACACCAAGCCGCATATCGGCACTGAGCTGCTCGAGAGGGCGGCGCTCCAAAACGCAGTTGTCCCCATCGAGGTAATCGAATACGGCGGGTTCCATCACCATAAAGCCCGCATTGATCCAATGATTATCCTCTTTGGCTTTCTCGCGAAACCCGACCACGCAATTTTTTTGCTCATCCAGTTCCAACACGCCAAAACGCCCGACCGGCTGTACCGCCGTAAGCGTTACCGCCATATCGGATGATCGATGTTGACGTAAAAGCGCATGAAGATCTACGTTACTCACACCGTCTCCGTAAGTAAGCATAAAAGGCTCGTCCCCGACATAGGGGCGGATGCGCTTGATACGACCGCCGGTCTGGGTGTTTAAACCGGTATCCACAATCGTGACCTTCCAAGGCTCGGCAACATTGTTATGTACAATCATTTTGTTTTCATCGGAAAAGTCAAACGTTATGTCGGAACGATGCAGATAATAATCGGCAAAATACTCTTTAATTACATAGCCTTTATATCCGCAGCAAATGACGAACTCCTGAAAACCGAAATGCGAGTAATACTTTAAAATGTGCCATAAAATGGGTGCGTTTCCGATTTCAATCATAGGTTTTGGCTTGAGATGGGACTCCTCGGAAATTCTCGTTCCAAGCCCACCCGCTAAAATAACTACCTTCATCAGCGTCCCTCTTTCGCACACCAAGATTAAAACTATACACATACCATTTCGGTAGAATGGAGCGGGAACTGAAGCAAATACATATCTTTCTTATTTCTTTTGTGGTAAAGTAGCAGCGGATAAATAACACGTCTATTGTGGGGTGCAGAGTTTTGAAAAACGGGGAAAAGTCCCGCGCAAAGCGCTTCGGGAGGAATATCCTACTTATACTTGCGGGGTTATTGTTTCTTATCGTTGGCTTCGCCGTTATTGCTTTTTCCAAAGAGCTTCGTATTATAAGTTCCATTGAAAAAGCAGCAGACGATAAACCGGTCTACTACATGGAAGTAAACGGCGATTATCATTTTGAGGAGTTTCTCAACTCTGGAGGAGCGTCTTCGGATGATGAAGTGGGAGCGTTTCTTACAAAATGTATTTCCAAGGGATTTTATTCGGTAGATATTGAAGAAAACGGACCCGCGTGCAGCACCATTTCCGCAACCGCACCTGACGGATCACATGTTTGGGGAAGGAATTTCGATTGGACGGGTTCTGCTCCGATTATCGTAAGATGCATCCCTAACGATGGATATGCATCTGTTTCTACCTGCGATTTTCAGAATATCACAAACTCCCCTGATGTTGTTCCGGAGGATTTCGCCAATAAAATGCTTGCGATTGCAGCACTGTATGTTCCAATGGACGGAGTAAATGAAGCCGGGCTTTGCGTTGCTGACCTTCAAGTAAACGAGGGAGGGATGCCGGTTGTCGATACGGACAAGCCGGATTTGACCGTCACAACGGCGATTAGGCTTGTGTTAAACAAAGCGGCAGATGTGGATGAGGCGGTGCAACTATTAACGCTCTATGACATACATGCCTCGGGCGGCATCAGCCATCATCTTGCGATTTCGGACGCTTCCGGCGCATCGGTTTCCGTTGAGTTTACGAAGGAAGGTATTGAAGTTGTCAACACGAATTTTGTGACAAACTTCAATATGGCAAATGGAGATACATCTGCCGGCGGGGAAAGCGCAAAACAGCGTTATGAATACTTAGTATCCGTTTATGAGCAAAACAACGGCTCGTTTACAGTAGATCAAATAAGAGATGCCCTTAATAATGTGGCACAGACGGGTGAATGGGCAACGCAATGGTCCGTTGTGTACGAGCAAAACACCTCGAACATCTATTATTACTTCGAGCGTAACTTTGAGAATGTATTCAACTTCTCCGTAAAGTAAGGGGATTGGCATGAAAATTACGGCACTTGTAGAGAATCAATCAAATTGCGAACTCAAGGCGACACATGGTCTGTCGCTCTATATCGAAACGCAAAAACACAAGCTCTTGTTTGATCTTGGACCGGACGATACCCTTTTTTATAACGCGAAAAAGAAGGGGGTCAATCTAACCAAAGTCGATACGGTCATACTTTCGCACGGGCATATGGATCATGGCGGAGCGCTGAAAGAATTTTTGAAAATCAATTCAACGGCAAAGATCTATGTGCAGCGGGAAGCGTTCGATCCGCATTACAGCAAGCTTCTCTTTTTTAAGGTAAACGTGGGGATTGACAATAAACTTAAAAACCATTCTCAAATCGTTTTGACAGAAGGCGATTATCCTATCGATGATGAACTGAGTTTATTTACCGTGGGTAATACAGAAAAATGTTATTCGAAAGCCAATGACGCCTTGTACATGAAAGACGGGAAAGATGATTTCCGTCATGAACAGAACCTGATGATTAAGGAAAATACAACTGCCCTAATTATGGGTTGCGGGCATGCGGGCGTTGTGAACATTATGGAAAAAGCGAAAGACTATTCCCCGCAATTCTGCGTAGGTGGGTATCATCTTTGGAATCCATTGACCAAGAAAACCGTATCTGAAGCATTGCTACATGAAATTGCCGGTGAGCTGCAAAAACATCAAAAGGTACGGTTTTATACATGCCATTGCACCGGAGTTGAGGCATTTCAGTTTTTGACAAAGCAGAATTTGAATATGTGTTACCT
>JAEZHM010000011.1 GCA_023416585.1 Bacillota bacterium
ACCTACCGGACCCACAGGACCTACCGGACCCACAGGACCTACCGGACCCACAGGACCTACCGGACCCACAGGGCCTACCGGACCCACAGGACCTTCCGGACCCACAGGACCTACCGGACCCACAGGACCCACCGGACCCACAGGACCTACCGGACCCACAGGACCTACCGGACCCACAGGACCTACCGGACCCACAGGACCTACCGGACCCACAGGACCTATCGGGCCTACCGGTGAAACCGGTGAAACCGGTCCTATAGGTCCAGGTGGTTCCACAATCTATTTGGCCACAGATCAATCGGTTAGCAATGAAGGATGGGTTGGGCTTGGAACATCCTCTTCCGTTTCGCTATTTACCGATAGCACTGTGACTATTCCAGAAGACGCTACCATTATTGGATTAGTACTAAATATCAGAAATAATCCTTTAACGGATGGCCAGACAGTTACAGCAACAATTTTCACAAGCCCCTGTGGATGGACTGATCCTACAAGCACAGGTATATCCGCCACAGTAACAGGACCCAACGCTTTAGCAACTCCCAACTGTTTTGCATCTGGAGCTGGAAGTGTTTCTGTAGTCAAAGGAACGCTTTTATCCGCACAGATCACTACAAGTTCAGGGGTAGGAGCGTTAAGCAGAGGCGCTGCCGTGACCGTTTTCCTAACCATTCCTTAACAATCTTATCTCTTTTCCGCACAAGGTTTGGGTATTAGACAATGTATCTTTCTGTGAGCAAGAAAGCTTGCACTGATACCCTAGAGCCTCATCACCAGGCCGGTACGAATCCCCTTTTTCTTTCGTCACGGCCGGTGACTTTCCGCACTTTCTTATCACTTTTGTATCTTATGTTTCTGTCCCCTTGATACCAAAACGTAGAGCGGCATTCAATGCAGAACCTGACAACTCTGCATTTCCACTCTACGTTTTATTTATTTCCCGTAAAGACAACAAAATTTGGTTCTTACCATAAAGATTCTTCTTCACTTGTTTATTCACAATAATAGATAACGCAGGTGCTATATGGCACCCGCGTCGCTTTCATCCCTTGTGATGGTGGCATACACAATATGATTATGCCATGTGTTCGCCCGTATATCGATAATCATTTCGTCTGCTTCTATTGCCCGGGCTTTGATTGTTGCTCAAATGTCCCGATTCCCAGTATCTCCGCAGCCCGGCGTGCGCTGGCATTGGCGCCGGATGTTTTTCCTACATGGATGATCTGTTCGCCCATGAATACCATGGTCGCCGTCTGACCGCCATCCAGATTAAAGCCTGTTTGACAGCCCTTTTCCAGAAGCTTATCCGCAAGGTACGAAATGCCTGCGCCTCGACTCTTGCTGTGGCGGCCTTCCAGCATCATCGCAAAATAATGGCCCGGCTCCACCATACCCACCGCCGTGCGCGGCGCCCGGCTTTTGCCGTACTTTCTAAGCGCTGCATCATTCCTCACGCCATCCTTGATCAGGTAGGGACCGAAGGCCAGCACATCCAAAGCTCCCATATCAAGATACTCCTGGGCTTTATATGCATCGGAGGCATATACCTCCATGCGGCCGTCGGGATAAAGCGCCATGTTGTCCAGATTAGGGAAAGTGCCTTTGTTATGCGCCAGCGTCTTTTCCGAAAGGATGATGCCATCCCTGATGAGGATACCGGATCGCTGCTTTTGCTGAAGCCTTAAATGGGCAAAATCGCTGTTGATGGCAAACACTGTGCCATTTTTCTTTGCGATGTTTGCAGGCCAGTCTTCGCTTTGTACACGATCCTCCGGGTCATTGGGCACACAGCGGAAAACATCCCCGTTCCGGCTCCATATTTCGGCCTCGTACCAGGTTAGGTTCTGTTCCTTGTCGTATTTGCGGAAGATTTCCACTTTCAGTGTGGCGGAAGCGTAACGCCAAACGCCGTCGTCCTTATTTTGATAGACGAATTCGCCTGATTCCAGGAACCCAGCCTCGTTAAGCGCAGGGAAATCCCCTTCCGCAGCCTGCGAAACCACCGCGGGAAGAAGAAGTACCAGCATGACAAGCAATGACAGTAACCGTTTCATGCCATATCCTCACTTTGATAAATCAGCCGATGCCCATCAGCCGGTGCAAAATCTCCTGATAGCCTTGCTCCACATTTCCCAGATCCCGGCGGAAACGGTCCAGATCCAGCGGCTCGTGTGTTCTGGCATCCCAAAACCGGCATGTATCCGGCGATATCTCATCCGCCAAAATGATTTGCCCGTTAAGCCTTCCAAATTCCAGTTTGAAATCGATCAGTTCAATGCCGATATCTTTCAAATGGGCGGTCAAAATCTCATTGATTTTCAGGGCCATTTCATACATTACGGATAATTCTTCCTGGGTGCACAAGCCCATGGCCTTGATATGCGTTTCATTGATAAGGGGATATTCCAGTTCCTCATCCTTGAGGGTACATTCCAGCACGGTGCTCTTAAGGTGCGTTCCCTCTGCATAACCTATGCGCCTGGCAAGGCTTCCAGCCACGATGTTGCGCACCTTGATCGCAACCTTTACGATTTCCACGCGTTTTATAATGGATTGTCTTGCATCCAGCTTGCTGACATAATGATTGGGTATCCCATGCTCAGTAAGCAGCGTGAACAGATGGCAGCAGATTTCGTTGTTCATCTCACCCTTGCCCACGATCCGTCCGCGCTTGAGCCCATGAAAGGCCATGGCTTCATCCTTAAAACAAACAGCCAGGAGGCTAGGGTCGTCCGTCTCATAAATTCGTTTCCCCTTGCCTTCACAGATCAGTCCGCCAATTTTCATGCAAGTTGCTCCTTTGCGTCCTGCCTATAGAACATATAAGACGTATTGACATATATTTTAACAGAAAAGGGCTGCTTCTTCAATAAAATTTCCGAAATATGCACGTTTCTCACGCATTATCGGCAAATCGTCCGTCTTCCCTCTCTACAAATTTTTATCTATGCTCAAAAATACAAGCAGGCATCCTGTCTTCAGGCGAATGATGGCCTCCGAACCCATGAACTCATTGCTGATCCCGAGGGGAAAATCCTCAGTAAGCACAGCATCGTGCAGGGGATATTTTACATGCTCAAGCGTTACGCCTTCGCAGCGCCCGGCATAAGAGAGCACAGACAGCTTGAAACCATCCAGGCGCGGTATTCGCATTTCTCCCGGCTCCATGGCGGTGACACGGTTATGCTTATCCATCATCCATATGGAAAATCCACGACGGACCGCATAGACAAGCAGCTGCAAATTTGCAACGGTATGGTCCAGACGACCGCCGATTCCACCAGCTACCACAAAGGAGCTGCAGCCCGCGTCCAGGCCGGTTTGCAGGCACAGGAAGGTATCTGTTTCATTCTTTTCCCGCTCTGCCCTAAGAATATGGCACTCAGGCGGAAGATCATCCGGCAACTTCCCAAGGGAGTCGAAATCGCCCACCAGCGCGTGTGGAACAATGTTCTCCCTTTGAGCCGGTATGTAGCCGCCGTCGGCACAGATAATAAAATCATCATTGCGCAAGGACACCACGTCGCGTATGCCGTCAGGCGCCCAGGCAGGAATAATCACACACCGCCGCACGGTCCTCACCTGCTTTCCTTGCCATTTCTTCCGCCTAAAAAAACTGCATCCGGAAAGCCTGCAGGTATGCCTGCTTTCCGGATACAGCTTATTGAAACTTTATGTCATTCCGCCTTGGGCTCTTCAGGTATGACTTCTTCTTTGGCGGCTTCCGGTTCCGACTTTAATGCAGCAGCATCAAATTCGCCTTCACCGGGAATGTCCTGACTGTAATTGAAGGCTTCATCTTCCAGGACCTCGCGGATGCTCAGGCTGATGCGCTTTTCGGCGGGCTCTACCTTCAGCACTTTCACACGGACTTCTTGGCCGACCTTCACCGCATCTTCCACCTTCTGCACGCGGGTCAGGGCGCACTGGGAAATGTGAACCAGGCCGTCCAGGCCGGGCTCGAGTTCCACAAACGCTCCAAAGGTGGTGATGCGTACCACTTTGCCTTCCACCACGGAACCGATGGCATACTTTTCTTCCGCCACATCCCAAGGCTTGGGCTGAAGCTGCTTATAGCCAAGCTGAATGCGCTCCCTTTCCTTATCCAGAGACAGGATCTTGACCTGCACTTCCTGGTTGGGAGCAACGACTTCGGAGGGGTGCTTGATGCGGCCCCAGCTCAAATCCGTTACATGGATCAGTCCGTCAACACCGCCCACATCCACAAAGGCACCAAAGTCGGTCAGCCTGCGGACGATGCCGGTAACGACTTCGCCCTCGTTCAGCTTATCCCAGGCCTCCTTTTTCTTGGATGCGCTTTCTTCCTGCAGGAAGGCTTTGCGGCTGGCCACAATACGCTTTTTCTGCTTGTCCACTTCGATGATTTTCAGTTTGATGGGCTTACCCACAAACTCAGAAATCTTTTCCACATAGCGCTGGGAAAGCTGGGAGGCCGGCACAAAGGTACGGATGCCATCCACATCGGCAATCAGGCCGCCCTTGACGGCTTCCTTGCCGACGCCTTCGACATACTCGCCCGCGTCAAACTTTGCCATCAGCGCATCCCACGATTTGCGGTTGACGATGTTGCGCTGGGAAAGCACCACGTTGCCCTCGCCGTCATTGACCTTGACCACTTCGACTTCGATCTCCTGACCCAACTCGATGTCGTCGGATGTAAGATCTGTGCGCTTGATCAGGCCGTCAGACTTATAGCCGATGTTGACGCAAATCTCATCATCGGTAATCTGGACGACGGTACCGGTAACGGTCTGGCCGGGTTTGATTTTGACCAGAGTTGCCTCCACATCCGCCATGAAGTTGTTTTTGTTTTCTTCTTCTGCGGGAAGCACCTGATCCATTTGTTCCTTGTCGATCATGCGGGTGACAACCTCCTTAAGTGACCAATCCGGCGTAGACGCGCCAGCGGTTATTCCGATGAGATCAGTATGGATATCTGCAAAGCCCGGCGGTATATCCGCCGCACGCTCTACCAAAATAGTTCTTGCACACAGCTCCTTACAGGTTTCATAGAGCTTGCGCGTATTGGCACTGCTTATGCCACCTACCACGATCATTGCATCCGCCCTTGAGGCAAGGTCCCTTGCTTCTTGCTGCCGTCTTCTCGTCTCCGGGCAAATGGTGTCATTTACAGTGATTCCAGGAATCCTAAGGCTTAGGAGCCCAGCCATCCGTTCCCATTTATCGGGCGGGAAGGTGGTTTGAACCACCGCTAACGCTTCCTCAATGTGTGGTAAACCGTCAATTTCGCCTTCCTCTCGAAGGATATAAACCGGCCCGTGACACCAGCCTGCCGTGCCCTGCACCTCTGGATGATCACGCTGCCCCACCAGTATCACAGGTTTTCCATCCTCGGAATACTGTGAAACGATCTGGTGAAGCCTATCCACGAACGGACAGGTACAGTCCATGACGGAAGCGCCCATATTGCGGAGTGTTTCAAGAGACTTCTCTGTTACACCATGGCTGCGGATAAGGACCGTTCGCCCACCGATTTCCTCCAGTGATTCCACAGCCGGAGCGCCCTTTTGTTTCAGCAGCTTGACCACTTGTGGGTTATGGGTCAATTCTCCCAGCGTACACAAGGCCGTTCCATTCTCCGCTTCCTGAAGGGCCGTTGCGACCGCCCGCTTAACCCCCATGCAGAACCCTGCGTGGGTTGTGATTTCCAGCGGCATAACTTTTCCTTTCCGCAAAAAAACACTAATATAATGAAATTCGCTTAAGGAAGCAATTTTCCTGCTAAATTGTAAAAATTTTTTTAATTAACTATAATTGATGCTTTATGTACCGGCCTTTTGGGCAAGCTTGGCATACAAAGCAGCAATCCGTGCTAGTAATGCGTCGCTGGCATCGCGGCCAACGCCCATTTCCCGCAGATCATCCATGGGAATGGGGACATCGGCGTAACAGTGGACACGATGGAAGGGCTGCAGCTTGCCATGGATATACATGGGTACCACTGGCACGCTGCTTCGAAGCGCCAATAACGCAACACCCGTTTCCAGCTCCTCCATATTGCCTTTTTTGAATCTTGTGCCTTCCGGGAAAATGCCAAGCACCCGGCCCGCCCTAAGCGCTTGGGTACAGGCACGCATGGCTGCCATGTCGAAATTGTGGCGGTCCACCGGTATAGCGTGCAGCGAACGTAAAAACCAACCCGCAAAGCGGCCCTGCATCAATTCCTTTTTTGCCAGAAAAGAAATTTCCTCATGATTTACCGCGTGAGCCACGCATATCGGGTCCAGGCCGCTCAAATGATTGCAGATGAGGATATATGGACCGCTCAATGACAGATGCTCCGTATTGTGGAGCGTGACCGGATATACCGTATGAAAAAGGACCCAGGCCAGCGCTTTGGCCAGGCTGTACAGAAAGGTTCTGCTCTTTTTCGGCGCCAAAGCCTCCTTACTCTTTTGCTTTTCCATAGCGCGCCTCCACAATGCCCAGAATCTCCTTAACCACTTGATCCATATTCAGATGCGTGCTGTCCAGCATCACGGCATCCTCCGCCGGCCGGAGGGGGTCAATTGGCCTGGTAGAATCCTGCAGGTCACGTTTCAAAAGATCGCTTAAAACGGCCTCGAACGTGTCCTTTCCCCCGGCCTCCTTTAGTTCAAGATAGCGGCGGCGGGCCCGTTCCTCCGGCGCGGCAGTCAGGAATATCTTGACATTTGCATCCGGAAGCACATTGGTACCGATGTCCCTTCCGTCCACTACCATGGATGTTTCCCTGGCCAAGGCGCGCTGCAATGCAACCATATGGCTGCGCACCGCCTTAAAGCGGGATACGGTGGATGCCGCCATTCCCACTGCCGGCGTGCGTATCAAATGGCTCACATCCAACCCGTCAACCAATGTCTGCTGTCTCCCATCCAGAAAGCGCACCACAATGGATACCCTTGCACACAAGCCGTCAAGCGCATTCTCATCCTCAGGGGAAATTTTCTGTGCAAGCGCCGCATACCCTAATGCCCGGTACATAGCACCAGTATCCAGGTGGAGTATGTTCAGCCTCCGGGCCACCTCCCGGGCGATGGAAGATTTTCCGGCGCCCACAGGCCCATCAATGGCGATATTCAATGACATTATTTTCTCTCCCGTAATTTGTTTATATGGCCCGGTGGCCCATGCCTACGCATACCTCGTTCAGGTGCACCAAACCCACGCCGAAGAACACAGCGACCGCCACATGCTCGCCCCACCTGGCGATGCCTATCTTTCCGCCCACGGAAAAGCCCAAGGCCTTGTTTGTCACCTGGGCTATGGCTTCCCTGGCCGCCCCGGCCACGGCGCCTTCCTCATGATGCGTCTCATTGATGACCTTTTCCCGCTTGGCGGCGATTACCGCCCGCTCCACAATACGCATGACGGAGGCTACAAACTCCCCGCCGTAATCTACCGCCGCGGTAAGAACGCCGTCGGCCGCCATCTGATTGCGCAAAGAATTCTCTTCTTCACGGCTGCGGGAAAGGCTCAACAAAATAGCCGCGCGGGCCACTTCCCGGCTGCCAAACTCCAATTGCTGTTGCATAGGCATCACCTTTCCATATAAAACAATGATAAATCCATTTGCTTGTCCATTATACTAGAACCCTTTCCACGGAACAAGTGGTTTTCTCCTTCATAACCCCACCTTCATCATAATTTGGAACATGCCTGCTAACAATACTGTCATGCAATCAGAAGGAGCGAAAGATATGGCGTTACAGGCAATCATCATGGCAGGCGGAGAAGGCGTCCGACTGCGCCCATTGACTTTAAACAGGCCCAAGCCGCTTGTCCCGGTGCTTGGCGAACCAGTCATGGGTTACTCCCTGAAGCTTTTAAGGCGCCACGGTTTATTGGATGTGGCCGCCACGGTGCTATACCTTCCCCATGCCATAAGGGATGCGTTTGGCAAAGGGGATAAATATGGCGTAAACCTGCACTACCTGGAAGAAGCGGAGCCCATGGGTACCGCCGGCAGCGTACGTCTGGCCAAAGGCATGGTGATGGATACATTCGTGATATTGTCCGGGGATGGGTTGACGGACTGCGATTTGACAGAGGCCATCGCATTCCACAAGTCCAAAAACGCACAGGCCACCCTGGTATTAAAATCTGTGCCGATCCCCTTAAGCTATGGCGTTGTCATAACAGATGATACCGGCCGTGTGCAGCGCTTCGTGGAAAAGCCTGATTGGTCCGGCGTGTTCAGCGACCAGGTGAATACGGGCATATATATTCTGGAAAAAGAAGTGCTTGATCTGATACCGGAGGATCATGCATATGACTTCGGAAAAGACCTGTTCCCCCGGATGGTGCGGGAAGGAATGGCGGTTTACGGCTATCCCATGACAGGTTACTGGTGCGATATCGGCGACCAGGGAGCCTATCTTCAGGCGCAGCTTGACCTGTTGCGGGGGGAAGCGGATTTTGAAGTGCCGGGCCGTGCCTCAGGCCATGCTATACTGGAAGGATCGTGCACCCTGGAGCCGAACGTAACGCTGGAAGGCCTTTGCTATATTGGGGAGGGCGCTCTCATCAAACAGGGCGCGATTTTATCGGAAGGTGCGGTCATAGGCCCGGGCACCATTGTGGAAGAAGGCGCGCATATCATAAGATCCTGCCTGTGGGAGTATTGCCGCGTGGGCCGCTGCTCAAGGATTGAGGGTGCTATCCTCTGCCGGGAAGCGCAGGTACGCCCAGGCGCCCAGATGATGGAAGGCAGCGCTCTGGGCGCGGAAGCAGTACTTGGTTCGCACGCCAGGCTGAACTGCGGGGTAAAGGTATGGCCGCAAAAGGAGGTGGGCTGCGAGGTCATCGCTTCCGAGAACATAGTTTGGGGAGATTTGAAGCGCCTGCATCTGAATGAATATGGCTCTATTACCCTGGATTCGCCCGCCCGGGCAGATCAGTTGGCCGCAGCTGCCATTGTAGGGCTGCAAGCCGCATCCGTAGCTCTATGCTACCACGGTGACGGTGAAGCGCTGTACACGCTGCTGGCGGGTTCCTTTGCTGCCCGCGGTGCGCAGACGCTGCTGCTGGGGGATGGGTATGCGCCCATCCTTTCCATGGCTATGCGCATCATGCAACTCCCATTGGGTGTGATGGTGGATGGCCAGAAAGTGACCATCCTTTGCCAGAATGGCCTGATGCTGAAAAAGAGTCAAATCCAGGCTATTGAAGGCTCCGCGCTGAAGCAGGAATATCCGCCGGCATTTGCCCAGACAGCCTCGCTGACACCGCTTAATGGCATGAGGGAGCTGTACCTGATCAACCTCATCAAGGGAATCGATCAGAAAGCATTTGAAAAGAGCGGCTTGCACGTGGCCGTGTTCTGTGACGATGAAGATTTACTGTCCCTTGCCCTTCGGGCGCTGAACAAGGCAGGGCTGAAAAAGGTCCGAGGCCAGTCCGCAAAGGAGAGAGCCCTTAAGTCCTGGGAAACAGGCTTTCTGCTGGAACCAGACGGATCAACCTCCTACGTGATGGACAAAACCATATTGCCGGATGAAACAAGCCAGCAAATGCTGGTATGGCACTTGATCGCTATGGAAGGCAGCTTGCCGCTGTTCGCTTCCGCGGATACGCCCAGAGCCGTGGAGGATCTTGGGCCCGTACGCTGGAAGCAGGATATATCCGCTTTGGACAAGAACGAGCAATTGGTCTACTTGCGCCAGCATGACCTAACACACGACGGTATTTTGCGTATGCTGGCTTTGCTTATACCGCTTGCGGACCGCAGCCTTATGAGCCTTATGGATCAACTGCCCAAAACGCACAGGGTACACAGGGATGTGCCCTGCCCTACGGGGGAAAAAGGGCGCGTCCTGCGGCTGCTGTGCGAAAACGCTAAGGAAAAAGAATTGGGGGAAGGCCTTCGCATTCGTCATGGCAGCGGCTCTGTATGGCTGTCGCCTTCTCAGGATAGGGATGCTTTCCGCGTGCAGACCGAGTCCTTCGATGCGGAATTTGCGAGCGAGCTTTGTACCCATTATGCGAACCGCATCGCCAAAATGACTGAAAAGCATTTAAAAAAGGAGGAAAATGGCATGGTTCCGGATGCTCAATGACCCTTGACACGGATTCGGGTTCCGGCATATAATAATTGCAGCAGCATGCTCCTGAGGTGTGCGCCAGCGCTTTGGTTTTACCCACATCTCCACATTCGGAGCCCGGGTTCGCGCATGGATGCCATGCCCCCGTTTTCAAAAAACGCCAGGGGACGGCAGAAATGCACGATAGGGCACCAAGCCTGCTTTAGAAGCGGGTGAGAAAACTCGGCGCAGCGGCACTTTGGGGCACTGCAAGCTCAATACTACATAGAAGACAGCCATGTCCCGCCTTTATCATAAGGCGGGATTTTTACTGTTCCCGGGAAGCTGCTGCCTATGCTTTTTCCATGGGATATGGTATAATCTCCCCATCCGTTCCTAGGGAGGAGTCCATGGGCAAATCCTTCGCCTGCTTCATTTGCCTCACGGCGGTCATGCTGCTTAATCACCCTGCTCAAGCAGCGCATATATCCTTCCAGGATACCTTGACGCCCCCCTCCTTTCAAGCGGATTACCTTGTAACAGGTGCTGAGCCGTCTTCTGCCGTTCTCGCGGTAACCCTGGCCGGTGACTGCACGCTGGGCGGCACGGAATCAGCAAGCAAAAAGGCGGGCAGCCTGCTTAGCATCGCGAAAAATAATGGATTGTCCTATCCTTTTTCAGGGTTGCTGCAACTGTTTTCAACGGATGATCTTACTTTGGTGAATCTGGAAGGCGTACTTTCAGACAGCAGTCAAGGGAAAAACACCGATAAGGCGTTTGCCTTCCGCGGGCCGGCGGAATTTGCCAAAATGCTGCCGTTAGGCAGTGTGGAAGCCGTGAACCTTTCCAACAACCATTTTGACGATTACGGGAAGGCCGGCCGGGACGCCACCATTGCGGCGCTTGAGGAACAGGGTGTTGCCTATGCGGGTAACGAGTGGTTGTGCGTATATAGGTTTGACCATGGCAAAATCGGCTTGGCCGGCATCCGGGGCAGCCTGACGGAAGACAAAAAGAAGATCATCTCCCGGCAGATTGCTCTTTTGAAAGAAGCCGGCTGCCAAATCATCATCTATTCCCTGCACGCAGGCCAGGAATATGCGCTCAAACACAACGGCATGCAAAAGGATATGGCCCGATATTTAATCGATGCCGGCGCCGATGTGGTGGCCGGGCATCATCCCCATGTGGCGCAGGGCATAGAAATATACAAGAACCGGCTTATTTTTTACAGCCTGGGCAACTGTGTTTTCGGTGGGAACCAGGACCCGCGGGAATCTGACGCACTGGCAGCAAGGATCGTGTTTTCCCTGGAGGGCGGAAAGCTATCAAGCCTGCAAACTGCCCTGTACCCCATACGATTCACTGGAAGTCAACGCGGCAACTCCTTCCGCCCCGGTTTGCTTACCGGAAAGCAAGCTGAGGAGCTGCTTAAAAAAGTGCAGCAGGATACGACATTTCCTATTCCTGCTTATGTGGAAAATACCGGAGCGCTGCTGCCCAAAATCCCGGCGGAATAAACGATACTCGGAGGCCTTCATGAAATTTGTCCTTACTCTGCTCATCGCTTTTAGTCTTTTGATGCCTTCCTGCCTTGCTGAAGAAACAACATTTACTCTCACCTTTGCTGGGGACTGTACCCTCGGCAGTGAAGAATATTTACGGGAACGGGATGATTCCTTTGATTCCTTTATTAAGCAATACGGAGCCGAATATCCACTTCAAAAGGTCCGGGATATTTTTTTGAAGGATGACTGGACGGTAGTGAATCTGGAATGCGTGCTTTCAGACAGCGCCAAGGGGGAAAATAAAAAGCAGACCTACCGTTTCCGCGGCCCCTCCTCATTTACGGATATATTGACTTCAAGCGGCGTGGAAATGGTGAACCTTTCCAATAACCATACGGATGATTACGGTAAATTGGGCATGCAAAGCACAAAGGATATTGTTAGTGCGGCCGGGCTTGCCTACTGCCAAAATGAGGAAGTCTACATCCTGGAGAAAAACGGCATCCGCATCGCCTTTATGGGCATCAACCTTTCCGAGTATGACACGCTGGGAAAAAAATTGAACCAGAGGATCGCTTCCCTCAAAGCAGAGGAGAACTGCCAGTTTGTGGTGGTCAACTTCCATTTCGGATGGGAGTATTCCTTCGTTCATAACAAAAAGCAAAGGCTTACCTCACACGAGGTGATCATAAGCGGAGCCGACCTTGTAGTGGGCACCCACCCTCATGTAGTGCAGGGTATAGAGAACTACAAAAACCGTCTCATTCTTTACAGCATCGGCAATTTCAGCTTTGGCGGCAATAGGAAGCTCAATCCCCGCAGCCTGCAGGCCTATATCGCTCAGGTGAAGCTCACCTTTGAAGACGGCATATTCATGAGCCAGCAGCTTACCATCATTCCCGTACACACCACCGGCACCCAGCCGGAAAACAATTACCAGCCTTATCTTGTCGCCGGGGAAGAAGCGCAGGCAGTGGTAGATCGCATCCAAGGGGATACTAAGTTCCCCCTGAATCCTTACGTGGAGGGGATTGGCGCAGTGCAGGAAGCAATCCCCGCTTCGGAAGAATCCGCACCCGCCAACTGACGGCGCAAGGTTTGCAACCATAGATACGGCAAGTTTCGGTCATACCATAAGAAAGGTGATTTTCATGCAGGAATCCATTTCGCAGGTCATTGATCAGATGCGTGACAGGGGATTTAAAGTGGTGCCTCTCGAAACGGCGCAGGAAGCCCGGGAATATCTGCTGTCCCACATTCCCGAAGGCGCGTCTGTAGGGGTAGGCGGTTCTATGACCATCAGGGAACTGAACGTTGTGCCCGCCCTTCGGGAAAGCGGCCATGAGGTGACATGGCACTGGGACGTGCCCAAGGAGGAAGGCCCTGCAGCCCGGGCAAAGGCCAGGCTTGCGGATGTATACCTGGCGTCCACCAATGCTGTTACCCGTGACGGGCAGCTTGTGAACATCGACGGCACAGGAAACCGCGTTGCCGCCATGTTTGACGGGCCCAAGCAGGTTTATCTTGTCATCAGCCATTCCAAGCTTACAGACGGCGGTCTGAACACCGCCATCGCCAGGATCAAGGAGCATGCCTGTCCGCCCAACGCCAGGCGGCTTTCACTGAACACGCCTTGCGCCCATACGGGGCTATGCAAGCCGAAGGAATGCGGTGACGACTGCATGTGCCACATCATCGTTGCCATCTCCCGTCCCCCCAAAGGCAAAGAAATCACCGTTCTGTTGGTGGAGGAAACATTAGGTTATTAAATGCAACCAAAAAGCGGCCTCTACCTTTTCGGAAGAGGCCGCTTTTTCATTTGATCAGTTCCAGCAGTGTGAGACTCTTGACTCGCCACTGGCCGTTTTCTTTTGTCAGCACCGCACGGTATTTTGCACTTTGCCATTTCGGCGGGTTTAGTCTTTCCTCGCCTCCCGCGGCAAGCAGTGCTTCCCGGTTTTCGCTTTTCACGCGCCCGTCAATACGCGGTATGCTTTCAGTAATGTCTGCCCTTGCCGTAGGATCCCAAGGCCAGCACCACATCCACTCCATCTCAAGCCTGTGGTCGATTCCGCGGACCGTGTATTGGGAATAGGGAGATCTGCCCTGTTTTGTCAGAAGCAAAGGTTCATCCCGGTCCAAAAAGCTGTTTTGAAAATATTTGCCCAATTCCTGAGGGTCTTCCCCCATCATGATCACCTGGGCACGCTTAGCCATACCGTCCTTCAGCACAATGTACATGTTGGTCGCGTTCATGGAATAATAAAACGCCACCGTCATAAGCCCAAGTAGAGCGCATACCAACATCAGCCTTGTAGCCAGGTACCATACAAACCGTCGAAGATACTTCACGAAAGCGGCTCCTTTCGCCCGGATGACCATACAACGATCCAGCCTCATCCTCCCATGCATTATACCTG
>JAEZHM010000072.1 GCA_023416585.1 Bacillota bacterium
TCGGCGCGATATCGCCCAGGCAGCCAAGCGCAATCCGGTTGCGCGTGCGCACCGGCTGGCGATGCCGCACCGCCTCGATTTCCTTGACGCGGGCAATGATATCGCGCGCCTCTATCAGGAGATGATGTCCGGCTTCGGTCGGAACCAGACCGCGCGCATGCCGGCGGATGAATAGCGGCTGATCGAGAATGCGTTCGAGGCCGGCAATGGCGCCCGAGATGGCGGGCGGCGAAACATTCAAGGCTTCGGCTGCGCGAACCGCGCTCTCGTGCTCCGCAGCCGACGAGAAATAGATCAGTTGCCGCAGCGTGATGCGCGGCATGCCGAGCCCCTTCTCGGTGTCACTGTCCAAGATATCCGAGAAAGCGCTGCTGAACGAACGAACCAGACTCGACATGGTATCTCTGCCTCGCACCACGATTGCAGAATGTCTCCGTACCGGAACAGTGGTGCACGCCCATGGCAGCAAGGATCATGCCGGGACTTTAGAAGCTTGGAAATCTGGATTCGTTGAAGAATTGTCGGCGCCCTTGATCATTGTTCCCGTCCCTGCCCTGCAAACCATCACTTGATCAGAAAATAAGCACCTTTCGCATCAGGATTTCTGAACTCGATATCTGTCAATCCAACAGCACGCTCCTTGCTGAGCCAAGACAAGATAACCTTGGTGGACAAGCGTTGTCCGCCGCAGCGACGCTGGCGAGGGTGAATCAAATGACAGCAGGCAAACGTCTCAACCGCCTTGGACTTGCGACAGTCTCGGCACTTGTCATGATGGCCGGCCCGGCGCTGGCGCAGACTCCAGTAAAATTCACGCTCGACTGGAAATTCGAAGGTCCAGCCGCGCCCTTCGTCGTTGCCGCCGACAAGGGCTATTACAAGGCCGAAGGCCTGGATGTCACCATCGATACGGCTGGCGGCTCCCTTGAGCCGCTGACACGCATCGCATCGGGCACTTACGACATGGGCGTCGGTGACATCAACTCGCTGATCAAGTTTCGTGATGCCAATCCGAATGTGCCGATCAAGGCAATCTTCGTCGTCTATAACAAACCGCCCTTCGCCATTGTCGGCCGCAAGAGCCGCGGCGTGACCAATCCGAAAGATCTTGAGGGCAAGAAGCTCGGCGCACCAGCACCGGACAGCGCCTATGCCCAATGGAAGATCTTCGCGCAGGCCAACAAGATCGACGCATCGAAAGTACCATCGAGAATATCGGCTTTCCCGTGCGCGAACCGATGCTGGCGGCCGGACAGATCGATGCCGCGACCGGCTATTCCTTCTCGATTTTCTTCAATCTACGCGATCGCAGCGTGCCGAACGACGACATTTCGGTCATCCTGATGGCCGATCACGGCGTGAACCTTTACGGCAACGTCATCCTGGTCAACTCCAAGTTCGCCAGCGAGAAGCCGGAAGCCGTGAAGAAATTCCTCGCGGCCTTCATGAAGGGCGTGCAATACACGGTGCAAAGCCCGCAGACGGCGATCGACTCGGTCATCAAACGCAACGATGTCGCCAAGAAGAATATCGAGCTGGACCGGCTAAACATGGCGCTAAGGGATAACTTCATCA
Organism: Bacillota bacterium; assembly: GCA_023416585.1. Taxonomy (GTDB): domain Bacteria; phylum Bacillota; class Clostridia; order Christensenellales; family Aristaeellaceae; genus JAEWAH01. The sequence goes on from JAEZHM010000072.1 coordinate 1,576, forward strand.
CGCCGGATGTGAAAGAAAAAGGTTTCGGCCTGATCGATCCTGCCCGGTTCGAGAAATCCGTCGACCAGATCGCACTCACCTACGATTTCAAGAACGCCAAGCCGAAAGTCACGGATGTGTTTGACTCGTCGTTCCTGCCGCCCGCATCAGAACTGCGAATGTAAGTAAGCCTCGAGCCCGACAACGGATCATCCGCCTTTAAAGTCGAATGGTGCCTTCCAGAATAGAAACGGAACAATATGGCTGGAGCGCCCGAAGAGATGCGAACTCCTGCCAGGCTCTCGCGGGTGAACTCGTCGATGATGCACAGCATCCGGAACGCCTTTCCATCATGGGTACGATCGGCAACAATATCGTACGACCAGACATGATTGGGCCGCTCCGGCCGCAGACGGATGCATGAGCCGTCGTTGAGCCACAGACGCCGACGTTTCGGTTGTTTGGCAGGCACTTTCAGCCTCTCACATCGCCAGATCCGCTCGACACACTTCTTGTTCACCGTCAAGACGGCTCGGCGAAGCAACGCCGTGATCCGGCGGTATCCGTAGCGGCCATACTGACGGGCAAGCTCAATAATGTCGGCCGTCAGAGCGGCCTCATCATCAGGTGTCGTTGGGATCCTGCGCTGCGTCGATCGATGCTGTCCCAACACGCGGCATGCCCGTCTCTCGGAGATGCCAAGCTCGGCCGTTACATGATCGACGCACGTGCGGCGTCGGGAGGGGCTCAGAAGTGGATAGGGAGGGACTCGACCCCCCACGGATTATGATTCCAATCCTCCGGGACGAGTTCTTCCGGCACGAAACTCCCCCTTTTCGCGGAGCAAGCCTCGGAGCTTGAATGATCGTTCGTACCTCGTCGGTGAGGATGTCGGGGAAAAATGAGAAATTCAACCACGAAGCGCGGGCTCGAATTTATTTGCGAAAAATCACCCGCAAGCCAGAGTTCGAAACTGATCAGGAAAACCTGATTTTTCGTCCGAAATTCTCTAGCGATTTCAAAGGCATGGTGGGTGTACAAGGATTCGAACCTTGGACCC
>JAEZHM010000111.1 GCA_023416585.1 Bacillota bacterium
CTGGGGAATTCCGCAAGAACATTACCATTGAGTTTGACGGAGGCGTGTGGAATATTGTGGATTTCCAGCACGTGAAGCCGGGCAAGGGCGCGGCCTTTGTGCGTGTCAAAATCAAGAATGTCATGACTGGGGCTGTGGTGGAGCGCACCTTCAACCCTACCGACAAAATGCCCAGGGCTATCATTGAGACCAAGGAAATGCAGTACCTGTACAACGACAGCGACCTGTACTATTTCATGGACCTGGAAACCTTCGAGCAGCTTCCTTTGAACAAAAGCCAGGTGGAGGATGCCATTCCTTACGTAAAGGAAAACACCAATGTTACCGTACGCTTCTTCAAAGGCGCGGCCTTCTCCGTGGAAGCGCCCAACTTTGTGGAACTGATCATCACCGATACCGAGCCCGGCTTCAAGGGTGATACTGCTTCCACCACCTATAAGCCGTGCACCGTGGAAACTGGCTACACCCTGCAGGTGCCGCTGTTCATCAACACCGGCGACCGCATCCGCATTGACACCCGTACGGGCGAGTATATGGAGCGCGCCTGATCGGCAAACCGCATAAGGCGGGAAAAGGAGAGAACCATGAGCAATCTGACGGACCGGGCTTCCTTCCTGAGGGGCTTGGCGCAAGGCATGCAGCTGAATAAGGATACCAACGAAGGAAAGCTCCTTTCGGAGATCATTGATGTAATCGGCGAAATGGCCAAGGAAATGGAAAAGCTCCAGGAATCGTACGACGAGCTGAACGAGTATGTGGAGAGCATCGACGATGATCTGGCCGATATGGAAGAAGTCATCTTCGGCGACGAGGAAGATGATGAAGATGGCGAAGACGAATGCGGCGAGGAGTGCGAAGGCCACGACGATGATGAGGAAAATGGGGAAACCATTTCCTACGCTTGCCCTCACTGCGGCCACGAGATGGAGTTCAATGCCGGAGATGTGGACTTTGACGAGGATGTTCTTTGCCCCGCCTGCAAAAAGCCCGTCTTTCCTGAATATGAGCCCGGAGAAGACGACGACGAGGATGAGGATGACGATCAGTAAGACAACTTTGGCATACTGATTGTTCGGGAATAAGAACAATGAGATTAGCCAAAGACATATTGACTTTCTGATTCAAATGCTGTATATTACACCTTAACAAAGGCGTTGCAGGCTCCGCTTGCAATTCCTTTGTTTTTTTCTCTATTGTAGTTTGGGTTGGCTGACGGCATATCAAAGGCTGAATATTTCATTGTGGAGAAGGCAAAGGAGCCTAAAAATAGGCTCCTTTGCCTTTTTGTATTCAGCCACGGCACATGTAAAACGGAACACACGGAGGGAGGCGGTGGAATGAAAGAACAGGTTTGCGGGAAGGCCGTCGAAAGAAAAAAGGCCGTTGCAGTCGGTATACTCTTTTTGGTTTCTGCGGTGATTACGCTTCTTGGGTTGTCGTTTTGCGTATACAGCGCGGTAAACCAGGTGGAATACCGGGTGAGTAAGACGAAGATTCCAGGTGCGGTTTTCGGTTTGATCGTCGCATTCCTTGGCGTTCGGTACTTTTTGGCGGTACGGAAGCTGAAGACCGAAGTTTACAAGTCAACCTCGCAGTTTTCCTTAAGCAACTTCAAGAAAAAATAGCGGACTCATGTGCTTTAACAAAATCCCGAAAATGATATGACGAGGTGTGAATATGAAGTCTTGGAAAAGGAGTATCGGATTTCTGCTGATGTTATCTGCCATCCTGGCGCTTTTCACGGCTGGCGCTTTGGCTTCGAGCCCTGATCCCACGGGCGCTTCCTATGTGGCTGCCACGGGAAGCGAAACATTGGACAGTGTGGCCATAACCGCCAACAAGGCCTATTACGGCGCGAACTTCACCTGGGTCATGATCTGCGCCTTCATGGTGTTCTTCTTCCAGTGCGGCTTTGCTATGGTGGAAACGGGCTTTTGCCGAGGCAAGAACGCCGCCCATACTATCACCATGAACTTCATGGTGTTCCTTGTGGGCGCAGTCGGATATTTCCTGGTCGGCTTCGCGCTGCAGATGGGGGGCTCCGGTGGCGCTATTGGCCTTGGCGCGGGAGGATCGGCGCTGAACGCGATGATCTCCATTCCCGGCCTTGGCGGCATTCTGGGCTACAAAGGTTTCCTGCTGAGTGGCACGTATGATGCCGGCATTTACGCGCTCTTCTTCTTTCAGATGGTGTTTATGGATACGACCGTGACCATCCCCACCGGCGCCATGGCGGAGCGGATTAAATATTCCGCTGTCGTGATTACTTCATTCTTTATTTCCATGGTTCTGTATCCCCTGTTTGGCAACTGGGTGTGGGGCGGTGGCTGGCTGGCAACGCTTGGCGTGAAGTTCGGCCTGGGCCACGGCGTTGTTGACTTTGCCGGTTCCGCGGTCGTGCACTCCATGGGCGGCATGCTTGCATTGGCCGGCGCAATCGTCATAGGCCCCCGGATAGGGAAATTCAAGAAGGATGGCACGGCAAGGGCGTTTCCCGGCCATAACATTCCTATAGCTATCATTGGAACCATTGTCCTGTACTTCTGCTGGTTTGCATTCAATGCCGGCTCCACGCTGAATTCCAGCGATTTCAGGCTTTCCGTTGTCGCCACCAATACCATGATCGCCGGCGCTATCGGTGGCATGGTTGCCATGTTCTTTATGTGGATCAAGTACGGCAAGCCTGACCCCTCTATGACGGCCAACGGCACGCTGGCTGGGCTGGTCGCCATCACCTCACCCTGCGCCTTTGTAGACGGCATCTCTGCCTTCATTATCGGCTTGATCGCCGGTCTCCTGGTTTGCGTGGCTGTTCCGTTTGTTGAAAACAAGCTGAAGCTGGACGATCCTGTCGGCGCCATATCCGTGCATGGTGTAAACGGCTTCTGGGGCGTATTGTCTTTGGGCCTTTTCGCCGACGGCAAGTATGGCGGCGGCATCAACGGTGTTGCCGGCGGTGTGACCGGCCTGTTCTTCGGCGATGCCTCCCAATTCTTCGCCCAGCTGATCGCTCTAGCTGTACTGATCGTGTGGGGCTTCGGTGTTTCCTACGTTTTCTTCAAGGTTCTGGATAAGGTTTGGGGGCTTCGGGTTGCGCCCGAGATTGAATTGGAAGGATTGGATATTCCGGAGATGGGCGTGCTCGCGTATCCCGATGAACAGCTGGTTCGTTCCGAACTGGATTATGACTCGGAAGACAACGCGCCTATCAGGCAGTTGGAGCGGTTTAAGCAGAAAGGCGTGCTCACAAAGAAGTATCCGGTACCTGCCTCTCCCTCCATTCAGACCGCTCCCGCAGTTTCCGCGGTTAAGCCTGCCACAAACGTTGTGAAATATACCAAGGTTGAGATCATCACCAAACAGAGCAAGTTTGAGGCCTTGAAAACCGCGATGAACGAGATCGGCATCACCGGCATGACCGTAACGCAGGTGCTGGGCTATGGCTTGCAGAAGGGTAAGACCGAGTTCTACCGCGGTGTTGAAACCGAAACCAACCTGCTGCCCAAGGTACAGGTGGAAATCGTGGTCAGTAAGGTGCCGGTAAGAACCGTGATCGAGACTGCCAAAAAGGTCCTGTATTCAGGAAATATCGGCGACGGCAAGATCTTTGTGTACGATGTGGAAAACGTGGTTAAGGTCCGTACCGGCGAGGAAGGGTACGATGCGTTGCAGGATGTAGAATAACATTCGATAAAATGGCAAAGCCCCAAAGTACACGGTTCCCTTGTATGCCCTTTCAGGCATCCTTTAATCAAGCATCATAACAAGGAATCCGTTTAACCTCCCTCCGCCGCCTGCGGGCGGCACCGATATGGCTCCCTCTTGGATGGTAAGGGTGCTGCCGACGAATAAGGCTGGAGGAGGTTTTGTTGCTATGCAACAGTCGGTTGTTTTTTGATTAAATTGAGGGGCCGGGCTTCTGCCGTGGCTCCTTAATTTTTACATATTGAAAAATTGCAGTTTTTTCCGCACTGCCTTTACAAGGAGCCATTTCTTGCGTATAATGGCATAAACCAAAGGTAGCAGGGCAAAAAAGCCGTCATCCCAGGAGGCGGACTAGCCCTTATAAGCCTTTGGGTATACATATTTCGTCAGGTATCCTAAGTGAACTTGAACGGAGGGAAATTTCATGACAACCACCAAGGGAAGCATATCCAGGGATCAAATCCGCCGGCTGACGATCACCGGCATGCTCACTGCCATCATCATTCTACTGACTTTCACCAATCTTGGCCTGATCCCTATTGGCAGTATTGCCATCACCACCATCCATTTGCCGGTACTCATAGGCTTGCTTGCAGAAGGTCCTGTCGTGGGCCTCATTCTGGCATTTGTATTTGGTTTAGGCACGCTGTTAAGAGCGCTGATCGCCCCTGCCGGTCCTTTTGATATTTTCTTTCTGAATCCAGCCATCTCCATACTGCCCCGTCTACTCATTCCCTTGGCTGCCTGGGGGATATACAAGCTTGTGAGCGGGCTTCTGCCCAAGACAAAGCCCATGGCCTCCGTCGCTTGGGGCGCGGCTGGCCTGGTAGGCAGCCTGACCAACACGGTATTTGTACTGTTATCCATTTACCTGTGGTACGGCAATCGTGTGGAGGAAATGATCAGCAAGATTCCGGACTTAAGCCAGTATGCCAACGCGGCAGGCAAGTTTCTGCTCTTTGGCGTGGCTTTACCAAACGGCATACCCGAAGCTGTTGTCACCATGGTCCTGATTCCTGCCATCATGGCGGCGGTGACAGCCGTGAAAAAGAGAAGATAAAAGGGGTTTTCGTATCATGATTTTCACCATGGACGTAGGCAATACCAACATCAAGACCGCCCTGTTTGATGGGGCGGAATTGGTGAAGTATTGGCGCGTGTCCACCAGTAAAACGTATACCAGCGACGAGTACGGCATATTGCTTCACAACCTCTTTGCCCACGGCGGGCTGAAAATGGAGGATGTGGAGGGCGTCGTCATATCCAGCGTGGTGCCGACCATCAATTTCACGCTGGAACATATGTGCCAGAACTACTTTCACAAGGAACCCATGACCGTGGTGCCTGGCATCCGCACCGGCATCAATATCAAGTATGAAAATCCCAGGGAACTGGGCAGCGACCGCATAGCCAATGCGGTCGCCGCTTACGACCAGTACGGCGGGCCCTGTATTTTCATTGATTTTGGCACTGCCACTTCCTTTGGCGTAGTGAATGAAAAGGGTGCTTTCCTGGGCGGCTGCATCTGCCCCGGCATCAAGCTGGCCAGCGAGGCTCTGGTGTCCGGTGCGGCCAAGCTGCCAAGGTTTGAGCTGGTGCGGCCGGACGCGGTCATCGGCCGCACCACGGTGCAGAACCTGCAGGCCGGCCTTTTCTACGGCTATGTGGGACAGGTGAACTACATCATAAACAAGATGAAGCAGGAAATCGGCAACGATAAAGCATACGTTGTGGCAACCGGCGGCATGGCGCGGCTCATCTCCCCGGAATCCAAGGAGATTGACAAGCTGGATGGGCTGCTTACACTCAAGGGCCTGCGTCTGATTTATGAAAGAAACGTGTAGGGGTATTTTACCATGAAGACGGTGACGGTAGGATTCTTAGGCTGCGGCAATGTTGGCTGCGGTGTGTGGGAGCTGCTGAACGGCTTTGCGCAGGAGCTTGCCCACCGCAACGACCTGAAGATCATTATTAAGAAGGTTCTGGTCCGGGATGTAAACAAATCCCGGAATGCCAGCGTGCCTAAGGGGTTATTGACTGCCGATCCAGGTGAAGTGCTTAATGACCCGGACATCAGCATCGTGGTGGAATTCATGGGCGGCGAACAGCCGGCTACCGCCTATATGCTCCGCGCACTTCAAAACAAAAAGACAGTTGTCACCGCCAACAAGGTGGCTGTAGCGCTGCATTGGCCGGAGCTGCAAAAGGCGGCTCAGGAAAACGGCATGGGGCTTTACTACGAAGCCAGCGTATGCGGGGCCATACCCATCATACAAACCCTTACTGAATCGCTGCAGGCCAACCGTATCACAAAGCTGATGGGCATCATCAACGGCACAACCAACTATATTCTCAGCCGCATGTCACAAAATGGCGAAAGCTATGAATCCGTGTTGTACGACGCTCAGCGCCTGGGACTAGCGGAGCCAGACCCGGCCACCGATGTGGAGGGGCTGGACGCGGCATACAAGCTGTCCATCATGGCTTCCCTGGCCTTCCATGCCCGTGTGCCCTTTGACAAGGTGTACTGTGAGGGAATTACGGAAATTACCGCTATGGACATTGCCTGCGGCAAGGAAATGGGGCTTACTTTAAAACTCTTGGCCATTGCCAAAAGGGATGGCATGACGGTAGAGGCAAGGGTACATCCCACCTTTATACCCCAAACGCATCCGCTGGCAGCTGTCAGTGGCTCGTTCAACGCTGTGTACCTGTATGGCCACGCCTGCCGGGAAATGATGCTCCAGGGCCGGGGCGCGGGGGATATGCCTACTGCCAGCGCCGTGGTCAGTGACCTGATTCATGCAGCCACCCACGGCATCCATTCCCATCCCACTTTCATCAACGAAGCGCCACCGCCCAGGGTGCTGTGTTTCAGCGATGATTGGGAGAGCGAGTATTTCATACGCATGTCCGCCATTGATGCGCCAGGCGTATTGAGCCAAGTGTCCGGCTGTTTTGCGCGGCACGGCGTTTCCATTGCTTCCATGCTTCAAAAAGAGTCAGCGGAAAGCTGCGGCCATGTGCCTTTGATTTTCATCACCCACAAGGCAAGGGAGCAGGCTATGCTTACTGCCCTGAAAGAACTGGATCCCGCCATCGTAGAAAACCACCGCATGATCCGTGTGGAGGGTAAAAGCATCTATTAAAAGAATGGATGCGCACCGGGGCGGGATAAACGTATGTTCCCGCCCGTTTTTCATTGGTTTGCTATCATAGCTTTGCGATCATCGTGCGCATTTCAACGAAATATGGTATACTGTTACAAATGTACAAGAAGGGAAAGACGCCATGGCTGACAGCGGGCGAATAAAGGATTCGCCGGAACTGTATATCAACCGGGAATTGAGCTGGCTTGCCTTTAACAACCGCGTTCTGGCAGAGGCAAAAAATCCGGACAATCCCGTTTTTGAACGGATGAAGTTTTTATCCATCGTTTCCACCAACCTGGACGAGTTCTTTATGATCCGGGTAGCTTCCATCCGTGATCAGCTGCGGGCGCGCTGGAAGCTGCCGGACCCGGCTGGGCTAAAGCCACGGGAGCAGCTAAGGCAGATCGCCCTTGTAACAAGGCTGATGGTGCAGGAGCAGTACCGCGTTTGGGCGGAAGAGCTTTTGCCGGGGCTCGCGGAAGCCGGCCTTTCCATTCTTCCCTGGGTCGACCTTAACGAAGAACAGGCGGAATGGGCGGCGCGGTTTTTTGAAAATGAAATCTTTCCGGTTCTGACGCCGGTGAAGGTGGAAAGCAGCCGCAAATTTCCGCTGCTGTCAAGCCGCAGCCTGAACCTTGGCGTGCTTCTGAAAAATCACGGCGGCAGAAAAGCGGAATTTTTAACGGTGCAGGTGCCATCCGTCATACCCAGGGCGCTGCGCCTTCCGGATGATGGTTCCGGCGTTTCCTTCATATTATTGGAGGATGTTATTTGTCATTTTCTCCCTCAAGTGTTTTCGGGGCGGCGCGTCATTGCCTGCCATCCCTACCGTATTACCCGCAACGCCGATCTTGAATATGACGAGGAGGAAGCCTGCGATCTGCTGGCTTCCATTGAAAAGAGCCTAAAAAAGCGCAAATGGGGTGCGGTGATCCGTCTGGAAATTGACCCTGATATGGACGAACGCATGCTGGCGCTTTTGCAGGATGCCTTTGAAGTGGGGGAAATGGAAATTTTCCGCATTCCGGGGCCTGCCAACTTTGATTTCCTGCTGAAACAGCTTTATTTGCTGCCAGGGTTTGAAAAATGGAAATACGCGCCGTTTGAGCCGGTGATACCAGATGAGCTAAAGGGCGTCTCCATCTTTGACGCTTTGAAACAAGGGGATATTTTTCTTCATCACCCTTACGACAGCTTTGATCCCGTGCAGCGCTTTGCGGAGGAAGCGGCACAGGATGAACATGTACTGGCCATCAAGCAGACGCTGTATAGGGTCAGCGGCCACTCCGCCATCGTGGAATCTTTGGCCAAGGCTGCACAAAGCGGCAAACAGGTGACGGCACTGTTTGAGGTCAAGGCGCGCTTTGATGAGGAGAATAACATCCATTGGGGCAAATACCTGGAGAAAGCCGGGTGCCATGTGGTCTATGGACTGCCCAAATTGAAGACCCACAGCAAGATACTGCTGGTGGTAAGGCGCGAATCTGGCGCCATACGCCGGTATGTGCACCTGGCCACCGGAAATTACAATGATGTAACGGCAAGGCTGTATACCGATATGGGGCTTTTGACCGCCGATCCCGATCTGGGAGAGGATGCAAGCCGGTTTTTTAATCTTGTGACCGGCTTTTCCGAGACAATGCCTATGAATCTGCTGACACCTGCCCCCAGCAAGCTCCGTACGGAGTTTTTAAGGCTGATCAAAAGGGAGCGTGACAACGCAAAAAAAGGGCTGCCGGCCCGCATCGATGCCAAAATGAATTCCTTGGTGGATCCTGTGGTGATCCATGCGCTGTATGATGCAAGCTGCGCCGGGGTGGAAATTGATCTGACCGTCCGTGGTGTATGCTGCCTAAGGCCTGGCATCAAGGATGTGAGCCAGCGCATAACAGTCCGTTCCATTGTAGGCCGGTTTCTGGAGCATTCCAGAATCTTCCGCTTTGAAAATGCGGGCGATCCGGAACTGTACTTAAGCTCTGCGGACTGGATGCCGCGCAATCTGGACAGGCGCGTGGAGCTTTTGTTCCCAGTCAAGGATGAGCGTATACAGGAGTGCATCCTTACCATTATGGCGCTGCAGAAGCGGGATACGGCCAAAGCATGGCTGCTTCATCCCAGCGGCATCTATGAGCGCATTTTGCCCAAGGATGGGGAGGCGCTGTTCAATAGCCAGGAATCTTTGCTCCGCGGAAAAAATCAGGAAAGTTCTTAGCAATCTTACGTATATAAGAAAGCAAACGACGGAGCATAAGGAGAAGGGGCTATAGCCCCGGTGGCATGTATGTTTGGGCAATGGAAGAAAGATATAGATGCGGTGCTCACCCGGGATCCGGCGGCCAAGAGCCGCCTGGAAGTGCTTTTATGCTACCCCGGTTTGAAAGCCATTCGTGCCCATCGCCGGGCGCATAAGCATTACCTGAAGGGGCATATGCTGCTGGCCAGGCTCATCAGCCAGCACGCCAGGAACAGGACGGGCATTGAAATTCATCCGGGAGCCAAGATCGGCGAGGGCCTGTTCATCGATCATGGGGACGGCGTTGTCATCGGCGAGACAGCGGAGATCGGCGACAATGTGACGATCTATCAAGGCGTGACATTGGGCGGCACCGGCAAGGAAACAGGAAAACGCCATCCCAACATCGGAAATGGCGTCACCATCGGCGCCGGCGCAAAGGTGCTTGGCCCTATCACCATTGGCGACAACAGCAAGGTGGGCGCCGGAGCCATCGTTTTGAAGGATGTTCCCCCCAACTGCACGGTGGTAGGCAACCCCGGCCGTGTTGTGAAAAAGAAGCAGCCGCTGAAGGCAGGCGAGGTGGACCTGGACCAGGTGAACCTGCCCGACCCTGTGCAGGAGAGGATGGAGTCATTGATCGCAAGGCTTTCCAATCTGGAAATGTGCCTCCGGGAGCACGCCAAAACACTGGGCTGCGATGTTTGTGTGAACAAGGATTCTCCCGAATGTCCTGCGCAAGCTGACCGATGTCAGGAGGAATCTGAAGACACACTGCCGAAATGACTTTTGATGTATACGCAAGGAGGAACTTATGCAGATTTACAACAGCCTTACCCGAAAAAAGGAAACCTTTGTTCCGCTTCACGAAGGAAAGGTGGGCATATACGCCTGCGGACCTACGGTATATAATTATTTTCATATTGGCAATGCCCGGCCTTTCATCGTCTTTGACGTGCTTCGCCGGTATTTTGAGCACTGCGGATATGAAGTGACCTTTGTTCAAAACTTTACCGACATCGACGATAAAATGATCAAGAAGGCCAATGAGGAGGGCATAACCGTCAAGGAAGTGGCGGACCGCTATATCGCGGCCTACTTTGAAGATGCCAAGGCACTTGGCATTCGACCTGCTACGGTGCATCCAAGAGCTACGGAGCACATTCCTCAAATTATCGATATCATTGAAAAGCTCATCGCAAAAGGCTATGCCTATGCGGTGAACGGGGATGTGTATTACCGGGTGAAGGCTTTTCCCGATTATGGCTGCTTGTGCGGACAGGATCTTGATGATTTGGAATCAGGGGCCTCTTTGCGGCTGGATGTGGAAACCGACAAGGAGGACCCCATGGACTTTGCTCTTTGGAAGGCGCAAAAGCCCGGTGAACCCGCATGGGAAAGCCCCTGGGGAATGGGCAGGCCCGGCTGGCACATTGAGTGCTCCGCCATGTCCATGACATACCTTGGGGAAACGTTTGATATCCATACCGGCGGGAAGGATCTTTTGTTCCCTCATCACGAGAATGAGATTGCCCAGTCGGTTGGTGCTACGGGGAAACCCTATGTGCGCTATTGGATGCACAACGGATTCATTAACATCGACAACGAAAAGATGAGCAAATCCCTTAACAATTTCTTTACCGTCCGGGATATTGCAAAACAGTATGACCTGGAAGCCGTTCGCATGTTCATGCTGTCTGCCCATTACCGCAGCCCCGTAAACTTCAGCAAGGAAATGATCGCCCAGGCCCATGCCTCCTTAACCAGGCTGTACACCGCCAGGGATCAGCTCGCCTTCCTTTTGCAGTCTGCACAGGAACGGGAACTGAGCCAGGATGAAAAGGATTTTGTACTCAGGGTGCAAAAAACACAGGAGCGCTTTGACCAGGCCATGGACGACGACCTGAACACGGCGGACGCCATCGGCGCGTTGTTTGAACTGGTGCGGGATGGGAATGTAACGCTGAATGCCGGAAGCGCCAAGGAAGCCGTGAAAGCTGCTTACAACATGCTGCTATCCCTTACGGATGTGCTGGGCCTGCTCTTAAAGAAGGTTGAGGGTGACGGTCTGCCGGATGAGATACAGCAGCTGGTCGACCGGCGGGCAGCCGCACGCAAAAACAAGGACTGGAAGCTGAGCGACACCTTGCGGGATGAGATCAAGGCACTGGGTTACATATTGGAGGATACGCCGCAAGGGCAGAAGGTTAGAAAAGGCGTTTAATATTAGCTGTTCTGAAAGTAGCTAATTGACACTATTCGCCTGTTTGCGTGACTCTAAGACAAAGCCGTTTCACGAAAGGAGGAATGCGCATGAAAAACGCTTTCTTCCGCCGTGGAACGGTTTTTTTGGTATGCCTGGGGCTGGTTTTACTTGGGATCGCATCCTATGCCATCCTGGGCGGAGGACAAACCGCAGCGGTTGTATTTCAAGGGCGAGGCGGCGCGCCTGAGATTGTAAAGCCGCCCATGCCGGAAGGCGAAATCAACGTGAATACAGCGGACAAAGATACGCTGATGTTGCTGCCGGGCGTTGGTGAAAAGACCGCCGCGGAAATCATCAAAGAGCGGGAAACAAACGGACCTTTCCATTTCCCGGAGGACATGCTGGCCGTGAAAGGTATTGGAGCAAAAAAGCTGGAAGGGATATCGCCCCATATTCGGTTGGATGAACTGCGTTAACAGGGGAAGCATAAGAATGGTATATCAACTACGGAGTTAACGAATTTATTCAATCGTCTCAAGTCCGGGTTGCCATGATGAAATGACTAGGCGATACGGCCTACGGCCTTTGTACGAAAATGAATGGGTTTGCCACGTAATTACGGCCTCCAACAGAGAAGCTAACAAACAAGCGACGCAGTAGGGGCGATTAGTAAGTGCCCGCCAAGTGACATATCTTGACCGCTACGTGCGGGCGATTACTAATCGCCCCTACGGCGACCAGACCTCCCCCAGCCTCCTTCGTCTTAAGCCCCCTCCAAGAGGGAGCCTTTTAGAAAGCCTCCCTCTTGGAGGCTCCGGAACACCGCCCCTGCCTGTGGCAGAATAGGGCGGCGTGGAGGAGGCTGGCGAAACGAGCGGAGCAAGCGGAGCGCAGCACCGCGACGATTGAGCCAGCTGGGATGGTGCCGCCCGCAGACGGCGGAAGGAGGTAAAATGGCTATCAATTTAAGGAGGAAACAAAATAGTTTATGGAAACAAACCATTCCCCTTTAACGGAAAAAGAAAATACCGCCCTGAAATTTTTGAATCGGGCGGCATCGGTTTACAAGCCCCACAAAGGTCCGGAGGATATCGTGCTGGAGATTTTCTTCACGGACATACAAAAAACCTATCAAATGGTTTTGGGTAGGGAAAGCTGCACCGTGCTGACGGAAGGTTTCCGCCCATTTGATGCCCGGGCGGAGGCAACGTATCCTGTTTTTGAGGATATGGCGAAAGGCAGGAAAAGCCCTGCCATGGAGCTTATCAAAGGCCATGTCAAAACAAAGGGTGACCTGCGAATCTTGAAAAAGCTGGAGGACTTTTTCCCTGGCCTGGAAGCGGAGAAGTGATGGTCTTTATCCGCGGAACGCGCCCATGACTGCGCCGGCTGTATCCACCTGCTCGGCCACCAGTTTGCCAATAGCCTGGGTTCCCACCTTCGGCTCGCTGCCGCTGACCATATCGGCGGTTCGCCATCCGGAATCCAGAACATTTTTCACAGCCAATTCCACGCAGTCCGCTTCGCTGTGAAGATGCAGTGAACGCCTTAGCATCATGGCGGCGCACAGGATCATGGCGATGGGATTGGCCATATCCCGCCCGGCCAGGGAAGCTTCCTCGCCCTGGGCCGGCAGGTAAACGAAAGGATTGGCGTCTCCCACCATGGCGCAGGGTGCAAGGCCCAGGCTGCCTGTAATTCCAGCGGCGATGCCTGAAAACGGACGGTTAAGTAGCGGCCCTGTCAATAGAATATCAAATTTGCTTGGGCGCTTTACAAGCTCTGCTGAACAGCGGTCCGGGTCCAGCCACTTTACGAATACGTCGGGATAATCTCTGGAAACGCGCTGGGCTGTTTCAAGCCATAGGCGGGAGGTGGCGTCAAGATCCGCAAGAAATGTACCGCATACAGACTTGCGGCGCTCCCGGGCCATTAGGAAGGCCAGCCTAATCACCTGCTCCGCCTGTATCGCAGTGGAGGAGACAGTATCGACGGGCCTTTGTCCGTCCTCTTCCATGAAGGATTCGCAATCATCGCCAAGCAGCGGCCAGACGAGAACCATATCCATGGTGCATGCAATATTCTCCTTAAGCGGCGAGACGGCAGCCGGGGCAGGGGGAATAGCGCAGTGCTGAAGTCCAGCATACAGTTGAAGGCCGCTTTGCAAACGGCGGATGCCCTGCTCCGGATGTATGTTCTGTAAAGGCCTGTCCCATATGGGACCGCCTGTTGCGCCCAGCAGTACGGCATCGGCGGAGCGGCACATATCCAACGCCTTATCGGAAAGCGGTGAGCCATATGCCTGTATGGCGGTTTTGCCCAACTTTTCTTCCATGAACGTGAAGCTGTGGCCAAAGGCGCATGCCACGCTTGTCAAAACACGCACTGCTTCCTGCATGACCTCGGGGCCGATACCGTCGCCCGGCAGGCAGACAATTCTTGCTCTCATGGCGCGCCTCCCATCATGATTTGAGATAAATGATTCGCCCGGAAGCTTGCCATATCCTGCAAGATCCGGGCGAGTTATGTTGATATGATGAGTTTACTCCCACTCCAGCGGATAGCTGGGCACGGGGTTTTCCAACGCTTTCCCGTTGTCTTTGAGTACGGTGAGCAAGCTTTGAATACTGCTGCCGTCTTCATAAGGGGTGGGGGCGAAGTCATTGTAGTCCGTGCGGGAGGAAATGCGGCAGGGGATGATTCGGAATCCTTCCGGCGCGGCCACGCCATTGATTACACGGAAACGTGTCTGGAAGATATAGGTGCTCATATCACTCGGTTTTGTGTTGCCTGCGAAGGAGAAATTACCCAGGGAATAGCATATGTACTTGCCTTTGTAGATTTCGATAGGATTGATGCGGTGGCTGTGGTGGCCGATAATAAGGTCCGCCCCGGCGTCGATGGCCATCTTACCTAGCTTCTGCTGGTTGTCGTTGGGCTTGTAATCCTTCTCGTTGCCCCAATGGAAGCTGACGATCACAATGGGGTATTGGGCCTTGGCAGCAGCCACATCCTTGGGCACCTGCTCAAAAAGCGCAGAATACTGGTCGAACGTCTGGTAGGAGAGCATGGCGATTTTCACACCCTGGGTTTCGTATACGCCTATTTCACCACCGCCGGAGTAGACGATGCCGGCGTTTTTCAGCGTTTGCTGCGTTTCTAAATAACCTGCGGCACCGTGGTCCATCACATGGTTGTTCTCCAGGGATACGGCTTCAATATTGCCGGAAGTCAAAATCTGCACATATGTGGGCGGGGCGGAAAACAGAAAGGAGTTTTCCGTTTTGTCGGGATTGATGGGAGCTGTAGTCAAGGTTCCTTCAAAATTCACAAGCGTCATGTTATCCTGGGCGAAGATTTCCTTTACATTACGGAAGGGGAAGGACAAATCGCCTTTCTGCTTGTCCAGCTCTTTATCGAAAATGGATTTGCTGCTCTTACGAACATCACCGCCGATGGTCACATCCCCGGTAAAGCTCATGGTCAGGAGGATGGAGCCATCTTGGGATGGAGGGACGTTTGGGGTGGGTTGTGCGCCGGATGGGCTCTGCACGGCGGATGGATCCACCGTGGCGGAAGGATCCGTTGTGGCGGAAGGATCCGGCGTGGCAGACTGATTTTGATTCCCTCCAGTCAGGTCCAGAAAAGATATTTCCTCATCCTCCGCCAAAGCGCCAAGCGTGAGGAACATCATAAGGACCAGGAGCCCGGATAGGACACGACGCATGAAAAGCACCTCCGAAAACAAGGGTATTTTAACCAATGGAACGATAGAAAAAACCAAAACCCTGCATTACAGTTCGTGAATGAAGGCTTCTATGCGATCCAAGGCTGTGCTAAGCTTGTTAAGCGCCGTAGCGTAGCAGCAGCGGATATGCCCTTCCCCGCTTTGCCCAAAGGCGGTACCAGGCACGCAGGCCACCTGATAGCGGTTTAGAAGGCGCGTACAGAATTCTTCACTGGTAAGGCCCGTTTTGCGTATGGATGGGAATACGTAAAACGCGCCCAAAGGCTCAAAGCAATCCAAATCCATTTTGCGGAAGGCATCCACCATGAGCCTGCGCCGGCGGTCGTAGCTTACGCGCATCTGAACCACATCATCATAATTGTTTTCCCGGCCTGCCTTTAATGCCTGTTCGGCGGCCACCTGACCCTGCCGAGGCGCGCACATGATGGCATATTGATGGATTTTGAACATGGCGGCGACAATAGGCGCCGGGGCGCAGACATATCCCATACGCCAGCCCGTCATGGCAAAGGCTTTGCTGAAGCCGTTGATGGTAACGGTCCTTTCCCACATATCGGGAAGGCTGCCAAAGCTTACATGAGGCTCTTGGCCATAGGTCAGCTCGCTGTATATTTCATCACTGATGACCAATATACTGCTTTCCCTGATTACTTGGGCAATGCTGTTTAGATCGCCCCTCTCCATGATGGCTCCGGTAGGATTGTTGGGGTAGGGCAGGATCAGCGCCTTGGTGCGCGGTGTGATCTTTTCGCGAATGGCCTCCGCCGTCAACCTAAAGGCGGTCGTATGATCCGTTTTTATCGCTACGGGTGTGCCGCCTGCAAACAATACGCTGGGGCTGTAGCTGACATAGCTGGGCTCAGGCACCAGCACCTCGTCACCTGGGCTTAAGATGGCCCGCAGCGCAAGGTCGATGCCCTCACTGGCCCCCACCGTCACCAGTATCTCCTGATTGGGATCGTAGGTGATGTGGTATCTGCTGGCTAGGTAATACGCAATCTCCCGGCGCAATGATAGTATGCCCCAGTTGGAGGTATACTGCGTTTCGCCATCCAGGATGCTGTTGATAGCGGCGTTGCGGATGTGGAAGGGAGTGACGAAATCGGGCTCGCCTACGCCCAGGGATATGGCGTCCGGCATATTCGCAACGATATCAAAAAACTTGCGGATTCCGCTGGGAGCGACACTGGCAACCCTGGGGTTTATGTATTTGGAATAATCGATGCTCACGGCGAAACCACCAATCTGCGGTCGGACCGGTCGGTATCAAAGATTACGCCATCGGATTTATAGCGCTTGAGCACGAAGTGGGTGGCGGTGCCTGTGACCATTTCCAGGGGGCTCAGTTTTTCGCTGACGAAGAAGGCAAGCTCCTTCAAGGTATGGGCTTCTACCAGCAGCAAAAGGTCATAAGCCCCGCTCATGAGATATACGCTTTTCACTTCCTCAAAGCGGTAGATGCGCGCGGCCACTGCGTCAAAGCCCATGTCCCGCTGCGGGGTGACACGCACCTCGATCATGGCCTCCACCCGCTCCCTGTCGGTCAAATCCCAGTTGATGATGGGGGAATAGCGCAAAATCACACGGCGCTTTTCCATATCGTCGATGGCCTGGGCCACCTCGTCAAGCGTGTGGCCGGTCATAACGGCCAGCTTCTCCAGCGGAATACGGCAATCCTCCCGCAATATATCCAGCAATTGCATTTGCAGGTTATGCATCTTATTTCACCTCACCCATCAAAATAGGCCCGCAATATTCCCGGCTTCATCCACATCGATGGAAAGGGCCGCGGGGACTTTGGGCAGGCCCGGCATGGCGATGATGTCGCCCGCGAAGGCCACTACAAAGCCTGCGCCTGCGGACAGGCGCACGCTGCGCACTGTAAGGGTATGGCCTTGGGGAGCACCTAACAGCTTGGGGTTGTCCGACAGGGAATACTGCGTTTTAGCGATGCATACGGGATATGATGCGTATCCCTCCTGCTCCCACTTTTTCAATTGCGACAGTACGCCCGGAGCGAAATCAATCTCCCCAGCGCCATATATTTTGGTGGCAATGGCCTTTATCTTATCCGCCAGGGGAAGCTGTGCATCATAGGTGTAGGCAGTGGCGGGCAGCTTATTTTCCTCACAGGCTTTGCATACGGCATCGGCTAGCCTTGCCGCGCCCTGGCCGCCTTTGCCCCAGGCCTCGCACAGTTCGCAGGGGATCCCTCTTGACTGCATGGCGCTTTGAAGCAGCGCAATTTCCGCCTCCGTGTCGGTCATGAAGCGGTTGACCGCCACCACCGCAGGGCGTTGCCACACGTTTTGAATGTGGTCCAGATGGGCGTACAGGTTGGCAAGGCCGCTTTCCAGCGCGGGGAGGTCCTCCTTTGTAAGCAGCTCCTTCGCGCAGCCGCCGTGATGCTTGAGAGCACGTATGGTGGCCACCAGCACGATGGCGTCCGGCCACATGCCTGTTGCCCGGCACTTAATGTCCAGAAATTTTTCTGCTCCAAGATCCGCCCCGAAGCCGGCTTCCGTCACCACATAATCCGCCATGCGCATGGCCGTCAGTGTGGCGATGACGCTGTTGCAGCCGTGGGCGATGTTGGCAAAGGGCCCGCCGTGCATAAGGCAGGGCGTGCCGTCAATGGTCTGGACAAGGTTGGGCATCAGCGCATCCCGAAGCAGCGCGGCCATGGCCCCCTGGGCGTTAAGGTCGCCAGCTGTGACTACTTCCCCGGTATAGGTGCGCCCCACCACCAGCTTTGCAAGGCGGGCTTTCAGATCGCTTATATCCCGGGCCAGGCAGAATACCGCCATCACTTCGCTGGCGGCGGTGATGTCAAACCCGTCCTCCCTGGGGGTGCCGTTGGACTTTCCGCCCATGCCGGATACGATGAAGCGCAGCTGCCTGTCATTCAAGTCCATGCAGCGCCGCCAGGTGATCAGCCTTGGGTCGATATGCAGTTCGTTGCCTTGTTGGATATGGTTGTCCACCATGGCAGCCAGCAGGTTGTTGGCTGCAGTGATGGCGTGCAGATCGCCCGTAAAGTGCAGATTGATGGCTTCCATGGGCAGTACCTGCGAGTATCCGCCGCCCGTGGCGCCGCCCTTCATGCCGAATACAGGCCCCAGGGAAGGCTCCCGGAGGGCCAGCATGGCCTTGCGTCCCGTATATGTCATGCCATCCGCCAAGCCAACGCTTACGGTTGTCTTCCCTTCCCCGGCCGGGGTTGGGGTGATGGCCGTAACCAGCACCAGACGGGCCTTTGATTCGCGCTTAAGATAGGATGCCGGATCCACCTTGGCGATCAGCTTTCCGTATGGGTTCAGCGTTTCAGGTAGAAATCCCGCTGCTTCTGCAATG
Organism: Bacillota bacterium; assembly: GCA_023416585.1. GTDB lineage: Bacteria > Bacillota > Clostridia > Christensenellales > Aristaeellaceae > JAEWAH01. The sequence goes on from JAEZHM010000111.1 coordinate 18,399, forward strand.
GCCTGGATGGGTTTTGGTGTTGCTGCTCTTGCAATTTGAAGGTCTGTTGCCATGAGGTCACAACCTTTCCATATCTTGCACATTACAAAACATTATATCGGAAGGACGATGTTTGCGCAATACGAAGAAAAGTAGACAGGAGCATATCAAAACGTGAATTTTGGTACTTGACAAAAAAATATTTTTATTGTATGATAAGTATAAGCAGGGATTGATTTCCTTTTCCCTCTATGATATATATCTTCCATCAAGTTTGATGGGAGGTTTTTTTGTGGCTGAAGCGGCAAAGGTATTCGTTCTCCCCATCCCCGCTCAATTGCAAAACGGGGATGACACGGTGCATCCCGTTGTGGTTTGCGATGATGCGCAAGCCATATTGGTGGACACCGGGCTGCCTGGCGCAGCGGAGCATATCGCAAATGCTTTAAGTGCGGTTGGAGTTTCCTTATCACAGCTTTCCCATATTGTCCTGACCCATGCTGATGCCGACCATGTAGGCAGCCTGGGAGGGCTTTTGCGTTTAGCGCCGCAAAGCGTAGAGGTTTTGTGTCATGATAAGGAAAAGCCTTATGTGCAGTGCGATGTGCCTCCGCTGCGGCTGTCCATGATGGAAGCAAGCCTTGAGAAGCTGAGCGGGGAGCGCCATGCCCAGATTTCGGCGCTTGTTCAAAGCATGCGTGCAAACTATAAAAGCCTGGGCGTACCTGTAACAAGAACAGTGGAGGATGGTGAGATGCTGCCCTTGAGCATACAGGCTATCTATACACCGGGCCATACGCCGGGCCATATTAGTTTATATCTGAAAGACAGCCGCATGCTGATTGCGGGCGACGCACTGAGCATTGCGGACGGGAAACTTCTGCCTGCGCCTGAATGGTCATTATGTGACAGGGCAGCGATGATGAACTCCCTGCGAAAGATAGCAAGTCTTGATATAGATACCATAGTATGCTTTCACGGCGGGGTATTTAGGGAAGATGTCCACGCAAGGCTTCAGGAATTGGCAGTCCAGTCATTTTAATCATAAGCAAAACCGGCCTTTTAAAAAGCATAAAGGCCGGTTTTTTTCTTCCAAGGATTATCGTCATTAAGAAGTGCGGTTTGACAAAACGGTTATTGCTTATCGCACAATTCCACGAACCGGCCCATGGATTCCTTGAGGATATTCAGGGAACTGCGCCAGAAGTCAGCGCTGTGCACATCGATGCCCACACTCATGGCCACATCGTATACCGTGCCGTTGCCGCAGGAGCGCAAAAGCTTATTGTAGGTGTTCACGAAGGATTCGCCCTTTTGCAAATACTGGGCAAACACGCCTTTGGCGAAAAGCAGCCCGAAAGCATAGGGGAAGTTGTAAAAGTGCAGCGTGGGGCCGTAATAATGCCCCTTGCATGCCCACATATAGGGATGGCGGGCGTCTTTATCAAGGCCGTCGCCATAGCTTGCTTCCTGGGCGCGAAGCATGGCTTCCTTCAGTTCATTGACGCTCATGGCATGGTCGGCCCTTGTCTCAATAACTTCCGACTCGAACAGGAAGCGGCCATAAATATCCACGATGGACTGGGTGGCTTCCATCAGTTCCGCTTCGATGATGGTGAAGGCTTCCTCGGGGGAGGCTGCCTTCAAAACCGCATGGCTTAAAAGCGTTTCGTTGAATATGGAGGCCGTTTCCGCCAGCGGCATGGGGTGATCCGTTAGCAGTATGGGCAGCCCCGCCATGCACCTGTTGTGCCAGGCATGGCCCAGCTCGTGAGCCAGCGTGCTGATATCGGCAAAGCTGCCGGCAAAATTGGTCAGCACGCGGCTGATGTTGAGTGTATGCACAGAGGAGCAGAACGCGCCGCCCTGCTTTAAGGCCCTGGGAAACATATCGATCCAGCGGTTGTCGAAAGCCTCATGGATGAACGCGCCCATCGCAGGGGTAAAGCTGCCCAGCTTTTCAGCCAGCAGCGCCCTGGCTTCCTCCGTGGTGTAGGTGCGCATACCCTTACCCACCGGGGCCATCAGGTCATAGAAGGGGATGCCGTCCGCATGGCCAAGCAATCGCCCCTTGGCCCTAAGATACCTGCGGAAGTCGGGCAGCGCTTCACGCACAGCAGTCCAAAGCGCGTCCAGCGTTTCCCGGTCCATACGGGATTCGTGCAGCGTCCAGTCCAGAACGCTGTCAAAATGCCTTGCTTCCGCCTGAATGCGTGCTTCCCCCTTGATGCCGTTTAAGCAGGCTGCGATGGCCAGTTCCACCTTGGGGTATGCGTTAAGTTCCGCCTCGTAAGCTTCCCTGCGCACATTGGGATCGGGGTCATATGCCTTGGCCCTAACAGCGGACAGGGGAATATCCTCGCCCCGGAAGTTTGCGGTGAGCGTGGCGGCCAGTTTTTCCCGAAGCTGGGCAAAGGTTTCGCCGCCGGTCAGCGACATGCGCAAGATCCAGCTTTCAATGGCTTTGTCCATGCGGTGTGCGGCGTCTTCCTTAAGTTCGCGAAGCATAAAGCCATGCTCTGTAAGCAACGGGCTTTGGGAAATAACCGCATCCAGGTCACCAAGTGAACCAAGGTACCGGCTGAAATCTGAAAGCAGCCGCTGCAAATCCACTTCCTTGGCCATCAATTGGTCGATGCAGTTCAGCGCCTCCTCATTCACCGCATCGGTAGACCAGGTAAGGTATGCGTATGTGCCCAGCTTATCGGCTTTTTCCTGCAAAGTGGTGAACAATCGTGTCACCTGTTCCGCAAGGTCCACGGGGGCTCCGCCTTTTTGAATTGTTTTTTCAATTTCATCCATCAAGGGCTGAAGGCTTTTGAGATCCTCTTGAAAGGCCGGGCTCTGAAAACTCTCATAGATTACCGAAAGATCCCAGGTCATAGTGCTCCTCCTTGCATCTGTCCGCATAGCTGCGGCTTTTTCGCGTGTAGTTGTATGCTGTCCAGGGGCTGAAGATTCAAGCTGCCAAGCAGTGTCCTGATCTCCGTTTCTGCACCTAAATTCTCCAGCATTTCCGGCTGGTGGGCATCATACCCGATAACGACCTTATTGCCCATTTCCGCTGCCAATTCCCAAAATTCCCGGCGCGGGAAGAGGCACTCGGCACCGCCTACAACATGGGCATTGAGGTTGTATTCCAGTGGCATGCCGCATGTAAGTGCACAGGCGCAGATGGCTTTTGCCACCGCCCGGCCGTCATCATCCCATGCTTCCCTGTGGCGCATATACACATCCGGGTGGGCAAGATATGCGTACAGCCCGGTCTGCATGCCTTCCACGCACATGTCAGCGTACCTGTACATGAAAGCTGTGTCCCGGCAGGCGGTACCAACATAGGGGGAATCCTCATCACTGCCGATAAAGTGCGCACCGAAGATCAGGTAATCCAGCTCGTAGATTTCCCTGGCTTCCTTTAGCCAGGACATATACTTTGGGAAGTATTCGCACTCCAGGCCAAGGAGTATATTCAGCCTATCGCCGTATTTTTCCTTTAGGCTGCGAATGCTTGTTACATAGCCGGAAAGCTGGGAAATATCCATGCGGATGCCGGATACATAACCGTTTTTGTAAGGCCAGGGGGTATGGTCTGCAAAGCCCAGAATGTCAAATCCTGCACGGATGGCAGACTGTACGTACATTTCATCCATTCCGGTGGCGTGCTTGCACCTAAACGTATGGGTATGATAGTTGGCTTTCATTAAGGAAAATGGCTCCTTTTCATAAGTAAACCCCCCGGCAATTTTACCGGAGGGGTTTTATCAAATTCCGGCTCATTTCTTTTTGCTCAGAGCTGCCAGGCAGTTTTCCTTGCTGCGCTCAATATGCTTTTGCATGATGGCCTGCAGGCGGTTTAGATCGCGATTTTGAAGGCAATCCACAATTTCGTAATGCTCCTGCTGCGCTTCATGGCGGCGATTCTCCTGGGCAATGCTCATGGCGGAAAAGCGGGTGATGTACTCGTCCTGGCTTTCGATGACCCTAAGGATCCGTACCTGCCCCGAAATGCGGATCACCTGAGTGTGGAAGGCACGGGCCAGGGGAGAGAGCTTTTCGATGTTGCCTTCATTCAGGGCTGCATCCATTTGCGCTAGCTTTTCCTTCAGAGAACGAATGTCCTCCTCCGTCACGTTTTTGATGATGGCGGGTAAAGTCAGTATTTCCAGCGCGTTGCGGATGGTATATATTTCTTCCACATCCGCAATGGTGAAAGCCCGCACCACCACGCCGCGGCGCATGACATATTCCACCAGGCCGTCCCGCTCCAGCTTACGCAGGGCTTCCCTAAGCGGTGTGCGGCTGATGTGCAGCCGCTCGGCATAATCGGTTTCCACAATGCGTTCCCCAGCGGGAATTTCGCCGGTAATGATGGCGTGCTTTAGCACCTCGTAGGCGATCTCCCGAATTGGCCGGCTTTCCATCATTGGCTGGAAGCGAAGGAGAGACATAAGCCCAACCCCTTTGTTTGAGGTGTGTTTTTTGGATACGATACACCTTCTATATACATTTGTCAAGGCATCTTCCCGGTATGACAAATAATGGAGGAAGATGATGGATTATTGGGGTTTGCCTGTCAAGGTAAGCACTGCAATGGATGGGGGATTGAACAGCCGGCCCGGCTCAAGAGGATAGTGGCAGGAAGATCCCAGGCCGGGACTGATGTATTGGGCGATGGTGGAAACGCGGCTAAGCCCCGTCACCAGCCGTTCCTCCGGGAACCAGCCCATGCCGGGCACATAAATAGGCCCGCCACCGGGGATTCGCCACTGTCCGCCGTTCATATGCCCGGCCAGAGCCAGCGTAACTTTCTGCATGGAAGTGCCCTTGTCGTCCTGCCAGTTCCATACGCTTCGCACATAATCATAAGTAAGGGGAGCATGGGAAAGGGCAATATGGTAATCCGTGCTCTTCATGTGTTCCCGCGCATCCTTCAGGCGCTTAGCTGCGTCCAGCCGGTATTCTAAGGCCCGGATTTCAGCAGCGCCGTCCGCATTATCCTTGGCGTTGGCACCATTCAACCGGTCCAACTGGCCCTGACAGCTTGAGATGGTTGATTCCGCATCCATGGAAAACAACCCCTCGGGGCTGAACCATACTGTCGCTTTGCCAACAGTGAGGGGGTAGGGAGCATCCAGATAGATGGCGCCTGCCGCCTGGGCGGCAGTGATATAGGGAGCCAGCACAGAAAGCGTGTCATGGGCGGAGGTATACAAGGGAGGGGGATCACAGTCCCCCGGTATGAAAAAAACAGGAATGTCTTTTTTGAGCAGTGAAAGCAGCTGCAAAAACGGCTGCATATTTCCAGTTTCGCCCACCATATCCCCGGTAATGCAAACTACATGATATGATAGCCTATCAAGGGCCTTCATGATCATAGACTGGTCTTTTCCCAGTTCCGCGGCGTGAAGGTCGCTAAGATGCAATATGGAAAATCCTTCCAGGTCACGGTTCAATCCCAGCACAGAAACAGGCTGCTTTACAACCTTTACCTGCCTGTTGCCTATGTCGCTCATCACTATAATCCCGGCTATGGCGACTATAACCAGAATTAGCAGCATAAATAAACAGCCGCACCCGCGAGGTCTGCGGCTTGGAACAAATATTGGTATATCTTTTCGCCTACCCATGCTGCCGTTCCATTCCGGCGGCCAAGTTGCCTGGCCGGCCTAGCAAATTGTGTGTGATTGCATCCGTGCCTATATTATAGCTTGTAAAGCTTGCGTTTGCAATCGCGCAAGGGTACCAAATTCCATCGAAATTTGGTATACTATATGCTATCCTGCTTTGCTTCACGCGAATGATTTTGATTCACTGCGACACTCTTCGACGATTGTTGCTATGGCAGGAATTCCCTGCGTATGTTATACTGACAACAAGTGCCTTGGTGGCCGCGCGCGGGGCCTCATAGCGCTTTGCCCGGGAGGTTTTCTCGTGCCAAAGGAAAAAACGCTGTTCGCATGTTCTGCCTGTGGCCATGAAGCATCAAAATGGCTTGGCAGGTGTTCTGCCTGCGGCGCATGGAACACCATGGAAGAAGTGGCATTAAAGCCCGCCGTTATGGAAAAGCCGCTCAAGCAGCGGCCGGGAACAGGCAGCCAGGCCTTGCTTCTTGACAGCATACCGGATGAAGCGCAAAACCGTGCCTTGACCGGCATGGCGGAACTGAATAGGGTGCTGGGCGGCGGCGTGGTGGAAGGTTCCGTGATGCTGGTGGGCGGTGATCCGGGCATAGGTAAAAGCACGCTGCTTTTACAAGTAAGCGCATATCTTGCCAATGCGGGTGAAAGGGTGCTGTACATCACCGGCGAGGAAAGTGCCAGGCAATTGAAGCTGCGCGCCTCAAGGCTTGGAATTGCAGCGCCCAGCCTGTACATACTGGCTGAAAACGCCATGGATGCCGTGGAAGAAAAATTCCTTGCCATCCAGCCGGCCTATGCGGTGGTGGATTCCATACAGACCATGTACCGGCCGGAATTAGGCGGTGCTCCAGGCAGCGTCAGCCAGGTCAGGGAAAGCGCAAGCATGTATATGCGCCTTGCCAAAACAAACGGAGCGGCTATTTTTTTGGTGGGTCATGTGACCAAGGAAGGCGCAATCGCAGGGCCCCGGGTTCTGGAGCACATGGTGGATGTGGTATTATACTTTGAGGGTGACAGGCAGCAGGAATACAGGTTGTTGCGCGCGGTCAAGAACAGGTTTGGATCGGTGAACGAGCTTGGCGTCTTTCAGATGATGGAAGACGGCATGCGGGAGGTAGCAAACGCCAGCGAGTTGATGCTGTCCCACCGGGCCAAGGGAGCCAGCGGATCTGTCGTGTTCTGCGGTATGGAAGGTTCAAGGCCCATGCTGGTAGATATTCAGGCACTGGCGACCCAAACGTATTACGGCATGCCAAGACGCACTGTGAACGGCATGGATCAGGGCCGCATTGCGCTATTGTTGGCGGTACTTGAAAAGCGCGCCGGACAGAAGCTGTACAATCAGGATGTTTATATCAATGTGGCGGGCGGCATGGAACTGAACGAACCGGCGGCCGATCTGGCCGTTTGCGCGGCTGTAGCTTCCTCTCTTGCCAATCAGGCGCTGCCGCAGGATTTCGCCGTCATGGGAGAAGTGGGCCTGGCCGGAGAAGTGCGGGCTATCCCCCAGGCGGAAAGACGTCTGACGGAGTGTATGCGGCTGGGATTTTCAAATGTGATGCTTCCCAGGGAAAACGTGAAGCGCATACGCATCCCAGACGGTATGAAGGCATATGGCGTGGATACGCTTGCTCAAGCGCTGGCGGTGCTTTTGCATTCATGAATGGGAATAATTTCTGTTGAAACGGACAAGCTATTATACAGAGGGGACCCCCCTTATTTGATAACGGAAAAGAGTGATGGCATGCTATGAAATCAAGAATTGTGCAGAAGATCCTCCGGGGGCTGGTTACGCTTCTGGGGGCAGGGGTGGGCATTGGTCTTGCCATGCTGGGGCTGAGGATTAACGCGCTGAACAATCCAAACCAAACCGCGCCGTTGGAACTTCTCATGCTGCTGTATAGCGCTTGCGCCCTTGTTGGCGGATTGATCTTTTTCATACTGTCGCCCTTGATCATCAAAAAGTTTTCCGAATTGGGCAATGCTCTTGAAAAACAGATGGATAACATGCCCATGCATCAGGTTTTGACCAGCACCGTGGGATTGATCACCGGCCTTGTGATCGCGGTGCTCGTGACACAGATACTGCAATTTGTAGGCGCTTCCATCGTGACCACGGCATTCAGCGGCATTGTGTATGTGGTTTTGGGCTATACGGGGTTGAATATAGGCCGCAAGCGGGGCAAGGAAATGCAGCTGCCGCTGGTGGAAGCACCCGCCCAGGGCAAGGAACGGCGTTTCGGCTTTATGCGGAGCGTTGTACCGGCAAGCACAGCCAAGATATTGGATACATCGGTGATTATCGACGGGCGGGTATTCGACATCTGCAAGACGGGATTTCTGGAAGGAGAATTGGTCATACCTCAGTTTGTGCTGGCGGAGCTTAGGCATATAGCAGATTCCAGCGATGCGCTCCGCCGCAACCGCGGCCGCAGAGGATTGGATGTACTGGGCCGTATCCAGTCGGAATTGAAGATTCCCGTCCGCATCGAGGAAATAGATTATGACGATGTTGCCGAAGTGGATGTGAAGCTTTTGCGCCTGGCAAGGCAGCTGAACGGCATTGTGGTCACCAACGACTATAACCTGAACAAGGTGGCCGGGGTGACGGGCGTAAAGGTGCTCAATATCAACGAGCTGGCCAACGCGGTGAAGCCCGTGGTGCTGCCCGGCGAGGAAATGACGATTCAAATCGTCCGTGAAGGAAAGGAACCGGGCCAGGGCGTGGGGTACCTGGATGACGGCACCATGATCGTGGTGGACAATGCCCGCCGCCATGTGGGGGAGACCATCGACGTGGTGGTGACAACGGTATTGCAGACCAGTGCGGGCAGGATGATCTTTACAAGAATCAAGGCGTACGACACAAGCAAAGCGGGCTGATGCCCTTTTGTGAAATGATAAGCTAAAAGCCGGGCAGGCACAAAGTGCTTGCCCGGCTTTGCTTTGTTTCCGGCTTTCGCAATTGTGCATGCATTTTCTTTAGCCGTGTGCCGCTCTGTTGCTGAAAGAAAACGCAATTGTTTGGAAAATGATTGGGAGGAATTTGGATTAAATTTCCTTCTAACTCGTTCTATAAAGTGAAAGGAGTGGCATGTTGATGAATAAGCACAATTTGTTGGAGGATCGGCTTTCCAGCCTTAGGTTTACGCGGGATAATAAGGCCGCTGCCATGCGAAAGGTCAAGGAAGCAAAAAAAATGAGCAGAAATAAGCTGTTTGCCGGCCTGATTCTTATAATGATCCTTGCATGGATTGCGGCGAGCGCATTGGCAGCTGGCAATGCTGATGCGTTGACTGCATTTTTTCAGTCACAAATTCAATTATATGGCTATTTCGAACAATGGCCGGCGGAATCGCAGAAAGAGTATAGCGAATTGAAAGAATCGCTGGGTTTGGCGGCCAACGGAGAAATGAAATATATTGTTCCAGGTTCAGGCGATCTTAAACGTCTGCAGGCAGAACGAATCGCTATGGACTTTGTACAGAACAGGGCGTCGCTAACTGAGGATGAACTAAGCAAATACACGCTGCAGAGTGTCTTCTACACAATTATTGGTGATGAAAACGTACGCAAATGGTACGTTCGCTTTGTCTACGAAGCGGATGGCTTATTTTATGGACAGTTTGCGGTTGACATTTCTTCTCCGGACGGGACTGTGTTGTTCTATATCGTCGGTAATAATGAAATATTGTCTCCTGAACCTGCCGATGGACGGACGTCGTTGTATTTTTGGAAAGCCGAAAAGGGACCCATGGTCACTTGGTCCAAGGAAGATTTGTTCAAATACAACCGCTTATACGATGGGGGAACCTACCGCCTGCCCACCGCCGATGAATTGCCCATGGAAGACGCGGTTGCGCTTGCCCGAAAAACAGTGAAGGATGCCCTTGGCAACAGCGGCAAGCCCATAGAGCAATATGGCGTTAAGGCGTTCATCGAAAATAAGAGATGGCAAATGAGCACGGATTGCTGGGTGGTATGGCTGTACGATATAGATTCTTTGGATCCGCTGGGCAATCCCCTGTGTTATTCTGTGCTGATAGATCCAACGGAAGCGGCAGTACTTGACCTCATCATGCCTGGAGGCAATGGGTAATGCGCAAAAACGTATTGAAAGGATGAGAGAAGTTCAAATGTAAAGAAAAACTACGCTTTGTGCTTTGCTGGCTGTCTTGATCATGACATCTATAGCATCCACTGCCTACGCGGTGACTATATTTCCGCTGGAAGGCCAGGAAAGCTCCTAAAAAGAAGCGGCAATTTATACAGCCTACTCTGCCATGGAATAGCTTTTTGATTATACCGGTGAAATGCTGATGAGGTTTTACCCGGTTTGCTTTTATAATGTGAAAGATCCTGAGAACTCTTCCTGGTACATTATGTTTAAACCCATAGATCGTACAGGAGCCTGGAGACATAACCACTTTAATGTGCATATTAATGCCATTGATGGCCTTGTCCTTAAGATAGAAGATAATTCTGGTAATGCTATAGGCTAAAAGAGATAGATGCATTCGCACAATTTTCTTATTTTAATGCCCAGAAAATCGGAATTGAGGAACCTATGCTAAGGCTTCCCCTTGAGGGGAAGCTGTCGACGAAGGAGACTGATGAGGTGGAAATGGCTGCATATGCAATTATACCGGACACCTCATCCGGCGCTGCGGCGCCACCTTCCCCTCGAGGGGAAGGCGTTTGGAGAGCCTCCTTCTGGCTCTCCTTCAGCCTCCTTCTGTAGGGAAGTGCCACCCGCAGACCGTCGTAAGGAGATGAAGCTGTCACTTATATTCACTTGGGTACTGCTTGCATGATGGGAATCTGTTTGCAATTGCAGCTTGCTCGTGCAAGGTTGATCAGCATGGGCTTATTAGACGGTTAAGGCTTAAGCCATCCCAATTCAAGCATATGCTCCCGGATCGGCTCATGCAGCTTTTTATCCTTTTGATGGATGTATAAATAGCTGGACTGCACCTTCCGCCCATCCGCCCATTCCACAACGCCTTCTCCCTCCGGGGTGAGGCCATAGCAGGAAATATCACGGCCGTCAGGGGGCTGTATGACAGAAACCCGGTTATGGCAGCGGTTACCCAGGAAAAGGTCGAATACGCCGGTTTCCGGATCGATGGCGATATGGTTGCCTGTGAACCCGCTCAGCCCGAATGCCCTGTCGCTCATCCATTGCGGCACTTCCGAGAAGCGCTGCGCCGGGCTTTTTGAAAAGCACAGGTAACCAAGATACTGGCGGTAGCTGCCGTCTGCGCCCATATGCCCCGTGCGGTTGACGCCGATCTCCTGCAAAATATCCATGGGCATCAGCTTTTGGGAAAGGATGGCCTGGCAGAGCCTGACCATGTCGGGAAGCGTGCTGAACAACCCCGCATGGCCGCACAAATCTCTGCCTCCATCCGACAGGACCCGGGCCTTGGGATCGTGGGGAGTGCCGGCAGGGGCATCGGTCCTAAGCACATATTTGTCTTTGAGAATGCGGTACTCATAATTGTAGCAGGCGCAATCCTTGATTCGCTCCTCCGGGATCGTGGCATAGGTATCCGTCATCCCTGCGGGTGTCAATATGTTATCAAGAAGGTAATCAAAAAAAGGCAGGCCTCCCGCTGCTTCCACGACATATTTGAGCACCAGGGCGTTCATGTCCGAATAGAGCCGCACAGGCTCTGTCGGGCTTAACTCTGTTGCATATACCTTTTTAAGCGCCGCCTCCCGGCTGGGCTGCTCATCGATGCGTTGGGGCGTTTTGAGCACGGCTTCATAACACAATACATCCCGGATGCTCGCCTGTTTTAAATGGGAGAAACGCGGATCAATTTTTCCCACGGAATCCGATAGGGAAAGGCGACCGCGCGCTATAAGCTGCATGATGCTGATCAAAGTAAACAGCTTTGTCAGCGATGCCAGATCGTAAAGAGTATCCTCCCGGACAGGCCGTACGCAGGGCGTAAAGGCCCCGTCCTCGCATGCAACCTCTTGAATATTGCCTACGGATGCTTTGCGAAAATCATCCTTCGTTCCATAGGCGACTGCGACGCCCGTCAGCATGCGCATATGTTCCACCAGGGAGGAGATGGAATTCATTAGCGGTTGATATGCCACGATATACTCCTTAGGCAATTGATGATGAATACACGCCCTAATAGACTTGACGCGGCAGGCGGGCGATTGATAATCGCCCCTGCACCGTCATTTGTTTGCTGACCTCACTACCGAGGCGTAAATGTGCAGGAAGAAACGCCAATTTTCTCTTTGCTACAGTAGGGGCGATTATCAATCGCCAGCCAAGCTGCATGGTTCGCATATATGAAAGGAATATATTGTGATTTGTCCATAGGCTGGATAAGCAGTCTATAAGTATAAAAAGATGCCGAGTTTACTCGTCCCGATTGCGTTTGCCTTCTATTTTTTCAATGGGGATTTTGATCATGGACACTGCATTCCAGTACTTGTCGACGACTTCTGCAAGGCGGTGAGCGCCATTTGGAGCAAGCGCCATGGACAGGGCTGTAAGCGCGCCGCGCCTTTCTTCCGGTTCGGCAAGCATTTGGGCACGGCCGGTGACGATAGCACTGTCGTAATGGGTAGTAAACCGTTCTTCTATGATAACCGGGTTTTTGTATACGGAAAAGCTGACTTCGGGGTGACTTTGGAGGCATTCGATTTTCTTGCCTTTGAGAGCGCAGTGGAGGTACAGGGCATTGGCTGCCTCATCGTAGTAGTAATTGATGGGCACACCGTAGGGGAGTCCTTCCGGGGTGATCATGCTCAGGGTGCCCAGATTGCAGGATTTCAAAATATCGCGGGCTGCCGCTTCTGTTGTCATGCGTTCGGGTTTCATGCGCACACGCCTTTCAATCATTATTCCAAATAATACACGGCAGGGGAGGCTTCTTGCAAGAAACCTCCCCTGAATGGCTTTTTTATGCTTAATAGGCTTCCTTGATATCGATGTTCTTGTAGCGCTTCATGCCTGTGCCGGCGGGGATCAGCTTGCCGATGATCACGTTTTCCTTCAGGCCTACCAGCGGGTCCACCTTGCCCTTGATGGCGGCTTCGGTGAGCACACGGGTCGTTTCCTGGAAGGATGCTGCGGACAGGAAGCTTTCCGTAGCCAGGGAGGCCTTGGTGATGCCCAGCAGGATACGCTTGGCAACCGCGGGCCGGCCGCCGGCCATGATTGTTTGACGGTTTGCTTCTTCGAAACGGAAGATGTCCACAAGAGCGCCAGGGAGCAATGACGTATCGCTGCTATCCTCCACGCGGACCTTGCGCAGCATCTGCCGTACGATGATCTCAATATGCTTGTCGGCCACGGCCACGCCCTGGAGGCGGTACACGCTCAAAACTTCCTTGAGCAGGTATTCCTGCACGGCTTTCACGCCTAAGATGCGCAACAGGTCATGGGGGTTGATGGAGCCTTCGATCAGTTCGTCGCCGGCTTCCACCATCTGTCCGTCCACCACTTTCAGGCGGGAACCATAGGTGATTTGATAGGCCTTGGACTCATGCGTATCTTCTTCGCTGGTGACAATCAGTTCGCGCTTTTTCTTTGTCTCTGCTATGGACACGCGGCCGCTGATCTCGCTCAGGATGGCGTCGCGCTTGGGCTTTCTCGCTTCAAACAGCTCTTCCACGCGGGGAAGACCTTGGGTGATGTCTTCGCCGGAAGCGATACCGCCGGTATGGAAGGTACGCATGGTGAGCTGCGTGCCGGGTTCGCCGATGGCCTGGGCGGCGATGATGCCAACGGCTTCACCTACATCCACGGGGCCGCCTGTGGCCAGGTTGGTGCCGTAGCAGCGGGCGCAAACGCCGGTCTCGTTACGGCATGTAAGCACGCTGCGGACAGACGCTTTCAACACGCCGGCCTTGACGATTTCCTTGGCCTTGATGTGGTCGATAACCTCGTTGAGCCGCACCATCACTTCGCCGGTAACGGGATTGATGATGTCATCGGCTGCCACGCGGCCGCGAAGACGGTCCTCCAGGCTTTCAATGGACTGGCGGCCGCTCATGATTTCCTGTACTGTGATGCCGCGCACCTTTTCGCCTCTGGCCTCAAAGCAATCCAGTTCCTTTACGATTACTTCCTGGCTGACGTCCACCAGACGGCGGGTCAAATAACCGGAGTCGGCGGTACGAAGTGCCGTATCGGCCAGAGACTTGCGGCTGCCGTGGCTGGAGAGGAAGAATTCCAGCACCGTGAGGCCCTCACGGAAGTTGGCGCGGATAGGCAGCTCAATGGT
>JAEZHM010000127.1 GCA_023416585.1 Bacillota bacterium
AGGTCAGGTGCGAAGCATCGCCAACGTCATCTATATCCCCGGTGCGCACGCACTTTTGCACGTCTGTAAGCCTGGTCCCGGCGGGGTGCTTGGCGCCCATCAGATACGGAACCAGCGGATGCATGCCCGCGGTGGTGAAAAGCACCGTAGGGTCATTTTCCGGAATAATGGAAGCGCTGGGGATCACGGCATGCCCCTTGGACTGAAAAAATTTCAAAAACAGCGACCTTAATTCATTGGACGAAAGCGGCTTCATAACGGTCTTCGCTCCTTTATCCTTCAGGCCACAGCACCATCTGCGCGGCCCATATTCAGGCAATATCCTGCAATTCGCTACATTATAAGGGAGACAGGCATTTGCTGTCAAGAAAGGTAGACAAAAAGGCCATTTATCCCCATTGACATATTCCTTCTTTTGCCATATACTAAAAATATCTCTTTGCACTGCATTACATTCTCTAACCGGAATGCGAGTTCAACAGTACAAACTGAGCAGGCGATGGGCCGGCAACGGTCTGTGGGGCTGGGCCGTCATACGGCAGTAGATGTGTTTCACATCTGCGGGACAGTGATTGTTTCGCAGGTGTGTTTTTTATATCCATGGCGAAACATACGGTTGAATGAAGTGCCTGAGATCTTGCAATAGGGCTCCCAAGGTGACTAGGGAACTCAAAAAAGAATCAGGAGGAACACATCATGAACCGGGCATACATTCAGGTGGAAAGCCTATCCAAAGCCTATCCATCCGGTGCGGAGACGCTCAAGGCGGTAGACGGCATCACCCTCTCCATTGAGCAGGGGGAGACAGTTACCATTCTCGGGCCTTCGGGTAGCGGAAAATCCACCCTCATGAACATGATAGGCGGCATCGACAGGCCGGACACAGGCAGCATATTTGTAGGCGACACGGATATTACAAAGCTTAACAAAGCGAAGCTCACCGCCTACAGGCGGGAATCAATCGGCTTTGTATTTCAGTTTTATAACCTGATCCCCGACCTCAACGTATACGAGAACGTGGAGGTAGTTGCCGACATATGTAAAAATCCCTTGAATATCGACATGCTCCTTAACACGCTTGGCCTTTCCGGACAAGGTAAAAAGTACCCAGTGGAGCTTTCCGGCGGGCAGCAGCAGCGGGTGGCTATTGCCCGTGCCATTGTGAAAAATCCGAAGATCCTTTTGTGCGACGAGCCCACCGGCGCCTTGGATTCCAAAACATCGCTGGACATACTGAAGCTCATGAATGAAGTGCACCACGCATACGGCACCACCATTTTAATCATCACCCACAACACTGCCATCGCGGCCGTAACCCACCGTTCCATTAAGCTAAAGGACGGCAAGGTCGCACTCAATGAGGTCAACCCGGAAATCCTGCCCGTTGACCAGATTGTATGGTAGGTGACGCATATGAGTTTGAACAAGCGGATCACAAGAATGTTCCTTGCCCACAAGTCTTCTTATATAGGCATTCTGCTTCTGGTGCTGCTCTCCACCGCCTGCTACCTTGGCTTTAAAACACCCATGGCCAGCATAAGGCAAGGCGTATTGGATAACCGGGAAAACAGCAAACTGGAAGACGCCTGCTTTTCCCTATCTGTACCCATGAGCGATAAAATGTTGTCTTTATACGAGAACCTCTTTTCCCTGTCGATGGAAAAGTTCCCGTCCATCGAAATCGATGAAGGCTATCAAGGCGCGGCTCTAAGGGTTTTCCCCAAGGCGCAGAAAATGAATCTTCCTTTGCTGTATGAGGGGGAAGACATAACAAACAGCGCAGATATACTGGTAGACCGGTACTTTTTCAATGCCCAGGGGCTGGCCTTCGGGGATACGATCACGCTGTTTGGAAAGGTATATACCATCCGCGGCATTTTCACCGCGCCCAATTACCTCACGGTAACGCGGCGGGATACAGACTTTATGGCGGACGGATCAAAATTCGGGCTAGTGCTGATGAGCCGGGACGCGTTTTCAGCACTGCCTGCGCAGGATATAAAAACAGACTATGCGGTGCGGTTTTCAAATGATAATGAAAAAGCGTTCCGCACCATGCTTTCGCTGACAAACTTCATTACGGACTGGGTGCCAAGAAGCACCAACACCCGCATTACAAACTTTGACGGGGAAATAGGGGCCATAGTCGTCATGAGTGTTGTGGCTCCCCTGTTCTTGCTGCTGGTGAGCACGGTGATACTGGCTGTTGTGCAATCCCGGATGCTGAAAAAGGAATATCCGTATATCGGCACCCTGACGGCGCTGGGGTATAGAAAGCGGGATATCCTGCTCCATTACTTGCGCCTTCCGGCAGCGCTTTCCCTGTTAGGGTCAGTGCTCGGCGTTGCGCTGGGATTTTTTCTGATCAAGCCGTTTACCCTGGTGACTTCCACGGAATACAACATTCCCCGTACTCTTTTCACCGTCAATCCATGGGATATAGCGTTGATCCTTTGTGTTCCCATCTTGCTCAACTGCCTTGCGGTGGCCTTTTCCGTTCTGCATGCCCTGCACATAGACACGGTGCATTTGCTCAAAGGCGATACCGCATCTAAACGGCAAGGGCTTCTCCTGCGGCTCGTGCCCTACAAGAAGGGGTCATTCAAGACCCGCTTCCGGCTGAAGGAGAATTTACGCAACCTGCCCCGCAGCCTCTTGATGCTTATAGGCATCGCTGCAGCATCCCTGTTCATGATGACCGGGTTTTTGTTCTATGGCGCGCTGGATTTTATGTTTGAGTGCAATTTCAATACTCTGTTCGGCTTCAGGTACCAGTATGTGTACAACACTCTAAAAACAGAAAACGTAACATCCGGTGAACCTTATATGATGGCTTCCTACTATTACGACAAGGCCGGCAGCCGCATCAATTTCACCATCCATGGAACGGCGGAAAGCCCTAAGTACATTCGCATGAAGGATAGCGGCGGACAAGTAATCGATCCCGGCAAAACCGTCGCCACCAGGAGCGTGGCCCGCCGCATGGGCTGGAAAGAGGGCGATACCGTAACCGTGGTGAGCAACGCGACTCTTGCCCAAGTCACCCTGACCATAGACGAGATATGCGATATCCGGTACAGCGACTATGTTTTCATGCCCATGGGAAAGCTCAACGGGATGCTGAACCTGAATGAGAATACGCATATAGGAGTCTATTCGTTAGAACCGCTTCAAATGGATCAAAGCATTGTGGAAGATGTGCTGACGGCGGATGACAGCCAGTCTGGAGCGCAGGCCTCCGTGGCCGCATTCCGTGCATATCTTTATATCCTGGCAGCGTTTTCCTCCCTCATCAGCCTGATTGTGGTGTATATCGTAACCTCCATGCTCATTGAGGAAAACCGAAAGAACATCTCGCTGATGAAGGTGATGGGATATCAGGATAAAGAGGTATCACGCCTTCTGCTCCATTCCACCTCCTTCCTGGCCTTCATCGGTTTTTTTCTGTCCATACCGCTGACGCTAAGCCTGGTGCGCTCCTTTTTTGGGATGCTGACTTCCAATATGTTCTTTGACTTTGCCGTAAACCTTTCCTGGCAGCATGGGCTTTACTCCCTTGCGCTGGTGCTCATGGTGTACTATTTGACACTTTTCCTGAACAGGCGGAAGGTGCAGCGCATTAATATGGCCGAAAGCCTGAAAGCCAGGGAATAGGATCGGAAAACAGCATTGGCGTGCAGCCTCAATCTCATTATGATGTAACCAGCGTATGGTTGGAGGGATTTTTTTGACTGAAAGCATTCAATTAAGCGGAGTAACAAAGTCTTTTGATGGAAAGACCGTTCTTGACAATATTACCCTTTCAGCTTATCAAGGCGAAATCCTGTGCCTTCTCGGGCCATTAGGTGCCGGAAAGACGACGCTGATCCGCCTGGTCACGGGCGCCATCCGCCCGGACAGCGGTGAGATACATGTGGCCGGAAAAAAGATTCCGGACAGGAGCGCTCAACAGGCCATTGGCTTTATGCCGCAGAACGATGCGGTATATACAGATATTTCAGGTCTGGATAATTTGCTGTTTTTCGCCCGCATGTTCAGGATGGACAGCCGTACATTGAAAAGCCGGGCGGAGGAGGTATTAAAGCTTCTGGACCTGTACCCCGACCGGCACAAGCTGGTTTCGCATTACTCCGGCGGCATGAAAAAGCGATTGTCCCTGGCCATCGCGCTTTTGCATGATCCTGATATACTCCTTCTGGATGAGCCAACCGTAGGCATTGATCCGATTCTTCGCAAAACCGTATGGGACAGGTTTGAGGCGTTCCGGCAAAGCGGAAAGACCATTGTAGTATCCACCCATGTGATGGATGAAGCAGCCCGCTGCCAGCGCGCCGCGCTCATATATGGCGGCCGGATCATTGAAAACGACAGCACCCGCAGCCTGATGGACAAAACAGAAAGCGGAAGCCTGGAAGACTTGTTTTTCATGGTTAATGCTAATTCCAAACATTAATGTGTCGTCTCGGCGGTGCTTTTCGCGCGGGGCTGCGTCGCTCTCCGCTCAACGTAGCGCTGCTACGCCTCGCTCCGGCTCCTTGCCCCGCAGCGAAAATCCCTCGCCGCTTTGGACCCATTAATATTTTTCATTAGCATAGGAAGGGAGATGCTTGATTTGAAAGGCATTATTCTTCGGATCATAAAGCAAATGGGCAATGACAAGCGTACCCTGGCATTGATTCTTGTGGCGCCGGTCATTATCATGTGTTTGATGTATTTTCTGCTGGGTAAAAACGATTTTAAGCCTGCAATCAGCGTTGCGGAAAGCTTTCCCAAGGCACTGACGGCGGCGCTAGAAAAGCAGGATGTGCGCATTCTTTCCCTTGCCCCAGATGACGACCCGGAAGCGCTTTTGAAAAACAAGGCAGCAGATGCGGTGCTTTCCATGGAAGGCGCCACGATGATGCTTCGAATGCTGGAAGCGGACAGCGTAAAAACGGCAAAAATAACAGCGGCCTTGAAAGAAGCGATGACTTCCCTTCTGCCGCTTTATAAGCTTACGATCTCTTTTGTGTTCGGTGGCGCCGACAGTACCCCATTTAACAGCCTGGGCTATGTATTGCTGGGCGTGTTATCCTTCTTCTTCGTATTCATTATCTCCGGCATCACCTTTGTAAGGGAAAGGGAAAGCGGTACGCTGGAGAGGCTGATGACCACACCGGTGCACCGTTGGCAGGTGGTAGGCGGGTATACCGTGGGCTTTGGCCTGTTTGCCGCAGCGCAGGGAATTGTGATCACGCTGTTTATCAAATATGTTCTGGGCATCACGTTTGCGGGTTCTGTTCTGCTGGCGATCCTGCTGATGAGCCTGCTTTCCTTTTCGGCTGTCTCGGCCGGAGCGTTGGTCTCCATCTTTGCAAACAACGAATTTCAGGTAATGCAGTTTATCCCGATTGTCGTCATCCCGCAGATCTTTTTTTCGGGGCTCCTGTCCATTGATACCCTGCCCTACGGTTTAGGCAATCTGGCCTACCTGATGCCCGTCTATTACGGCTGCGCGGGGCTGAAAAACGTAATGGTCATGGGCATGGGCATCAAAGAAACGGCAGGATATATGGGAATGCTGCTGATCATCATTGGGATATTATCCATGCTGAATATCTTCGCCTTGAAAAGATACAGAAGCCTATAAAGACTTAGCGGGACGCGCGTATGGACAGCGTAAGCAAAAATCCCAAAAAGGCGTTCTCCACCATCAGCACCTGCCCACTGATGGCGCTTAAGAATGATAGGGCATCACTGCGGACAACTCCCGCTTGATGAAGGTACTGATAAAGAACAAGCAAGAAGAGCAGGATCGTGGGAACCCAGTAGAGCCTGGCAAAGGCCTCCCGCTTTCTCCCGCCCATCAGCGGGATCAAAAGTGCCAAGGCGGTCCCAAGCAGCAGCCCCTTTAACACAAACTCAAAAAAGCCAAGCTCCGGAAACGTATTGCTGAGGAAAGGAAACAATACGGCAAGCAGCAAACAAATCAGAAGCGGCAAGACCACCACCAGCAGCTTGCGAAAAAACACGGTTATCCCTCCCTACTTACGTCTGCTCCTGTAAAAACTTTCTGTCCGCTGTGGTTAATTCCGCCTTTTCCAAAAGATCCGGGCGGAATTTTTTTGTAGCCAGCAGGGATTGCTGCCTGCGCCATGCCTTTATTTTGGCGTGATCGCCGTTCAGCAGCACTTCTGGCACCTCCCGGTCTTCCCATACCCTGGGCCTGGTGTATTGCGGGTATTCCAATAGCCCATCGGAAAAGGATTCCTCCGCAGGGCTTTCATCGCTGCCCAGAACACCGGGGATCAAACGCGCCACGCAATCCACCAGCACCATGGCCGCCAGCTCGCCGCCGGTTAAAATATAGTCGCCGATGGAAACTTCCTCATCGATGCAATCATCCAGCACCCGCTGGTCGACGCCCTCATAATGGCCGCACAACAGCACCAGTTCGTTTTCTTGCGAAAGTTCCCTTGCCTTTGCCTGGGTGAACGTCTTTCCCCTGGGTCCCAAATAAATGCGCTTGCCGGAAAAGGGGGCCTTCGTCACTTCCGCCATGGCATCTGCAATGGGCTGGGCCATCATTACCATGCCGGCCCCGCCGCCAAAGGGATAGTCGTCGGTATTTTGATGCTTCTTGCCGGAGAAGGGGCGGATGTCCACGCATTGTATGTCTATTAGCCCAGCCTCCCGGGCTCGGCCCAGGATGCTGGCATTCAGAACGCTTTCAAACATCTGCGGGAAGATGGTGAGTATGCTAATCTTCAAAGAAGGCCACCTCTGAAAGCTTGTCCGCGTCCAGAATGATCTTTCGTGCCTTCACATCCACCGTGGGGATGGCGGCTTTCAGTGCCGGCATCATCATGCGGCCCCTCGGCGTATCAAATACATACACATCCGTAGGACCGGGCTGCAGGACATCCGCAAGCTTGCCGATCACGTTGCCGTTTGTGTCCACCGCTTCGCAGCCGATCATATCGCAGATGAAGTTTTCATCCTCGGATAGCGTCACAGCGTGGGCCCTGTCTACATACAGCTTTTTGCCCCGCAGCGCTTCGGCCTTGTCCCTGTCGGTAACACCGGGAAACGTTAAAAACACATCCCCGCCGCCGACCCTGGCGCCGGCAACAGGCCTTTCCTCATACCCTGCCCCGCTTTCCATATAGACCTTGGATAGCTTTATAAAGCGGCTGGGATCATCGGTATGGGGCTGCACCTTCACTTCCCCCATAATACCCTGGGGCTTTGTAATTTCTCCTATAAGCAGATAATCATTCAACATCCGAACATATCCTCCCAAAAGCAAAGGGCCGCCCCATTTTCAGGCGGGCCGCGCCATATAAACGGCACGGCAAACCGCCCCCGCAAACGGGACCGCCCCAGGAACCTATTGGATCTCCACAAACACAGGCTTGTTGTTTTTTGCCGTGGCAGCCTTGACCACCGCACGGATGGCCTTGGCGATGCGGCCCTGCTTGCCGATGACCTTACCCATATCCTCGGGAGCCACGTTCAGCTCCAGGATGATGGCCTCGGGGCCTTCGGTCTCATTGACCACGACGGCATCCGGGTTTTCCACCAGGGACTTGGCGACAAATAGCACTAACTCTCGCATGGCGTTCCTTTCCGGAACAGTGCTCAGCCTTCGATGGCGCCGCTCTTCTTGAGCAGAACGCGAGTGGTATCGGTGGGCTGTGCGCCGTTCCCCAGCCAATATTTGGCCCGTTCGTTGTCGATCTTAATTTCGGCAGGGGTCTTCATGGGATCATAGTAGCCGATCTCCTCAATGAAGCGGCCGTTGCGGGGGCTGTGGATGTCGGCGACGACGATGCGGTAGAAGGGCTTTTTCTTCATGCCCATCCTTCTGAGGCGGATTTTCACAGACATGGGGGTTCCTCCTTGCTTATTGGGTGTCTTGTATATGGAAATCATAAAAGTATGATGACCAACGGGGTGGGGGGGGCAGCGGGCTTGGCTTTTGCCGACACCTCATCTGGCGCAGCGCGCCACCTTCCCCTCAAGGGGAAGGCACTCCCCTGGCTTCCCCCTTGAGGGGAAGCTGTCGACGAAGTCGACTGATGAGGTGGAAAGACTCAGCAATATTTGCCGTACACCTCATCCGGCGCTGCGCGCCACCTTCCCCTCAAGGGGAAGGCTATTGACAGACTGCTTCCTTGCATATACCTCCCACTATGGGGATAAGCGAAAACCTTTTGAGAGTTTAACCGGAGCTAACCTAAAAGGGTAAGCGCATGCGGCCCTTGCCGCCGCCCTTTTTCATGTTCATGACCTGCTTCATCATCTGCCTGGCCTGATCGAACTGGCGTATCAACGCATTCACGTCCTGAACGGTAGTGCCGCTGCCGGCGGCGATACGCTTGCGGCGGCTGGCGTTTAAGATATCAGGATTGCGCCTCTCCCTGGGCGTCATGCTGCGGATGATTGCTTCCGGCTTTTTCAGCGCGTTGTCGTCGATCTCCACATCCTTGAGCTTCGCGCCTACGCCTGGCAGCATGCCCAGCACGTTTTGCAGCGGGCCCATTTTTTTCATCTGCTGCATGTTTTCTAAAAAGTCTTCCAGGGTGAGATCGGTCACCTTGGTCTTGCGGGCCAGCTTGTCAGCTTCCTTCTCATCAAAGGCTTCCTGGGCTTTTTCGATCAGCGTCATCACGTCGCCCATGCCAAGGATACGGGAGGCCATACGCTCGGGATGGAAGGGCTCGATGTCCTGCAGCTTTTCGCCGATGCCGGCGAATTTGATGGGCTTGCCGGTTACAGCACGCACAGACAGCGCCGCGCCGCCGCGGGTGTCGCCGTCCAGCTTAGTAAGTATCACGCCACCCAGCTCCAGCTTTTCGTTGAAGGACTTGGCCACGTTCACCGCGTCCTGCCCGGTCATGGCGTCCACCACCAGCAGGATTTCCTGAGGCTTTACCGCGGCGCGGATCTTGGCCAGTTCCTCCATAAGCTCTTCATCAATGTGCAGCCGGCCCGCGGTGTCGATGATCAGCACATCGCGGCCATAATACCTGGCCTGCTCCACCGCTTCCTTGGCAGTTTGCACCGGGTCTTGCGTGCCCTTTTCATAGACAGGCACCTTTACCTGCTGGCCCACCACCTGCAATTGCTTGATGGCGGCGGGGCGGTAGATGTCGCATGCGGCCAGCATGGGCTTCTTGCCCTGCTTGGTGAGGTAACCGGCCAGCTTGGCGGCCATGGTGGTTTTGCCGGCGCCCTGCAAACCGCAGAGCATGTAAATGGTCGGCACGCTGGAAGACCAGGTGAGCCTTGCATTTGTACCGCCCATCAAAGTGGTCAGCTCTTCCTGAACGATCTTCAATACCTGCTGGCCTGGAGTCAAGCTTTCCAATATTTCCACGCCTACGCACCGGGCGGTGATCTTCTGGATGAAGTCTTTGGCCACGGCATAGTTGACGTCAGCCTCCAGCAGTGCCATACGCACTTCCCGCATGGCATCCTTCACCATCTGCTCGTTGAGCTTGCCCCGGCCGGTGAGCTTTTTGAATGCGCTTTGCAGTTTTTCCGACAAGCCCTCAAAGGCCATTTTCTTCCTCCTCGTCCGTCTATATACGCGAACCCTCGACCTTTTGATTCGTAGTCAAACACCCTACTCTGAAAACAACTGAGTATGCCTTACTTTCAGACCTCCTCCAGCCTCCTCCAGGAGGGAGCCTTTTGGAATGCCTCCCTCTTGGAGGGAGGTGCCGCCCGCAGGGCGGCGGAAGGAGGTAAAAGGCAGTCGTTTTCATCCCTTGGGGGGAAGCTTTACTATTTGGATAATCCATCCACATCAACGAGCCTTGGACCCCTTGATGAAAAGTCAAGTGCTCTATTCCTCATCCGCCTTAAGCAGTTCGGCAATTTTCTGCCTAACGGCTGCCACCTGCTCCTGGCTTGCGGTTCCATGTACCCCATTCAAGAACGCTAGCAAACCATCAAGGCCGTCCTGCATCCGCCGGAACCTTTGCAGCATGCCCAGCTTCTCTTCCAATTGATACAGCTGCTGGGTCGCCCTGTGCAGTATGTCGTGCACGCCCTGGCGGCTGACACCTTCCTGCTGGGCAATTTCGGCCAGTGACATATCTTCTTCGCAGCTTAGGCGAAGAAGCTCCTGCTGACGCTCGGTTAAAAGCGGCCCATAAAAGTCCAGCAGCCAGCCGGTTTCGATCTTCTTTTGGATGTCGGCGTTTCCGTCTTCCATAGAAAGCACCTCCGCCGATTGTGGTGTAAAGCATTTGTCCTTGACACCTTGATTAGTATACGGATTTTAATGAGTTTGTCAATGGTTTTTGATATATTTCCTGTTTAAAACAGATACCTTTGATGCGAGTATTATACCAAGAATCGAAAGTGTATGAATGAAGCGAATCTTAAGCCTTCCCCTTTGAGGGCTCCGAAACCGAAGCGCCGCCTGTGGCGGATAAAGCGAGGCGGAGGAGGCTGGCGAAACAAGCAGTACGAGCGATAGAGAGTAATGCGCCGATTGAGCCAGATGGAACAGGTGGCGCGGAGCGCCGGATGAGGTGGTATTACGACGGCTGCTAATAGGCGTTGCCTCGGCCAGTTGCTAGCAACTGGCCTGTGACAGGAGGATGTTCTCTTTCGTCCCGAAAGATAACCAGAAAGGTTCCGAAGCCCGACTGCCGCCTGTGGCGGCAATAAGGCGGGCGAAGGAAATGAGCGAAACAAGCATCGCAAGCGGTAGCGCAGCGATGCGACGATTGAGCCGTCGGAATCGGGGGGTTAGGTGGTTCCCCCCAGACCCCCACAAACGCCCTAAAATTAGTTGCACCCTTCGGGTGAAAATATTCATATACATACGCTTTTTGGCTTCATTGTCATCTGATTTTGTAACTTCAACCATTGCTTGTCCACTAGCTTTGGTTTTCAACTGTTTCGGATTCAAATAATATAGCATCACGAGCTAAATCAGATATTTTCAGCCACTCTGTCTTATCGATAACAATGAAAGAGATACCAATTCGCTTAAGCAAATCCCTCATAGAACAGATGACATCATTTGAGATGTTGTTTGGAATGGCTATACCGATCACATCAAAATGATGTTGTCCAATGATATGTTGGAAAACTGAATAGAAAACCTGCGCATAAAGCTCTTTGATTTTTCTACATGATCTACCCAAACCATTGGTATAACTATCTTGCGTTTTACTCTTAACATGTATCCCAATTTTTAGAGGGGTACCATTAATCGAATCATCATAATAGATGTCAGCAATTTCGTATCCATGGTGTATCCCATCAAAACCAATATGTATTGGTATCCCAAATAACCGGAGCAAACAGATATTGTCGGTTTTGTATTTTTCAATTGATGGTATTCTTTGCAAACAGGATATGCAATCAGTTTGTAGAGGATGTCCATTATTAACTTTGCATTTCTCTTTCATTTTAACATCATTTAATGAAATATCAACTTCCTCACTTATCATATGATAATGAGCTCTAGTCCTCCATAAATCCAAGTCTGAAAGCATTATTTGTTGGCCATTATTACTTTGTAAACAGCAAAAGTGTACAATGTATCTGAATAAATCAAAAAAACATTAGGTGCATCAATTGATGGATGTAATTGTTTAACATAAAGTTCTACTGCTAATAAAAGTTCATCACTAGGATAATAAAGTGAGTGTGAAAGAGGGTCAATAATGGAGGTTACGTCTCCACAATTACATAATAAGGCATTGTGATCAATTATAGCGTTGCATATGACATTAGCGCATGTCATAACAATACTACTGTTCTCATATTTCAATTGGACATGTGATCCGCAACTTGGACACTTAGGCTTTATTGTGCCGCAATTATTACATTCGTATGTAAGTACGTTGTCCATTTTCAGTGAAGTTTTATACTTAATTATATTTAACAAAAACTCACGATTGACTTGTGTTCTTTTGTTTGAATTCTTATATGCAGTTATTATATAGAAAATTAGCTGATCAAACAAATGTCTGGCTTCGCCTGTGATCTTTTTTCCACCTATGGTGACATCAGTATTGCTATAATAGTCTAAAAACATCGAAAGATCCTCATTTGCTACTATTGTTAATTGATCATCAAGTTTGTTAATTACTGTAAGAGCAGCATGTATCAATTCATTACTGTTTAATCTTGCTGGTGTCCAAATCCTACCATACCTTCTTGCTATACCTAATCCTGCGCGCAGTAAAGCAGGATGATTTGTGTAGAAACCTGATCTTTGTTCGCTTCCGATATGTGAGGATATTTCTGAGAATACTCTGCTATTAGCCAAGTTCTCGTCATAAATTGTAACTGTTCGAATATCCAATTCAGCAGAAATATAGTTGTTTGGATTATCAAATATAGCGTTTTGAATTTTACCACCTAACGATATGCTTGCAAGCATATCAGGAGTTAAATCGGGAAGTATTGTATTGATGCTGTAATAGGCATGTAGATATCTCATAATAGGTTTCACAGCGGCAAAATCGCCACATGCAACAATGCCAAACTTGTGATTGGCATTAGGTAACCATATTAAAGCATTCTCGAGACTATAAACTCGTTTAGTTTCTCCATAATCATCAAGCTCAGGATCACATTCTGTTATTTCAATACATTTTTCATAGCACAGACTTAATTCATAAACTACTGGATCATATCTAATGATTTGGCATGGGCCTTTTGTATAAACAGATCTAATTGAACTATTGTCACCAAAAACAAGAGCATTACTCCTACTAGCATTAGAAAGTGTATTTGATATACTTTGAAAAATTGAATATTCATAATCGTTGAGTATATTAATGACATACAGTGTTGGTGCGCTTTTTATCGGAAATAGCTGAGAGCACTCCTCTACAGAATGTTGTAGTTCACCATCTACAAAGCGAATATACTCGATGAGTTTAGGCTTTGTAAATGTCAACAATCGCTTTTCTATATCAGACCCATCTTTTATATGAAAATATGAAGAAATTTGACTGCTATTCTCTGATCTGAGAATCATTGTCACAAGATAACTTTTGGGTACATTTAACATTTATCTACCTCACCCATTAAACCTGTCATATGCTAAGTAATCTCTATCCTTTGGACGCCTATTATTGAAATTTTATCCTTATATGATGGAATATGTCAATATGATTTCTTGTTATGATGAAGTTTCTGAATAATAAATTGTACAAATGAACAAGTGTATTGACAAGAATGATATGAGTCATATCACAAGAATTAACCCAAAACATCATGTTTAAGATAACAAAAGTTTTCCTGGAAAGGGTTCGGGGAAACCTCCTTTCTCAAAAGGAGGTTTCCCCGCATTATTTCTCTCGTTATTTCCCCGTCTCCCCCGTCAGTCCATCTTCAGCACGGCCAAGAAGGCTTCACTCGGCAACTCCACTGTGCCGAACTGGCGCATGCGCTTTTTGCCTTCCTTTTGCTTTTCCAGCAGCTTCTTTTTGCGGGTGATATCGCCGCCATAGCACTTGGCCAGCACATCCTTGCGCATGGCCTTCACGGTTTCGCGGGCGATGACCTTGCCGCCGATAGCAGCCTGGATGGGAATTTCAAACATCTGCCGGGGAATGACATCCTTCAATTTTTCAGCGATGATCCGGCCCCTGTTATACGCCTTATCCCGGTGCACGATCAGCGAGAAGGCGTCGCATATATCTCCATTTAGGAGCATATCCAGCTTAACCAGGTCGCTTTCCTGGTATCCTTTGAGCTCATAGTCGAAGGATGCATAACCGCGGGAGCGGCTTTTGATCTGGTCAAAGAAATCGTAAATGATTTCGTTGAGGGGAATGTTATAGTTGAGCTTGACGCGGCTGCCCTCGTACTGCATATCCAGGAAGGTGCCTCGCTTTTCCTGGCACAGGTCCATGATCATGCCCACCGCGTCCTGGGGCGTATAGATGGTGGCATGGACAAAAGGCTCCTCCATCTTGGCAATCTCCCCCGCGGGGGGCAGGTTGGTGGGGTTATCGATGGAAATTGTATCGCCGTTGGTCTTGGTCACATGGTAGATGACGCTGGGAGCGGTGGTCACCAGGTTCAGGTCAAACTCCCGCTCCAGCCGCTCTTGTATGATCTCCATGTGCAGAAGCCCCAGGAACCCGCAGCGGAAGCCATAGCCCAGCGCCACAGAGGTCTCCGGCTCAAAGGAGAGGGAGGCGTCGTTCATGCGCAGCTTTTCCAGGGCGTCCTTCAGGTCCGGATAATCCGCGCCGTCGGCGGGATAGATACCGCAGAACACCATGGGCGTCACCTGCCGGTAACCGGGCAGCGCCGTTTCGGCGGGCCTTGAAGCATCGGTGATCGTATCGCCCACGCGCGTATCCCGCACATCTTTAATGGAAGCGGAAACATAGCCCACGTCTCCCGGCAGCAGCTCGTCGCAGGGGGCATAGCCGGGGCGGAAGGTACCCACCTCCACTATGTCGAATTCGCCACGTCCGGCCATCAGCCGCATGCGCATGCCGGCCTTCAAGCGCCCCTGCATCACGCGCACAAAGCAGATGGCGCCCTTGTAATTGTCATAAAAGGCGTCAAAAATCAACGCCTGAAGCGGCGCGTCCTCATCGCCGGTGGGCGGCGGAACATACTTGATGACGGCTTCCAGCACCTCATCGATGCCAATGCCCATCTTGGCCGAAACCAGCGGCGCATAGGAAGCGTCCAGGCCGATGACTTCCTCAATTTCCTTGCGGACTTCCTCTGGCCTCGCGCTGGGCAGGTCGATCTTGTTGATGACAGGCACCGTCTCCAGGTTGTGCTCCAGGGCCATATACACATTGGCCAGCGTCTGCGCCTCAATGCCCTGGGTGGCGTCCACCACCAGGAGGGCGCCTTCACAGGCGGCCAAAGCACGGCTCACCTCATAGGAAAAGTCCACATGGCCAGGGGTGTCGATCAGATGCAGCGTGTACGTTTCGCCATCCTTGGCGGTATAGCTCATGCGCACAGCCTTGCTTTTGATGGTGATGCCCCGCTCCCGCTCCAGCTCCATGCTGTCCAGAATCTGTTCCACCATCTCCCGCTGCTGGAACACGCCCGTTTTTTCCAACAGACGGTCAGCCAGGGTAGACTTGCCGTGGTCGATGTGGGCGATGATGCAGAAGTTGCGGATATGGTCAAGGCGACCTGATGCCAAACTTGATCCCTCCAAAGCCCGCATTGGGCCATCTTTCAATTCCATCATCATAGCGGATTTCCCCAAAGATTGCAACGCCTTCGAGAAAATGACAAGTCATTTTTTTGATTTTCACTTTTCGCTTGTGGCCTTTTGCACCGATATAGATAAACTTGCTGCCCCTTCATGCATCCCTGCGAACCACCGCTAAATTGACTATGTGTTCGCAGCTTACCTAAAAAAGCTTCATCTTTATGTATAATCCCTAAACTATAAGGAAGCGATTCTTAAAATTTCATTGGAATACCCTTACTGGTATTGACAAACCAACTGAGGAGTGCTATCTTATCACCAGGTTAGCACTCACAGGCATCGAGTGCTAACAAAATGGATGATAATCATCAAGGAAGGAGGCGAAGCTATGGACGAGCGGAAATTCCGTATCCTGCAGGCGATCATCGACGACTATATTTTGACCGCAGTGCCGGTGGGGTCCCGCACGATCTCCAAAAAATACGACATGGGCCTAAGCTCCGCCACCATCCGCAATGAGATGAGCGACCTGGAGGAACTGGGCTACCTGGACCAGCCCCACGTATCCGCCGGGCGCATCCCAAGCGTAAAAGCCTACCGATTGTATGTAGACCAGCTTTTGAAATCCGGCCAGATACCGGACTCTGACCCGGAGACGGTTCGCACCTACTTTTCCAGCCGCATGCAGCAGATGGAGGATGTGGTGGGCCACGCCGCCCAGGCGCTCTCCAGCCTTACGCATTACACCGCTCTGGTGATGCCTCCCAAGGGGCAGGAGCTTCACATCCGCAATATTCAATTGGTGCCTGTTAGCGGAGCCGCCGCACTGGTGGTCATCGTCACCGATGCCGGTATTATTAAGGATGCGGTGATCCGCACGCCGGACACGCTGGACAGCGATGCGCTGTATGCCATATCCCGAATGCTTACCGAACAGCTTGCGGGGCACACGGTAGGCGAAGCGCAAGCGATTCTTACCAGCGTCACAAAAAGCTTCCAGCAGAACAAAGAGCTGCTGTCAGGCATATCCTCACTTGTTTCCCAGGTGGAAAATAAGACCGCCACGGGGCGGGTAACGGTGGGCGGCACCAGCAACATCCTCAATTACCCCGAATATTCTGATGTAGAAAAGGCCAGGTCTTTCCTGGCGCTGCTGGAAACAAAAGACCGGCTGGTGGAACTCTTGTCGCAGCAGGGGCAAATGGCGTTCACCGTACGCATCGGTCCGGAAACGGGCATTGAGGAAATTTCGGATTGCTCCATCGTGACGGCCACCTATTCCATAGGCGGTCATTCCCATGGCACCATCGGTGTGATAGGCCCCACCCGGATGCATTACAGCCGGGTTCTGGCCATTTTGAATACCATGGTGCGGCAATTGGGGAACCTGTTTGAGGATGATACATGAAACAGCCAAGACTCAAAAAATACCGGCAGGAAGGTAAGCATCATGAAACAAGATAAGCAAGACAAGCAGGAAGCACCAAAGGTACAGGGGCAGGATATGGCTCCAGCTCAGGAAGAAATGGAAGAACAGCTTCCCCTGGAGGAAGAAGCGGAACCCATCGATGTGGAACAGCTTTTGAACGATTTGGAGGGTGCCCGCAGGCAAAGCGACGAATACCTGAACCTGGCTCAGCGCGTGCAAGCCGACTTTGACAACTACCGCCGGCGGAATAATGCCGCAAGGGCGGAAGCGTTTGACGAGGGGGCCATCGCCCTTGCAAAGACGCTGCTCCCCGTGATTGACAATATGGAGCGGGCGCTGGAGGCCAGTGCCAATACATGCGACACAGCGCTTCGCGACGGAGTGATGTTGGTCTACCGGCAGTTCAGCGAGGTTTTTGAAAAGCGGGGCATCGAAGCCATCAACCGCGTGGGAGAAAAGTTTGACCCGGCATTGGAAGATGCCGTGATGACGGCCCCCCGGGAAGAGGGCGAGCCGGGAACGGTTTGCCAGGTAATGCAAAAGGGCTACAAATTGGACAAATACGTCCTGCGCCACGCCATGGTCAGGGTCGTGGAAAGCTAAAACAGCGGACAAGGAGATTTTCTCCTTTCCATAGATAAAGCCAATCAGCAAACGAGATATTTCACCGGCCGGTTAAAAATCCGGCGCAAAAAGAGGAGGATTCATTTATGGGAAAGATCATCGGTATCGATTTGGGTACCACCAATAGCTGCGTAGCGGTCATGGAGGGCGGCGAACCCGTTGTCATCCCCAATTCCGAAGGAGCGCGCACTACGCCTTCCGTAGTCGCCTTCACCAAGGACGGCGAGAGGCTGGTAGGCCAAGTGGCAAAGCGCCAGGCCATCACCAATCCCGACCGCACAGTCATCTCCATCAAGCGTGAAATGGGCACGGCCCACAAGATAGATATCGACGGCAAGGCCCATACGCCCCAGGATATTTCCGCCATGATCCTGCAAAAAATGAAGGCGGAGGCGGAAGCGTATCTGGGCGAAACAGTGACCCAGGCCGTTATCACCGTGCCTGCGTATTTCTCCGACAGCCAGCGCCAGGCCACCAAAGATGCCGGCCGCATCGCAGGGCTGGAAGTGCTGCGAATCATCAACGAGCCCACGGCTGCATCCCTGGCCTACGGCCTGGATAAGGAAGGCACCCAGAAGATCCTGGTGTATGACCTGGGCGGCGGTACATTCGACATTTCCCTGCTGGAGATTGGCGACGGCGTGTTCGAAGTGTTGGCCACCAACGGCAACAACCGTCTGGGCGGCGACGACTTTGACGAGCGCGTAATCAACTATATCGCCGAAACCTTCAAAAAGGATTCGGGCATCGACCTGAAAAAGGACCGCATGGCCTACCAGCGCCTGAAGGAAGCCGCCGAAAAGGCCAAAATCGAGCTTTCCGGCGTGATGAGCGCCAACATCAACCTACCTTTCATCACCGCCGACGCCAGCGGCCCCAAGCATTTGGATATGACGCTGACAAGGGCCAAGTTTGACGAACTCACCGCGGATCTTGTAGATATGACCGTGGGCCCCACCACCCAGGCGCTGAAAGACGCTGGCCTTTCCGCTGCGCAAATCGACAAGGTCATCCTGGTCGGCGGTTCCACCCGCATCCCCGCCGTGCAGACCGCCGTCAAGCGTATCACCAATAAGGATCCCTTCAAGGGCATCAACCCCGACGAGTGCGTCGCCATCGGCGCGGCCATCCAGGCCGGCGTGCTGGGCGGCGAAGTGAAGGATGTGCTGCTCTTAGACGTCACGCCCCTGTCTTTGGGTCTGGAGACGGAAGGCCACATCTTCACCAAGCTCATCGAGCGCAACACTACCATCCCCACCACCAAATCCCAGGTTTTCTCCACCGCCGCCGACGGGCAGACCACCGTGGAAATCCACGTGCTGCAGGGCGAGCGCCCCATGGCCTACGACAACAAAACCTTGGGCCGCTTCCAGCTGACCGGCATTCCCCCGGCTCCCCGCGGCGTGCCGCAGATTGAGGTCACCTTCAACATTGACCGCAACGGTATTGTGAACGTATCCGCCAAGGACAAGGGCACAGGCAACGAGCAGAAGATCACCATCACCGCCAGCACCAACCTCACCGAGGACGAAATCAAGCAGCGCGTGAAGGAAGCCGAGCAGTTCGCCGAGGCCGACCGCAAGCACAAGGATGAAGTGGAAACCGTCAACCGTGCCGACACTTTGATCTACGAGATCGAGAAGCAGCTGCGGGAAAGCGGCGACAAGCTGTCAAGCGATGACAAGGCCACCGTGCAAAGCGAGATCGACGCCTTCAAGAAGGTGCGCGAATCCAATAACGCCGACGAGATCAAGACCGCTATGGAAAGCTTCACCCAGAAAGTGTACGCCGTGTTCGGCAAGCTTTACCAGCAGGCCGGCGGCGAAGGGCAAATGCCCCCGCAGGGCAATCCCGGCACCCAGAATCCCGACGGTACCGTAAATACTGATTACGACGTAAAATAAAGGGAAGCACCATTGCGTCTTCCCCACCCAGGGTACACCAATAGAAAAAATCCCTGGGGGAGCAACGAGGGGGCATTGCCCCCTCGTTTGAAATCGTCCAGGGCGGCTTTACCGCCCTGCGGGGCTCCGCAGCCGAAGCGCCGCCTGTGGCGGGTGAAGCAAAGCGGAGGAAACGAGCGAAACGAACAGCGCGAGCTGCAGCGAAGCGATGCGACGAT
The DNA here is from genome assembly GCA_023416585.1 of Bacillota bacterium. Classification (GTDB taxonomy): domain Bacteria; phylum Bacillota; class Clostridia; order Christensenellales; family Aristaeellaceae; genus JAEWAH01. Next base: position 19,333 of record JAEZHM010000127.1, read on the forward strand.
TGAGCCGTCGGGGTTGCATGCGATAACGAAGCAGTACGACGATGGAGCCAGATGGGAAGGCGAAGCAAGCATTCATTACAGCCTTCGCACCGTCCTGCGCTTCGCTTGGCCGGTGTTACGTTTTCAAATGTCTAGTCATTTGAAAACTACAGGTTCGGGGATTTCATCCCCTTACCCTGGGCTGCGGCACGTGAATCGTGCAAAGAATCGAGAAAGTGACATCGTCACTATCTCGAAATAAGTAGGTGAGTTTTTGGCAAAACGTGACTATTACCAGGTGCTGGGTGTTGAAAAGACCGCTTCCCAGGAGGATATCAAAAAAGCCTACCGGAAGCTGGCCAAGGAGTGCCATCCGGACCTGCACCCCCACGACAAAACAGCTGAAGAGCGGTTCAAGGAACTGAACGAGGCCAACGAGGTATTGTCCGACCAGGACAAGCGTGCGCGCTATGACCAGTTCGGCTTTGACGGGCCTCAAATGGGAGCGGGCGGAAATCCCTTTGGTGGCGGTGGCGGTTTTGAAGGCTTTGGCGGGTTTGGCGGCTTTGACAGCATTTTTGATCAATTATTCGGCGGAGCTATGGGCGGCGGCCAACGCCGCAATGGTCCCCTGCAGGGCGGCGATCTGCGCTATGAACTGCGCATCACCTTTGAGGAGGCCGCCTTTGGCGCGGAAAAATCCTTTGAATTTTATCGCAATGAATCCTGTGAAGCATGCCACGGTTCCGGCGCAAAGCCCGGCACAAGGCCTCAAACCTGCCCCACCTGCAAGGGCGCGGGCCAGGTGAGAAGCGGGGGCGGCTTCATGGTTACGGTCCGCACCTGCCCAAGCTGCGGCGGCACGGGCAAAATCATACAGGAAAAGTGTACCACCTGCTCAGGCTCCGGCCAGAGCCGCCACCGCCGTACGGCCACGGTAAAGGTGCCTGCCGGCATAGACGATGGCCAAACCATTGTGATGAACGGGCAGGGCGAGCATGGTCTGAACGGCGGCCCGGCCGGCGATTTGTACATTCAAGTCAGCGTCAAGCCACACAAGCTTTTCAAACGCGAAGGCATGAACCTGCAGTTCGAACTGCCCATTTCCTTCATACAGGCCGCCCTGGGCGCGGATGTGGATATCCCCACCCTCACAGGCCCAGTGCGCTACCATATTCCTGAAGGAACGCAGACTGAAACGGAGTTCCGCCTGAAGGGCTACGGCATTACACAGCTTCGGGGAACAAACAAAGGCGATCTGTTTGTGAAGGTGCGGGTGGAAGTGCCCAAAAAGCTCTCCGACAAGCAAAAAGACCTTTTACGCCAGTTTGAGGAGGCCTCCACCGGCAAGGAATACGAGGGCCGGAAATCCTTTATGGACCGAATGAAAGATCTATTTAACTCATAAGGAGAACTCCATGGAATGGATGGAAGTGGCGGTACATACCACCACCCAGGGTTCCGACGTGGTCAGCATGCTCCTGATGCAAAACGGGGCTGCGGGAACGGCCATTGAGGATAGGTTTGATGTGCCTGATCCAAATAAACCCCACGGATATTGGGAACTGATTGATCAAAGCCTGATCGACAGCATGCCTGAGGATGTAATCGTCAAGAGCTGGCTGCCCATGAATGAGCGGCTTTCCGACAGCTTGAACGCGCTGAAGGAGCAGCTTACTGCTTTGCCTTCCCTGAATCCCGGTGTGGGTTTGGGTACGCTCTCCCTTGACTTAAATCAGGTGGACGAGCAGGACTGGGCGGAATGCTGGAAAAAGTTCTATAAACCCTTCCGGGCCGGGCGCACCCTGGTGGTAAAGCCCACCTGGGAGTCTTATTTACCCCAACCCGGCGATAAAATCATTCAAATGGACCCCGGCATGGCCTTTGGCGCCGGTACCCATGAAACCACGGGGCTGTGCCTTTCCCTTTTGGAAGAGTATATGCAGCCCGGTATGCGTGTGATGGACGTGGGCACAGGCTCCGGCATCCTGGCCATCGGCGCCGCTTTATTGGGCTCCTCCGATGTGCTGGCCATCGATATCGATCCGGTGGCGGTGAAGGTGGCAAAGGAAAACGTTCAACAAAACGGGCTGGAAAATAATATCCGCGTCATGGAAGGCGATCTGGTCAAGGATGTTCAGGAGACATTCGACCTTTGTCTTGCCAATATACTGGCGGATGTCATCTGCTTTTTGAGCGTGCCGCTGAAAACGAAAATCCGCCACGGCGGAACGTTCATCTGCTCCGGTATTATCAAGGACAGGGAGCAGGATGTGCTGGACGCTTTGCACGCATCCGGCTATACGATTGTAGAAAAACAGTACCGGGGCGAGTGGGTGGCCATAGTTTCAAGATTGGAATAAGGCTGCGATAAGGAAAGGATCGACGCATGCACCGCTTTTTTGTGGACAAGCAGGGCATACAAAACGGTACCGCATATCTTGAACCCTTGGAAGCCCGCCACGCTTTGAAGGTATTGCGCCTTGAAAAGGGCAATGAAGTGGTGCTGATGGATGGCCGGTCGCTGCATAAGGCAGTCCTTTCTGCTCTTGACGGCGAGCAGGTGCGCTGCGATATCATAGAAGCGCTTCCTTCCCCTGAAACCGGCTTGCGCATTACACTGTATCAGGGCCTGCCCAAGGCGGACAAGCTGGAATGGATCGTGCAAAAATGCACCGAAGCCGGAGTGGCAAACTTCGTGCCCATCGCTCTTGCCCGGTGTGTAAGCATAGTAACGGATAAGGATGCCGCAAAAAAGCAGGAGCGCTGGCAGCGCGTCGTTCAGGAAGCCGCCAAGCAATCCGGACGCGCCGCTATACCAGCCGTCAGCCCTCCCCTATCCTTTGTTCATACCCTGGAAAGGCTGAAAAGTCATGAACTGGTTTTGGTCCCTTGGGAGGAAGCGGTTGGTTTTGGACCCTGCAAGGTTTATGAGCAGTTCTCCCATGTGCGAGACATTGCCATCGTCATAGGCCCTGAGGGCGGCATTGCCCCGGAGGAAGTGGAAAGGCTGAAAACTGCCGGCGCCATACCCATGACGCTGGGCAAGCGCATCCTTAGAACGGAGACCGCCGGGCTGGCCGCCGCGGTGGCCCTTTTCGCATTATGGGGAGATATGGAATAGATACCCATAATATAGGCATTACCCCAAGTGATGAATTTGACTGCTCTTTTACCTCCTTCCGCCGCCTGCGGGCGGCACCTCCCTCCCGAGGGAGGCTTTCTAAGAGGCTCCCTCTTGGAGGGTTAGGGTGCTTAAGACGAAGGAGGCTGGGGGAGGTCAATCATAAGCGATGTTCCGCTAATTCAAGGCTTTACCATTTGGAAATGATGTGATATATTGCAAACCGTTGCCTTTTATACCCTCGGCTGCAAAGTGAATCAGTATGACACCCAGGCCATGCTTGAAAAGTTTACGCAAGCCGGCTATGAAGTTGTACCCTTTGAGGAAAAAGCCGACGTATACGTGATCAACACCTGCACCGTTACCGGCGTTGGTGATAAAAAGAGCCTGCAAATGCTTCGCCGCGTGCAGAGGCAAAACCCCAATGGAGAGATCGTTCTGGCCGGCTGCCTGGCCCAGCGCATGGGCGAGGAACTGTCTTCCACCGGCGCACGGCTGATCCTGGGCACCCAACACCGGGCGGATATCGTTACGCTGCTGGAAGACGCCGTAAAACGCAACTGTCAAACGGTGGCGGTGGACTCATTATCCACTGTCCCTTATGAACCGCTGACCATACGCACCCAGGAAGGACATACCCGGGCAGTACTTAAAATCCAGGAGGGATGCTCGCGGAAGTGCACCTATTGCATCATCCCGAGTGTCCGGGGTCCGGTCCGCTCCCGGCCCCTGAATGAAATCAATCTGGAGGCAAAACGCCTTTCGGACGCCGGCTTTGTGGAACTTACACTCACCGGCATCCACCTGGCCAGCTATGGCAAGGAATTTCATGACAGCATCACCCTCCTTGATGCCATCCGGGCGGTCCATGATGTTCAGGGCATCCGGCGCATCCGTTTGGGCTCCCTGGAGCCCAATGTCGCCTCCCAAAGTTTTGTGGACGCATTGAAAGAGCTTCCCAAAGTCTGTCCCCAATTCCATTTATCCTTGCAGTCCGGCAGCGACAGCGTTTTAAGGCGTATGGCGCGCGGCTACAGCGCAGCACAGTATGAAGCGGCGATAACAAGGCTTCGGGAGGCATTTCCCGACGCATCCTTTACCACCGACATATTGACAGGCTTCCCCGGCGAAACGGAAGAGGAATTCAGGGAGACCATTATAGCCTGCCGCCGTATCGGTTTTTCCCGGATGCACGTATTCCCCTATTCCCAGCGGGCAGGCACTACGGCAGCCCAAATGGCGGATCAATTGCCCCGCGCCGTAAAGGAACAGCGGGCCAGGTACCTGATCGCCTTGGGAGAAGAGCTTGCCGCAGAGTACCACAGAAGCCTTATACAAACCGTACAGCCCGTCCTTTTGGAAGAGATGCTTCCGGATGAGCGGATGCAGGGGTATACCCCTCAATACGTGCATGTGAAGGTTTCGGGCGGAATGCAGGGACAAATCGTTCCCGTATTGCTGACAGAAGCGGATGAAGAAGGAATGGCGGGAGTCATTGCAGAATAATTTGGCAGCCTTGTATGATTTTGAGTTAAATCCCCGTTATATGAAGGTAAGAAGGAGTGGTACGAATGGATAGCTGCCTGTTTTGCAAAATTATCAAGGGAGAAATTCCTTCCCAAAAGGTGTATGAAGACGAGTACGCCTATGCCTTCAAGGATATTCATCCCCAGGCGCCCGTTCATGTGCTGGTGGTATCCAAGACCCATGTAAAGGATATACTGGAGAGCACAGCGCTTGCAAGCGAGGAAGTGGCCGCTATCATACGGGCTTGCGGGGAGGTCGCGAAAGTCACAGGTATCGGCCAAAGCGGTTTCCGCGTCGTAACCAACTGCGGGCATGATGGCTGCCAGTCCGTTCCGCACCTGCACTTCCACATACTGGGCGGCCAACTTCTTACAGAAAAAATGGCTTAAAGCTATCTAAAAGCAACGTTTTTGCGTAAACATCTCGCCGCCATAACAAAAGACGGTTGACTGCCATACAGGAAAGCGATATAATGGATGCACGGTCGCCATCCGTCCGTCGAGCCGGCGTAAGGTTTAGGCGAGATGAGCGAGGGGAGGGATAACAGTGTCCGAGGTACGTAT
>JAEZHM010000065.1 GCA_023416585.1 Bacillota bacterium
CTCGCGCAGCAGCGCCCCACCCAAGCCTTTGATCAGTTGGAAGCGGGGGTCGACCTCGTCGGCCCCGTCGATGGTCAGGTCGATGTGGTCCACCTGGTCCAGAGTGGTGAGCGGGATGCCGAGTGACAGCGCTTGCCGCTCCGTTTCGATGGATGTCGGTATGCCCACCAGTTTGTATCCGTCTTTGACCAGCTTGCCTATCTCGTCGACCGCCAGCCGAGTGGTGGAGCCGGTCCCCAGGCCCAGCACCATGCCGTCCTCGACGAACTCCACCGCCTTCTTCGCCGCCTGCAACTTCTTCTCGCTCACTTCTTCACCCCCAACGACGTCCTTACCTCGCGGGTCAACTGGTCGATGATGTATGAATTTAACCGTTCCCCCAGGTCCGCTGACGCTGCCGGAGCATCACCGACGAAGCCGTCGGGCATCGATCGCTCGGGATCGGCCACGATCAGGTACCCCTGGCTGACATACTTCCCGGCCTTCCGGGCCTTCTTGACCAGGTGGGGAGCGATGGCCATCATGCGGGACGTCTCCAACTTCCCGCCGTGACCGTCGCCGGCCTGGTCCTCAGGGAACTTCTTGGCGAGATCGTAGTCGGTGAGGAGCATGAGCTTGACCCCGTGGGTCTCCACCACATCCACGCAGGCCTGCCGCAGCGCGTTCATGTGGGACGAGCCGGCGTGACCGCTGATTACCACCAGCTTGTCCGCCCCGTTGGCCACCAGGGAGTCAAGGATGTCCCGGACCACCCGGACCACGGTGTCGAACTCCAGCCCGATGGTCCCGGGCATGTTCTTGGTGGAGGAGTGGAACGCATATCGAAGGGGCGGCGCCACCAGCCCATCCAACCGCTCGGCCACGGCATCGGCCACGAACTCCGGCTGCAGCGAATCGGTGCACAGCGGGAGGTGGGAGGAATGGGCCTCGGTGCCCCCAATGGGCAGGAAGATGATGGGCCGTTTTTTCATGGCCTTGACGAACTCGGTCGAGGACAGCTCGTCCAGATGCATCAGTTCACCTTCTTCTTGGAGAGATCGATGAGGGGTGTACCACACACTGGGCACTGGCCGTGCTCCAGGGAGTCCTGGTCGAACTTTTCCTTGAGCTCCTTGTTCAGCTCATCCAGGTTCTGTCGCTTGATGGTCCGTTCGCACCGTGGGCAGTACATGGACGGGTCATCGGATTTTCATATAGATAACCTTGATTGGGCTCAATGTTTAAGCCGGGAAGGGGACATGACCGGATGCATGCGCTTGGCCGCCCTGTTCTCCGGGGGCAAGGATTCCACCTTCGCCACTTACCTGATGGAGCAGCAAGGCCACGAGGTAGAGGACCTGGTCAACGTGCGGCCGAGGGACCCTCACTCCTGGGTGTTCCATACACCTAATTTGAACGTGCTGCCTCAGATGGCCACGGCCATGGGCAAGCGGCTGGTAGCGGTGGACAGCTCGGGAGAGGAGACCGACGATCTGCGGGCCTTGGGCGATGCCCTCTCGCTACTGGATGTGGAGGGCGTTATTGCCGGGGCCATCGCCTCGGATTATCAGTGGGACCGTATCAACCACGTGTGCGACGGGCTCGACCTGCCGGTATACTCGCCGCTGTGGAGGAAGGACCAAACGCTCCTCATGGAGGAGATGGTCGACGCTGGGGTCAAGGCCATGCTGGTCAGCGTATCCGCCGACGGCATGGACGCATCCTGGCTGGGACGGGTCATCGACCGCGCCGTCCTTGACGAGCTGAAGACGCTCTCCCGAAAGAACGGCATGAACATAGCCGGGGAGGGAGGGGAGTACGAGACCCTCACCATCGACTCCCCCCTGCACCGCCAGGTGTTGAGGGTCGTGGAGAAGGAGATCACCACCACCCGCGACGGCGGCTCGCTGAAGGTGAGGAAAGCAGTTCTGGAGGCTAAGATTTGACGGGGCACCGGTTCGAAGCAGGGAACATGAAGCGGTTGAAGGACGAGGCGCGCCGCCAGGCCCAGCCGGCCGAGGGCATCGTTGAGCGGATGTCCCCCGCCCCCACCGAAGTGGCTGCCGACCTGGGGTGCGGGCCCGGTTACGTCACCGTGCCTCTGGCCCGCCGGGTGGCGAAGGTATACGGGCTGGATGCTCAACAGGAGATGCTCGATGCCCTCATGGCCGAACTGCCGCCCGAGCTCAAGGGAAAGGTAGAGCCGGTGCTGGCCGAGCTGCCTGAGCTTCCGTTCGGGGACGCCTCGCTGGACCGGGCCATATTGGTCAACGTGGCCCACGAGGTCGGGGACAGAGCGCGCCTGGCTGCGGAACTGAAGCGTTGCCTGAAGAAGGGTGGAAGGCTTACCATCGTCGACTTTCCCAAGCGGGAGACCAGCTTCGGGCCACCCCTGTATGAGAGGTTGAGCGAGGAGGAGATGCTCGCCGCCTTCCCCGGCTTCACGAAGGTCAGGGAATGGAGGTTTCCGGAGTTCTACCAGCTGGAGCTGGCCCGCTGAACGACGAGATGTTCTGGCAGGCTTCCAGCAGCTCATCATAGTCGGGTTCCTGGGCCTGCGAGGGGTCGTACGAGATCCAGGCGTATCGGATAATGCCCCTCTTATCCACCACGAACACTGATCGGCGGGCGTGCCCGGCGAGGTAGTGGCCCTCCCTCCCGATCAGCACCCCGTAACTGTCGCTGACCTCGCCGTCGAAGTCGGACAGGATGGGGAAAGGCATCTGGAGGTGCTCCTTCCAGGCGCTGTTGACGAAGTTGCTGTTAGTGCCCAGTCCCACGAGTTCGGCGCCTGCCTGCCTGAAATCGGCGTACATGCGCGTGAGCTGTTTCATCTGCAAGTTGCACATGTATCCGAACGAGCCGCTGAAGAACACCAGGACGGCGTTGCCTTTGGTAAGGACGTCCTCCAGGCGGACCGTTCCTCCGAACGCCTCCGGAAGTTCGAACTCCGGCGCCCTGTCCCCTTCCGTAAGGTCCCGCGGCATGATGTTCTCAGGTATGGCTGGACGGGATAGATGTGTTTATTGTCTGCAGTTCACAAGGTCACGCTGGTTCCGCGGCGTCCTTGGCCGGCGCCTTTGACCTCGATACCATGATCCCGACGAACAGGGTGACGATGGACAGGGGCATGCCGATGATGAGCGGGTCGATGACATTGAACGGGGCGCCTAGCAGGGTGACCTGGCCGAATAGCGCCTGGCAGATGCCCAGTTGTTTAGCCTCGGCGGTATGCACGAAGACGGTCCACAGGAACCATGACACCGCGCCGACCACTAGGGACAGCTGGGCGGCGAGGGCGACGGGCTGTTTACTGTACAGCCCGTAGGTGAGGGCAGGAAGGAAGGCGCAGGCGCACAGCCCCATGAACATGGCGGTGGCGCGGGCGATGATGTTGGGTGGCATGAGGAAGGCCAGCACCACGCTGATCACGATCATGACCACCATTCCCATTTGAGTGATGCGCTTGGATGGCGTGGCGGTCTTGGCGAGGTGCTTGTAGAGGTCGTACCCGGCGGTGGTGCCCATGGTGTGGAAGATCGAGCTCAGCGTGCTCATGGCTGCGGCCAGCAGGACGAGCATGAACAGCACGATGAACAGGTCAGGCATGGCCGAGTTGATGAACAGAGGTATGATGTTGTCAACGTTCTGACCCGCAGCCTGGTAGGCTATCTGGCCTTGGTTCTGGACGAACCACACATTGGTCAACGGACCGACCGTGAACGCCACGCCCGTCATCATGAGGAGGAACGGACCTCCCACCATGACCGCGCGGTTGAGGGATTTATTGTCCTTGGCGGTGAGGAAGCGTACGCTTAGTTGGGGCTGGGCCAGCACCCCGATGCCCACTCCCATGACGATGGTGGTGATCATCGTGAACCAGATGTTAGAACCGATGTCGGGCATGGCGGTCCAGGAGTGCAGGCCCCCGGCCTGGAGGAAGCCAGGGATCTGAGGCGAGAGGTTCGATAGGGAGGCGAAGCCACCGGTCACCCCGCCCACGCTGGCGAAGGTGAGGACCAGCAGGAGGGTCATGCCCACCAGCATGAGGATGCCCTGCATGGCGTCGGTGTACATGACGGCTAGGATACCACCGAACAGGACGTAGATGGCGGTGATGAGGGCGAAGCCCAACAACGAGAGGCTGTAGTCGATGCCGAATGTGGTCTGAACGAACCAGGCACCGCCAATGATGATGGCCGCGCAGTACAGCGGCATCGCCACCAGGATCATGAACCCAGTGGCGTACTGCATGAACGGCGAGTTGAATCGCTTCCCCAGCAGGTCAGGGAAAGTGACGGCGTTGAGACGGTGGCCGATCTCCCTGGTCTTCTTCCCGTAGATGATGAAGGCGATAAGGATGCCTACCCCAATGTTCAGGACGGTGAGCCAGATGACCCCCAGGCCATATAGGGCGGCAGTCCCGCCGAACCCTACTATCGCGGAGGTGCTGATGAACGTCGCACCGTATGACAGCCCGATGATCCAGGGATGGACCTTGCGGCCAGCCAGCATGAAGTCCTCCGACGCCTTGGTCTTCTTGTAGCCGAGGTAGCCAAGGTAGAGGGTGGCTCCTAGATAGATGATCACGAACACTGCTAGGGTGGCGGTGTCCACCATTTAGTCCACCTCGTTCCTTTTCCACCAGCCGTAAACGATGCACACGATTGCCACGCCGATGGCCAGCCCATAGCCAAGCAATATCTGGGGATCGTCGATTCCGAACATGTTTTCCACCCAATAACGGAGAATGGCCTCACTGACGGCCTACTCCCCTCCGGTTTTCGTGGAATCACTATCCGACTATTTCAATTGTTACTTGTTAGCAAGGAGCGAGCTATGCTCTCGCACGCTCAGGTGAACTGCGATACCTCGAGTAGCTTAGCGCCTGCATCCAGCAGCTTCTTGGTGGCCGTCTCGATGTCCTCCACCCGCATAATCAGCACGGCGCACTTCCGGCCGGAGTAGGCGTAGGAGTACTCGATGTTGATGCCTGCTTCGCCCAGGACCCTGATGGCGTCGTACAATCCTCCGGGCACATCCTCCATAAGGACGGCCAGGACGTCGGTGAAGCGGACGGTGAAGCCGATGGACTGAAGCTTTTCTAGGGCCTTCTCCGGCTTATCCACTAGGGCACGGA
>JAEZHM010000142.1 GCA_023416585.1 Bacillota bacterium
CCTGTCTATATCCCATGTAAACAAATCCCTTACGGCGCGGTAGACAAGGCTCAGGTCCTTATGTATGCAGCGCGGCACCGGGCCGCTCTGCTCTTTCTGGCCTATGCTTTCCCAGAGCTTGAGCAGGAAATTCAAATCATGGGTGAAGTCCTCTTCCTCCTTGCCCTCGGAGGCGGTCCTTACGATAAGCCCCATGCCCTTTGGCTTGAGCTTGTCGGCGATCTTTTTCAGCTTGGCCTTTTCGCCCTCGTTCTCTATTCTCCTGGAGATGCCCGTATAATCGGCATTCGGCAGCAATACCAGATGCCTGCCCGGAAGGGTTATGTGCGTCGTGACCCTGGGGCCCTTCGAGCCGATAGGCTCCTTTATCACCTGTACGGTCAGCTCCTGACCGGGCCTGAGTATTTCCTCGATGTTGCAGCCCTTGACGTCCTGGAACACATCCTCGTCCTCTTCGGAATATTCCTTGCGGGTTATCGCATCTCCGACATACAGAAATGCGTTCTTCTCATGGCCTATGTCGATAAAGGCCGCCTGCATGCCCGGCAGGACGCTGCTCACCTTGCCCCGGTATATGTTTCCGACAATCCTCTCCGCATAGGACCTTTCTATATATATCTCAACGAGCTCCTTGTCTTCAAGCAGGGCAACCCTGTTTTCACCCGTCCCTATATCCACGATTATTTCATTAATCAATATCACACCACCTCATCCATCGGGTCGGTAAATTTCCCGTCCTTTTCAACAAAAAGCCTTATCCGGTGCACCCTGCACACCCCGAAATCAATTCCCGCGTCTGCGGAAAGGGCTCCCATGAGAAGCTCCGGCCTCAGGTTGGCGGAGCTTCCGGCGCGCAGCAGCGCCTTAAGGCGAAGGGCCGAAGCGTAGCTTTCATAGCCTGCGGGCATCCGCCCTTCCGGCTCAAGCCCGAGCTTCAATATCAAGGGTCTGATATCAACATCCTTTACACCGCCCTTGCCTTCCTTTCTGACTATTATATTGCTCTTATTCATAAAATGCGATACTCTTTCGCTTAAATGGCCAAACCCCGGCGCCTCCTTCAGAAAAGCCGTTATCTCATATTCCGCTCCCGCGATGGAAGCCATAATGTTCCCTTTAGCCTTTCCGGCCGCGGCCTCCGTTATTCGGATGCCGCCGGGAAGCCCCGCATTTAGCCTCTCAATGAATTCGGCCGGACTCACCGCCTGCACCAGCTCAAAATCCGCATACTCCGCTTCGCTCGTCACCCCTACCGAAAGGGGCAGGCCGAACACCATCTGAGGGTGGGGATTGAAGCCCTGCGAATAGGCTATGGGAAGCCCGGTGCGCCTCAAAGCGCGTTCAAAGGCCTTCATCAGGTCGAGATGCGATATGAACTTCACTTCTTCTCCACGGGTGAACCTGACCCTTATATTTTCCATTCAATGTACCTCATTCATAATGACTTTTCCCTCGCCCCGCCTACCTGCACAAATGCGCTCCGCTGCCCTGCAGCGATGCAGCGCCGCAGGCCGAGCACTCAAGGCTGCAGTTGGGGGTAAGCTCGCCCCTGCAGGCCTTTTCATTCTCCCGTTTAAGATATTTTTTCGATACGCCTATGTCGATGTGATCCCACGGGAACACCTCGTCAAACTCCCGTTTCCTGCAGGCATAAAAGCCGGGGTCCAGCCCGCATTCCTCAAAGGCCTTCATCCATGCGCCGAACTTGAAATGCTCGCCCCAGCCGTCGAAGCGGCAGCCCAGCTCCCAGGCCCTTATCAGCACCCTGCCGGTCCTCCTGTCGCCCCTTGCGAAAACCGCCTCCAGCAGACTCACCTCGGAATCGTGCCAGCTGTATTTCAAAAACCTGCTCTGCAGCTTGCTTTTCAAAAACTTTTGTTTATTTCTGAGCTCAGCCATCGAATCCTGCGCTTCCCACTGGAAGGGCGTGAAAGGCTTGGGTACAAAGGATGAGGTGCTGATCGTCACCTCAAGGCCCTTGCCCCTCAGCTCCCTGGGGGTCTTAAGCCACGCGTCGGCGACCTTGTTGCCCAGGTCCGGGATACCTGCGATGTCCTCATAGGTCTCACCGGGCAGGCCGAGCATGAAATAGAGCTTGACTCCGCTCCAGCCGCCCCTGAACGCCATTGAAACGGAATTGATCAGGTCCTCCTCGGTGACTCCCTTGTTTATGATGTCCCTGAGCCTCTGCGTGCCCGCCTCGGGTGCGAACGTAAGCCCGCTTTTGCGGACCTTCTGCGCCTTCTCCATCAGCTCCAGCGAAAAGGAATCGATGCGGAGCGAGGGCAGGGCGAGATTGACCTTTCTGGGCTCCATCTCCCTGATGAGCCCTTCGGTCAGCTGCGGCAGGCCCGTATAGTCGCTGGTGCTCAGAGAGGTCAGGGATATTTCCTCGTAGCCCGTGCTGCACTCCAGCTTTTCCGCGAGCTCCAGAAGCTTTTCCGGAGTACGCTCCCTGACCGGCCTGTATATAAATCCGGCCTGACAGAACCTGCAGCCTCTCGAGCAGCCCCTGAAAAGCTCCAGCATGATGCGGTCGTGCACGATCGCTGTAAACGGCACCACCAGCTTTTCAGGATAATATGTACGGTCAAGGTCTTTTATGATCCTCTTCCTGATCCTGGCCGGATAGGCGCCGTCAACAGGCGCCGTCCCCGAAACGGTGCCGTCCGGGTTGTACTCCGTCCTGTAAAAGCCCGGGACGTAAATACCTTCTATATCAACTATCTTATTCAAAAACTCTTCCCGCGGTACGCCGTCCCGCTTCCACTCTCTGTACGCATCCATTACCTCGCCTATGATTTCCTCGCCCTCGCCCATCATGAAGAAATCCACGATGTCGGCAAGCGGCTCGGGGTTGTAGGCGCAGGGTCCTCCGGCGCACACAAAGGGCATGCCCGCTTTGCGGTCGCTGCTCAGGATGGGCACGCCGGCAAGGTCGAGCATGTTTATGATGTTCGTATAACTCATTTCGTATTGGAGCGTAAAGCCGACGAAGTCAAACCCGCCGACCGGGTCGCGCGACTCAAGCCCGAAAAGAGGTATGCCGTTTTCCCGCATCCTCGCTTCCATATCCACCCACGGCGCAAACACTCTCTCGCACCAGGTATCCTCCCGCTCGTTCAGCAGGTGGTACAGTATTTTCATTCCCAGATGGGACATTCCCACCTCATACACATCGGGGAAACAAAACGCAAATCTTATATCGACACGGGCAGGGTCCTTTTTAATGCTGTTCAGCTCGCCGCCCGTATATCTCGATGGTTTTTCGACACTCTGCAGTATATCGTCCCTTATCGCAACCGGCACAAAAAATCCTCCGTATATCTCCAGTTTACATTCGTATTAAAAGGCGTCAATTCACAACAGAGACCGGAATGAGTGATCTGGTCTCTGCTTTTAATCTCTGCCTTGTCGTGTCCTTTACACTATTTTATCCAATTGTACATTTTTTAGCAACTTAGACTTTCCTGTACACAGGCGCATACTCTGCGGCCAGCTTTATTGCTTCCTCCATGCTTACCGCGCTGGCGATCCCCTTTCCGGCTATGTCGAAGGCCGTCCCGTGGTCGACGGAGGTCCTCAGGAAGGGCATGCCTATCGTCAGCGAAATCGTGCGTTCAAAATCTACCGTCTTGGTGGCGATATGCCCCTGGTCATGATAGAGGGACAGCACCGCGGAGTATTTGCCCATGAGCGTCTGATGGAAAACGGAATCCGCCGGGACCGGCCCGGCAACATTGATACCCTGCGCCTGGGCTTGCGCAATCGCAGGCTCTATCTCCAGGCCCTCCTCGTCCCCGAACAGCCCGTGCTCTCCGTTGTGGGGGTTCAGGCCGGCAACAGCCATTACGCCGCTTTTGACGCCCAGCATTTTAACCGCCGCGTCGCACCTTATTATATAGTCCAGCAGCCTCTCCTTTTTCACCATGTCGCATGATTTTCTTAGCGACACATGCCTGGAAAGGAAGAAAACACGCATGTTGCGCACCTGGAACATGGTAAGGGGGTCGGCCGTCCCCGTGAGCTCCGCCAGCATTTCCGTGTGGCCTATGGCGCTGATCCCAGCCGCCTTTATGGCCTCTTTGTTGATCGGAGTGGTAGCGATGGCTGAAAGGCGGCCCGAAAGAGCCAGCTCCGTCGAAACCGCTATGTAATCGTAAGCCGCTTTCCCGGCTGCGGCATGGACCTTTCCGGGCTCAAGTCCCGCCAGCACAGGATTGTCAAGCGAGACGACGTTTATAACGCCCGGCCTGTAATCACCTTTCTCCGGCTCCTCAACCGCATTGAAGGCGCACCCCGTACGGACGACCGCTTCGATTGCCTTCAGCGTGTTTATTTCACCTATTACGACGGGCCTGCACCACTCGTACGGCCTACCTCCCGCAAGCGCCTTGACCGCGATCTCGGGTCCGATTCCTGCAGGGTCTCCCATCGGTATTCCTATCAAAGGTCTTTCCATCGTTCAAGCCTCCAGACTTTTATTTGATACTTCAAGCTTCCGTATCTTCCTGCCCTGCCACCAGCGTGCGGCATACAGCGTTGTCGCCGTCATCCTGAGAATGCCTACAATAAGCATCGCCAGGTATATGGTGGCGTGTTCGTATATCCAGACTCCGACAAGCGGCGCGATAAAGCCGGTAATGTTCGTGAGCGTATTAAAAAATGAGATATATACCGTTTTTTTGCTTTCGGGAAGGGTCTCCAGCAGGCCGCAGAAAAGCGCAAGGTTGAAGGCCGCCGCGGAGATTCCCACAATGACGTTTACAGCGATGATGCGGTAAAAGCCGGCCTGCGCCGTGAAAAAAAACGGGTTCATTGCGAGCCCGGCTGCCCCGATAAGTATTATCAGCCTGCTTCCGTACTTTTCCATCAGCCTGTTCCAGATCGAAAACGACAAAAAGGACGTCAGGCCTGCCGCGACGCTGATGAGTCCCAGCTGAAATTCGTTCAGCCCGGCATAATCCACGTTATATATGAAGAAGAGCGGCCAGCCCATCTGCCAGGTGAAATGAAATGCGAAGGCGCACAGGCAAAAAACCTTGAAGCCTTTGTTCGCGAACATATCCTTGAAATCCGCCAGCTTGAAGGATACCGCGTGCCTGCCGTTATCATCGGCGTCGGGCCCGGCGGTTTCCGGCCTGACCCTTGAAAGGAAGTACAGCTGCAGCAGCGAAATCGCAAAACAGGCCACATAAAAGAACTGGTAAACGACAAGCCTGCCTTCCTCGGTTTTCGGTATTGAAGTCAGTATCCAGCCCGTCAGCAGTGCCGTAAACAGCCCGAAAAAGGCGCCGTACTTGCCCCTCAGCGAATATACCCTGTTTGCCTGCGAGCCGCTGAAGGTGTCGGCGAAAAACGACTGCCAGGTGGTTATATAGAGCGACCCCGGCATATTCATCAGGCCTATGAACAGGACGTATATGACAACCTTGGCCCGATCCGGTATGAACGGGACAAAAGCGATCGCCGCATAGAACAGACTGTTCATGAATATGAGGAATATGGTGGTCTTCTTCTTACTGTTTATCCTCTCTATCAATATCCCGCAGGGTATGAGGACAAATATCGCCACAAGAGGCGGCGCGGCGTTCAGAAGAGCTATATGTATGTCTTCGGCCCCCAGCCTCTTCCCGAACATCTGTATGAACGGGTTGTAAAGGTTAAAGATCATTGTGAAGGCAATGCCTTCAAGTATAATAAACAGGGCGTTTCTGTCGAATTTATTTAAAAGCTTCATTTTCTGCTATCAATCCATCCGCTTATGTAATGTGTGCACAATATATTAAATTCTACACCAATTGGATTAAATCCACAACAAATTGATTCTGGCAATTCCAGGTTTTCACGTTCTGCTTTTGAAAATATGATTTTACCATTGCATTCACCGGCTTTTGATGTTAAAATAATAAAGCGATAGCGGGGTGTGGCTCAGCTTGGTAGAGCGCTTGGTTCGGGACCAAGAGGCCGGAGGTTCAAATCCTCTCACTCCGACCATAACAAAGAAGCGGCTTTCAGAAAATGAAGGCCGCTAATTTTATGCTTTAAAATGGTCATTCGCCACTGGTTTGCCACTAATCAGAAAGTATGTCAAAATTCATTTAAATTCGTAGTTCTCCACGTCTTGACCAAAAATATGACTGATTAGAATTTCACGATTCCTATCAGTTTTGAAATGATAGTATGGTAAGCGATTATGCAGGGTAATAAACATTATAATATTTCTTGTTTCTTGCAATATCAAGGAATTTTTAATATCCTCCACTGATAATGACAATATAATTGTCTTTGTTCCAATAAACGTAAATTTCAGGCAAAGTTAATCATGTTCTTTTGTATTTTTAATAAAGTTTATTACCCTTTTAACTTTTTAATCTTCTTTTTATTTGCTTTGTTGTACTTTTTTAATTCTTCATAAAAGTTTTCTCTTGTTCCTGCCATAACTATAATTATGATTTTACCATCTGCATTTTTCCCAATTATATAGGCAATTTCATAATTTATATTGTTATATATAATATCATAACCCATATATCCTGTAAGGTCACCTTTTTTGAATGTTCCTATATACGGATTTTTACAAATTTCCTTGATAGCCTCCTTATATTTTCCATGTAAAACAGGATCACTCTCTTTTATTTTTCTAAAGTACCTTTCGGCAGCCGGCATCAAATCAAAATCCAACAATTATGCTCAATCCCCCATTTCAAAAAGATCTGCATATTTTTTTCTTTTTGAATCAGTAGAATTTAAAGCAATCCTGTGTGCTTCTTCCAACATTCCCCTTGCAGCACTTCTTATATTATTACTCTGCTCCACAAAGGCCTTGATAAGTTCCTCATCTTTTAAACCTTGTGCAATCAAATCTCTTAATATATGTTCTCCGAACTCTGTTGATGTCTCATCAATAGCGGGCTTAATAATTATTATTCCATTATCTACAATACAATCTACTTCCTTTTCAATGTTAAGTTCCTGTATAAACTTTTTTGGAATAGTAATCTGCCCTTTAGTTGAAACTGGTAGTCTTTTTTTATTCATAAAATTAAACTCCATATTGTTATCTGCAACTAATACTGACATAAGTATACTCACCCTTTCAACTTTTTATGCTTTATTTTCAAGAAGTAAAGATGTAAAGCAAATTTACTTCTTTACAATTTAATTATAGCATCCTTCTTAATAAATGCAATAAGTTGAAAAATTTTAATCGAAAGCACTAAATCATGGACAATTATTTTACTACCTTTTAATTGCCGCTGCAAGCGCGGTGTAAGCTATCTTTTTTGTATTCATCCGACTTGTATCCTAATAAATAATATTATATCGAATTTTCCGATGCTAATCGCGTGTTGGTGTTAAACATCAATACGGCGGCACGGGATTCAACTTTCCCCAACGAATAAATGTCTTCGTCTGTTCTGTCCAGGTATGAAAAATCGACCCGGCGGTTATATGAATATGGTTTGTTTGCAATTAGTTTGATACCGTTTTCTACAAACGGCTGTTTTCTGAAATACGGGTCGAACATTTCTATCGTGTTCCCCGAAACACCCGTCAGCGTCACGTAGTGAGCCCCTCCGTAATACAGGCGCAATACCACCGCGCCGCCTGTCCGGATTGCGTCGGTAATTTTGCCGTGTCCGCCGATTTTCACCTGTTCCTTTTCAAGGAACTCGCAGGCAACAGGAAATTTTGCAGCTTTGGCATAGTGATTCAGCCAGCCGGAAAGAAATGACATCGCTATTTGCGATGTGCCGGCTTTGTATATTTCGCCCTTATTGTTATAGCTGTCTAGCGTATACCTCATCACTCCGTGCAGAATATCCGGCGGAATTTCATTGCGGGGAAACAGGTAGCTGACGGCGTTCAAAAATGCGGTCGGTCCGCAGTCATATTCAGTTCGCTGATATTGAAGAGGTATTTTCAAGTTGATTCCTCCGTGAGTATTGCCGTCAACAACCCTACGCACTGTTCCATTTCCGATAGCAAAGCGTATTCGCGCGTACTGTGAACGTCGTGCATGGAACAGGCAATCACAAGCCCGCCAATACCGTAAAGCGCAAAATTGTTGTTGTCACTGCCGCCAAGTGTAGAATGAATATCCGCCCGAATACCGACTGTTTCACAAGCGCGTTTGAACCGGCTTGAAACAGGGTTAGATTCCTCTACTCTATAAGCTATGATTTCAGCCTTTGAGGCAAAATCAACGGAGGCGCCGGAAATTTTCGCCTCGCTCTCAAAGACTGACCTTACATAATCCCAATACCGCAAGACAGCGGCATGCTCCAAACTTCGTATTTCACCGGTAACGCGGCAGTTGTCCGGCACAATGTTATTTGCCGAGCCGCCGTGTATTGTCCCTACGTTGAACGTCAAGCCGGAGTCAGGCGCGCCCGACGGCAATTTGGCGATCGCGTTAGCCGCTGTTTGTATGGCGTGTATTCCGTTTCCCGGAGCGAAGCCCGCATGAGCCGCCCTGCCTGTTATTCCGACCGAGAAGGAAAATATCGTCGGCGCGGCGTTCGCGGCTTCTCCGATCTCCCCGCCCAGGTCCAAAATATACGCTTCTTTGGCTTGTATTTTACCATAATCGAACACGGACGAACCTGCGCCGTATTTCTCCTCCGCGACCGGGAGAAGCAGCTCGATATCGCGGTGCGCAGTATTTGTTTCTTTCAAGCGTGTGATTGTTTCAAGAATGATCGTTAATCCCGCAACATCGTCCGCGCCGAGGACAGCAGTCCCATTGGAAACGACTTTGTCGCCGTTGATAACGGCGGCCTTGCCGCTTGAAGGCTCGACAGTGTCCAAATGCGCGGAGAGCAGTATTGGCGCTCCCGGGATGCCGCCTCGGACAAATGCGTAAAGGTTGCCGCAGTTGCCTCCGATTTTTGCTCCCGCATCGTCCTCGCTGCAGGAAATGCCTAATCCTGTCAGCTCAGATTTCAGCGCATCGCATAAATTCCGTTCGCCGAACGACGGACTGTCAATGGCGGTCAGCTTTCTGAATGTATCGAGAATCCGATTATATTTTGTAATCATCTTTCACAAACTCCATCAGCCCGTATTCGAGCAGAATTTCTTCAAGCCGCTCCTGCGTCATGGGTTTCGGTATGGCGAAGCGCTTGTTTTCGTCAATTGTTTTTGCCAGAGTACGGTACTCGTCCGCCTGGTGAGAGTCCGGATCATATTGAATGACCGTCTTGCGGTTTATTTCAGCGCGTTGAACAATGTTATCCCGCGGAACAAAGTACAAAAGCTGCGTGTTCAGTTCCTCAGAGAATGCATGCAGTAAATCACGCTCGCGGTCTACGTTGCGGCTGTTGCAAATAATGCCTCCGAGCCGTACTCCGCCTTTCTGCGCGAAACGCGTTATTCCTTTCGCGATATTGTTCGCGGCGTAAAGGCTCATCATCTCGCCGCTCGCAACGATGTAAATCTCCTTCGCCTTGCCCTCCCGGATCGGCATAGCGAACCCGCCGCACACCACGTCGCCGAGTACGTCGTAGAACACGTAATCAAGGTCTTCGGTATATGCGCCGAGTTGTTCGAGCAGTCCTATCGACGTGATAATTCCGCGCCCCGCGCAGCCGACGCCCGGCTCGGGTCCGCCGCTCTCGACACACTTAATCCCGCCGAACCCTACGCGCATAATTCTGCCCAATTCTACATCGTCGCCCTCCTCCCGGAGCGTGTCAAGCACCGTCCTCTGTGCGAGCGTACCGAGCAGAAGCCTTGTGCTGTCCGCTTTCGGGTCACAGCCGACGACCATGATTTTCTTTCCAAGTTCGGCAAGCCCCGCCGTAAGGTTTTGCGTGGTGGTGGACTTGCCGATACCCCCTTTTCCATAAATTGCTATTTGTCTGGTATTAGCCATTATGCATATCTCTCCTAAATTCTGTAATCAGGTTCCGGCTGAGCGCTTGCTAGTTCAAGCAGCTCAAGTATGTCGCGCCGGAGTGACAGGAACTCTGTGCCGCTGCGATGGCGCGGATGCGGGAAATCGACTTTTATAAGATTCTTGATTTTTCCAGGCCGCGGCGTCATTATGAATATCCTGTCGGAAAGATAAATGGCCTCGTCCACATCGTGCGTAACGAGCAGCATCGTCGCGCCGCTTGCCTTGCGGAGTTCAAGCAGTTTATCCTGGATATCTGCGCGGGTGAAACTGTCGAGCGCGCCCATAGGCTCGTCGAGCAATAGCAGCTCCGGCTCGTTGATGAGCGAGCGGGCGATTGCCACGCGCTGCGCCATACCGCCGCTGATTTGGTGCGGAAACGACTTCTCAAAGCCGTTGAGCCCGATAAGCCCGATATATTTCGCGACATCGTCCTTGCGTTTTTTGTATAGCCCGCGTACCTTAAGCCCATATGCGATGTTGTCCCATACGGTCAGCCAGGGGAACAATCCGCCTTGCTGCACGACATAGCCGCGCTTCGGATCTGTACCGCGTATTTCCTTGCTGTCAAGCAGCAGCTGACCTGATTGCGGTTCGTCCAACCCGGCGATTAAGCGGAGCAGAGTGGTTTTCCCGCAACCTGAGCTTCCGATAAAGGTCACGAACTCTCCGCGCTCAACCGAGAGGCTTATGTTTTGCAAAACTTCGACGATATTTTCTTTGTCGTCGGAATAAGTGCGGTTTACGTCCTTAATTTCAAGTACGGTATCAGCCATTCTGCTTCACCAAGCCTTTCTGCCAGCGTAAAACGCGGCTTTGCACCGCAGAGATTACGGCAAGGATAATCGAGAACAGCACAGCCATAATTACGATCGCGGCAAACACTTTATAGTACGCGCTCCACACACGCGACAACTGAATGTAATAACCCAGGCCGCCCGGCTGACCCATCATCTCGCTCATTACGAGCGTCGTAAACATAAACCCGTTCGCCATTGATATGCCGCCGAAAATCTGAGGAAGCGCATGGGGAATCGCTACACGGAACACAAGCTGCGCCGTATTGGCGCCAAGCGTTTTTGCGACTTCAAAATGCACACGCGCCGTGGACTGCACCCCCTGCGCTGTAAACGACGCAATCGGGAACCATGCGCACAGCGTCATCAGCACCACCGCAGCGGTAAAAGGCGTAGGCGAGAGAGTCAGCGCAAACGGCATCCAGGCGACCGCCGGGATTACACCTGTAATTTTTAAGACGGGCGACACCCAGTAATACACTTTCGGGAACCAACCGATGAGAATCCCCGTGCCCACACCAAAAAGCACGCCGACCGTAAACCCGGCCGCATAGAGCCGCAGCGAGTACAGAGTGTTTTCGAGAACGAATGCCGGTTCGTTTAAAAAGGTTTCGACTATTTGCGCGGGACCGGGAAAGAACGGCATCGGCAGCACCTGATACTTCGTGCCGAGGATATCCCACAAAGCGAGCGCGAGTCCGAGCGCAAACCGAAACGGCGCGCGTTTGACGTATTTCGCACGGCGTTCATCGTTATAGCAGGCGAAAATTCCGATCGCAATAAAGATGAGAATTATCCCGGCGACAATGTATCTGTACAGTCCGTTGAAGTCAATCTCTCCGCCGAAATACTCATACGGTTTGATTTTGACCGCCGCTGCCTGCGGAACGGCGATATTGACGATTATTGCGGTCAGAAATCCGAAAATCGTCAGCGCTGCACCAATGAAAAACCTTAAGTTGGTTATCTTGTTTTTACCCACATCAATACCCCGTTCCGTAAAGACGGCAGGATTGGGAGCAACCCCGCCGTCTCACCGTCTTATCTTATTAATTTTTTACTGCCCGAGCGTAAGGTCGATATTGGAGTATGCCTGTTTCACGAAATCGTCGGCTGAAGTATTAAGATAGCCTATGCTGTGCAGCTGCTCGGCGAAGTATTTCACGTCGCCGCCCACATCGTAAGCCGCCGTGCCGTGGTCATGCAGGTGCGGAATCTGGTAGTGTTCAAGCAATTCCGCCGCGATTTCCTTCTTATCGTCAATGGATGAATATTTCTTGTCGGCAATAATGTTCACCGCTTCGTCAATGTTGTCGGCAATCCAGTTCTGCGCGGCACGATAGGCGCGAAGCAGGGCGGCTACCTGTTCGGGTTTCTCGTTAATCCACTTGTTGGATGCGTACAGGAAGCAGCAATAGTGGTCGGCGAACAACGGGTCTGTCGCAAGGTCAAAGATTTCGCGGAATTCGCCGGTCTTTGCCTGGATTGACGCGAACGGATCCCAAAGAGCAGCTACGTCAACATCGCCTGAACGCAAAGCCTCTATTTCAAGGTTTCCTTCCTCAAAGGGCAGGAACGTCACTTCTTTTTTCGCCTGGTCGGCGGAAATGCCGGCCTTTTCAAGCCACAGCGCCGCGACCTGGTGCGGTGTCCCGCCAACTTCGTCAATGGCTATTTTCTTACCTTTCAGGTCGTTTACAGTCTTGATGCTGCTGTCGGCTTTCACAAGGAATTTAATGCAGCCCTTGTGCAATCCCTCGACGACAGACACGTTTACGCCGTTTTCGATGGACTGGAAGAACTGGAAGTCGCCGTTTACGACGGGGATTGTGCCGTTGTTCAGACCGATTTTCCGGGTTTCAGTGTCCGCCGAAATCAGTTCTACGTCGAAGCCCGCGGCGGCGAAGAAGCCTTTTTCATAGGCGATGTACACCGGTGCGCCGCAGAGGGCGCCGCTCTTGCCGGGAATTTGGATTTTACCGTATTTGAAGCTGGTAACGCTTTTCGGGTCAACAGGCGACGGATAGGATATTTCCTTCACTGCCGGCGTTGTTTGCGCGACATCGGAATCGCCGCCCAGTTTCGCAGGAATAACCGCGCCGTTATACTTCTCCTCGATGAATTTGCGCGTGTCGTCCGATTGTAGTGCCGCAACGAGCTTCTTTACCGCTTCCGTCTTTTCGGGAGTGAGGTTGTTCAGGTTCGCGACGATGATATTCGCGTAGGGACTGTCGCCGCCCTCGCTGAACAGCCTTGCGGACGTTATTTTCGCCTCCAGCGCTTTGTTGGTGTTGGTGATGAAAAAGTTGTAGTCGTCTTTTGTGGGGATAATCTGAGCGCTATCCAGCTCGACGATTTTGAGGTTGTGCGTGTTCTCGGTGATATCGGTAACGGAAGCGGACAGACTGTTCGCAGTTTGCGCGTTCAGCTTGATAAAACCGTTCTGTTCGAGTATGCGCAAGGCGCGGTACTCGTTCGTGCCGTCGTTCGGTATAGCCACGGTGTCGCCATTCTTGATTTCCGACTTATCCTTGTACTTGTCGGAATAAGCCGTAATCGGTTCGACATGGATGTCTCCCAGGTTCGTTAGTTTGAATCCGTTGGTTTCGTTCTCGGACAGGAGATACGGCTCGTGCTGGAAGAAGTTGAAGTCCACCTCGCCCGAATTTGTTTTCTCATTTGTCGTAGCGTCTGCCGATGTTGCCGCGAGCGTTACCTTTACGCCTTGTTCAAGCAGCTTCGGCGCGACATAGTTGATAAGCTCCGAGTGTGGTACGAGGTCGGCGATGCCAACAATTTCAACGACGTTTCCAGAGTTTCCGGTACCGGCTGACGGTGTTCCGGACGCCGTTTCAGATTTTGTCCCGCATGCGGCAAGCGACAGAACGATTGCGGCGGCAAGGACGATGGACAGAATCTTTTTCATAATAATTTTCCTCCCTAAAATTTATTGGGTTGCATATATAATGTAATAAGAAATCAGTACAACAAGCTTTTTTGCACTTATATATGTTAAATCAGATTTCGTTTCCGCAGTATCCGCTTTGAGGTGAAATCTCCGAGAAACTGGATAATCTGCACCATTGCGATCAGGACGTAGACCGCCGCGAACAGCACGTCGTGCTGAAACCGCTGATAGCCGAAACGTACCGCTATGTCTCCCACGCCGCCCGCCCCGAACATTCCGGCGAGCGCGGTCATCGACAGCACCGCGATTACGGCGACTGTAAATCCTCGGATAAGCGAGGGGAGCGTTTCCGGCAGAAGCACCCTTAATACAATCTGCGCGTTGGTACTGCCCATTGATTTTGCCGCCTCGATTTTGCCTTTTGCGATTTCGAGGATACTGCTCTCGACGATTCGGGCGTACATCGGGATAAGGCAGGCTGCGATGGCTATCATGCACGGATTTGTGCCGTAGCTTCGCCCAAAGAACAGACGCGCCACAGGGATCATCAGGATAATCATCACCATCTGCGGCAGACTGCGCAGTACGTTGATAAGCCACCCCGACACAGTATAGAACACCTTGAGCGGTACCAGTCCGTCAGGGTTAGTCACCGTCATCAGTACGCCGAGCGCAAGCCCGAAAACGAGCGTTATCAGCGACGCGACCGCCGTCATATACAGCGTTTCGCGTATCGCGGGGAGTATCCGCTCCCATACGGAGGAAGCGAAACTGCCCTTGATTACCTCCCACAGTGGCGTGTCAAGCAAGCTCATATACCCTCTCCTCCCGCATATGCATTGTTCCGCTGAAACTCGGCGTAAACCTTGAAAAACAGTTCCCCCGTTTTGCTTTTGGGGTTGCCGAAGACCTCGCTGGTCGCGCCGCTTTCAGTGATAACGCCGTTTTCAAGCACCGCCATCCGTGAGCAGGTGTATTTGATTACATCAAGCTCGTGCGTTATCATCAGGATGGTTATGCCGGTCCTCGCGTTGATTTCTTTCAGGAGCTCCAGAATCTGAAGCGTGGTCTGCGGGTCGAGCGCGCTTGTGGCTTCGTCGGAAAGCAGCAGGTTCGGCTTGTTTACGAGCGCCCTCGCTATGCCCACGCGCTGTTTCTGACCGCCGGACAGTCCGCCCGGATACGCCCCCAGCTTGTCGGACAGCCCTACAGTTTCCGCCGCTTCAAGCACACGCGTTTTTATTACCCCGCGCGGCGTTTTCGAGATTCTGAGAGGATAGGCGATGTTTTCGTAAACCGTCTTTGCCTCGAAGAGATTGAACTGCTGAAAGATCATTCCGATATTGCGGCGCTCATTGAGCAATTCACCCGTACTCAGCGCACGAATGTCAACCCCTCCTACAATTATTTCGCCTTTGTCGGCCTCCTCAAGCCGATTGATACATCGGGCGAGCGTGGACTTCCCCGCGCCCGAAAACCCGATGATGCCGAAGATTTCACCCTTCTTGACGTGCAAATCCACGCCTTTGAGGACTTCGAGCGGATGTCCGCGTATGTCAAACGACTTATGCAGGTTGGCAACCTCAATATAGCTCATACTTTTCCTTTCGCCTCCGCAAACGCCTGTTCCAGGTCGGCAATGAGGTCGCTTACGTCCTCAAGCCCCGCTGAAATGCGTATCAGGTTTTCGGGAAGGTCTGCGGCAAGCTGTTCATCGGATTCAAGCTCACCGTGCGTGGTTTGCGGACTGTTCACAATCAGCGAACGCGCGTCGCCGATATTGACGTGGTAGTGAAACAGTTTAACCGCTTCGAGGAATTTGTTCTTTTCCTCGGTCGTACCTTTGAACCCGAACGCCAGTATCCCGCCCGCGCCGTTTGGGTAGCTGCGTTTATAGAGCGCGCTGCTCCTGTCCCCTTCGAGCGTCGGGTAGCGCACCCATTCGACTTTTTCGTTTTTTGAGAGGTATTCTGCGATTTTCTGAGCGTTGGAGCTTTGCTTCGCGATGCGTTCCGACAGCGTTTCAAGCCCGATCAGCGCGAGATACGCATCGAACGGACCCAACGCCGCGCCGAAGTAGTTCAGGTAATTTAACCGTATTCGCCATGTGAACGGCGATTCGGGGAACACTTCCGTGAAATCCCGCTTTACACCGTCGATTGTCCGGAGAGTGTGGTATTTCTCTGAAAAGTGCGGGAATTTGCCGGATTTCCAGTCAAACCTGCCGCTTTCAAGTACAAGCCCCGCAAGGGCGTTGCCGTGACCGTTCAGTCCCTTTGTCGCGCTGTACACTATGATGTCCGCGCCGTGGGCGATTGGTCTGTACAGGTACGGCGTCGCGACAGTGTTGTCCACGACAAGTGGAATTCCGTGCGCGTGGGCGACTTCGGCGATTGCGTCGATGTCGAGCAGGTAAGTATTCGGGTTGGCTATGCTCTCGACAAAGATTGCTTTAGTGTCGGGCTTGATTTCCTCCGCGAGCTTGTCAGGTTCGAGAATGTTTTTCGCGTAGTCGAACTCAATGCCGAACTTGGGATAGATTTTCTTGAAGCTGTCCGCGCTGCCGCCATAGAGGTATGGCGAAGTGAGGATTCTGCCGCCGCCCTCTGCGATGTTCAGGAGCGTATAGCTGATTGCCGCCATGCCGCTGGCAAGCGCTACAGCCCCGCTTGCGCCGTCAAGCTCAGCGACGCGCTGCTCAAGCACGTCAACCGTGGGATTGCCCACGCGTGTGTACAGGAAACCCAGTTCCCTGACCCCGAACAGATCAAGGGCGTTTTTTACGTCGCGGAATTCATAAGCCGCCGTTTGGTAAATCGGGGGTGAAACCGCATAGTGGTGTTGGCTCGGCTCATAGCCGGCGCGTATGCGCTGTGTGTCGAATTTGTAAGACATATTGTTTTTCCCTTTCTGATTTGGTTTATACAGTGGCTACACTCGGACTCGGTACACATATTTCACTCACCCCTTTCAGAATCAATCTTAAGTCAGCCGTGCGAAAAATGTATTTGTCAAACTCAAAAGCCGCCGTTTTTCACTTCTTGGATGATGCCGGCGACTTCCCCCTCCGCCTCGAACACGCGTATGCCATTTTGTATCATAAACGCCGCCGCAGGTTGCCCGATTTTGCTGACAAACACCGCGTCACAGTCGTTTAGCAGTTTAAGCAAGTGATGGAATCCGCCGTCCCGGTGTCCCGCATGGTCCGCTTGTGACTTGCGCGTTTCGACGAACACGCCGCCGTCCTCGCCTACATCATATATCTGCCACCACCGTGCGCTGCCGAAGTGTTGGTCGATATATGAGCCGTCAATGCTCGCGAATGCCACCCTCATTTGTATGTCCCCAGCACGGTGTTGTAAATGTCCTCGATGACGCGAAGCCCACCCGTGAATCCGGCGTAGTTTGTCGTCATCACGAGTCTGTACGGTGTCGGAAGCGCCGCTGGGAGAAAATCGTAGTTTTTCTCTTTGGCAAGCTCTTTGTCCCACCCGCTCCCGATGATCAGCCCACGCCCGGAATGTGACAGCTGATGGATTATCTCCTGCACCGCGCCCGCGTCAGGCTCGAAGCAGAGCGGAATTTCGCGCTTGCTTGATGTTGCCGCGAGATTTTGCCGCAACTCTTCCTGAAACTTCTGCGGCGTGTTGTCCGTGACGAACTGTTCTTTCGGAACAATCCCGACCTCGTGGAGCAGGAATTTGGACAGCCCTAGCACATATCCCGCATCGTGCAGAATATGGACGTGGTTGGGCAGTCCGTAGCGGAATTCAAGCAGGAAGGTGGCAAGGTTGTCGATCTCCTCGTAATACGCTTCGCTTTCCCGCTTGACGAACGCCCGCGCCGCCGCTTCGTCTATCTCCGCGCCGTTTTCGAGCGCAAACGCGAGAACGCCGCTCAGGAATTCCTCCGTCTGGTTCGCGCCAACCGGTATATGATGATACCAATAGTAAGGCTGACCGTACTTTTGCAGCAGGTTGTCGGCTATTGGCTTGCTATACCACGGCGACACAAGGATGTTGAAGTTTGCGCCCGGTATGTTTTGCCATTCTGTCACCCCGCCGCTGAACGGCCCGAACAGGATGTTGGCATTCAGTCCGATACCCGAAAGCAGGCGTTTGTACTCAATCAGATTGCCTTTCCAAAACGGGTCCTGATATGGTATTGACGCGAGCAGGTTGACTGTATTCTTCCCGCTTCTCGGCTCATTGCCGAATCCGTCGGCGTATTGGTCGATAATCGCATTCACGACAAGGCTGTGCGCCTCGAAGTTGTTGCACTTGAATCCCGCCGTTTCGACGGACACGATCGGCTTGCCGTCCGCACGGAATTCTTCGACAAGACTGTCAACGTCGTCTCCGACGATCCCTGACGTGCAGCCCGTCAGCACGACCTGCAAATCTGTGTCAAGGACTTTGTATGTATTCGAAATAATCTGCCTTAGCCTATCAACCCCGCCAAACACAACGTCTTTTTCTGAAAAGTTTGTGCACGGGGAGGTACTGCCCCCCGCGTAACCCGTGCTGCGTTCAAAAAAGCCCTGTATCATATCGCCGCAGCCCGGACCGGAGTGGAGGATCGGTACGGCGCGGGGTATAGCCACGACGCTCTGCAACGCACCGATGGCGCAAGTATAGCGTTCTTGCTCGATTAGCCCTGATTTGCTCATTTTCCGGCACCCCCCTGCAGAAATGTGTACGGCTCCTGCGCAAGCCACCACTTTGTATAAGGATTCACAGCGTGTTTTGCGAGGTTCTTGACGAACTCGTCGTTCTCTATGACTTCCAGGAGCCGCTCGCCGTAGTTGACCAACCCCTCGTAGCCCATACTGTAATGTTCGTCGCCAATCAACAGCGCGGGTATGCCGAACTTCGCGCCCCAGAGCGTCATTCCGCCGTGACGGGCGAGCAGCACGTCCGGGCGCAGTTTGTTCAGCACGTTGACAAGCTCAAACTCCTGCTTGTTGCAGATGTTGAAGTTCGGCACGTTGCCGTAGTCGCCGACGCGCTGGGCCAGTTGGTCGTTTTCCGCCCTACCGCTGTCATATACGCTGTCGTGGTGAAAAATCGCAGCGCCGACGGCTTCCATTCCCAGTTCTCCAAGAACGTCTAGAAGCGCGTGGCCGTGAGCCGCCCCCGCCGTGACGTAAGCCCGTTTGCCTTTCAGCTTCCCGCGGATTTCCGCGATTTTCGGAAGATATTTGGCTTTTTTCTCATTGATAACGGCTTCCGCAACCTCTTCTTTATTCAGCATTTTGCCGAGAGCGCGAAACCACCTGTCCGTTTGCGCTACGCCGTAAGGCGGCGCGGCAGGGATTTCGGGTACGCCGAAGTCCTGTTCAAGCACTGCGCCGAGGTAACTGCCGAGCGTGGAACAGGCCTGAATCGTCGCTGCCGACTCGCCTGACCTGCGCAGCCCCTCTACCGTCGAGTACGGTGTGATGTAGTTCGGCTTCGCCCCGAACGGTGCGAACCAGTCTTTGAATATATCGCTCCCCCAGAAGTTGATAACGTTGATAACGTCGTCGCGGCGCGTTTGCGGTTTTTCTATCAGCTTGCGGGCGATGCCGTGGTATGCCGCGTCGAAGCCCGTAGTCCACACACGCGAGCGAAAGCCCTCGCAGAATATCGCCACGACCGGGATTCCGATCTCCTCGGACACTTCGTCGCAGATGCTCTCTGTGTCGTCTCCGATAATCCCGGCGGCACAGGTCGTGAGGACAAAGATCGCGTTCGGGCTTACGCGATCTTTAACTTCACGTATGGTCTCCGCAAGCTTCTCCGCCCCGCCGTAGACGGTGTCCTTTTCGGTGAGGTTCGTGGAGAAAATCCTGCGCTGTGTAGCCTTTGGCACGTCCCGCAGGTACGAGTTGACCCTGTATGTAAATGCGAATTCGTGCAGGCAGGATGAGCAGCCCACCGGACCATGGCTGATAACCGCACCGTCCTGAATCAGCACGGTCATACAGGCGGCCTTGCTCGTCGCGCATCCGATGCACTGGCTGAAACTGCGGCTTCGGTCCTTCAGCCCGCACTGCGAGGCGGACAGAAGCCCATCCGCCGTGCCTTGATAGCCCGTCAGCGAATTAATTCTTATTTCTCTTATCTGAACACTAGGAAATTCAAGATTCGTTTTCGGCATCGGCTATATCCCCCATATAAAATAATTAAAGGCCCAGTCCGCGTTTCCGGACTGCGCCCCCAATAAAGGCAAAACAATCTACGGATACAGCGGCATGAGGTCGGGAGTTCAACAACAAATACTCCTCACGCAAACTGCGGATGTGTTAAGCATCATTATGTCAGTAACGCCGTATCCCTCTGTGGTCTTCATAGTTGCTACCCCTTAACTGATAAAACATATATGATTACTATGGATTGTAGCATGGAAAATTACGTTTGTCAACAGGAGAGTCGCCGCTTTTATCTGATTTTTCACTGTACCAGGTCGTTTCAAGCGGTTGTGGCTCGGGTAGCTCTAATCCCAATCACTGGCGAAGAATTTATTTTCTTCACGCAAAGCAGAGTTTTCTGCGAGCAGCTGCAATTAACCACTTATGTATGAACTGCGACCATTTGTTGAAAACATGTAGAAAGCTTGAGCCATATTCTGTATACTGTAACCGTACCGAGGCGGTGAGAAAATGCAAATCGAAATAAAAGTGGATGAAAGCTGCAAAGAGCTTAAAGTAATCATTGTTACCGGAAAGGTAACCAATGAAGTAAATAACGTCATCAAAAGGTTATCAGAGGATGCGCCGCAGATAATACTTGGGTTTCGGGACGAGAATGCCACAATTTTGAATGAGGCTGATTTGTATCGAATCTATTCAGCGAACAGTAAAATATTTGCTGTTACGGATAGCGGTGAATATACTTTGCGCGTAAGGCTGTATGAACTTGAGCAGAGATTGGATAAGCGCAGTTTTGTACGTATATCCAATTCGGAGATTGTCAATTTGAATAAGGTAAAGAGCCTGGATTTGAATTTTACCGGAACGATTTGCATCAATTTTGTAAACGGCACCGTAAGCTATGTTTCGAGGCGCTACGTTTCAAAAATCAAACAGCTGTTAGGAATATGAGGTAAGTATTATGAGAAAGCAGGCATTCTTACGCGGGTTACTGGGTTTCCCGCTCGGTATAGCAATAGATTACCTTATAACAATTATTATTTCATTGGGCTGGGGACAGGGACGCTATTCTCCGTGTGTCCCCTCGTTGATTGAAACTATGGGCAGCGAAATCGGGGCCGTTGTTCTGCAAGCCGGACTAAGCGGTTTGCTCGGCGCTTCTTTTGCGGCAGCCTCCGTTATCTGGGAAATTGAAACCTGGAGCATAGCCAGGCAAACGGGCATTTACTTTTTTATCACATCGCTCACGATGCTTCCGATCGCATATTTCACCGAGTGGATGGAGCATACGGTCATAGGATTTCTATTCTATTTCGGAATTTTTGTCGCCATATTTGTTGTCGTATGGATTATTCAATATTGGTTTTGGAAACAGAAAATCAAAAAAATCAATACGAAGATTGACAATCCATAGTGCAAGGTATGAGCGCAATGGCAAAAAGGGAATATAATTTGAGAGAATTGAATTATGATACTTTATTCAAAGGAGCGCAAGAACGCATATTAGATGTCAAAAACTAAAAATCTTTTTTCCACTATTATTGCAAATCAAAAGAGCATCTAATAAAAGCCGATCAGAAATGATCGGGTTTTGTTGTATCATCGGGCAAAATAGCGTTAATTCAAGGGCCTCCGAGGCCATGGGCGTGACTTCAGAAGCTCTTTGTTTCGTTTATTGAGGATGTGAAGCTATAGACCATTGTATCAATTTGAGCCTACCGAGACAGTCAAATGCACCCCCACAGATAGTACCATCGCGGATAATTAAAGTGTATGAGGAAAATTAAAAGGTATAAAAGATTCTCCTTAGTGAAACCAAATTACATCTTTGTGTGTTATTATAATCAACAGCTGTTAATACCAAAAGGAAGAAGTGATGAGTTTATGAATGATAGCGAGGCACTTGATGCCGTAAGGCATGGGAATAGCAATGCTCTCGCATGTCTGATTGACCGATACACTCCGTATGTCAGCGCAGTAATCTATAACATAATCGGCGGTTGTATGGCACAGCACGACATTGAAGAGGTCTGTTCCGATGTTTTTCTGGCGCTTTGGAACAACGCCGACAAGACGGACGCTGTCCGCCTTAAGGCCTATCTTGGAAGCATTGCACGCAACAGGGCAAAAAATAAACTGCGGGAGATGGGAACGGAAATACATATCGACGATGATATCGTTCTCGTTTCCGGTGATAACCTGGAGAGCGAATTCCTTAATCGGGAGCTGATCGATTGGGTTCGGCAATTCATCGTATCAATGGAGCAGCCCGACCGCGAAATATTCCTGCGGCATTACTACTATTGCCAGCCCATCGCAGTCATCGCCGATGAGATGCAGATGAACGTTTCCACCGTTAAAACCAGGCTTAGCCGTGGTCGTGAAAAGCTTCGGCTAAAGTTGATTCAAGGAGGTAAAGATTATGGAATTGAAAATCACAAATCTTATGGATCATGTATATGACGACTCTGTGGAGCTTGCTGCAAAAAGTGCGGTTTCTGCCAACAGAGTTAAAGAACTTACCTTAAAGAAAATCAATATGTGCGAAAATAGTATCGCCGGCGAGAAACAGGCTCAGCCTTCCTATCGGGCGCAGCCGCGGCGTGCACATATGTGCACAGCGCGCCGAACAACTCTGATTGCCGCTTGCTTAGTCATTTTGTTCCTCGGTTCTGTAACCGCACTTGCGGCGAGTGGCGTAATCAATATCCGCGAATTCTATCGTTCTATATTTGCCAACCCTAAAGCCGAGAAAGTCTTAACAACCGGGGATGCCTTATCCGGAGCCGTCGAAGACAACGGAATAGAAATCACACCGCTTGGCGCTTATGTCGAAGGATACAACGCCTATATCCGGCTGCAACTGCGTGATATGGAAGGCGGCCGCCTTTCGGATACGATTTATTTCTTAAAGAATAATGGAGAGTCCGTGCCGGCTGTCATCGATTATGACACCGATACGAATTCAGCCGTTGCCATTATCCAATACGATATAGCCACCGGCAATGCTGCACCAACGACGGCGTCACTTCATCTGGCGGCGATCTGCGCCGACATACAGACAATTGAGAATCTGCCGCTTGACTTTAATATCGGAACGCACATTGGCATAACTCAGCCCGTTGCCGTACAGGGCGCCGAATTCATGGCAATCACAGGGATCGAAACACATGACGGGACACTGACTATCCATCGTCGTGACAACGAAATTGCACAATATGGA
>JAEZHM010000077.1 GCA_023416585.1 Bacillota bacterium
GCATTATAGCATGGACTTTTGCATTATATTAAATGATTTCATTTAATATCAAATTCAATAAGAAAGCTGGTTCCGTTATCGCATTTTACAGATATTCTGCCTTCATGCAAATTTACTACTGATTTTACAATGGATAAGCCAATTCCGTGATTTCCATTTTTCCCTTTATAAAACCGCTCAAATATATGCGGTAAGTCATCTGTGGAAATACCATCCCCGTCATCGGTAACAGATAATAGGATTGTTTTTCCCCTATCTCTGCAGGTAAGTATGATTTGCGATTTTGCATAACGCAAAGCGTTGCTTATAAGATTGCTCAGGGCTCTATACATATACTTGGCATTGTATTTATAGAAAACAGGGCATTCGTCAAAATCATAGATTAGCCTTATATTTCCTTTGTCTGCAATTGACTTCAGGTTTTCCGCACAGGCGCCGAAGGTTTCACGAAGATCAATTTTCTTTTTTTCAATGTCCTGGGTTAAATTATCAATGCGCGATAAATAAAGCAGATCTTCAACCATCTCGCCAAGCCTGTCAACCTCCGAGATAATAATGCGGCTCGATTTTACCGAATCCATCAATCCACATTCCATGCCCTCAGCATAGCATTTAATCGACATAAGAGGGGTCCGGAATTCATGAGATACATTCTGGAAAAAGGTTTTTTGCTCCTTATCATAGCTGTTAAGCTGCCATGCTGACTGATTCATTACATTCGCCAGCTCTGTAAATTCCTTGTCTGTAAAGGTAAGCTCTTTCCTTGTAAAATCACCTTTCCCGATTTGCCTTGCAAAAATAGTTAACTGCTTAACTGGTTGGTTGACCGATCTTGCGATAATTGCGGCGATGCCGAAGGAAATAAGGGCTGCTATCAGCATAATAATGATTAAAACCAGATTAATGGTATTTGTAAATTTGCTGATCGTCGTAATATCAACATAGAATACCATGAATGTATGTTCCTGTTTTTGATCTCTAATCAGCGTGATATAAAATTCCTGTGCCCCAGCCCTTAAATGATAATTATTAATGCTATCAAGATCCAATTTATTCTCTCTTAAGTAAGCTGCAATTTGCTCTACTTTATAAGTATTGCTGCCATCCTCATTCTCATGAAAATTCTGGATCTTGTACTGGTCACTGATACTGAATACTTCTGCTTTTGTACCGGTTCTGTTTTTGGGCTGCTTAGATATGTCAGGTAATGGGTCGTTTTCATTCTGCCCTTTATCAGCTATATGCTCAGAATATGATTTAACAAAAACATTAAGCTGAGTGATGGCATCCGCTTTAATAAAGTTGCGTATAAACAGGTTAAAAGACACAAAGATTGTGATAAACAGTACCACTAGAAGTAAAAGGATCATAACAAATAATCTGCGTTGAAAGTCCCAATTTTGTTTGAATAGCTTAATCATCCTTATCACGCATCCTTAACCGAAATCCGAACCCCCATACTGAATCGACTACAACATTGCTTGCCGCCAATTTTTTCCTAAGTCTCAGTACTGTGTCATCCGAGGCGCGTGTTTGGATTTCAGTATGAAATCCCCATATATGCTCTAAAAGCTCATCTCGTGAAACGGCCCTGTCACAGTGCTGAACCAGGTAGTGAAGCAGATTATATTCATTTGGAGTCAGTGAAACACCCTCACCATTAATTGCTGCTGTTTTTGTCCTTTCATCAAGCTCAATATTCCCGAAGGATAAAATTCTTAAATTATTTTCCGGAGAGGAGCTTTTCTTTTCGTACTCAATTCGCCGAAAAATGGCCTTTACCCGCATAACAAGAGAGATCGCGGAAAATGGCTTGGTAAAATAATCGTCGCTTCCAAGGTTTATACCTGTAGCGTAATCCAATTCGGAGTCGCGTGCTGTGAGTATAAGAATCGGTACGGTGCTGATCTTTCTTATCTCGGTGCAAATTAAAAATCCGTCCGATCCCGGCATCATGACATCAAGTATTACCAAATCACATGGATCGGATATAAACTGAGCGAGCAGCAAATCACCATTTTCAAACGTATTAACCCTGTATCCTTCGCTCTCAAGAAATATCTTAATACCTTCACGGATATTCGCATCATCATCGGCAATATATATTCTTTCCTTAGATTCTTGCATAAATAACCGACCTTCCTTCTTCTTTGCATAAAAAACCATATTATATATTTTACATCATTATAGGCATGAGTTTTCTGCAAAGCAACGGTAATTTTCACGCAAAACATACGCATTTTCGGTTCCAATTAAACAACATACTTTTTTCACCAGAACAGAAAATGCACTTGCAGCGCTTATAGCCATATTTTTAGTATAAGCATGCAAAATTTTCACATGTAAGAAATTAAAATTAAATTTATTATCCTCTGCAAATAATTATTCTTAGAGTGAGAGGTTCGCCTTGACGGTTCACCATGAACCCTTCCATGGTCCATTCAAAGGACAGACCTTCCCCTTGGCGGAGAAGGTCATTTTTAATGTAATCAGCTTGTATCCGGCTGCTGAATGTAATACAGATTGCTGCTCTTGCCGCCGTTCTCACGCCACCGTTGCTCCTTGCGCAGACGACCGCTTTGCTCAAGGTCTGCTATGGCGCGCTTAACTGTGCTGCGGGACAGCTTCAGTTCTCTGGCGATGGTACCAATCGCAGGGTAGCATTTGCCGTCCTTATCCGTATGGTCGCGCAAATACATATAGACAGATCTCGCCCGGTGCGGCAGTTCGGAGGTATAGACGGGTGTAAAGTAACCCACGGCTTCACTTCCTTTCAGGTCCCTTTGGTTGTACGAATTCCTCAAAGGTTATCGCTTGCGTTGGCGTATGCACCGGACCGCCCGATGCGGTCACTTCTGTTTCCGCTTCCTCCGGCACATCCACACAGCGGCGGATGATTTCTTCCTCCACCTTACGCCTGTCGGCATATTCCACCTGTCTTGCCGACTGCTCGGCGATCTCATACGGTTTGCCGAAGGTGATGCCCCATTCCTTGAACAGCTTCAGCCGGGTGCGCATGGGATATGCGCCGGTCTTGGTGACGATAAAATTACCCTTGGGCATGGATTTGAGCTCGTCGGGAGTCATCAGCGGACGCTCAATCATCTGCAGGCTCTGCGACGGGTCGTTCTTACCCCTGCTGACCGAGCCGCTCATGACAGTCTTTGCACCCATGGCCTTCGACAAAATCTGCGCCGATTCGCTGTTGGGAGCAAAGCCGCCGAACACCGTGTCCTGGCAGTTGTCGATGATGATGGCGGAGCCTTCTTTACCATAGTTTTTCTCCAGCTGCGCAAAGCTCTGGATGATAGCCACGATGGACACGCGGCGGGAGCGGGAAGCGGAAAACATCATCTCGGCTGACTCTATTTTCGGTATCGTTCCGATCTCATCAAGAAACATCATCACCCGGCTGGGGAGCTTGCCGCCATGCTCATCGGCCACCGACAGGATTTCACGGTAGAGCTGCTGGACGATAAGGCTGATAATGAAATATTTTGTGTTATCTTCCTCCGGCATGACGAGGAAGATGGCGCTTTTATTTTTACAAAACTTCTCGGCGTCGATTGCCGTGTCAAAGCATAGTATCTGCTCCAGCTCGGAATCAAGAAAAGCATTTAAGCGGGAGAGTGCCGTTGACAGGACGCTCTGCATGGCCTGCTCCGCCGAGTTGAGAGCAGCACCCGCAAACCACTTGGTTTTATGCTCGTCGGGCAGGTGAGCGAGGAGCAGCTGGAACAGAGTCCTGCCCTTGACGCCGCTGGGAGCCAGTAAATCCTGTATGAGCTTGAACACCGACACAATGTGCCGCTGCTTCGGTTCACAGTATTCGGCGATGAGCAAAATTACGGATGTCAAGAGCCCCTCGGCAGCATCGTAGAAGAAGGCGTTTTGCCCTGCCATTGCGGAATCAAAGCCGCCGGAGGATATGATGGTCTTGGCGGTGATCTTGGCGTACTTTTCCGCTCTGGCCTTGAACGCAAGGTTCTGAGGATTCTTCAGATAGGCGTCCATGTACCTGTTGACCAGATGGAGCAGGTTGTTGCCGTCCGAGCGGGTGGGATTTCTAAGGTCGATGACCGCCACATCGTATCCATAGCAGTCCTTGGCGATTCCCGCATAGTTGCGGTAGAGGTCGCCTTTGGTGTCGGTGGTGACAAAGCTCATGCCGCAGGCACAGGCGTATTCCAGATTGGGATAGAGAAAGTTGGCGGTCTTGCCGACGCCCGCCGCGCCGATCATCAGGCAGTGGATATCGTCATCGTCCACCAGCGCGTAACCGTGGGGAGCGGCATCGTCAAACAGCTTTGCGTTTCGCCAGCCGACGATAAGCCCCTGCGCTTTCGGGAGGCTTTCACCCTTGCGCCATTTTTCCGGCTCGTAGGCAACTTCGGAATATGTCTTTTGTACCTCACGCTTTGTCGCCCAGCGGGCCGTGCCGTGCTGTCCGTCGCCTACGGTTTTACTCTTGATGCCGTTCAAGGTGTAGTAATGCGCTATGAGCGACAGCAGTCCGATTACGCCGAACATGGACGCTCCGGCAATGATTAAAATTACGATTTGGGATGTCTGCAATCAGATCCCTCCTTTACATTGTCATAGAAAAATTTACGGTCTGCTCCTGTGCCGGAACCATCGACGGCAGCTCCTGTTCAACAAACATCATGGTTTTGACGCAGTCCAGCGCAAGGCGCTGATAAGAGGACAGGAGCTTTTCCTTATCCGCCTGTGTGCATATGCCCGATGTCTGGAGCTGTCGGCCAATGTCCGACATATCCTGGCGTATCTGTTCCGCCTTGGTCCGGAGCCAGCCCCGATCCTCATGGAGACGGTAGCTGTCCTGCAGCTTTTGAAGGAGCTGCTCTGTTGTCACAGGTCGCTCCATCTGACGGAGCTCCCTCTGCATGGCAATAAGCGAACCGGCCGCCATACACTGCAGGCATTCCCGAACAGCATCAGCGTTCTCCGCCGCCGACTTGCCGGAGGTCAGAAACGGTTCCGCTGCCTCGGCGCACTCTCTGAGAAAGAAGTCGATGTCTTTATTCGTTTCAAGGGCTTTGCACAAATCGCGCAGCTCTCCGGCAACCTTCGGCA
Source organism: Bacillota bacterium (assembly GCA_023416585.1). Lineage (GTDB taxonomy): Bacteria > Bacillota > Clostridia > Christensenellales > Aristaeellaceae > JAEWAH01. Next base: position 5,095 of record JAEZHM010000077.1, read on the forward strand.
GAAGCGTGAGTTTTGGATGTTCCTGTGCCGGAATCGGATTGACGCCGTTTCCGGCTTTCAGATCCTCGTTCCAGTCCTTGTACTGAGATTTCCTTACGGAAATATCCGCATAACCTTTTTCGGACAGTATATCCT
>JAEZHM010000024.1 GCA_023416585.1 Bacillota bacterium
ACATTTCTCCCGTCGGCAAGCAATTGACCGTGCAGGAACAGTCCAAAGCCCGTTACGCTCTCGGTCAGCTGATCGACCGTCAAGTCCTGGTTGAGTTCATCACCCAGGGTGGGCAAATCCCCGCTACCGGCTTCTATCCCAAAACGCTTGGCGATGGCTTGAATGCCGACGTCCGCAGCGCGGAAGGCTATGGCACCTGGTATGCCGGCACCCATACCCCCTCTGCTGAGAATGCAAACTATACCGAAGATCAGGTTGCTGCCTGCAAGTCTCTGATGGAACTGGGATATGCCTATACCGGTACCATCGAGGGCGGCGACATCAAGTTCACCGACATGCCCGCCATCGATTTCGCCTTCAACAATGCCGGTGCCAACGCCCTGATCATCCAGTATGTGCAGGAAGTTTGGAACACCTTCGGTCTGACGGCTACCATCAACACCGAAGCTTGGTCCACCTTGCAGTTGAAGCTCAAGGCTGGCGACGCGGAAGCTGCCCGTATGGGCTGGATCGCAGACTTCAATGACTGCGTCAATTTCCTGGAGATTTTCCTGAGCAATTCCGGAAATAACTATCCCCGTCTTGGCCGCAGCATCGGTGATTACACCCGTGCCACCGAAGTGACCAAGGATGCCGGTGTGGGCACCTACTGGGGACCGAATGGTGACCAGAAATGGGTCGATGCGTATGACGCGCTTGTCACAGAAATTAAGGCGACAGCCGATCCCGCTGCCCGTTCTGCTCTATGCGCCAAAGCAGAAGAAGTTCTGATGTCTACCGGCGCCGTCGCTCCCATGTACTTCTACACCAATCCCTACATGCTCAAGCCCAGCGTGAAGAATGTCATGATTCTGCCCACCGGCGACGTGATATTTAACTACGCTACAGTCGAATAACAGGTAAATTTCAGACTGCTTAAGAAAAAAAGGCCTGCCGCGAAAGCGACAGGCCTTTTCGCATGTTTGCATTTTTCCCCTGATTCGTATATCATGTTTCGGAGGACTATTCCCTTTAAACGGCGAATGAATAAGATTGCACAGCTTCTATACAAGGAGGTACAGCGATGCGCGCGACGCTCATGGTGATGGCGGCCGGGCTTGGTGCACGCTATGGCGGCAATAAGCAGATAGACAGAATGGGCCCCAACGGGGAAATACTAATGGAATACTCCATTTACGATGCGCTGGAGGCAGGCTTTAACAAAATAGTTTTTGTGATTAAAAAAGATATGGCCGGTACCTTTCGTGAAATGGTAGGAGATCGCCTGGCAGCAAAAGTGGAGGTATGCTATGCCTTTCAGGAGTATGATTCCCTCCCCGGGGGCTTTGAGCCGCCGCATGACCGTACCAAGCCTTATGGCACTGTACATGCCGTGCTATGCGCCAGGGATGTCATCCATGAGCCCTTTGCCGTAATAAACGCCGATGACTATTATGGGAAGGGGGCGTTTGCAGCTATGCAAAGCTCCCTATGCTGTATACCCGCAAAAAATCATGCTTCCATGATAGGATACAGGCTTCGGAACACCGTATCGGAAAACGGATATGTAACACGGGGTGTATGTGAAGTTGATTCTCTTGGCAAGCTGGTTGGCGTCACGGAAACTTACAAGATTGCGCTTATTAAAGACGGGACCATCTGCGATACGGAAAATGATGCACCCCTTGATCCTATGAGCCTTGTATCCATGAATTTCTGGGGCTTTACGCCCTGGATATTCGAGGTTGGGGAAACCTGTTTGGATGCATTCTTGAAGAAGCTTAAGCCGGACGAGATGAAAAAGGAATATCCCCTGCCCGTGATGGTAGACAGCTTGATGCGTTCGAACCTTTTGCAGGTGGAGGTATTATCCACCGAAGCCAACTGGTTTGGCGTCACGTATCAGGAAGATAAAGACTTTGTAGCCGGCGCTTTGCGTGATCTTCATAAAACGGGGGCTTATCCGGAAAAGCTTTTTTAAGAAGGGGAGGACTGAACAATGGAATTCTTATTGACTGGCGGGGCGGGATATATTGCTACTCACACGATTGTGGAACTAACAAAAGCGGGCCACGACGTGGTTGTGGTTGATAATTATATAAATAGCCAGACTGAAGCGCTCCGGCGCGTGGAACAGATTATCGGCAAAAAGATTACCGCCTATCAGCAGGATGTGTGCGACAAGGAAAAATTGAGGGATGTCTTTAAACGGCATGAACTGAATGGCGTGATCCATTTTGCAGGTCTGAAGGCCGTAGGCGAATCGGTTGCCATTCCTCTTAGCTATTATCGCAACAATATAGATTCCACCCTGACCCTATGTGAAACCATGCAGGAGTTCGGCGTAAACAAGCTGGTTTTCAGTTCTTCTGCCACGGTATATGGAATCCCGGACAAGATGCCACTGGTGGAGGATATGCCAACCGCCGCTACAAGCCCATATGGCTGGACCAAATTCATGATTGAGCAGATATTAAGGGATGTGGCATATGCCAATAAGGATTGGTCTGTTGTGCTTTTGCGGTACTTCAATCCCGTTGGCGCCCATGAGAGCGGTCTTATTGGGGAGGATCCCAGCGGCATTCCCAACAACCTGATGCCTGTCATCACCCAGGTGGCATGCGGCAAGCTGCCCATGCTTCAGGTGTATGGCACTGATTATCCCACAAGGGATGGTACGACCATACGGGATTATATCCATGTGATGGACTTGGCCCGTGGCCACGTAAGGGCCATAGAGTATGCCCAGCGCCATACCGGTGCGGAAGCCATTAACCTGGGTACGGGCAACGGATACAGCATACTGGAAATCCTTCGCGCTTTCCAGGAAGTGAATGGAGTTCAGGTACCGCATCAAATGGCTGGGCGCAGGCCGGGGGACGTGCCGGAGTGTTATGCAGATCCCGGTAAAGCACGTGCACTGCTTAACTGGAAGGCAGAAAAGACGCTGGAGGATATGTGCCGCGACGCGTGGCGTTGGCAGAAGAATAATCCAAAAGGCTATGCGGTTTAAGATAAAAACGGAACGTAAAAAATCAGGGCTGCCAAGTATGGCAACCCTGATTTTTTGTTCTTATGATTACAGGATGGCTACACCTGCGCTGACAAAGCCGGTTATTGTGGTTGCTACGTCAATGCCCGCAGTTACATCCGCGGCGAATACCATAAGCAGTCGTGTTCTGGCGGCAACAGGGATATTCAGCCCCGTGGTGAGACCGTTGGAGATGGAGCCGATGCCCACAATGCCGGTCAGAGTGGGAGAAAGGGTGACGATGGCACCAGGGATGGGGAAGAATACATTGTCCGGTGCGCTAGAGGCATACAATTGAGCTGTCAGCGTGACGGTCGTGCCGACCAGGGAAAGTGCCACAGTGGTGCTAAAATAGGCGGACAGGGAGTTAATAGTTCCGTCTCTGGGCATGGAGAAAGCCATATTGGAAATCGTCGTTGTATTAATGGTACCGCCAATAAGGCTGACACCCGTTACGGAACTGCCAAAACCAAGCAGGGTAGTTGTGCCGATCAATTCACCGATAACGGTGGTCATTACAGCCGGGGTGCCGGAAGCGAAGGGGATAATAGCGCCATCACCTGTTGCGCCGGCAGGGCCTGTTGCACCGGTTGTACCTGTGGCACCTGTGGCGCCTGTGGCTCCTGTCGGTCCAGCGGGACCAGTGGCGCCCGTAGCGCCCGTAGCGCCCGTAGCGCCGGTAGCACCGAAGGCGCCGGTAGCACCTGTGGCTCCTGTCGGTCCGGCAGGGCCTGTGGCACCCGTAGCACCTGTTGCGCCCGTTGCACCGAAAGCGCCTGTGGCACCTGTAGGTCCTACAGGGCCGGCAGGGCCTGTGGCGCCCGTGGCGCCGGTAGCGCCGGTAGCACCGAAGGCACCGGTTGCACCCGTTATTCCGGCAGGGCCTGTGGCACCCGTGGCACCGGTTGCGCCTACAGCGCCGGCGGCACCTGTAGCACCTGTGGCACCTGTAGCACCAGTGGCACCTGTAGCGCCTGTGGGTCCGGTGAGGCCGGTAGCGCCTGTAGCGCCCCTGGCACCGGTCGCGCCAACAGCACCAGCTAAGCCTGTGGCACCTGTGGGTCCAGTGGGACCGGTAGCGCCCGTGGCACCGGCAAGTCCGGTAGCGCCTGTGGCGCCGGTTGCACCGGTTGCTCCGGTAAGCCCTGTGGGCCCTGTAGCTCCGGCAGATCCGGTAGGCCCGGTGGCACCAGCAGGTCCGGTAGGTCCGATAGATCCAGTTCCACCCGTAGGTCCAACAGGACCTGTACCGCCGGTAGGTCCGGTAGGTCCGGTCGGTCCATTAGCTCCAGTAGGTCCGGTGGGTCCGGTTGCACCCGTAGGTCCAATGGAGCCTGTGGGACCTGCGGGACCGATAGGCCCGGTAGGTCCAGTGCCACCGGTGGGTCCAGTTGGTCCGGTTCCGCCCGTGGCGCCGGTTGGTCCTATGGAACCTGTGGCACCTGTAGGCCCCGTAGCTCCTGTGGCTCCTGTGGCTCCTGTGGCTCCAGTGGCTCCTGTTGGGCAGACGCACCCCGGAGGGCAATGGGGGGGCGGGCAAGGAGTAGGCGGACAAGGAGTCGGAGGGCAAGGGGGCGGGGGAGGCGGCGGGAAGGGAGGACAGGGGGGAGGAGTCGGTGGACAAGGGGGAGGAGGAGGCGGGGGAGGCGGGAATGGGGGATAAGAGGACTCGGGTAATATGCTATCATAACCGGGATCATACGTCTGATGAGTAGACTCATAAGGCGAAGGAACGGCTTTTCCTCTGCCTGAGCCATATTGCGGACCTCTCATCTGCTGATATCCCCGCTGATCATAATATCCATTTGCCAAGTAGATCACCTTTCTTATCAACAGGCTACGGAGTTGGGGCAGCACGCTTGCCCATCATCTCCATACAATATGGTATGAGAAGCGCCGGAATCGGTGCGCTTCCAACATGCCGGAGGTGGCTTATCTGATGGAACTGAGCTTATGCATGATCGTTAAAAACGAGGAAGCAGTGATTGAGCGCTGTCTAAAGTGCGTCAAGGATGTTGTGGATGAAATTGTGATTGTAGATACAGGTTCTACAGACAGCACACGTAAGATCGCACTTTCCCATACTGCTATGGTGTTTGATTTCCCTTGGGTGGATGATTTTTCCAAGGCCAGGAATTTTGCTTTTTCCAAGGCTACAAAGGAGTACATCATATGGCTGGATGCTGACGATGTCATCACGCCCGATTCTGTGCTGCAGCTGAAATCGTTGAAAGAAAACCTTGATTCTGCTGTTGACATGGTTCTGATGCCATATCATGTCGCCTTTGACGCGCTGGGTAAACCGAGCCTTACCTATGAACGGGAACGTATCATTCGCCGGGACAAAGGTTTCCAATGGGTGGGTGCAATCCATGAAGTGATACCGCCGGATGGGCAGGTATTGCATGCGAATATACCTGTACTTCATCAAAAAATCGGACCCGGCGATCCTGACAGGAATTTGCGAATCTTTAATAAAATGAAAGCCGACGGCCAAACGCTTTCTCCCAGGGAGGAATACTATTACGCCAGAGAACTGATGTTCCACCAGCGCTGGGAAGAAGCTATACATGCCATGGAGGAATATTTGAATGCAGGTCTTGGCTGGCAGGAGAATATGATATCCGCTTGCCTGGATCTTTCGGATTGCTATGCTGCTATGGGGAAAAAGCAGGAATCACTTGCTGCGCTATTTCGTTCTTTCCGGTATGATAAACCGCGAGCGGAAGTCTGCTGTCAAATTGGCAGGTACTTTTATGAAGAAGGGAATTTCTATATATCATCATTCTGGTACGAGCTGGCCGCTTTTGGCAACCTGCCGCGTCCGGAGGGTGGGTTTATCCAGCCGGATTGCTACAACTATATTCCATATATGCAGCTATGCGTGTGCTATCACCGGTTGGGGGATGTGAATAGGGCCATAGAACTTAACACCATGGCGGGGATCATAAAGCCAGACGATGCAAGTTATCTTTACAACAAGGCATTTTTTGAAACGCTTTCCGGTGGTGAGGATACGAAGAAGAATTAGCCAAGCAGAGTATTGCAAAACTGCAACAATCGCCTATTTTTCGCTATTCCCTTTACAGAAAAGGTATGGAGGCGTATGCTATAATACATGTGTTAATAACCTCATTGCCCGCAGGGAGGATTTATGGATACGTTCCGGCGGATATTAAAGTGGCTCAAGCCTTATCGGCGAAAATTGAACCTCTGTATCGTTCTTTTGACTTTAGTAACGGCGCTGCGCATGGTGGTGCCCTACATCACCGAGGCATTGGTGAACAGGGTGCTTCCCCAACGGGATATGGGGCTGCTTTTGCAGTTATGCGCGGCGCTCATTTTTATGACAGCCATTCGCAGCCTTATGATGTACAAGCGTGGCATGCTCATTGAAGATGTATCCCAAAGCGTGGTATACGATCTGCGCACCGGGCTATATGAGCATATGCAGGAATTTTCCTATGGCTTTTACGATACCAACCATATTGGGGAGATCATGAGCCGCATGACCGGGGATATTGAGGGCGTGCGTGTTTTCATCGTTACCGCGGTGGTAGGCGTAGTCGAAAACCTGCTTATGTTCATAATGTCCTTGATCGGCATGAGCCTTATGTCCTGGCAGCTTACACTGTTCATGGTATGCTTCTGCCCTGTGGTAGCCTATGTGGCTTGGCGGCTGCAGCGCAGGATTCGGCCTGCCCATATGGCTGTGCGGGAGCAGAATGCCGTTCTGAATACAAGAACTCAGGAGAATATTGCCGGTGTCCGCGTGGTAAAGGCGTTCGCGCGGGAGGAGCATGAAAAGCAGGCCTTCTCCGAGGACAATCAAAAGGTGCTTCACAATAACCTGCAGGTAACCTGGATATGGAGCACTTTCTTTCCCTTGATGGATATGATCGCCAGCTTTGCCGTTCCTGTTTTGATCTTAGCCGGTTCTGCGCTGGTTATCCATGGAGATCTGCAAATCGGTACCTTGGTAGGCGCTACGGGATTCGTATGGATGATTATCGCACCCATGCGGCAGGTAGCCAACTTTGTGAACGTCACTACAAATGGTCTTGTATCCTCTGAAAAGCTGATATATTACATGGATCTGGGCTCCATGATCCGCAGTCCGGAAAAACCAAGGGAAATTGAAAACCGCAAAGGTCTGGTAGATTTTGACCATGTCACATTCAAGTATGGCGACAAAGCTGTTCTTCACGATATTGACCTGCATGTGAAACCTGGCCAGACGATAGCCGTCATGGGAGCCACGGGCGCGGGAAAATCCACTGTGGTGACGCTGCTGGGCAGGTACTATGATGTGGCTTGCGGCAGCGTGAAGGTGGATGGCATCGATGTTCGCGAACAGAACCTAAAAGACTTGCGCAGCCATATAGGCGTTGTAATGCAGGAAACATTCCTATACAGTGAGACCATCGCCGATAACATCCGCTATGGAAGGCCGGAAGCCAGTATGGAGCAGGTGCAGGCGGCGGCAAGGGCGGCACAGGCGGAGGAATTCATCCTTCAAATGCCCCAAGGATACTTAACTGTGATCGGTGAGCGCGGGCTTGGTCTTTCAGGCGGTCAAAAACAGCGCGTGGCATTGGCTAGGGCCATACTATACGATCCTTCCATTCTGGTCCTGGACGATGCTACCTCAGCTGTGGATATGGAAACAGAAGCGGAGATTCAGAAGGCACTTGGAAGCGTAATGAAAGGGCGCACCACCTTTATTATCGCCCACCGGATATCTTCCGTGAGAAGAGCAGACCAGATTGTAGTGCTTCAGGATGGGCGCATTGCAGAACGCGGAACCCATAAAGAACTGCTTGCGCTGAACGGCCTGTATGCCTCCATGTACCGGGATCAGACAAGAGATTTCGTTACAGCACCAAAGGCAGGTGAGCATATATGACCAGACTTCGCAACCTGGATGACGAGGTGCTGGAGGCGCCGTTTGACCGTAGCCAGTTTCTGCGCCTGCTTGCTTACCTGAAACCATATAAAAAGCAGATGATCAAAGCGCTGTGCCTGATGATTATCGCTTCCGGAGCATCCCTTTTGGGTCCGTACTTGATGAGCCGGGCTGTGGGCCTTCTGGGGGAAGGGAATTATACCAGCCTTCCTTTCCTGTTTATTGGCATGGCGATTGCCGTGGTCATAGGCGGCCTATGCTTAAGAGCCAGGGTACGTACCATGGATATGTCGGGACGCAAAGCTATTGCCACGCTCCGTCAGGATCTGTTTGACCATATCCAGGATTTATCCTTGCCGTTCTTCGACAGCCGTTCCGCGGGAAAAATCATGGTGCGCGTCATCAACGACGTCAACAGCCTAAATGATCTTTTTACCGGCGGTATCATAAACGTTCTGGTGGATTGCCTGACGCTGATACTGCTGGTAGCGATCATGTTTTTTATTCACTGGAAGCTTACGCTGGTGTCATTGGGTTCTTTGATTGTTCTTGTTTTCCTGATAGTCATCCTGCGAAGAAAGATGCGCAAAGCCTGGCAGATCGTGCGCGCAAAGACCAGCACCATGAACGGATACTTGCATGAAAGCCTGGCTGGAATGCGGGTAACCCAGACCTTTGTAAGGGAAAAGGCGAACAAGGAAATTTTCGATGAGACGAACCAGGATATCAAGAGAAGCTGGCTAAAGGCAGTAGGTATCAACAACCTGTTCTGGCCTTACATCGATACGTTAAGCTCTATAGGTACTGCCGGTGTCTATATTGCCGGAACCATTCTGATGGGTACGGGAAGCGGTGCCCAGGGGGTCTCGCTGGCGGACCTGCTTGCAATTTTGTGGTATCTGGGCAGGTTCTGGGAGCCCATCAATAACTTATCCAACTTTTATAACAGTGTTCTGGCAGCCATGGCCTCCATGGAACGCATCTTTGAAATCATGGATACAAAGCCGCAGGTATTTGATATTCGTGAGGATTTACCGGAACTTCCGCCCATCCATGGTGAAATTGCCTTCGATCATGTATCCTTTGGTTACGATCCAGGCACCCCTGTTTTGGAGGATGTATCCTTTACCGTAAAGCCTGGCCAGACTGTGGCACTGGTAGGGCCAACCGGAGCCGGAAAAAGCACTGTAGTGAACCTGGTTAGCCGCTTCTACGATGTGACAGGCGGTGCGCTTAGAATCGATGGGCATGATGTTCGGGAAGTGAAACTGCATTCCCTGCGCAAGCAAATGTCAGTCATGCTGCAGGACAGCTTCATTTTCAGTGGCACCATACTGGATAACATCCGTTACGGCCGACTGGATGCCACCGAGGAGGAAGTGATGGAGGCGGCCAAAGCGGTGCACGTCCACGACTTCATCATGGGTCTGCAAAAAGGGTACCGCACCGAGGTGAATGAGCGGGGTTCCACCCTTTCCGTAGGGCAAAAGCAGCTAATTTCCTTTGCCAGGGCGCTGCTCAACGATCCCCGTGTGCTGATTCTGGATGAGGCCACTTCTTCCATTGACACGCATACAGAATTGCTTATTCAAAAAGCGTTGGAAGTGCTTTTGAAAGGCCGCACCAGTTTTGTCATCGCCCACAGATTGTCGACTATCCGCAGAGCGGATGTGATCATGGTGGTACAGGATCACCATATTGCCGAAGCAGGCACCCACGAAGAATTGATGGCTTTTCCCGGCGGACATTACCGTGCCTTGTGCGAGGCACAATACAAGTTTATGGAGGGCGATTGACGTTACCCAGTCCCTCGTGTTACCAAGTGTATATGAATCCTTATGAGCGCCGGCCTTCACAGGCCGGCACTTTGTTGTTACACGCCAGTGTACTTTTAGCATTGAAAGTTTATATATCGTTATTCAATCAAAAGAGAACAGATAAATTCTGAAAACCAGATTGACATTCTTTTATAGGAAGTGTATGATGATGTTAGTTAAGATAAATGCATATAGATTTAGATAAAACTAAAATAAACTTATTGAGTTTGGAGAGGTGTGCGTCTAGCCGCCCATCCGTTACCACAGGAGGAGTCTTATGCTGCATATCCGAAACATCAGGGAGGGCCTGCCGCTATACAGGGCTTTGAGCTCCGATGTGCGCGTTTCCATTCTGGAAATGCTTTATGAAAATGGGCCCATGCGTATGTCGGCTATCTCTGAACAATTGGGCCTTACCAATGGCGCGTTGACGCCCCACATCAAAGCGCTGGCGGATTGTGGTTTGATCACCATCGACATGGCGGTTGGAAAGCATGGCGTGCAGAAAATATGCTGCGTCAATGAGGAGAGCATTCTGATTGACCCCGTCAGGAACGAACGCAAGCATAACGTGTATGAAACAGAGATCAGTGTAGGCCAGTATACGGCTTACGATATTTATCCCACCTGCGGCATTGCCACACCGGAGCATATCATCGGGGAGGTGGACGATCCCCGGTATTTTGCTTCCCCCGAGCGGGTGAACGGCGGCATTTTATGGTTTGGACGCGGATTTGTGGAATACATGATCCCCAACTTCCTGAACGTGAACCAGCAGCTTTTGGAAATACAGATTTCCCTGGAGATTGCCTCCGAAGCGCCGGGCTGCTCGGAGGATTGGCCCAGCGATATCTACTTTTACTTGAACGGAAAGGAGCTTGGCTATTGGACCAGTCCCGGAGATTTTGGGCGTGTACAGGGTATATACAATCCCGACTGGTGGTTCCGCAACTGGAACCAGCATGGTATGTACAAATTGCTTTCGTTGAATGAAAGCGGTACGTTCATCGACGGCAGTAAAATATCGGATGTCACGCTCAAGGATATTAACATTACTCACGGCCCCAGCCTTTCTTTACGTTTGAGCGTGCCGGAGAAGGCGACAAATCAAGGCGGCCTGACAATCTTTGGCCGGTCCTTTGGAAACTATCATCAGGATATACGTGTCCGGATGCACTATCGCGAAACAAGCGAACGGAAGTAACGATTTCCAAAATTGCCAAACTATATAGAAATCAGCCTTGCATTTTTAGCAGGGTCATCAATGGAGGGAATGTATGCGCTTAATCGTTCTACCTGGCGTCACGGGAGCCAAAATATCCAAGGATATCTATGGCCATTTTTCGGAGCACCTTGGCCGCTGTATCTATGGCGGCATATACGTGGGGGAGGATTCCGCCATTCCAAATTTGCGAGGCATCCGTAAGGATGTCGTTTCTGCGCTGAAGCACATCAATCTGCCAAACCTGCGCTGGCCCGGCGGGTGCTTTGCCGATGAGTACCATTGGAAGGATGGCATCGGCCCAAAGGAAAACCGCAAAAAAATGATCAATACCCATTGGGGCGGTGTGGTGGAAGACAATAGTTTTGGCACCCATGAGTTTATGGATTTATGCCATCAGGTGGGATGTGAGCCGTATGTTAATGGCAACCTGGGCTCCGGTACAGTTCAGGAAATGCAGGAATGGGTGGAATACATGACATCCGGGGAAGTATCGCCTATGACGCTTTTACGCAAGCAAAACGGGCGGGAGGAGCCCTGGAAGTTTAGATTCTTCGGCGTTGGCAATGAAAACTGGGGCTGCGGCGGCAATATGCGGGCGGAGCATTATGCCGACGAGTACCGCCGCTATCAGACATATGTACGTAATTACAGCGGTAACAAGATTTTCAAAATTGCCTGCGGGGCGGGAACCAACAGGGAAAATCCAGGCTACGACTGGACGGAGACTTTGATGGAGCGCGCCGGGAACATGATGGACGGCTTGTCACTGCACTACTATACAGTTACCACAGGCATGTGGGCGGATAAGGGCAGCGCCACGGAGTTTGACGAGACGCTGTATTACAAGACGCTGTACCAATCTTCTTTTATGGAAACGCTTTTAGCTGGACATGGCGCCATCATGGACAGGTTCGATCCCAAGGGCCGGGTGGGATTGATTGTGGATGAGTGGGGTACCTGGCACAATGTGGAGCCGGGTACGAATCCGGGATTCTTATACCAGCAGAATACCATGCGCGATGCCATGGTGGCGGCCATGAACCTGAATCTGTTCAACAAGCATAGCCGCCGGGTGCGCATGGCCAACCTGGCGCAGACAGTGAATGTGCTGCAATCCCTGATCCTGACAGACGGGGAAGACATGGTTTTAACGCCCACCTACCACGTGTTTGATTTATTCAAGATCCATCAGGAAAACCGCCTTGTTCACAGCGTGGCGGAAAACGAGACCATTGAAACGCCGCTGGGATCCTTAGACAGGTTCAGCGAGTCCGCTTCCGTGGATGAAAAGGGCCGGGTGCATGTGACCATTGCCAATTTTCATGCATTTAAAAGCGCTCCAGTATCGCTTAGGCTGGATGGTAAAGAGTACCGGCTTGGCGAAGCCAGGGTGCTAAAGGGGGACATACATCAGATGAATACATTTGAGGACAAAGCCTGCGTGAATCCCGTTATCTTGGACGGCGTAGCCACTAAGGCGGAACCAATGGGTACGGAAGTCACTTTCCAATTGCCCCCTTGTTCCGTGGCAGCTTTCACATTTGAACAAAAATAAAGGAGCAATATATATGAAAAAGGCGACCATGACTTTGGACCGGGATTATGCTATCGGTACGATTGACAAAAGGCTTTACGGCAACTTTGTGGAACATCTGGGCCGCTGTGTATATGGCGGAATCTATGAACCAGGACATCCCACCGCAGACAAGAACGGCTTCCGCCGGGACGTGCTGGAATTGGTACGCAAGCTGAACGTTCCCGTAGTGCGCTATCCAGGCGGCAACTTTGTGTCCGGCTTCAACTGGGAGGATTCCATCGGCCCAGTCAATGACCGACCCAAAAGGCTGGACCTTGCATGGTTCACCACTGAGACCAATGAAGTGGGGCTTCACGAATTCTACAGTTGGGCCAAAGAGGCTGGCAGCGATGTGATGTATGCCGTCAACTTGGGCACCCGCGGCCCGGATGCGGCCAGGAACGTTGTGGAATACTGCAACCATCCCAAGGGAACGTTTTGGTCCGACCTGCGCCGTAAAAACGGACTGGAAGAACCCATGGATATAAAGCTCTGGTGCCTGGGCAACGAAATGGACGGTCCTTGGCAGATGGGCCAAAGGACAGCTTATGATTATGGCCGCGTGGCATATGAAAGCGCTAAAATGATGAAGTGGGTAGATCCCTCCATTGAGGTGGTGGCCTGCGGTTCGTCCTCCAGCCAGATGAAAACATTTGGCGATTGGGAACTTACCATGCTGGAGGAATGCTACGAGCATGTGGATTATGTATCGCTACACCGCTATTACGGCAATGCCGAAAACAATACGCCGGATTTCCTGGCCAGTACTATGGATCTGGATGACTTCATCAAGACAGTAGTAGCCATCTGCGATGCCATCAAAGGAAAAAAACATTCGAATAAAAGGGTTCACCTATCTTTTGACGAATGGAATGTATGGTATCATTCCCATCAAAAGGACCAGGATCTGCATAAACTTGACCGCTGGGGCCGGGCGCTGCCGCTGTTGGACGATATCTATAATTTTGAGGATGCGCTATTGGTGGGCTCCATGCTCATCACGTTCCTCCGGAACGCTGACAGGGTGAAGGTTGCCTGTATGGCTCAGTTGGTGAACACCATTGCGCCCATCCACACCAGGGAAAATGGCGGCGCATGGGCACAGACCATATACTGGCCGCTACAGCAGGCCAGCCAGTTCGGCCGCGGTACGTCGCTGAGACCGGTAGTCAAATCACCCGTGTACGATGGAAAGAAGTATTCAGGCGTGCCGCTTATCGATGCCGCAGCCGCCATGGATGAGAACGGGAATGTGACGCTGTTCTTTGTCAACAAGGATATGGCGGAGGATATCGAGATGTCGGTGGATTTAAGGGACTTTGGCTCTTTCACCAAAGTTTCGCATTCCTTACTCCATCATGATGACGTGAAGGCGGTCAATACCGAATTTGATCCGGACAACGTTTCGCCAAAGCAGGGTAAGGGCGGAAAATTGGACAACGGCAAATTTACCATCGTGCTGCCCTGCCTTAGCTGGAATGTGGTCCAATTGATGAAATAACTTGAAGGAGCGGTTTCAATGGCCAAGTATGCAATTGGCATGGACTTTGGTACCTTATCCGGGCGTGCGGTGGCGGTAGAGATTGGCACCGGCAGGGAGCTTGCTTCCGCCGTGTGGCCTTACACTCATGCCGTAATGGATGAAACGCTGTGGGACGGTCAAAAGCTTCCGCCGGATTGGGCGTTGCAATACCCTGGAGACTACATAGAAGCCATGGAGAAAACGATCCCCCAGGTGATCCGCGAAAGTGGCATCGATACGCAGGATGTGATCGGCATCGGCATCGACTTTACCGCCTGCACCATTCTTCCGGTCAAGAAGGATGGCACGGCCCTATGCGAACTGCCGGAATACAAGCATAACCCTCACGCCTATGTAAAGCTGTGGAAGCATCATGCTGCCCAGGAGCATGCCAACCGCTTGAATGAGATCGCATCAAAGCGGGGGGAGGATTTCCTGCCTCGCTACGGCGGAAAGATTTCCAGCGAGTGGCTGGTGCCAAAAGTAATGCAGATCGTAGAGGAAGCGCCTGAAGTGTACGATGGCGCCGACAGGATCATTGAGGCGGCTGACTGGGTGGTTTGGCAGCTGACCGGCAAGGAAACCCGCAACAGCTGCACTGCAGGGTACAAGGCGATTTGGCACAAGAAAAAGGGTTACCCCGGCAAAGCGTTTTTCAAGGCACTCCATCCGAAACTTGAAAACCTGGTGGCCGACAAACTTTCCACCGCCATTTCTCCTTTGGGCGCAAAAGCCGGGGAAGTGACGGTGCAGGCTTCCCATTGGTGCGGGTTGAATCCCGGCACCGCTGTGGCAGTGGCCAATGTGGACGCCCATGTTTGCCTGCCTGCGGTGGGCATAGATGGGCCGGGCAAACTGCTGGCCATTATGGGCACATCCACTTGCCATATCATGCTGGGCGAAAAGGAACGGGAAGTGCCCGGTATGTGCGGTGTGGTGGAAGACGGTGTCATGCCGGGATACTTTGGGTACGAGGCTGGCCAAAGCTGCGTAGGCGACCATTTTGCATGGTTTGTGGACCGCTGCTGCCCGGAGGAATACGTGAAAGCGGCCAGTGAAAAGGGTATCGACATTCACGCTTACCTCACGGAAAAGGCGCAAGCACTCAAGGTGGGGGAAAGCGGGCTGGTGGCGCTGGATTGGTGGAACGGCAACCGTTCCGTGCTGGTGGATGTGGACCTTACCGGCTTGATGGTGGGCATGACGCTGGCAACCAGGCCGGAAGAAATGTACCGCGCACTCATAGAGGCCACGGCCTATGGCACCCGCATGATCGTGGAAAACTTTGTGAAGAGCGGCGTACCGGTGGAGGAGTTGTACGCTTCCGGCGGCATCAGCCAAAAGAACGCCATGGCGATGCAGATTTATGCCGATGTGCTGAACATGCCTGTGCGCATAGCCGCTTCCAAGCAGGGTCCCGCTGTTGGCAGCGCTATCTTTGCGGCGGTGGCCGCGGGCAAGGCATCGGGCGGATACGACGATGTGTTCCAGGCTGCCCGGGATATGGGGAAAGTAAAGGATACGGTTTACTATCCCATTGCGGAAAATGTGGCTGTGTATAACAAGCTGTACGACGAATACCATATCCTCCATGACTTCTTCGGCCGCGGCGGAAACGACGTGATGAAGCGCTTGAAAGCACTGCGTAAGGAAGTTGCGGGAGATTGATGGGAAAAGATTGCGGGGAGGGACTTTTTGCAAAAAGTGCCTCCCCGCGCCCTTCCTCAAAAACTTCAAAGGTAAAGGATTAGATCACTTTTATATGAACCATAAGATGCAGGCCATAGCAGTGGGAAACAGAGAGAAAAGCGGAATGAAAAGCGAAGAATCCACGCCATTGTTTTCGGATCTTCGAAAAAGAAATAAAGCTGTACCGTATCTTTTCTTGTAATGTATTGCCAATGCCCTGCACATAAACGGTATTTGCGCAATATAGCCAAGTGTTTCGATATAACGCAGAAAAGGAATCACCGGAGCTATCCAGCCCAACAATGCATGAGAAAGTATAATAATGATAACACCGCTTGATGCAATCTTGTTCAACGACAATATTTTATCTTTTGTTTTATTATGAAGGTCTGTATACCATAACCAATTGAAAAACCGGCGTACCCATATTTCTTTTTGCTCCGGAGCTGATTTGTGTTCCTTCAATTTCAGTTTTTTTCGAATTTTGTTATAGGCTGAAGATATCAATAAACGTGAGAAAAGATAGCAGCAAAGGGTTGCCGGTATAAAGATAAGCCGTACAAAATAGAACTCCATATTTACCCCCAATGGATAAGGGCTTTTCTATTATAGAAAAGCCCTTCGCAATGACTTACAAATTCTTCTGACCGTAATACGCGTTCTTCCCATGCTTGCGCTGGAAGTGCTTCTCGCTGACATGCTCGGGGCAGGGCAGAGCTTCGGGATTGATTTGCCTTGTCATCGCCGCCATGGTAGCTACTTCTTCCAAAATGACGGCATTTTCAACCGCCTTTGCAGGAGTTTCACCCCAGGTGAAGGGACCGTGATAGCTGAGCAGGATGGCCGGTACATGAAGCCGCGGCGTATCCTTCATTGTTTCCACGATCAGATTTCCCGTTTCTCCCTCATAATCCCGTGCCACTTCCTCCGCGGTAAGTGGGCGGGCGCAGGCGACAGGACCGTGGAAGCTGTCGGCATGCGTTGTGCCATAGCAGGGAATGGGCTGGCATGTTTGCGCCCAGGCGGTTGCTATACGGCTATGCGTATGTGTGACACCGCCAATCTCCGGCCAGGCCCTATAGAGCTTCAAATGGGTTGGTGTATCGCTGGATGGGCGCAAAACACTGTCTACCGCCTGCCCGTTGTCCAGACGCACCAATACGATATCCGCCGGCTTGAGCAATTCGTAGCTTACACCGCTGGGTTTGATAGCCATCAGCCCGGCCTCCCGGTCGATACCGCTGACATTGCCCCAGGTCAATACCACAAGGCCGCTTTTCCAGAGGGATATATTCGCTTCATACACCTGTTCTTTCAATGATTGAAGGGACATATATAACCATCCTTTCCCTTTATAACACATAGAAGTGCCGCTTATATTATATCGATTAACTGCGATTATCTCAAGCATTCCTTGGCACACGGGGACAAAAAAACATGTACTGTTGACGCATGTTTTATGGAATGTTACAATCTATACAGCATATGGTGGCGCTAAGAAGGGTGGGGATACCGTGGATTTGAAGGAGATCGCGGCAAGCTGCCTGTACGATGGCAAATGGAATAGCATTGCTGAAACAGAAAATCAACGGAACTTCCTGAAAATCAGAAAAAAACTGAACAGATTGTTTGTGGAACGCTATGGGAAAAACAATGGATACCGGGGCTGGTGGCTGGATGGCATGGAAATCTGGCGTGCCGATTGGGCCGGCCGGGAGTCTGCCATGGTGTGCCTTCACCTGAAAAAGCAGGAAGAAAAAGAAGATATTCTGTTTTACGGTGTGGAAGGATTGAACATAAAAGGGGATTTACAGCCGCCCGGTTCTCGGTGGGCGGCGGAGGTGCTGTTGCTTTCCTTTGCGGAGGAACATAAGGAATTGCATTGTGCCCTTGTATGCCGGGAGGGTTTTACGTTTAGAACGCGCTTTGTCCAGGTGATACCGGTGGAAAAAGAAACACTCAAGCAGGTCTGATATATGGTATGTTACATGTAAATTGAAAAAGCCATGGCTGCAAGCAGGACCATGGCTTTTTTAGTAATGCCAACGTTTGTATTGCCGGCAGGATTCTGAGTGAAAAAGAAATCACGCTTCCCCGTTCAGCGTTAGGATCATTCCGCTCAGTGTATCCCTATCTATCTTGCCCTCCGAGAAGGAGACAATGGTATGCAGCGGCATGTCCCGCATCATGGCGGCTAACATTTCCGGGCTGAGAGCGGGGCCTTCGTCTGCTGCCTGGACGAAAGCCTGCATTCCCTGCATGATCTTTACTGCTATGGATTTGCCCTGGGGGGCATCCAGCACGTCACCCAATGTGGAATCAAAGGTAAAGCGGCAGGGAAGGGCTAAAGCGCTTTTGACTTCAACGGTTTCTTCAAGACGGATATCTCTGGAGGAGGCACCTATCTGGATGCGGTACGCACCGTTTTCCACATGCCAGCCGGGGAGGGAAGCTTCATAGTAGGAGAAATCCCGGCTGGTAAGCATCATGTTCACGGTCTTTGTTTCACCCGGATTCAAGGAAACCTTGGCAAACTGCTTCAGCTCTTTTTCCGGACGGGAAATACCCTTGTGAGCGCTTGCCACATACAGCTGCACGATCTCCTTGCCCGCCATGGCACCTGTATTTGTCACATCCACAGAGACCTGCAGGTTTTCGCCGTCCTTAAGCTGCTTGTCGCCTAATCGCAAATTGCTGTAGGCAAATGTGGTGTAGCTCAGGCCATGGCCAAAGGGGAAACGAACATCCATCTTCTTAGAATCGTAATGGCGGTATCCCACGTATACGCCTTCCCTGTATTCCACCAAATCTTTGTCACCGGGGAAATACAGGTAAGAGGGATTGTCCTCAAGCTTCAGGGGGAAACTTTCCGCCAGTTTGCCGCTGGGATTGGCCGCACCGAAGAGAACATCCACCACTGCACCGCCAACGGCCTGGCCACCCAAATACGCTTCCAGAATGGCTGGCACATTGTCCGCCCAAGGCATTTCCACAGGGGAGCCGTTGTGCAGCACCACCACGGTACGGGGTTGTGCATTCAATACAGCTTCCAGCAGTGCCGACTGGCAATCGGGCAAGCGCATATGGGTACGGTCATACCCTTCCGACTCAAAAGCATCAGGCAATCCCAGGAACAACACCGCTATATTGGCTTCTTTTGCAGCCTGAACGGCTTCGGTAATCAATTCAGGCAGGATCACGTCCTCATTTGTATCATAACCTTGGGCAAAGAAAACATCACCGTGCACGCTTCGCACCGCCTGCATAGCTGACAGGATCTCACTGGCATTGATATGGGAGCTCCCGCCGCCCTGGAAACGGGGCTCTTTGGCAAACTTGCCGATGAAAGCCACCTTTTTATTGCCGCGGATAGGCAGAAGACTATCCTCATTTTTCAAAAGGACCATGCTTTCTCTGGCGATACGCCTGGCCAGGTGGTGGTGAACGCCCCGGTCGAACACGGCTGTTTTATCACGGTTCTCCACATAGCGGGCAATAATGGAAACAATGCGCTCCGCAGCCTGATCAACTGCCGATTCGGGGATTCTTCCTTCCCGCACCGCATTTGCAAGAAGCTTGTCGCTTGCATCACTTGTGGAAGGCATCTCCAGATCCAGCCCGGCCATCACACCGGCCACATGGTCGTTACAGGCGCCCCAATCGGTCACGGTGAAGCCGTCAAAACCCCATTCGTCCCGCAGAATATCAGTGAGAAGCTTTTTGTTTTCGCTGGCATAGGTTCCACCTAACTTATTATAGGAGCACATAACGGTCCAGGGCTTTGCCTGTTTTATGGCGATTTCAAAAGCGGTTAGATAAATTTCCCGAAGCGTACGCTCATCCACTGCGACGTTTACGGTCATCCGCCGGTGCTCCTGGTTATTCACGGCGTAATGCTTCAAGCTTACGCCCACATTTTTCGACTGAACGCCGCCGATATAGGCTGCCGCCAATTCTCCAGCCAAATAGGGGTCTTCCGAGATATACTCAAAGTTGCGGCCGCACAGGGGAGAGCGCTTGATGTTGATGGCCGGGCCCAGCAGGATAGCCACATCTTCCGCTTGGCATTCCTCGCCCAAGGCTTCTCCCAGCAAACGCATCAGCTCCCGGTCAAAAGAGCAGGCAAGTCCGGCTGCCGTGGGAAAGCATACGGCAGAAATGCTATCGTTCAAGCCCAGATGATCACCGGCTGCAATCTGCTTGCGCAGCCCGTGGGGACCGTCGGATACCATGACGGAGGGTAAACCCAGCCGTTCAACCCCCTTGATATTCCAAAACCCTTTACCGGAGCACAGGGAGGCTTTTTCCTCCAGTGTCATTTGGGAAACCAATTGCTTTGTGTCCACGGAACTCCTCCTTTACGGGGATAGCAATATCGATGCTCATTCGCATTTCATTTTGTTTTACTGCTGTAACAGCCTTATGGGATGAGTATATCAAATAGATTGACATATGGGAAGTGTTGGAATGCTTATATCTGTGGATTTGCCGGAATGCGTGCTTAATCTTCATCCGGTATACCATATACTGCTCGAGCATACATATTATCAGCTTGCAATCCATATTCGGATGGCTAACGAAACACGTTAACGCGGCCTAAGAAAGCCTAATTGGTTATGGAGGCGAGTTTTCAGCAAATTCAATTATAGTAATCTATTTAGTAACATTTTCCTGACATTAACAGTTGTTTGTATATATTGCGTGAAACCATGAAACAAAATTTGGCCGAACACTTGAATTACAAAAAATGGTGTAGTATAATTATTCCATAAGGCAGGAACGGGCGTAAACAAATATGTTAAGTAACAATAAACCTGCCATGCGTCGAACATTTAATTTGTAGTTATTTATTGAGGCTGGAAACAGCTTATTTGTTGTACGTTGAATGTAAGTTTAGGTCCTAGCAGGCTATGCCTGTTAAATAGGAAAAATGTGAGGAGGCATAACATGAAGAAACTTGTCAAGCTGCTCACCCTGACGCTGGCGCTGATGATGATTTTTACATCGGCTGCATATGCAGGTGGAACCCTGGAAGTTCCTCGCAATGAAACACTGTACATCAACGGCCTGGCTTGGGGTGCCCCCGAAAACTTTAACCCCGTGACCGGCAACCCCTCCTTCCCCAACAACGGTCAGCGCGTAGTCATGTTTGAGTTCCTGTACATGTACAATCACCTGACCGGCGAAGGCGAGCCCCTGCTGGCCGATGGGCCCATTGAGTGGGTGGACCAGTACAACTTTACGGTCAAGGTGAAGGACGCCGCCAAGTGGAACGACGGCACGCCCCTGACCAATGAAGACGTAGCCTATACCTACAACTTCGCCAAGAAGTATCCGGTCAATTGGTCCAACAACTGGACCTACCTGGAGAAGGCCGAAGCTATCGACGGCAACAAGGTGCAGTTCACCCTGAAGAAAGAGCCCTATGACCGTATTCAGGTTCCTGCTTCCCTGGCCACCGTGTACATTCTGCCAAAGCATATTTGGGAAGCCCGTGAAAAGGAAAGCGGCGATGATATCGCCAAGCTCCGTGCCTATACCGATTTGGACAGCGTGGTATCCTCTGGTCCCTACAAGCCCTTCTATTATGACAACACCAATATCATCGTGGTGCGCGATGACAGTTACTGGGGCCAGGATGCGTCCATGTTCGGCAAGCTGCCCGCCCCCAAGTATATCGCCCATCAGATATTCAAAGACAACGCCGCAGGCAACCTGGCCATGCAGGAGGGCATGATGGACGTTTCCCAGCAGTTCATCGCCAACGTCTGGGAAATGTGGGCAAAAGATCCCCTGATTTCTACCTATTTGCCTGAGAACCCTTACTATCTGGCCGGCTCCATGCCGTCCCTGGTGTTCAATGTAACCAAACCGGGTTTGGACAACGCCGCTGTCCGCCGCGCCATCGCGCTAGCCACCGACTTTGAAGCCATTGCCCAGGATGCAATGTGCGGCATGTCCGAGACATTGGTGCCTTCCATCATGCTCAAGAAGTATCATGAGAAGTATCTCAACCCCTCCGAGAAGATCGACGAGCTCCGTTGGGATACCACCAATCTGGATGAGAACCGCGAAACCGCCAAAACGATATTGGATGAAGCCGGCTTCAAGGATGTAGATGGAGACGGCAAGCGCGAGATGCCCGACGGCTCCAAGATCGAGTGGAAAGTCGAGTGCCCCTACGGTTGGTCTGACTGGAACGCCTCCCTTGAGATCGTTGCCCAGGCCGGCCAGGCCATTGGCCTCAACCTGATCACCTACTTCCCAGAATCCACCGTGTACGACAACGACCGCTTCTATGGCACCTTCGACATGATTATGCAATCCCCCCATGGCGATCCGAACCCCGGCGCCCCCTGGACCGGCATCCGCAATGTGCTGTATGCCAAGGACCGTCCTCCCATCGGCGAATGGGCCGGCTGGAACCAGGGCCGCTATTCCAACCCTCGCATTGATGAACTGTTGGATCTGATCGCCGGCGAGAGTGACGAGGCCAAGATCAAGGCGTACTATACCGAGATCGAGGAAATCTACCTCACCGATCTGCCAACCGTGCCCCTCATGTATCGTCCGTGGTTGTTCCACACCGTTTCCGAGCATGTCTGGACTGGATTCCCCAAGCTTAACGACGGCTCCAACATCCCGCCGCAGGTTTGCGTTGCCGGAGCCGGAATCCGCGCTCTGTACAATCTGAAACAGGTGGAAGCCAAGTAACTTTGGGAAAAGTAAAAGAAAACTGAACCATCGGGCGTCGGGAGGCTGGCCCTTCCGACGCCCAATTCCCATATTCAAGAACATTGAAAGTTCCGGTGCGAAAGCCCGCTTTATCATATCTGTCTTTCGATGCATTTTATAATGGATTGGGGTGAGGAGCGCTTTGAAGAAGTTTTTTGTAAAAAAACTCTTCTGGTATCTGCTGACGCTGATTGTAGCATTGATACTGAATTTCTTCCTTCCGCGGCTGATTCCCGGCAACCCCGTGCAATCCATCGTCGGTCAGGTTACCCAGGGTATGACCGATACGGACAGGATGCGTGACATCTATATATCCTACATGAAGGACTTTGGGTTGGATAAGCCGCTTGTGGAGCAATTCTTCATATATGTAGGGAAACTACTGCAGGGGGATCTGGGAAAATCCATAAGGAATTTGAACCGTCCGGTCGCGGATATCATGGCATCGGCGATTCCCTATACCATTGGCCTGCAGTTGCCGGCTATCATTGTGGGATGGACGTTAGGCAACCTGCTTGGCGCGCTGGCGGCATACAAAAAAGGCGCTTTTGATAAGATTTCCTTTCCGATATCACTCTTTTTGAGTTCCATACCCATGTTTGTCTTCTCACTGATGCTGCTGTATCTGTTTGCGGTGAATCTGCAATTGTTCCCGATCAACGGCGCGTATGGACAGGGCATGATTCCGAGCATGACCTGGAAATTTATTGCATCCCTCATTGAGCACTGGACGCTGCCCTGGCTGAGCCTGGTGCTGGTCACGATCGGCGGGCAGGCCATCGGCATGCGTTCCATGTCGCTGTATGAGCTGAACGCAGATTATGTGCTTTACGCAAAGCTGATGGGAATACGCAACAGGAAGATTACCGGCTATGTCTTTCATAATGCGATCCTGCCACAGGTTACGGGTCTTGCGCTGTCCCTTGGCACCATGGTCACGGGTGCGCTGATCACCGAGATGGTGTTCAACTATCCCGGGATAGGCAGCTGGATGTTTACAGCTATCAGGACGGTCGACTATCCGCTGATTTCAGGATGCACGCTGATGGTCACGTTGACGGTACTGGCCGCCAACTTTATCATTGAGATTATATACGGCTTCCTGGATCCGCGCATCAAGGCTGCGCAAGCGGAGGATTGACAGATGAGAAACACATTGCACATTCTGCTCAAATCCACACGCTTTCTGTTCGGCTTTGCGGTGGTGCTGCTTGTGTTGATCTTTGCGATCTTCTATCCCATGATCAATACAAACGATCCCAATGAAAACCGCTACAACAATCCTAATTATGTTACCGTCGCCCCGGTTCGGGCGGCTCTGGAAGCGGAAGATATGTCTATGGCCCGGATGGAAGCTGAAAAGCTGACGGGCACCGGAGACAAGGAGCTTCAATCGGCTGTCAAAGCGACCCTTGAAAAGATTGGTGAAGGCGATCAGAAGGGGGCGCTCAAGGCTGTCAAGGAAATCAAAAAGACAATCAAGCGCCTGAAGGATCAGCCGCCTACCAGGGAATTTCTTCTTGGTACCGACAACTTTGCTACCGATATGCTTTTGAAGCTTGCGTACGGAACACGTACATCTTTGTTTGTAGGGCTTGAGGCAGGCATCATCGCCACCTTCATCGGCCTTCTCTTCGGCCTGTGTGCAGGTTTCATCGGGGGCACTACGGATAACACGCTGACTACGGCGACGAACATGTTCATCGTCATTCCTTCCTTTATCATCCTGATCCTTTTGTCGGTTGCACTAGGCTCCACCCCCACCTGGGTGACGGGTATCATCATCGGCATAACAAGCTGGCCCTGGACGGCACGGGCAGTCCGTGCGCAGACCACATCGCTTCGGAACCGTGATCATGTGAATATGGCAAGGATCACAGGGTACTCCACCGCCAGGATAATCCTGACAGAAATTCTGCCCTATATAGCCAGCTATGTAGTGATGGCTTTCATTCTGCAGATGGCTTCGGGTATCATGTCCGAGGCGACGCTTTCTCTCCTGGGTCTTGGCGATCCCAGCGGTATTTCGCTTGGCAAGCTGCTTAACTGGGCCATGCAGTTTGAGGCGGTGCGTTCCGGGCGTTGGTGGCAGTTTGCACCGGTGGCGGTCACCATTGCGCTTGTCACCTTCTCGCTGTACATGATGAACTCGGGGATGGACGAAGTGTTTAATCCCAAGATTAGGAGCTGATCCTATGGCAGAACATGTACTAGTTGTGCGGGACCTGCGCACATTCTATAAAACCCGGCTGAATGAAAATGTATGCGCCGTGGACCATGTCAGCCTGGATCTCAAGGAAGGACGTGTGCTTGGGATTGCGGGGGAATCGGGATGCGGGAAATCCACCCTGGCCTTAAGCCTTATGGGATACTACTTCCCTCCGCTGCACTTTGACAGCGGCAGCATCGAGGTGGACGGCACGGATATCATGAAGCTGCCTTATGAGCAGCTTCGTAAGAATTTTCTGGGTACCAAAATCGCCTATATTCCTCAGGCAGCCATGAATGCATTGAACCCAACCCGGAAGATTTCGAAGTTTGTTGTGGATGTATTGCAGGAACACAGGCCAGATATGAGTCACGAGCAGATGTTGAACCTTGCCAAGAATAAGTTTGCCTTTCTGAATCTGCCCGAGCGCGTATTAAACGCCTATCCAAGCGAACTGTCGGGAGGCATGAAGCAACGTACAGTAATCGCCATTTCCACACTTTTAAACCCCAAGGTACTCATTGCGGATGAGCCGTCTTCCGCGCTTGACGTATCCAGCCAGAAGGCGGTCATTTCTATGCTGAAAAAGATGCTGAATGACGGGTTCGTAAAGTCTATGATCTTCATTACCCATGAGTTGCCCCTTTTGCGCCACGTGGCCGACGACATCGTGGTCATGTACGCCGGGGAACTGGTAGAAAAGGGCACTTGCGAAGAAGTTATTTTTGATCCAATCCATCCCTATTCCCATGCGCTGATGGGTTCCATTATCGTACCGGAGGAGGGGATGCGCACTCACAAGCTGTCGGCTATCCCCGGCGCTCCGCCCAATTTGAAGAAAGTTCCCCCGGGATGCCGGTTTGCAGAGCGGTGCATGTTTGCGGATGATGCTTGCAGGCAAAACCGGATCGGCATCAGCGAGTTTGGAAACGGGCGTTATCACCGTTGCCGCTTTACAGAGGCAGAGTTGAGGAAAATGCACGTGAAGCCAAACGGGAAGGGGGAATAATATCGTGGCTGAAACCAAACAGCGGTATGGCGATTTGCTGCTGGAAACCAGAAAGGTAAATAAAATATTCGGCTCCGGTAAGAAAAAGGTTCACGCGGTGAAAGATGTGGACTTCATGCTCCATCAAGGTGAGATCCTGTCTATTGTGGGGGAGTCTGGCAGCGGAAAAACGACGCTGGCCAAGATACTGTTGGGGCTGCTTTCCGAAACCGGCGGCCAGGTTTTGTACAAGGATGCACCCAGGGACCTGTGGTCATACACAAAGCGCCGGGCTTACTGGCAGAACATACAGGCGGTGTTCCAGGATCCGTTTTCCACCTTCAATCAATTTTTCAGGGTGGAGAAAATATTGGATGACTGTCTTATATTACAGGGGATGGGTAAACTTCCGCTGAGCTCAAAGCGGGACAAGATGCGGGATGCCTGCAGCTTCGTAAACCTGAAATTCGAGGAACTGTACAACAAGTACCCCTTTGAGCTATCCGGCGGACAGATGCAGCGGCTGATGATCGCGCGGATCTTCATGATGCATCCCAAAGTGCTTATTGCCGACGAGCCTACCTCCATGATCGATGCATGCTCCCGTTCCACCATATTGGATATGCTCATGAAGCTGCGGGACGAGGAAGGTATGACCATACTGTTCATTACCCACGACCTGGGTCTTGCCTATTACGTCAGCGATACGCTTTACATTATGGAGCATGGGCAAATGGTGGAGCATGGCAGTGCGGAAGAAGTTATACTGGCGGCCAAGCATGAGTATACTCGCCGCCTGGTGAAGGATGTTCCCAAGCTGAATGAGGTGTGGGAATTGGATTTGGGATAACTGGGATAGCAGTAAAAGCAGCAAGCCTGGCGGCGCGGTACCGTCCGGCTTGTCCTTTTTATTTTGAGATTCTTACAGTGGAAGCTTTTGAAACGCATCCTTTACCTGACCGATGACTTCGCGGCTTGGCATCAAGGGAGGCATGCTGGGCAGGGAGATGTAATAGCCTTGCAGGTAATCCACACCACAGGAGATAAGTGTTTCCATCTCTTCCCTGGTTTCCACGCCCTCCGCAATGGCCTGAATGGCGCGCTCCCGGCATATACCGATGATCCCGGTTAGCATTTGCTGCCTTTCTTTGTCCGTATCAATATTGCGGATGACGGACATGCCGATTTTCACCAGGTTGGGTGAAAGAGTGGTCAGCATGACATCACCAGTATCGTTGCTGCCAAAATCGTCAATGGCAACCATCGCCTCCCAGCGGTCTGCAAGCAGCATCTTATCCCGCAGGAAGCCTTCGCTGGAGGGGTCGCCCTGGGCAATTTCCAGTACTACTTGTTTGAGATACGGATGGAATTGAACCTCAAAGGAATTCAAATCGGTGGTGTTCATGCTGCAGCTGGGGATGGAATGGATAAATACCCGGCTTTCGGATGGAATGCTGCCAATTTGAAGGCAAT
The DNA here is from genome assembly GCA_023416585.1 of Bacillota bacterium. GTDB lineage: Bacteria > Bacillota > Clostridia > Christensenellales > Aristaeellaceae > JAEWAH01. The sequence continues at coordinate 27,151 of JAEZHM010000024.1, forward strand.
TGACAAAAGTTTGCATGGCGCCAAACCAGGTGAGCCTCTCCACGCGGCACAATTGGGAATGGGAGCGGGCTAGGCGAAGCACGTCTCGGGGGCCGGAAAAATCGTTGCCACGGGGCCGCATCAGCATCTCATATCCGAAAACCTGACCGGTTTTGACGCACAGGATCGGCTGCATGGCATAGTCGATCAAGGCCTGCTCGATCAAGTTGTTCAATGCTTCCTGGCCATTTAAAAGCACCTCGTTGCCGTCGTATAAAAGCCGGTTGAATTCCTGCAGCTCACCCTTGCGCGTATGCTTTGCCTGATACATGGCGAAATCCGCGTAGCGAACAAGGTCTTCCAATATGGTTGCGTCGTAGGGATACCAGGCTACGCCGCAGGATGCCCGCAGCCTGTAAGGGATGCCGCTGGGCAGGAGAATGGTTGTTTTTCCAATACGCTGGCAGATATCAAGAATGACCTGCATCGCTTCTTCCCTGTTTTCATAGCCATGTACCAGCGCATAAAACTCATCTCCCGAACGCCTTGCCGCCATGACGCTGTCGTACTTATCGTCATGTAAGCATTGGGCAAACGCCTGTATGTAGTCATCACCTGTTTTGTGCCCGTAGGTATCGTTGATATATTTCAAATTATCCATGTCCCACATAACCAGGGCACAGACTTTTGCTTCCTTGGGGTCAAGCAGCAACCGGCCGCCATGCTCTATGAACCCCCTGCGGTTAAATAAGCTTGTCAAGACATCATAATCCCGTTCGTAAGCCAGTTTTTGCTTTTCCTGCATTTCACGGGTGACATCCATCACGGTGCCAAGCACCTGCTCACCTTCACGCACCGTATGGATTTGTATCCACCACTCCATCTGATCGCGGGTCATGTGGTAGGTGTATTTCTCCCCCGGTTCCCGCACATACTCCAATTGTGCCAGACGATCATAAAACGTCTGTACGTCGAGATATCCAAAATCGCCATCGCATAAAGGCCAGCCCATCAATTCAAACAGGCTTCTGCTCAGAAAAACAGAACGTGCGTCCTGCGTATGCTCAAAAACACCGATGCGTGCGCCTGTCATGGCGATGATTTTTTGGATTTTCGATGCCGATTCCGCTACGGCGCTGGAAAGCTCCTCTATGGAATCGGTCAATTGATCGATTTCCGTAATATTCAGCTTATGAAGGCTGATCGCTTCTTCGGGATTGCTCTTTTTAAGTTCCGATGCCAGCAGAATAATGGGCTTTGTGATAAGGCGGCTGGATATGGCTGATCCTATGATCCCAAGCAGCAATGCGGATAGCAGCACCCAAGTGACCATTCGCGTAACCTGGGCGGAAAAGGATAGGAGAACGCCTTCCTCCACCATACCCATCAGCACCCACTGCTGATTGACAAAAGGTGTGTTTGCATTGTAAAGATGCAGATTTTCCACACTGGCAAGCGTTGAACCTTGACCAAAACCGCTTTTCAGACGGATGATCTGGTCATGAATCATACCGTCGCTATATATTGTATTTCCCGCGTCAAAGAAACGGCGGTAACTGATACCGCTTAAGAGCACAGGACGATAGCTTTGCCCGCCATCCACGGTAACGGCCAGGCAATAGGAACCAAATTTATCTTCCCACAGTTCACCGTAACCAAGCAGGGAAAACAGATACGTTTCCGTGAGGTCAACGCCAAGCACACCAAATACCGCGCCATCGGAAGCAATCAGAGGGATAGAGTATGTGATGACATTCCCATCGCTTCCGCTTAGAGAGAATAATGGACTCCAATAACCATAGGCTGCTTCATCCGTCGCGTTGCTTGTTAGGGCCGCATGGAAAGGCTGGAAGTAAAACTGCTCATTAGGCTCTCTGCCGTCCTGAGAAAAGCGGAATCCGGCGCTCCAATAGCTGTCCAAAGGGATGTTCAGGGATTTGGATATGGAGGATAGCCCCCGCTCCATTAAAAGATCCGAGCCAGAAAACGTATAGGCCGTTACGCTGTTGGGGTCAAGATCCCGAATATAAAGCCCCGCACGCACTTCACGAGCCGTATGATTCGGCACACCCGCACCATCCAGAACCAGGAACGCCCCCGTTACACCGTTGTTCCTAAGCATTGTAATTAGATCAGGCGCCAATGCGGTTACAAGCTGCTCATTCAAGACTGCGTTTGAGTGCACATCCGACCATGTTGCTTTCTTTTCGGCAAGCATATTTTCCACATGTTCCACGATGCGATTTTTGGCTGAATCCAGCTTGGACCAGCGTTGAGTCATGGCATTGATCAAAGCATCGGTACGGCTTTTTGTACGCTGGGAAAGCAGGCTGTATGCGTTTTCTTCCATGCGCGGCAAGATGCCGCTGGCCAAAAACACAGCTGCAAACAAGGCTGTTTGCAGCAAAACAATAAATGTGAATTGCATCAGTAATTTGCGGAAAAGTTTTTTAGACCGTTTTGGCCATGGCTTTTTCATATGCTTCCTCCGTTACTCCACCATGAAACGCGGATTGCTTTCCTTTGGACGAAGCCCAGCCGCCAGTTCCAATTGACGGACCAAAGAGGAGTACCACTGATAAAAGTTGACTGATGTATTGAATTCGGCCACCGCTTCTTCCCTTGTTAGGCCTTCGGCCATACGCGTAAGCACAAGAGCCCTGTCCTTGGCCGCCTTTTCCTGCAGACTCGTTTCCAATATGGCCCTGGCTGCTCCGCCATTGGGGAAGGGCTTGCCGGAATAAAGCGTATACGTTTGCGTCATGGCCTGGCCAATCTCAAGAACGCTGCGGACGACAGGGCTCTTTGCTGCAGCGTCGATGCTTTCCGATGTCATAGCCCTGGAAGCCGCTTTTTTGACGGGAAGATAGCCGGAAGCGCCACAGAAAATCTCGTTCTGCTCATAGTCGGTAAACCATTTTAGGAAAGTGACGGCCGCCCCTTCTTTTTGAGGATTGGACTTTGAAACGGCCATTCCTGCGCCTTGCTGTACTGCAAGAGGCCTGGTTCCCTCAAAGTTCGGAACGGGAAAAACTTTGGCCTCAATGGGATAGGTGCTGCCGTCTGCAAGCGTAACCTCCGCGGGGAAAAAGGCGGCGCTAGATGTGGAACCTACAAACGCTATCAAGTCGCCTGTTTTTACGTCGTCGGAACGGAATCTGCCAAATGACGCAAAGTAACCGTTGATATAGGGAATGTAGTATTGATTCCACAGGCGGTGCATGATTGTCATATCCGCATGCATTGCAACGTTTCCGTCCTCGGAAGTGAACAGCTCCTTTCCGAGTTGGGCACAGCCGGCCAGCTGGTAATTTGCCATGGCATCCCGTCCGAAGAACGCCTTGCCGTCATCTGGCGCTTCCGTCAGGCTGTCCGTCCAGCGGTAATAAGCTTCCGCCAGGCGCACAATGCCTTCCCAGGTGGCAAGGTCCGATTCAAGCGCGCCTGTTGCGGTTACAAAACGCTGCCAGTCCGTGAAATTCAGTATCAATACTTCCGTTGCCTTGGCAATGGGGAAGATGTACAGGCTGCCGTCATTGTTGAGATCGCCTTCTTTGAGGTAGCACTCCAGATATTCAGCCTTTTCCTCATCGGTTAAGTAATCGCCGATATTGGCCACCATGTTTTGCATGGAAGCCAGATAGACCGTATCGGAGTAGGCTGCAAACACATCCGGTGCATCCTGGGCGCCAACCTTATGGTTAAGTGCGTCCAGTGTCTTTTGGGCAAGCTCGCCGATGGAACCCTGGTTTACAGCTTCCACAAAAATGTTTTTTTCTTCGCCAACCGTTTCGTTGAACCGTGAAACAAGCCGGTCAAAAAGCTGCTTTTGCACACCATTATAGTAGTGCCATATGAGTATGGCGGTAGGATTGCTCCTGTCTAAAGTCGGCGTGGGAGCAGAGCAGGAGGCGGTACCCAGCGCAACGAGTATGCTTATGACCGCCAACATTAATTTTTTCACGCCTTTTTTCATGTTGGGCTCCTTTTGTAACGGAATAAAATGAATTATACATAATCATAGGTATTCATCGCTATTCTAGCATTATTATAGCAAATGTTTCCAGTCTATTCAAGATGCACGGCCATAAATAATAGGATACATTAACTTGCACAAGTGTATTTTTACACCAGCATTACCTTGTATTTTTGCAGCCAGTAATCCAATTGCAAAAAGTAAGCGATTGTTTGAGGCCTGTTCATCAATTGACCATACCAGGGCCAAGGCTGCTGATCGGTGAGCAGCTTTTGCAGGCTTTCTTTTTTTACCAACCGGAAGATAGGTGAATCCTCACGTTCCAGCAGTTCTTTCAGCAGCATCGATACAAATGATTCATAGGCGGGATGATGAGTCTTGGGGTAGGGGCTCTTCTTACGCCATAGGACTTCAGGAGGCAGAATATCCGCCATAGCCTTGCGCAGGAGGCTTTTCTCCACACCATTTTCATACTTCATCTCCCATGGCACAGAGTACAAATATTCTGCGATGCGGTAATCACAGTAGGGAACACGCACCTCCAGGCCGCTGTACATGCTCATCCTGTCTTTGCGATCCAATAGTACTTGCATAAACCAATCCAGGTTCAGCTTCATCATTTCCTTCATCCGGACTTCTGCAGAGGAAGTTCCAGGTAATTTGGAGGCACGGGCGCATGTTTTTTCATACCTGGCCTGCACATACCGCTCCACTGGGAAACCGGCCGCAAAATCATCATGCAGGAAGCTGATTCTGTAGGCGGTTGACTGGGCCCAGGGGAAACCATTTCTAGACCGGATATCGGGATCTGTATACCATGGATACCCGCCGAAGATTTCATCGGCGCATTCACCGGACAAGGCCACTGTGCCCTGTTTTTTGATCTCCCGGCAGAACAGCAAAAGCGAAGCATCCACATCCGCCATGCCAGGCAGGTCTCTTGCATCAACGGCTTCAAACAGCGCCTGCGTAAGCTCCGGCGTATCCACCACCACGCTGTGGTGCTCGGCCATTAGCGCATCATTCATCAGGCTGATGTATCTTTCATCGCTGTTAGGCTGAAACTTTCCTGCCTGAAAGTATTTCTCATTGTCTTTAAAAGATATGGAAAACGTATGAAGCTGCTCGCCTTTTCTGGAAAAATACCTGTCTGCCAGAGCGGAAATGATGCTTGAATCCAATCCGCCGGACAAGAAGGTACATACAGGCACATCGGATACAAGCTGCCTGATGATAGCATCCGTGACGAGTTCCCTTACCTTTTCCACCGTTTGCTCATAAGAGTCGGTATGTGGCCTGTCGGTAAGCTCCCAGTAGGTTTGAAGGCGCAGCTGGTTCTTATCAAGGAGTCCGCATTGCCCGGCTTTCAGCTCCTGCACATCCTGAAAAACGCCGCAACCCGGTGTTCTGCCCGGGCCCAGCAGCATGATCTCAGCCACACCGTTCCCGTCAAGCGCAGGTTTTACCATGGGGTGGCATAAAAGCGTCTTCAGTTCAGAAGCAAAGAGGAAGACGCCATTTTTTGAGAAAAAGAAAAAAGGTTTGACACCGATACGGTCCCTGGCTATAAACAGTGTTTGGGCATGTTCCTTCCATATGGCGAAGGCGAAAATACCGTTGAACTTGTTCACGCAATCCTCGCCCCAGGCCATATACGCCTTAAGCAGCACTTCCGTATCGGAATGCCCCACAAATGTATAGCCTTCGGATGCAAGTTCTGCTCTTATCTCCTCTGTGTTGTACAACTCTCCATTGTACACCAGGATATATGTTTCATCCCCCTGGGTAAAACGCATGGGCTGGCAGCCATTTTCCAAATCGATAACAGCCAGCCGTCTATGCACTAGCCCGGCTTGCGGCGTTACATAAAAGCCATCCTGGTCCGGGCCGCGCCGGGCCAGAGACCTTTGCATGGCGGACAGGTATTTTCCGTCTTCCCGAACATCCCGGGTCCAGCTGATTTCCCCCGCAATTCCGCACATAGATTTCACCTCAAAAAAAGGGCGATTCCGCCTTCCGGGAACGCCCGTGTTCGTTTTCACCATATGCCACGGGGGGAAAGATGGTGAATGAAGGCTTAAATGCCGCTCTTTATTTTGTCAAGGAAATGTGCAAAATATGAAGGAATATGCTTCATTTTGGCGCAATTCCGGCAAGAATTGAATAAAACTTGCATGTGAACAGAATGTGAAGTATAATTTTCCCGTATGCCCGAGGAAGTATGGGAGGATAGGAGGGAGCAGCATAGGAAAAGGCGTTGTATGGAT
>JAEZHM010000032.1 GCA_023416585.1 Bacillota bacterium
GCCTGCGGGAACAGGTTGCTGGAGGCGGAATCCTTCATCAGTGTAAATGCGGTGGTCTGCGGCGCGGCCACCACTTTGCTCCTCCCGAAGATGGGCAGAATCACACGCTCCAGCGTGGTGGACTTGCCGCTGCCCGCCTCGCCGATCAGGAACAAATGTGGATATTTGATACCCGCCTTCCGCATGTGCTCCTTCAGGAAGCAGCCACAGCACCAACCCAACGTTGTTACGGTCTTGGCAGGTTCATTATAGTCGAGCAGCGACTGGCCCAGGTCAACGAACCGGTCCGCCGTGATCGCCGTGTGCTCAGGCAATTCGGTTTCAATAGAAGCATGCTTTTCCAGTTGCACAATATCGTCCACGGCCTCGCCGCCTGCAGCGAACGCGCCGCCTCTGCCAACGAAGATCCAACGCCCATCCCGCTCGTGCATGCCTAGCGCCTTGACGCCATATTTCACCTGCCATGTAAGCCCAGCGAGATAGCCTTTGAGCAATTCAAGATCGCCGTCGCTGCCCGTGTAGCTGAGTGAAATCGTCCGTTTGTTCAACACACCTTTGAATTTCTGGAGGTTGCCGAAATCAGTGGTCATGAAGGTTTGTCGGAAGGTATCCCCATACATGGTCACGAGGTCACAGGTCATCTGTGTTTCTTCCTCGGCGATGAGCATCTCCAGCGGGTGGACGATGAAATTGGTGATCGGGTAGACCTGTTCACCCTTGATGCGGTAGTAGCGCCCGTTCTGCTCAAAGATGACCGGTTCGCCCTCTGGAGAATAGGTCTGCTCGGTGCGCTCAATAGCCTGCTTTATCGTCTCTGCACCATAGGTAGAACCGTCTGCATGGTGGACATTATCCCACTTCTCCCGGATCAACGCCGACTGGCGGAACAGCCTGTCCATTTGTTCGGCATCCTTGCCCGTCCAGAAGGCAAGCGTACAGCATAGCGCGAGGTCAGCCTCCGACTGGCTGCCATACTTATCCTTCCAACGACCTCCCCACAGGTCAGAAAACTCGTCGCCGCTCGAAGCTGCACGGGCCTTTTCCAACACCTGCTCATCGACCAACCGTACCTGTTTTCGTGTAGCCTTGGCCGCTTTGGACTTGCGCTTCTTTGCAACAAAAGCCTCATGAATCCACGGGAGCGCCGCCGTGCCATCGATAATCTCATCCAACGTTCCCTCCAGATGCTGCCCAGTCATGGTGAAATAGCGTCCGGTGGAATACATCTCCACTCCAGTAGTGCTGTTCTTGTTGCCCTTGCTCGGCATAGCTCCGTGATAAAAAATGTGCAAGCCGGTCCCTGAGGGCGAGATTTCCGTGTAGGACGGATGCTTACCCAAAATGGCGCGAGCTGTATCGTTGAGGGTTCCATCTGCTTCACGACAATGATCAATGTCCACGCCGACGATACCGCATTCTTCCGTGAAGACAAAACCCAGGCCCGTGAACATGTATTTGTCGCGTGCAGCCTCGGCTTCCATCAGAGTCGCCCAAGTCAGTGGGTTGGTGGAGGATGCCTTGCGTCCGGTCTTGGGATCATAGGGAACCTTTCGAGGCTTGTCGCCCTTCGGGTCGGGCTCTAGTCGCCAGCATATCCACTGCGGCAGCGCAGTCAATTCCTTGGGAAAACTCATATATTTACCTCCTGGCAATCATTTGTGAAATGGCGTACAATCATGTCGCGCCAGCGCGCTCTGTTGATTTCGTTCTTCATGCCGTCGCTGATCGTATCGCCGAAGAACCACAACTCTCGGCACTTCGATATCAGGATCAGGCCCATGTGCAGCGCAAGCTCGCGGGTTTCATCGGTTTCCTCGCTGCCCATGAATTGCGGGAACAACAGGTGGGGTGCGACAGGCAGCGCCTTTTGCGTTAAGGCGAAAGCACAATATCGGCGGGCGTTTTGAATGTTTTGATCAACATCACCGCGATATGGGGAGCAGATATAAACCAGCGGCATGTAGCCGAGCCGCAAAGCCCGTTCTTCCCGTTCAATGTTCAGAAAAGCGGTGGCGACCGTGGGATCGTAATAGCCCTCGGCGTTTTTCATCTGTTCATTCACGGTTCCATTTCCTCCATGTGTCCAAAATCGGTGCCATAGGCAGCCTCGGCCACAATCGGCACATCCATTTCCGGGAAGGGTTGCGCGTCCATGCACTCACGGATGAAAGCCACAGCATCATGAAGCCGATCGGCAGGCAGCTCGAACACCAGCTCATCGTGGATTTGCAGCAGCGGTTTTAGCCACGGGCGCTCCGGCAGCTTTTCCACCAAGCGGCCCAACGCCAGCTTGAGGATGTCAGCGGCAGTGCCCTGTATCGGAGTGTTCAAGGCGCAACGCTCCGCAAAGCTCCGGCGACCCCAGTCTTGCGAGCGAATGCCCGGCAGGTAACGCCGCCTTCCAAGGAAGGTCTGCGTGTATTGGCGGACAGTAGCCGCCTTCTTCGCCTGCTCCTGCCAGCGGGCCAGATTGGGATAACCAGCTTTCAGATTACGAATGATGCAATCACAATCCTCAAGCGACGACGTAAGCCCTGCTTTGAATTTCAGCGTGCGCTGGAGACCACGCGCGAAAAGGCCATAGAACACACCGAAATTGACGTTCTTGGCAGTTGTCCGGCGCTCTTTGTAGTCAGGTGCAATCTTGTCCACCGCCTGCGCGTAGGGAATGCCGAAAATAACGCCGGTGGTCTGCGCATGGATATCTCCGCCAAATCGGTAGGTTTCCAGCATCTTCTCGTCCCGACAGTAGAACGCACCGACACGCAGCTCAATCTGGCTAAAATCACAGGAGATCAGCACATGGCCCTCCGGCGCGATGATGAAGGAGCGGATGCCCACTGGGTCATTGGTCTTGCGCGGGCAATTTTGCATGTTGGGATTACGCGCAGCGAAGCGCCCGGTTTCCGTCGCCAATGGGAGGAGGTCGGGATGAATACGTCCGGTCGCCGGGTTCACGAAGCGTAAATAACCGTCGATGTACGTTGTTTTGAGCTTCGACCATTTGCGGTATGCTTGCACCAACTCAAACAGCGGCACCAATTCCGGACGGTGCTCAATGCACCATTCTGCAAGCATCACCATCACCTGATCATCGGCGGCTTCGGCGTTCTTCTCTGTCGTTTTCATAACTGGTAGACCAAGGGCTTTGAAAAGGTAGTCCTTGAATGCCTGCGTCCCCGCGTTAGCGCCGATGTCCACGTCGCCAATCATGCTGCGGATTTTGTCTTGTATGTCGATCAACCGGGCCGCACATTCGCCCTGCTTACGGATCATGGCTTCCTCGTCCATAAGCAGTCCGTTATACTTCATCAAGCCGCAATAGACCGCCGTGGGAGATTCCACCTGCTCCACGATAAAGCGATGTTTGGGAAGGAAAGCGCCGAACCACTGATTGAACCGATGATATAGCCGAAGTGCATAATCGGCATCGGCGCAGGCGTAGCGGATGGTTTCGGAATTGCAGGAATCAAGCTCGTCGAAGAATTTGCCCTCCGTCACATCCTCGAAAGTAGGAAGCTCGTCGCCAAACAGTTCCGGTACCAGTTTCTTGAGACCGCTGTCGGACAGGCCGCGAAAATCGTACGTGCTCTTGAGCGTCATCTGAGCGGCGGCTATGGTGTCATAGCACGGCGGCTGGAGGACGATGCTCTGTGCGTATAAGAACATGCTCTCGAAGGCAAGATTGTGGGCTACCTTGATGACACCCGGATTCACCCATAAGGCGTCGCGCAGAAAGAGGATCACCTGCTCGGGGTCGACATTGCCGCCGCCAAGATGCCGGAGAGGCACATATATGGCGCTGCCCTCTGCAACAGAGAGAGAAATGCCCACAATAAAGGCACGGTGCGCGTCCAGCGCGGCCTTGGGATCATTTCGATATTGAAGTAGCGGAGCCGTTTCAAAGTCAAAGGCAACAACCGGCGCACCTTGAAGATAAGCTTCAATGGCATGCGGGTCCGTTTCCATTCGATAACTCATTTGTCATCACTCCTTTCGGAAGGCCGGAGGGCAGTAAAGCCACCCTCCGGCGCTTTGCTTTAGCTCAGGGGCTGGATAACAGGCTCGTTCCCCATGATCTCGCCGGTCTCTGGATCAATGGCTTCCGCAGAGGCAGGCTCTTCTTCGTATCCGACGCGGGTGGCGAACTGCTTCACCTGCTCTGCCATTGAGAGGATCAGGGGAAGCTCCACATCGGTAAGCACACGATCCACCGCGAATTGAGCCTGCGAATACGCAATACCGCCTACGTTCGTCGCCTTCTTGAGGGAGAAACGTGTCACCACGGAGCAAGATTTCCTTCCCTTGCCCAGCAGCCGTTTTATGTACACGCTGAACTCCTTCATGGAACCGGTTGGCAGCGTCAGAATCAGCGGGATCATCTCGCCCTCGCGCAAGATGAAGATGCGGCGCTTGTTCTTGCATGCCTTGCCGCCGTTATCGCCACTCCCGAACTGGTTGAGCGGGCAGCGTTCGCAAGTTCCACCTGGATCGCCAACACCGGTTACACCTTCGTAGCTTCCGCAATCCGGGGGATTGTTGCCACCGGTGAACCGCTCCTTGTAGTAGGAGAACAGCGGATGGTGAAACAGGATCACGCCGCTGAACTCCTTCACAGTATCTGTCTCACCGGGCAGCGCGCCTGGTACCTCGAACACGGTGCCGCCAGCGGCAGGGATCATCACCCGGTCGAAAGTAATGTTCATGCCGACCATTTCCTCGGACAGCGCATCGGCCAAATTGAAGCCTTCCAAAGCGGTATAGCTATTGATGGTGGAAATCTCTTTATTGATCATTTTTATATCCTCCATTTGTTGTTTATCGGGCTGCTTTACGCACGCCCACTGTTGTTTTCTCAAATACGTTCACTAGGCCATCCAGCCATGCGGGAAGTTGGTCCCCACTCTCGGCTATTTGCTCCTTCACGAAGGCAGAGAGCGAATTCGCGTTGACGGTTTCATAAATCATGTCACCGAAGCCCTCGTTGCGGAGCGCGGCGAACAGCTCGTCCCTCATACCCTCCGTGGCGGAAGCGCGAGTCTTATTGGTGAGGCAGAACATAGTGCCTGCGCGGGTGAAATTCTGCATCTCGGTTTCCGCCATCATGGTGGACAGGTGATAGTCCACGTTGTCGATCTCCATGTTCACTTGCTTGAGCTCGGTCTCCAGCGCATCCTTACGATCACGAAGAGCTTTCAGCTCGTCGGCCAAATCAAAAAGTCGGTTGTTTTCCATCTTTCCTCCTGCTATGTGGTGAAGGGGTTGCGCCCGGCCCGGTAATCATCCACCAGCGCCTTTGCGAGATTGGCTTTGTCCCTAAGCGCCTGGAGTACCTTTTCGTCCACCGTCCCCTTGGCAATGAGGTGAATGTAGGTACAGGGCTGCCGCTGGCCGACGCGATGGATACGAGCACGGGTCTGTTCGTAGTTGCTCATGGAGTAATCCATTGAGTAAAAAACCATGGTGCTGGCGGCGGTGAGCGTGATGCCCAGGCCGGCTGTTGCTATCTGGCCGATGAACACAGTCACACCAAGATCATTCTGGAAAGCTGTTACCTGCGCATCCCGGTCCTTGATCTCGCCAGAAATCTGCGCGAACCGGATGCTTTTCTTAGTGAGCAGTTTCCCGATGGCGTGGATTTCTGGGACGAAACGGGCGATGACCACCAGCTTCTTACCGTCCTGCTCTGCACTTTCGATGATATCGGAGAGCGCGTCCAGCTTGGCCGATGAAACCTGCTCTGTGGTTGCGGACTCATCGCCGCCGAGGAATCCACCTGTGAGCTGCGATAGCCGTAGTAGCCGGGTCAGCACATTGGTGACGGTCACGGTATCGCCTGCCAGTTCTGCGTAGCTATCTTTGACAAGCTGGCGATAGGTTCGCATAGCGGCAGGCTCAAGCTCCACGCGCTGAACGATATCTGTGGTATCGGGAAGGTCCAAGCATTCTGCCTTGGTAGCGCGAAATGCAATGGAATGCAGCCGTTCGGTGAACTCCGTTTCCATCGACCGCTTCATGACCGGGGTGTGATTACCATAGCCTGTCATGTCAAAGAACCGGTTACGGAAAAGGTAGAAGCTCTGCCCGTACACGCTCGGATCGGCAAATTTGTACTGGCTGAATACGTCAACCGGCTTGTTGGTAATGACGGTGCCGGTGAGCAGCAGACGATACTTTGCCTTAGCGCCCAGCCGGTGTAGGGCTTTCGAGGCAGCGATGTTATGTGTTTTGATCTTGTGGCCTTCGTCACAAACGATCATGTCTGGTTTCCATTTTGCAAGCTCCGATTCCAAACGCCACGCGCTTTCATAATTCACCACAAGCACCTGGAGTGCAGAGCCGTTCATGTGCCGGATGGTATCGACCTTTCGGGTGGTGGTTCCCTCAAGCACAACGAGGTTGTAGTCGTAGTCGGCGAATTTCTGGAACTCGTCTGCCCATACACCCAGGATAGAAAGCGGTGCGACAATCAGCAGGCGCTGGATGCGCCTTTGTTGCCATAAAGTGCCGATGATAGCAATCGAGGTGATCGTTTTTCCAGTGCCATTTAACCCATCTCCATAAGGAGGGCTGCGCCCTTACCCGTGGAAACGTTCATCTGCATCACCTCCCAGGCTTTCTGCACCTTTATCCAGTTCATCAAAAAGTCCAAGAACAAAGAGGTACGCCATGATCTGGTGCTCATAGAGTTGCGCCCGTACCGGGGGAACAGGGGTTTTGTTTGTGCTCATAGCTATGACGCCTCCGCTTGCTCGACTATATTCACCGAGTCCACGGAACCGCCTGGCATGAGTACTACGACGCTGTGCCGCTTCCCGAAAAGCAACCGCCACAACCATGTGGACAACGGCCGAGTGCGGCACTCCAGGATCGGTCCGGTGGGATCGCGGCCTTTAAGGTCGATTCGTATGCTGTGTCTCATATGGGATTCCGTCCTTTCCGGAGGGCGGATTTTGGTCCCTCCACCTACCGGCCTCGAAAAAGGCGGAATATAAGGTCGGTTAGAAAATTTCTTTCAGTTTTTTTATAGTGGTAGCCAACTGTTGCGAAATCGCAGACTGGGAAACTCCTGTCTGCTTGGCATATCCGCTTACAGATATGCCACTCCAGAAAATTGCCCGGAGCAATGCCTGTTGCTTCGGAGTAAGCTGCCCAATGGCTCGAAGGAGGCGTTCCGCGTCAGGTTCGCCTGCAAACAAGGCTTGATAACCATCATCCTCGACCATCAGCCAGTCCGCGCCAGTTTCCTTACCAAAATCCAGCTGCACATGCCGCCTTGTGTTGGCATGGTCGTTGTTGTATTCCAGCCGATCCTCATTTTTCAGTAGTGCTTCTAATTCCGCCGACACCTCGATTCCAACGGATTCTCCCGAAGCAAACCTGTACGTGTACTTCATCCGGCTCTGCTCCTTTCGTGTGTGGAGCAAAGCCGTCAGGCTGACAAAAAACCGGAGTAAGCCTATTACGGCTTTACTCCGGTCTGGTGTAGCTACATGAACCCCCGGTTCATGGCCCAAAGTGACTCAGTCAGCAAAACGATCGCCTTCCCGGCCATGCGGCCATAATGGGTGATATCGCATGTGCGGATAAGGTCTTTGGTATTAAGTTTTTAGATGTTCCTATTTACCCACACAGTCGCACAAATCGCGCGGCTCTCGGCGGGAAGATTTCTTTAGTGCTGTACCCCGGGTTACTGTCATTGCTAATGCGTCTACTTTGATAAAGTGGCCGCACTCATGACAGCGACAGGAGAAATGTACTTTTCCGCGACCATCGACAACAACTGTTCCCTTTTGGCACCATGGACATATAAGGTGTTTGGTCCCCATTGTTTCCTTTTTCCTCCGTAACAGCCAGAATTGAAACGAGCTCCTTTTCCTTTATTGATACATCATACCGGGCATTGTAACCTCATGGCGACCGTCTCCCGGCATATGCAGGTCACCCATGAGGGAAGCAGCATAAATGGCACGGTTTCCGAACCGTCCGCGTATTTCGTCAATCACATCCTCTACCTTTTGCAGGCGAGCACGGGCTGCCTCATCCCCAAACATATCAAGCTGTAAAGGCCGGTCGCGTGGAATCAGGTTGATCCCTCGGACAGTAACGGATCTGACCGTATTGCTCCAACGATACCGGCGCTCAAATAGAATCCGGGCGGCCTGCGCAATTTCAAGAGGGCTCTGACTGGGGTAGGATAACTGCATCTGGAATTGCTCTGAGCTTAGGTCATTGCCTCGAACCGACAACTGTACACCTTGAGCTGCCAATCCATGAACGCGCAACCTGTGCCCAATATCCTGTGAAAGCTCCAACATGACCTTCCATACATCCTCATTACTCTGTAGGTCGCAGGTACAGGTAATGCCATGACCAACAGATTTGATCGGCGATGCATACTCGGTATACATGATGCGGGACATATCCAATCCATTGGCGAATGTCCAGAGCCCCATGCCATTCTTGCCGAACCAGTTGAGTAGGTATTCCGGTTCTAGTTTTGCAAGGTCACCTATGGTGAAGACCGCCCTATCCACAAGCTTTTTGGTCGTTGCTCTGCCAACGAACAGAAGCTCCGAAACCGGGAGCGGCCAAATCCGCTCTCTCCAATTGTTTTCGTCTAAAACGGTAACGGCGTCCGGCTTTTTCATGTCCGAGCCAAGTTTTGCGAAAATCTTGTTAAAGGAAACACCGATGGATACAGAAAGACCTAGCTCATCCTTCACTGTCTGCCTGATCTCATCGGCGATATTCTCACCTGAACCATAGAGGAGACGGCAAGAGGTGACATCCAACCAGCATTCATCCATACCGTACGGTTCGACGAGATCGGTATATCGAAGGTAGATTGCACGCAGCAGCTTGGAGAATTTGACATACTGCTCATACTGAGGTGGGACGACGATCAGACCGGGGCACGCTTGTCTCGCTTCCCAATTAGCCTGGCCAGTTTTCACACCTGCTTTTTTTGCCTTCTCACTTTTGGCCAGTACAATACCGTGTCTATTCTCCGTGCTGCCGCATACAGCCACGGCTTTCCCTCGCAAAGATGGATTGAGCATCATCTCCACAGAAGCATAAAATGCGTTCGCATCACTATGCAAAATCACCCGCTCGTACATAAGAACACCTCCATCTTTGCTGCCACTCGGTTATTGTTTTATCAACTCTTCATGAAGCACCACTAAAGTAGCACAGAAACACTTCACTGACAAGCGAACAAGATTCCGTATCTAAATCAGTGCATAAAGCGTTATAGCCCTTATAAATCAACGACTTTTCAGTTTTATGTTTGGAAAACACACAAAATGGTAAAAATAAACTCTTTACGGTACAGTAAACTTGTGCTAATATTCCGATAGAAAGTACAAAAGGCTCTATGTGGAAAGAAAGAGGGGACCATCATGAAAGCACCAGAGCGGAAAGATCAGCGAAAAGCAAAGCCAACAACAAAGACAAAGGAAGATATGCCCGCTTTCAAGAAGATGAAGCGGGATTATGGGAAAATTATTCGCGAGTATCGACAGAAGGCAGGGCTTGAACAGGCACAATTGAGCTCAATGTTTGGCTACTCAAAAAATGCCGTCAGCAACTGGGAGAACGGGAATTCCCGCCCCGATCTTGATGTGATAACAGATCTATGCTCGTACCTACACATTCCGCTGGGGGTTTTCTTTGGTTTGCCTGCCGATGCAACAGCGCCTTTGGATGAACTGGAGGTCATGCGCTACTACCGCTCGCTTAATAAGTACAACAAACGAACAGCACAACAAATCCTGAAGACGCTATCGGAGAATGAAAAGCGCGAACTGCTTGATGCAGAAAAAAAATCAAAATTTATCAGACTGGCAGATGCACAGTTACCCGCCTCGGCAGGTACAGGCATGGCACTGGACGGCATCGCCGAGCCGGAATACATTTATGTTCGTACCAGCCAGAATGCAAAGCAAGCAGACGAAATCATAACCGTTAGCGGCGACAGTATGTTTCCGACCTTCCGTAACGGGGACAGGGTTTTCGTGCAGCATACATCCGAGCTTGCAACTGGCGATATCGGCATTTTCGTTGTCGCTGGCGATGGCTTTGTAAAAGAATATCAGCAGGATGGCCTCCGTTCCCATAATCCAAAGTACAGCATGATCCATCCCACAGAGGACGACAACGTCCGCTGCGTTGGCCGTGTATTGGGCATCGTCGATCCAGATCAACTGGCCACACCGGAAGAAAGCGTCATTTTGGATGAGCTCTTTGCTGAGGAAGAGGGCAAATAAGATCAACACATTCGCTCAATGACTGAATGAGGTGTCGGTTATGCCTGCTACTATGTCTAAGGTGTATGTTTCTGTTGATGTGGCTTTTGAAAACAGTGGTCGGATGATACCCAAGGCTTTGACTTGGGAAGACGGGCACAAATATGAAATCGACCAGGTGCTAAATGTACGGCCAAGCTATTCGGAAAAGTCTGGTGGGCAGGGAGATCGTTATACAGTACGTATTCAAGACAAGGAGCGATACTTGTTTTTTGAACACAACCCAGTGTACGGACAAGAAATAACAGGCCGTTGGTTTGTGGAGCGAAAATAGCTACAGGAAGGTGTTTACTTAATGGCCAGCAAAAATCCCGCAAGGCGCAGTCTTATCATTAGCTTTGTGGACTCTTATACAAAAGAGCACGGCTTCTGCCCTACTATCAGGGAAATTAGTTGTGCGGTTGGCCTTAAATCTACGGCAACAGTCTATGACCATCTAAAACGAATGCAGCGTGATGGTATTCTTACCTTCTCACCTTTTACTCCCCGCAGTATTACGCTGAACGATAGCTACAATGGTAATACTAGGAAAGCCATAATGAAGAACTGTAACGCACTGTTACATTGTAGCTTTCTGCTACCAGATAAAGGGCGTTTGATCGGCGTTGTTGCAATCATGGAAAATGATAAAGGGCAAACATTACCACTGATAAAAGCGACAAAGGTCGTGGAAGAGTGTTGTGAAGCTGATCTATGAAAGCGCGGTAACCTCTGTTTTTCGGAATACTTATAACATCTTTGGGTTTGGTTAGCATATTAAGGAGCCAACGAAGTCTGATAACAAAGGAGTTTATTATATGGGTAAAAACAATGAAAGTATATGTCCCGTTTGTGGAAGTAAAAAAATAGTAACAACATTTGATGCTGGCGGTCTAGCTTTCTGTATAGATTGCGACTGGCATGTTGGGTCATGTTATAGCCCCGAGCTTAAAAAGGCTATTATTTCTATGTTCGAAAAGTGTTTTGACAAAGAACTACACCATAAAGGGGTATGAGCCAATGGCTTATATGCATATATCGACATTCGAAATCGTATGCAAGAAGCTTCTTAAATAACAATTATGCCGACTTACAAGCCGGTATTTTTTTCTATATTATCTTTTGATGTAAGCATACGACAATATCTGCCATGTAAGTCGCTTCCATATTGAGGATTTTGCAAACAAATGGTATACTTGTGTGTGAATATTTGGATTCGTGATATATGCATTCTAAGTTGTATTAATTAACCTTGACGGGAGATCACGCATGCCGACACTTAACTGGATCGGAAAAGATAAAGTTGTAACCCACCATCTAGACGTGCCGTACCGTGTTTTAGAGCACAGGTATACCTACCCGACTCTCAGCGATGGCATACCGGCTGAAAGCGAAAACAAAATCATCCGGGGCGACAATCTGGAAGCCTTGAAAGCCCTTCTACCAGAGTACGAGGGCCGTGTTAAATGCATCTATATCGATCCTCCATATAATACCGGATATGAGGGCTGGGTCTACAATGATAATGTCAATGACCCGAAAATTCGCAAATGGCTCGGAGAGGTTGTAGGTAAAGAAGGCGAGGACTTGAGCCGCCACGATAAGTGGCTTTGTATGATGTATCCCCGGCTTGTACTTCTTCAGCGATTGCTTTCTCAAGATGGGGTCATCTTTATTAGTATTGATGATACAGAGCAAGCTAACCTTCGGCTGATATGCAATGAGATTTTTGGTATAGACAATTTCGTTGCAAATATTTCTTGGCAACGTACATATTCTCCACGGAATGACTCAAAAGGTATCCCAAATGAAACTGATTGGGTTATTGTATATAGGAAAAGCCAATTGTGGATGCCTCTAAAGCTGGAACGAACTGATGACATGGATTCTCGTTATGCAAGTCCTGATAATGATCCGCGTCCTTGGACATCAGGTGATGCCACAGCAGCAGGTGCATCAACGCATCCTGGCATGGTTTATGCTGTCCAGCATCCAATTACAGGGAAAATGCTTTACCCAGTAAATGGATCACATTGGCGATATGGGCAAGATCAGATGCTCTCAATTATGAATGAGTGGGCACCTTATGTACTACGGCCAATAAATGACTATGAGCGCAGAGTGGATATTTGTCGAACCTCATCTGAAAAGGTGCCTGTAGCTATTAATGCCATCGTTCTCGAGAATGATGATGATTTTGCAAGACGCATATCCAGGACTCGATATGACAAAGGAGTTTGGCCAAAACTATACTTTACGAATAAGGGAACTGGTGGTATACGTTGTAAACGCTACCTGGACTCTATGAACGGCCGTGTTGCTACCAATTTTTGGCCTTACAAAGAGGTAGGACATACAGATGAGGCATCCAAGGAATTGAAGGCGATTTTTGGGAAAGCCCCCTTTGAAACACCTAAGCCCACGCGCTTATTGGCCCGTGTTTTAGAGATAGCCGCAGACAAAGATTCAATTATTCTCGACTCTTTTGCCGGTTCTGGCACTACCGCCCATGCTGTTTTGAAAATGAACAAGCAGGACGGCGGAAACCGGAGGTTCCTTCTCGTGGAAATGATGGACTACGCCGAGACCATCACCGCCGAGCGCGTTCGTCGCGTGATCGATGGCTATGGATCGGTAGAAGGAACGGGCGGCTCATTCAGCTTCTACGATTTGGGCGAGACGCTGCTGAATGGAAACCAATCCCTCAACGAAGCGGTGCCGACCCAGAAGATTCGTGAGTACGTGTACTACATGGACACGAAGCAGCCGATCCCGCCACTGAACGAGGAAGAACCGTACAAGCTTGGTGTTTACAACGAGACGGCTTTCTACTTTTATTATGAGAAGGAACGGGCCACCACGCTGAGCCACGACTTTCTGGCAACCATCCGCACGCAGGCGGAAGGGTACATCATCTATGCCGACATCAACGCCCTGAGCGAGGATGACTTGCGGAGGTACAACATCACCTTCAAGAAAATTCCGCGCGACATCGCCAAACTGTAGCAGGAGGGCATATGGAACTTACGAAATACCAGAGACGCGTGATTGGTGATCTCAATCATTTCCTTGATCTTTTAAACGAGACGCATGATACGCGAAAAGCATACATGGAACATTGGTACGCAAACAGCGTACCCGTGGGCTTTGGCGGTATGCCGCCGTATAACAATGAACTCGCTGGAACGCCGCATGTCTGCTTCAAGGTGCCAACCGGTGGTGGTAAGACCTTCTTGGCCTGCGCATCCGTCAAGCACATCATGGATGCCCTCGGCATCTATAAGACCAAGGTCGTCGCATGGCTTGTTCCTTCCAACGCCATTCTGGAGCAGACCATTCTAGCCTTGAAGAATCCCGATCATCCTTACCGTATCCGTCTGGACGTCGATTTTGGCGGCAAGGTCGAAGTATATACCAAGGAAGAATTGCTGAATGGGCAGAATTTCAATCCTGCGACGGTTCAGGAACAACTGACCATCTGTGTCCTGAGCTTTGACTCGCTGCGCAGCAAAAAGAAAGATGGGCGGAAAGTGTATGACGAAAACGGCGCACTCGCGCAGTTTGTGCCCTACTACACCTCCCGCGATACCTTGGTGGACGATGTAGACGATACCGCGCTCATACAAGTATTGAATCAGATGTCGCCTATCGTGATCGTGGATGAGAGCCATAACGCGCAGTCTGACCTGAGCATCGAAATGCTCCGTAATTTAAACCCATCCTTTGTCCTTGACCTGACCGCGACGCCGCGCAAGAACAGCAATATCATCTCCATAGTGGACGCGCGGGAACTGAAAGCGGAGAACATGGTTAAGCTGCCGGTCATCGTTTACAACCGTTCCAGCAAGCTGGACGTGCTGCAGGATGCGATTCAGCTTCGCGGCACCATCGAACGGCAGGCCCTGTCAGAGGAAAAACAGCGTGGCACATATATCCGACCGATCGTGCTGTTTCAGGCACAGCCCAGAGGAAAAGAAGATGCCGCGACGTTTGAGAAGCTCAAGGTAGAGTTGATCGGCATGGGCATTCCCAAGGAGCAGATTGCCATCAAGACCTCTGAACGCAATGAACTCAAAGGCGTGGAATTGCGCGACCGCACTTGCCAAATTCGGTACATCATCACTATCAACGCCCTCAAGGAAGGTTGGGACTGCCCGTTCGCTTTCATACTGGCGACGCTGGCCAACAAAACATCTCAGGTCGATGTCGAGCAGATTCTAGGACGAATATTGCGTCTGCCCTATGCACGCAGGCATACCGGCGAGCTATTGAACATGTCTTATGTTCTGACTTGCTCAGCGGATTTTCGCGCAACACTGGAAAACATCGTAAAAGGACTCAACCGGGCGGGTTTTAGTGACAAGGAATTCCGTGTCGGCTACGATGCAACAGCTGTAATCCAAGAGAAAGAGCCTGAGCAGGTGCAGCTAGGGGTTGAACCAGAAGTGCATAACGAACAAGCGCGGGCTGACGTGGAGGAATTCCTCGACATTGACTTTTCGGCTGTGCGCGATGCTCTCCAGAAAAACAATGCGCTTGACCCCTCTACGGATGCCGGTGTTGTTCTCCCCAAGCAGATCGCAGAGATGGTGACCACGGCGAAATCTCAAGGTGCAGAATTTGACGCGGCCATTGCGCAGGCAAATACGAATGACTTACCGATTGGTGGCGTAAATGATATGAAAAACTTCTATTCTATGCAATCCGCCTTTGCGGAATCGGCCACACGCTTGGAACTACCGATCTTCCGGCAGGAGGTCGCCCATTCGATCTTCACAAACGGCACTCAGGTCAAATTGAGCAAGGAAGCATTGGCGGAAGGTTTTACACTGCATGACAAGGATGCCGCCATCAGCTTTGAGCTTGCACAGGGAGATATCTATCGATTTGATGTAAGTGCCGTTGGTGACGCAATCCCACGATATCAAAAGATGAGCGCAATCGACGCGAAGGCATTCAAAACATATCTCGAAACGCTGCCGCCCGAATCCCGGATCAAACAATGCGTGGATGCCATTGTCCACCAATTGAACAAGCTCGATGGCGTAGAGAATGTCGACCTTCGAATGTATGTCGAGCGCATTGTTGCCAATATGAGCAGTGATACGCTGGCGGCTATGGAAGGTGTTATCCCGAGTTATGCTCTGCGCATACGCCAAAAGATTGAAGAGCTAATGGATGAGTACCGGGAAAAGCGTTTCAATGATATGGTCGAAGCTGGGGAAATCACCTGCGGACAAGGGTACACATTGCCGAAGGTTATTGACCCCATGAACGTGGTTGCTTCCATCGCAAAGTCGCTATATTCTGCCGAAGCGGATATGAACGATTTTGAACACGGCGTTATCTCCGCCGTAGCCGGGTTGGAAAATGTCGTCTGGTGGCATCGGATCATCGAGCGAAAAGGGTTCTGCCTGAACGGCTTTATCAACCACTACCCGGATTTCATGGTACAAACCACACGAGGGCGTATTGTTCTGATCGAGACAAAAGGTGATCACCTTTGGAACGATGAAAGTCGCAGAAAACTGCACTTAGGAAGAAAATGGCAGGAACTGTGCGGACAAAATTATCGATATTATATGGTGTTCGATGACAAGGAGACTGAGATTGAAGGAACGTATCGCTTTGCTCAATTCATCGAAACAATGAGGCGTTTATAAATAGAACTAACACCTTTTCACAGGAAATAGGGAATTTCACGCCATGGATTTTCATTATATGTATTTCCGAAACGGAGGAATATGTATGGCTGATATTAAGCTCTTCTCCACCTCGGGGACAGTTAAGGAAATGGAAGCATCTGTTGTTGCACTGGAGCGAAATCTTCAGAGATTGATAGAGCAGAACATGCCTTTGTTCTTTGGCGTGACTTTTCTTAAATCTGAATTCCCAGTTACTAATGGACGTATGGATAGTCTGGGGATTGACGAGAACAACTGTCCGGTTATCTTTGAATACAAGCGGAGTGTGAATGAGAACGTCATTAATCAAGGGTTATTTTACCTTGATTGGTTACTAGACCATAAAGCTGATTTCAAGCTCTTGGTTATGGAGAAGCTAGGTGCTGAGAAAGCTGATACAATTGATTGGAGCATGCCATGTGTCATCTGCATAGCTAACGATTTCACAAAATTCGATGAGCATGCCGTGAATCAAATGCAACGGAACATAAAGCTGGTTCGATATAAGAAGTATGGAAACGATTTGATTATATTCGAATTTTTAAACACCCCGCAGACAAAATCCATCCCTGCATCCGATAGTCTGGATTTACAAACGCTGAAAACAAATGCGAATAAGGACAAGTCCTTTATCGAACAGTTCGAGAATGCACCACAAGATAAGAAAGATATTTTTCTATCCGTGCGAGATTATATACTATCTCTTGGCTCTGACGACGTTTCGGAGAACCAGCTTAAATTATACGTGGCGTTCAGAAAAGTTAAGAACATAGTCTGTGCCGAAGTATATAAGAATTTTGTATTACTACATCTGCGGCTTGATCCTGACACTGTCGAACTAAAAAATGGATTTACAGAGGATGTGCGATCCAAAGGTCATTGGGGAACCGGCGACTTACGCGTTATTTTGAGAACAATGGAGGATTTCGAAGCATGCAAGCCTTTGCTCACGCGTGCCTACCAGGAAAATTGAGAGCGAAAAGCATCTAGGTTAACTAAAGTACTTAATTTAGTAAAGCATATCGTGTATTATTATAGGCATCACCAATCACTCCATTTCTATATTCTAATGAAGAATACATAAGGACTATTCATATGAATATCTTCATCGGCCTTACCGATTACAATTGGTACAACACCCTTCGAAGTAAAAGCATCGACGAAGTCAACTTTTGGCGGCCTGGCAGCACAGCCTTCCATGCCCTAATGTCAAACGATCTCTTTTTGTTCAAGCTCAAAAAGCCCTATCATGCCATCGTCGGCGGAGGCTTTTTCGTCAGCTACTCCTCAGTTCCCATTGACTTAGCTTGGAAGGCCTTCGGCGAAAAGAACGGCACCAAAGATTATCAGGAATTCCGCAACCGGATCGCGGCTTACCGTGAGAAGAATCGGATCGATGTCACCCTCCCTCATATCGGCTGCATAATCCTCACTCAGCCCTTCTTTTTTGATGAGACACAATGGATTACCCAACCCAATGACTGGCCAACAAGCACGGTTGTGGGCAAAAGGTATGACACTGCCTATGGTGAAGGTGAACGCATTTATCAGCAAGTGATGGATAAGCTAAACCATCAACATCCTATGTCAGCAGCAAACCCCATCAAGTATACCGAGGGCATTTCAAAGCACCGCCTTGGGCAAGGCGCATTCCGCATTTTGGTAACGGATGCCTATCACCGCCGCTGTGCGGTTAGTGGCGAAAAGACGCTACCCGTACTTCAGGCCGCCCACATCAAGCCCTATGCTATGGATGGCACCAATGACGTCACCAATGGCATTCTGCTGCGATCCGACCTCCATACCCTATTTGATGACGGATACCTTACTATTACCAAAGACCTCATCATGGAAGTTAGCCACCGTCTGCGCGAAGACTACGGCAACGGCAAGGATTACTACAAATACAACGGCGCAAAGTTGCTAATCACCCCAGATAATAAACTCCTAGCACCTTCATCCGATCTCCTGGCCTGGCATAATGAACAAATCTATCTAGGATGATCATTATTATAGTAAAGGAGAAAGAAAATGGTTATCAGATCATTTGTCAAATGTGATGTCTGCAACAGTGTTATTGTCGTTCGAACACAAATTGGTTGGCTAGAAGAGCATCCGATTCGAATACATTGTGGCAAATGTAATACACTTATAAAAGGAAAATGCTCTATTGATCAAGAGAATGCGGGATACAATATTGAATTTTATGATTGTGAAGTACTTTTATACAAAGAAGGTATGCATATAGATTTCTACATTGAAGTATCAGGTGAACTATTAACAGCCAAAATACGCCCTTATAACAATGGAAAGGATGAGTATCTGCGATCACCATATCTCAATTCATTTAGAGCTATGGATATACATGGAGATGAGTCTTTTCTGGAATTTAATCAAAACATGAATCAGTTTATAGAGTTCATTAAGCATGACTGGTCATTTATTCGGCGTATACATGAACTCTGGCTAGATGGAAAACAGAACTATTTATCTGATCAAATGAGGAATCATTTGACTAAGGATTTATACCCGCTAGATAGTGAGTTTGAGAACCTGAGAGGTCTACATCAATTATTCCTAAATGGATTTAAGCCCGTACTCCCAGCAAGTTTTTATGAAAAAATCTCACCTAAGATATTCGAAAGCTTAAAGAGCCTAACTCAACCAGATCCATCAGAGTATAAAAAGCTAGTTGCATTTTTTGATACAAATGGTTTATTCCATGAGTATGAGTATAAGATTTTTAGAATTCTCAATGACTTTGTTGACAAATATCTTTTCTTCGTAACAGCTTCGGGAGTTGAACTATATACTAATCCAATTGACCTCAATATGGAGGGTACTGCATCTGTAACCTTTGATGATATTAGGCATTTCTACTTGGATTGTTATGAAACCATTGGTGATTTGGTCACGCTTTTAATTGCATACAATAATCTAAAATGCCGTGGCTCATATCAAATAATGGATGGTACAATTATACCAAGTATAAAGACTCTAGATGACGTAATCAACAAAATGAGCAATAAGGGTAATAAGCTAAAGTTTTGCGAGGCAGATGAATTCTTCAATGAACTTATTGAGCTTGAATCTGATAATGAATTACGTAATGCGATTGGTCATGGAAGCTGGAAATATGATGGAATGAATCAGATAGTCACATTCTATTCATCCGGATCAATCGGCAAAGGTACAGAACAAAAAATTTATCTTATTGAATTTATAATTAAGACCTTGAAACAGTTTAACAGTATTCTTATTCTGTCAGAATTGCTCTATCAGACTCGAAAGTTATCTTATGTATACAAAGGGGCAATTACTTCCATTCCAAGTTACTATAAAAAAATATCCTCACCTCAATTCAACAATGTCAGCAAAAATAGTTTATGCCCTTGTGGAAGTGGGAAGAAGTACAAAAGGTGTCATGGCATGGTTAATGATAGCACTGAAGATAATTAGGCCTCTTCAATGCTCCAAAATCAACCAACAAATAATTATTGGAGATGGTATTATTTGAGCTTGCTTTCCACCCGTGAATGTGTAAGCTGACAGTGCTTCAAGGCACAGCTTACAACAACGAACGGAGGAACGAATTATGGAGATGGGCAAGCTCACGGCGAAACTGAGGGATGCGGTTCCGGTATGCCTGCTGGTGGAGGGTAAGGAGATCAAGAGGTACAGGAACATCGAAATACCTGATGAACTAAAAAAGCTGGAGTATCAAGACTTCAAATTCGATGTGCCGCTAAACGGCTCAATCACATTCAAGATTATGTTCGAGCCAGGTATACTGCCAGAGGTTTTCCCACAGGAGAGGGAGAGGAAAACACGGATGCCCACAGGCCAAGAAGCGAAGCCACAGGAGGTGACTCCTGTGACGAATGCAGTGGTAGGGACTGAACAACATCCGCAAGAAGATTTGCCAACCGAGTTTTTTCCCGTACAGGTGGTAGAGACCACAGCGCAGTACGAGAGCAATGTGCCGCTAAAGAAATCTACTAGCAAAGGGAGGAGCAAGAAGAAAGCTGCAACAATGTAAAGCTCCATTAATAGGTAATAAATAGATAATTCCCGACCAATATGTGCCGGGAATTTTATTTGGATGATCCACTAGTTATCATTGTATTTATTGACTTTGGTTGACGTGGTATTTGTTGACATATATAATAATACTAATCACAGTTGCACGTGCTAATCTATACCACAGTAACCTGATGCCCTCATAACTGGAACATCCATTCGGCTACCATGGCTACCTGTGCTGTGAAGAACATCAGCAACCCTATAAACGATTTAATACAGGTTGAGGTCAATGTTGAAATGAAGGGGACTCCAGTCAAGAAAGCAGAGACGAACACCGATTCTAAAAGGCATATTTAGGTTTGATGTATGGTAAATATAAGAAATTGAGGTGACATAATGGATTACTCTCCAGAAAGGCTCCAAGCTTATGCAAATGCCTGTGGAATTCCTACGATACCTGAGAAGCAGAAGATTTGGGTCGTTCGGACTGAAGGTGGGACATATTATCAAGACTTCACATTGAACAGTTATGTTGCCTTGGGATGGGAAAGAGTACCACTTAATATGATTTTAGATGAACAAAGGGCAAAGGACACAGTAATTGAATTTATTACGCATGAGTATCCTGACGAAAAGCGTCCAGGATTGATCTATAGCCAATTAGTAACATTTGCTTGTATCATGCAATCTGGTGACTTGGTAATTATTCCAACCGAAGGGAGTGGTAGCGTTAATATTGGTACACTTGGCGAGTTGTATGAGGAAAAGGCACCATTATCTCAAGAATTATTCGCTGAGGATTATACTCGTTGTACCTACCGCCTTCGTAGGAAAGTAGTTTGGCATAAGGAGGCATCCACTGGTGAAGACATTTATCTCACGAGGACGTTGCGTTCACATCAAACCATTGCAGATATTTCCGATGATGCTGATTTAATCTATCGGAATCTTTATGACTTTTACTTTATTGGCGGCACGCTTTCTTTGACTCTACGTAAAAAAACATATGAGGCGGTCTCTTTTATTGATGAATTCGCGCTCTCGCGGGTTATTAATGAGGTTGTAGCAGGTGTCATTGAAGCTTTAGGCGAATCTGAACAACCAGATATTCGGAAGCGTACAGCAATAAGCTCGCCCGGTTTCCTAGAGTATTTGGTGCAATTCGTATGTAGTCCCACCGCCCTAACGGTATTTGCTATCCTGTTTATCGTTATTGGTGGGAAAATCAAGTCAGGAGATGGTATCGAAACAAAAGGATTGGCCTCAATCTTTCAGGGTATCAGTAATCTCTTTAACGATAAAGTTGATCGCGATTTGAAACGTGCACAAGCAAGAAAAACAGATGCAGAAACAGCACAAATCACCGCTTTAGCTCAGCATCAACAGATTGAAAACATGAAAGACTTGCTTTCGATTTCTGCTCCTGTACCATCATCATTAGAAGGATGTTCATCAATTGAAGAAACAGAGCTAGGACATGTTAGGTTCATGACATTAATTCAAGAGAAACAGGCGGAAATCGTACCAATAATGCAACGCATGGGAATAACACCTCCGATTATTAATATGCCAAATAACATCCTTCCATTTCATAAAGAAAGGGACAAGAGGTGAGGTAGACTCCTATTACCTGAAAATATTCCGGTTGCCTTTCCTTTGATACATACTAGCTTGACAGACACTAATTCGATGACCGCAACTTACTATTAAGGCATAAACAGCAAAAGTCTGTATAGTACCGAGCTTTCGTGTTCTTAAAATAATTAGCCTATTGGTCAATAAGGTGTATTGCCAGTGGTTATTTGCCTAATTCGATCCATTGGCATGTGAGTGACATACCTTGCCTTACTAGCCGGGCGTCAGAGTTTTCAACTCGATGGATGGGTGGGTGCATCATTACACTATTACACGGAAGCCTTTGGTGATTCGTGTATTTTTTTGTTCTCAGAGGTACTTCTCTATACCTACTGCGCATGTCAAAATACGGCTTGCAAGCCCGCCTGTGTACTCCTGCAAAAAAGCGCCGAAAGCCAGCATTTCTGGGGTAATTTGCAGGCAAACAAATAAACCCGCCGCATTCGGCGAGCTTATTTGCACCAACTAATGTCGGTATTGATGGTGGGATTAGTAGGGCTCGAACCTATGACCTCCACGATGTCAACGTGGCGCTCTAACCAACTGAGCTATAATCCCATATATTCGGCAGTTGCAGAGAACATTCTATCATACGTATAAGAGAAAAGCAAGGGCGGATTTTCAATTTTACATCTTGCAAACCAAATGGCATAATCCCAAAGAGAGGATTCCAAAGGGATGATGTCCATCTGGCTCAATCGTCGCGCTGGTTCGCTGCAGCTCCCATCGCTCGTTTCGCCAGCCTCCTCCACCCCTCCCATATCCGCCACTGGCGGGGTCGGGGTTCCGGAGCCTTTGGCAGGGGTCCAGGGGACAGCGTCCCTTGGCGTCCCCTGGCGCCCCTTACAGCCCGGCGCGGTACTCCACGGGTGATTTGCCTGTCAGGCGCTTGAAATTTTTCGAAAAATGGGCCACATCGGAAAAGCCCACTTGGTCGGAAATATCGTGTACCTTCAGGGCAGGGTCACGCAGCAGTTCTCGGGCTTTTTGAATGCGGAGCTGGTTGACGATATCAAAGAAATTCTTGTTCAGATGGCGGTTGATGAGCTTTGACAAATGCCACTGGCTAACAAACACATGGTCGGCCACCTGGGAGAGGGTGATATGCTCCGCAAAATGCTGCTCCAGATAGGCCATGGCAGTCTTCACCACAAAGCAGCCCGCGGCTTCGCTTTCCTGCAGGTCATCCCCGTCCGGTCCGTTCTCTAAAGGCACGCCATCCAGCGAAGATGTCATGAAGCGGATGGCTTCCTTTAGTTCTTCCATTTTGCTGGGCTTTAACAGATACCGGCATACGCCAAGCTGAATGGCCTGGCGGGCGTACTCAAAATCACGGTAGGCGGTAAGCACGGCAATTTGAAGCCGGGGAAACTCGCTCTTTAGTGCAGCTACCATGGAAAGGCCGTCCCGGTTGGGCATGCGGATATCGGTAAAGAGGATGTCGGGCCTGAATTTTCGGATAAGGGCTGCACCTTCCACCCCGTCGCTTGCTGTGCCAACGACACGGCAGCCATAATCTTCCCAGGGAAGAACGCGCAAAAGGCCCTGCAGAATTACCTGCTCATCATCCACCAATACGACGGAGTACATGAGGCCACTCCTTCCCTACTTCAAAAGATCAAATCAGATGGAAATTACTTACCGAAAGGATTCAGGGCCATGACATCGGCCCAAACCTGAGCGGGATCGGCCGTGCCGTTCACCAGTGCGGGAATCCTGGCAAACCAGGCGCTGCGGGCTTCGGCGTTCATCGCGTCCTGTATTGGCGGGAGCATGACCTGCTCATTGTCCAACAGTTCATAAGATGATTGCAGAAGTTCACCGCCAAATGAAAAGGTGCTCAGCTGCTTTCCGTTATCCTGGTTCGTAAGGAAGGCCAAAAGGTTCACTGCCGCGTCACGCTTATTAGGATCATTCCAAGCTTTGCGGCTGAGATAAAAGCCCATGGATACGCCGCCAATGAAAGCGTTGGGATCGGCATCCCCGGCATAGGCGGGGAAAGGCATGACTGCAGTAGTGTCCCAGCTGGCTTCGGGAATGCCGTTGGCAAACCAGGAACCATCCAGTTGCATGGCAGCCTTTTTATCACGGAACAACTGGGAGGTGACGGCCTCTGTTGTGGCACTGGCATCCCTGGCGAATGCGCCCATCTTATACAGCTTGTTCAAAAGTGCCATGCCTTCCTTCCAGGAATCTGGCACATCTTCGATGGTGGAAGGGCGGGCTTTGTACTCATCGGGGGTGCCGCATGCGATGATTAAAAACTCTACGATATAATGCGGCACATCGGCAAAGCTCACGGATATGGGAACAATGCCTACATCGTTGAACTTTTTGATGGCGGTTTCCAGCTTGTCCCAGTCGGTGGGCAGCTCAAGGCCATACTGTCCAAACAGGTCGATATTCACAAACAAACCTTCCCAGTAGGGACGCACTGGTATAGAGTAGATTGCACCGTCAGCTTCGGCACTGAGGGGATTCTCCTTAAGCTTCAAATCGGGATAGGCTGCATTGATCTCACTGATGGGCACCACCCTGTTCAAAATGGGAGCGGAATCAGCAGTCTTTGCAAAATAAAACAGAACATCTGCCTCGTTGCCGGCTGCAAAATCATTCAACACGCCAGTCTTCCAGGCCTCGTCAGAAGTAGCGGAAGCATCTTCCACTTTGTTGCCGGTCTTCGCTTCCCAGGCTCTGAGCAGTTCCACATAGGCGCCTGCGGCGGCATCAGTGCCGGCAAAAGTGGAAACGGTTCTGATGGTAACGCATTCGGCTGTGGAGGTGGACGTTAGGCCCAAGCACAGGATGAAGACCAGTATGACGGCCGCCAGTTTCTTCACGGGCAAGCCCCTCCTTCTGGTATCTCATATGAGGCAGCATTAAACAGGAAAGAACGGCTATGATATTCGAAGACTGTATCAGTGGATATGCGCCAACAATAGGAATCGCTTACACCATATATACGGGTTGATTATACCATAAGCATATGAACATGTATATCCCATCCGCCCTCTGGTTATATCACATACCTATGACCTCACCGTCCGTATTCTGTTCCTCCTTTGTCGCTGCAACCTGCTCCTTTTCAAGAGGAATCACGATTGTGGCCACAGTGTCCCCATGGCTGTCCTGCGTGATGCGCAAGCTGGCCCGACCCCTGTAAATCAAGCGCAGCCGCTGGCTCACGTTGCGTATGCCCACATGGCCCTCCCCGGATCCCTCCTCGCTGATAAGCGCGTTGATCTTTTCCCGGTCTTCCTTTGTGAGCTGCTTTCCGTTGTTTAAAACCTCCACATGCAAAAAAGATGCGTCGGAAAATACGTTCAGGCGAATTCGCCCGCCTCCCGAAGGCGCAATGCCATGCTCGATAGCGTTTTCCAAAAGCGTCTGGATCACCATTCGGGGAAGCATATGCGCAAGAAGAACTGGATTCACATCCTTGAAAATGGTAAGCCTGTCGCCAAAGCGCAGCCGCACAAAGTAAAAATAGGCGTCCGCAATGGACAACTCCTCATTTAGCGGCACCAGCCTGTGATCGCCCCTGTCCAGGCTGGCGTTTAACAGCACGCTCAAAGCCTCCACCATGGCTGCAATGGCTTCGTTGCTGTCCATGCGGGCCTGCCAGTTGATCATCTCCAAAGCATTATTCAAAAAATGGGGATTGATGCGGCTTTGCATGGCTTCGATGCGCGCATCCCTTAAAGCGATTTCTTCCTTGAAAGCTGTATCGACCAAGTGGCGAATTTGCGTGCTCATGCTGGAGAAGGCAACACCAAGCTGCCCCAATTCATCCTTGCCATGCATAGGCACGGTCACACCCAGTTCCCCATCCGCCATGCGCCGGGAGGCCTGGGATAAAAGGAAGATCGGCTTTGCGATGCGCCGGTGCACAAACAACATGATAGCGATGCCGATAGGCACAATGGCAAGCACCAACAGCAAAAGCAGCTGCCTAAATTGCGTCATCTGGGCATATACGGATTTCTTGTTCACCTGCACCCTGGTATACAGTGAATAATCCCGCTCCGAATGGCCTTGCACATAAGCCAGATTCTCTTTCCGCTCCGAAAGGCCCAAGGGCTCGCCGGTCCAGTCTATCGCCTCACCCTGGTAGTTCCTATATCCATCCAGCATGATATCATAACTGCTGTTCCACTTTTCGCCGACACTGTAAAGGGGAGCAAACAGTTCCTGCATGTTCATACCAAGAACCAGCATGCCGTATCGTTCCAATCGCAGGTTGTACAGATTGCGCACCAGATACAGGTTTCCATTCCAGCCGGCAAAACTGCACCTGGTGTCAAGGTCAAGCCCCATTTCAAGGGCCAGCGGCTGGCAGTTCTGCTGAAAATCCAGAGCGTTTTGATATCCGGCCACGGTATACATGAAGGCATCCGGACGGTTTATGGGAAAGTAGGCCGCGAAGGTGAACAGTGAATCCCGTCCGTACTTGCGCTCCAGGTAATTCCTGCTGATCCGGTAAAAATCGTAGAAGCTTACCTTGTCCGCCTCAAAGTTTGCATAAGCGCCAGCCAGTTCCCCGTCATAGGTGACATCCTTTGCCAAAGTAATAGAGCGCTGGATAATTTGAAGCGTGAGCGTCTGGGCATACTCTGCGCTGGATTTTAGAGCCTCCTCGGTTTTTTCCTGGAGCGCGCCAAAAAAGACACCGCCCATATATCCCCCAAGCGCAAGTGCCGGCAGCAGCCAGCACAGCAGCACGATCAAAAGGATGCGGATGCGCAGGGATTTCATATAGGAGCGGAGTTTGGGGAGCACAGTTTCGTCCTCCGTGCTATTCATTTGGCCATTGAAGGATTTCACCCCTGCGGGGGCGACCAGGGCTTTCCTGCCCATCTGGCTCAATCGGCGCACTGCTCACTGCGTTCGCATTGCTTGTTTCGCCAGCCTCCTCCGCCTCGCTTCATCCGCCACTGGCGGCGCTTCGGTTCCGGAGCCCTGGACCTTCGGAGATTACATCTTCAAGCCCAGGAATTTCGCCGCTGTCATGCATAAGGCTTCTGCGCGCTCTCTGTCAGGCATTTCGCAAAATACACGCAGCCTCGGCTCTGTGCCGCTGAAGCGTATGATGATCCAGCCATCTGCAAAACGCACCTTCACGCCGTCCATGTAGGAGACACCCTCGATTTCCTCTGAAAATGCAGGAAGCTTTTTATCCTCCATCAATAAACGAAGCAGCCTCTCCTTTTCCTCCGGTTCAAAAGGCCAGTCGTATTCTGCCATATAGGCTTCGCCGAACTCCTGGTACATTCTTTTAGTGAGTACGCTTAGCTTTTCACCGGTGACGGCCATCATTTCCACCAGCAGCGTGGCGGCATGGATACCATCCTTGCCCAGGATATGGCCGCGCACCGTGAGCCCGCCGGAGGACTCGCCGCCGATGACAGCGTTGTACTTTTCCATGGCGGCAGATATATGCTTGAAGCCCACAGGCACCTCGTAGCACATTTCCCCAAAGGCGGCCGCGACTTTGTCCAGAAGATGCGTCGTAGCCAGGTTGCGCACCGCCGGGCCATGCCAGCGCTTGTACTTGAGCAGGTAGTAATACAATAGCACTAATATTTCGTTGGGGTGGATAAACCTTCCCGTATCGTCGATCACGCCGATCCGGTCCGCGTCCCCATCGGTGGCGATGCCAATATCCGCCCGGCTCTCCAGCACCGCGCCGCGAAGCGCGCCAAGCGTTTCCACATTAGGCGCCGGCAGCCTTCCGCCAAACAGCGCATCGTGCCGCTCGTGAATCACATCAACATCGCACCTGGCGGTTAGCAGTATAGTTTGCAGCGACGTCCGGCTCACGCCGTACATGGGGTCCAGGATGATGCGCAGGTTTCTGGAGCGGATGGCATCCATGTTCACGCCGCGAATGATGGCATCCAGGTATTGGTTTTGAGGATTAATCTCCTCCACCAGCCCCTGATGCACCGCATGCTCATAGGGAATGATGGAAATCTCCTCTTTCCCGATGGCATTGGCACTTTCTCCAATGGGCTCCGTAATTTCCTGAGCCGCGTCGCGGCCGCCCCTGGTGAACAGCTTAATGCCGTTGTACAGCGCGGGGTTGTGGCTGGCGGTAACAGCCATGCCGTAATGCAGCCCGTAATAGCGCACCGTAAACATGATCAGCGGAGTCGGCGCCTCCCTTGTGATCAGGTAGGTATGTATATGTTCCGCCGCCATCACTTCCGCCGCCCACTTGGCAGCTTCATGGGATAAAAAGCGCCTGTCGAAGCCTATCACAAATCCAGGCGTTATAGCATCCTCCGCCTTCATGCGCCGGGCCACGGCCAAAGTCAGCCGCTGCACATTTTCCTTTGTAAAGTCTTCGCCGATGATAGCCCGCCAGCCACCCGTGCCAAATGTGATCATATAAACACCACCTCTCCCCTATTCTACACGTTTCCCATGATGACTTCAATGGTGTGTACTGATCCCGCTTCACATACAGGGATGCGGCTCACCGCCTGCCCGTCAAAGCGCAGCCTTGATACGCCCTTTTCCACATGCGTGGGATTTTTCACTGTAATGCGGTAGGTAGCGCCGCGGAAGACGCGGGTGGCCGTAAACCCTTCCCAATCTGCCGGGATGCAGGGATCAACGGTCAAACCGTCCCACTCAGGCCGGATGCCAAGCATATACCTTGTGACGGCATAGTAGGCCCAGCCCGCGCTGCCGGTCATCCAGGGGTGCCTGGCCCTGCCGTGAGCGGTATGCTCTTTGCCCATAATGAACTGGCAGTAAGCGTAAGGCTCGCTTTGACGGATTTCGATCATATCGTTTTGACGAACCGGAAGCAGCGCATTATACATCTTCATGGCTTTGCCGCCCCGGCCAAGCATGGCCTCCGCCACCCAAGCCCAGGGATTGGGATGGCTGAAGATGGCCCCATTTTCCTTCACACCGGGATAGACGCGGGTGACAAAGCCGATAGAATCGTCCGGAACAGTGAACGACGGAGCGTTGAGCATGAGCCCATAAGGAGTGAACAGGTATTCCATCACCGCGTCCATGCAAGACTCACCCTGATCCCGCGTTATCGCGCCGGAGATCACAGCCCAGGTGTTGCTCTCCAGGTGCACCTTGCCTTCGTCTGAATCGACTGTGCCGATGGGCGCGCCCTTGCCCGTTATGCCGCGGATGAACCATTTGCCGTTCCACAGAACGCGGCGGCAGTTATCCGCCATCTCTTTTTCCATTGCCCGGTACAGCCTCACATCCTCGCCGCGGTTCAAGTAATTTGCCGCGGACAAGAAATGGTTAAGTGCCCACAGGTGCAGGAAAGCCACCATAGCGCTTTCCCCGCCGCCCAGATTCAGGCAGTCGTTCCAGTCAGCCCGAAGGCCCTTTGCAATGCCGTGAGCGCCAAGCTGGCTGTAGGTAAAGTCTAGGATCTTCTTCATGTGCTCGTACACCGTGTCCTGGCCGCCGTCGGCGTAAGGGATCACCTGATGGAAAAAATCAATATCCCCCGTCTCCCGTACATATTCGCAGATGGCGGGGATCAGCCACAACGCGTCGTCGGCGCATACATCCTTAAGGCCGTGGATCATGGCGCTTTTGTCTGGCGTAGGCACCACCGTGGGAGACTGGAAGGATTGTTTCTTGCCCGGGGTGAACCAGGCCGGATCGAAAAGGTGCAGCCCGTACCCTTCGCGCACCTGGCCGCGCAGCAGCTGCATAATGCGCGTACGGCACATATCGGGGTTGGAATGAGGCACACACATGGCATCCTGGGCCGTATCCCGGTACCCAAGCCCCGTACGGCCGCCCACTTCAATAAAGGATGCAAAGCGGGAGAACATGACGTTGACCTCGCTTTGATACAGGTTCCACAGGTTCAGGCTGGTATTCATGTCAGCATTGGGTGTTAGCACCTGAAGCTTTGAAAGCTTTTCCATCCAGAAGGCGGCAAGCTCCTGAAAGGCTGCGTCCACCGCGGGAAAGTTGTACTTCTCCCTTGCTTTTATCGCCTCTTTACAGTTGCCTTGGCCGAGTATGAACAAAACGCGCTTCTTCTCGCCAGGTTTTAAGGTGATATGGGTGTGCAGTGCGCCGCAATGGTTGCCCGTTTTTTCATAACTTCCGGAAAGCTTCCCTTTCTCCACGCCCAATGGATTGGTCTCGGTGCGGTAGGGGCCGATGAAATTATCCCGCATGCAGTCAAAGCTTTCGGGCTGAAAGCTGGCGGTGAAGTACTGGTAGCTGTCTTCCTCATAATGCAGCTCGTATTCCACGGCTCCGTCCTGAAACCTTGATCCTGTGGCGTACAGGCTCATTTGAAAGTTTTGATTGTCCATTTCGATATGGTGGAAGGAAAACTCCACATATCCGAAAACATCCAGCACCCGCTCTTTGCGGTCAGTATTCTCAACGGTTACATCCCATAAAACCACTTCGTCGTTTCTTGGAACAAATATGGTCTGACAGGCGGAAATGCCCTCATATTCGCACAAATACTTGCTGTAACTGAGCCCATGGCGGCAAAAGTATTTTGCCTGGTCAAGCGGAAGGCCGGTGGGCTGCCAGCTTACAGACCAATATTTGCCCGTTTCCGCGTCCCGCAAATACACATAGTGGCCTGGCCTATCCATGGGTACGCCGTTGGGCCGGAAGCGGGTAATGCGGTGGTACTGGGGCGAATCCAGCCATACATAGCCCCCAGCCGTATGGTTGAATACGCCGCCCATCCGCTGGGTGCCTACGTAGTTGGTCCAGGAAGCGGGCACATCCATCCGGTCGACCACATATTCCCTGGCCGCATTATCAAAATATCCGTAACGCATATAAACGCCTCCCACATCTATTTATGCTACATCTTACCACACACTGGGCCCATATGACATGCACCCTCATGGCATTTGTTGTCTCCCATTGCCGTTAGAATAAGGAGCATGATATGCCAGGGAACATAAACAAAAAACCCGTATACGTTATCATACGGGGTTTTTAGGACGTCAGGCATATGATTAATCATCCCTCACCTCCACAGGATACGCGCCGGTCAGAAATCCAGCTTGATCACCCACTGCAAGGAAAGGATGTAAAGAGTCATCAGCCTTTCCCGGGCCAATCCCGGAGAAACTAAATCGGTATCCATCTCATCCCACCGGCCTGATTCATAAAGAAGAATAAGATCCATCGCATTTTTGATATCGTTCATCTTGCCCAGCAAGGCGTCCTTTACATCTGCAGTAATTGGCAGCTCACGTACCGCATCCTCTATGGTGCAGTCAAGCAGCACATGGATGGAGGAAAAAAGGCCAGCCAGAAAATAGGCATAATGCTTTCGGTCTCCGCCGGCTTCTATGGCCAGCAACTCCATAAATTTAGCCCGTATGAGGCAGGTTTTCACCAATTCCTTGTTTTCAACGCTCTGCGTATTTTTCAGCAGCAGCAAATAAATCCATTTTCTGATTTCTATGAAACCCATGCGGACCAGTGCCTGCTTAACGGTATATACGCCCCTTCTTGTGCCAAAATATGCGGATCCAGCAAACCGAAAGAGTTTGTAGGAGAGGCCGACATCCGTTTCCATAATCTCCGCAAGTGTTTGAAAATCGGGGTCGGGCTTTTCAAGCTCCTGCGCAATCTTAACCAAAGCCGTTGGCATGCTGGCAATATCTTTTCGTCTTTCTATGACAGGCCTGCTGAAGAAGTAGCCCTGGAAGTAGTCATATCCCATGGATGCCGCCAACTGATATTCCTCGCGCGTTTCAACCTTCTCCGCCAGAAATTTTACGCGGTTCCCATACTTGCGCAAAAACCCGTGCTGCTTTTTCAATTCAACAACCGAGAATTCCACCTTTACGATATCGGCCACTTCAAGCAATGGAATTCCGGATTCTTCAAAAGAGAAGTCATCCAGCGCAATCGTATATCCTGCCGCTTTCAATTTCTTGCATGCCTCAATGATTTCCACTGTAGGCGTTACCCTCTCCACAATCTCCACGACAACGGTCTCTTTGGGCAACAGCGAAGGAATTTCCTTGATCAGCATCTCCTTGGAAAAATTGATAAACGCTCTTGTTCCACTTGTAAGCTCGTTCAGCTGCATCACCAGGAAAGCATTGTTGATCAAGTCCGCAGTCGCCTGATTATCGTCCACTCCTTCAAAGAAATTGTTCATGCTCCGGCGGTACAACAGTTCATAGCCGACAATGTCCATCTTTTTGTCGAATATTGGCTGCCGCGCTACATAGACTTCCATAGCGGTACCTTCTTCCTGATTGGTACTTTATTGATACGAGACTTCGATCAATTTTCGCTTATGTCCACGAGAGCATTCCATAGATTTCGCTTACCTTTTATCTAATTATAGGAATTATTAGCGAAAATAGCAATACTTCCCGGAGTTTTGAAATTCTGAAATCTTTTATAGAAGCGTGTTCCAATCTTTCTCTTATGGCAGGGGAACAGAAAACGGACGGCGAATGGATAATCGCTACTGAATCCATCATATTATGTGGACATCTTTTTGAGGATGTTTGCATACTCCGCACAAATAAATTTTTTATAGGGAGGCTTTTCAAATGCCCATTACAGCAAAAGACATCGCCAAGATGCTGGATCACAGCACGCTTCAACCCTTTCTTACTGAGGAAGATATCATTAAAGGCTGCAAAACAGCCCTGAAGTACGGTACGGCCACCGTCTGCGCCCGTCCGGCCGACATGCCCCTGGTTGTGAAGCTTTTAAAAGGCAGCGATGTAAAGCCCTGCACCGTCATCGGCTTTCCACACGGCGCCCATGAGACGGAAACAAAGGTGTTTGAAGCCCGCCAGGCCTTGGCTGATGGCTGCGTAGAGCTGGATATGGTGCTGCATATTGGCAAGCTGCTGTCCGGGGACGACGATTACGTATTGAACGACATCGCCCATGTGGTCGCTGTCGCCCATGAAGCCGGGGCCATTGTGAAGGTGATTCTGGAAACCTGCTACTTGAACGAAGAGCAAAAGATTCGCGCCTGCCGCCTGTGCACCCAGGCCGGGGCCGACTTTGTAAAGACCAGCACGGGATATGGCACCAAGGGCTGCACGATAGAAGATTTGAAGCTCATGCGGGCAAATGTACCGGACCATATGAAAGTCAAGGGGTCAGGCGGCATCCGTGACCTGGATACGGTACTGGCCGCAAGGGCCGTCGGTGCCTCCCGCTGTGGCGTCAGTGCAACAGAATCCATCATGGAGGAGGCGCTTCGCCGGGAAGCAGCAGGTACGCTCAAGGAAGCGGAAGTGCTGAAAGACATGGAGGGCGGGTATTGATTAACTGCTAATAGCATGGGATAATATGGCTTTGGCAACAGCGACTGATCCAAGCTTCCCGCGCCAGGAAATAGTTTTCTCAACTTTTATAATTGAAAAGGTAAATAGCCAGCTTGAGCCTGATCAGAGTTACAAGCGGGCAGGCATGGCCATTTCTCGGACGGAAACGTATCCTATCCGCCTCTTGATAGCCTACCCGTACCTGGGGCCTTTCTGCCCATTGATTTGCGCCGTATTTTTTTGTACGCATTCGCTCTCATAGAACCTATTTCCCGAGTTCACCAGGATGTCTTTGATTTAAGAAATAATGTGCTGTGGCGATATACTATATAGGCTTTTTTTTACTGGAAAGGAATATTCGCATGGAAAACGGTGTTATAACGAATAAACCCATAATCCTCTTTGGTGCCGGGCGAAAGGGCAAAGAAGCGCTGGATTATTAT
The DNA here is from genome assembly GCA_023416585.1 of Bacillota bacterium. Classification (GTDB taxonomy): domain Bacteria; phylum Bacillota; class Clostridia; order Christensenellales; family Aristaeellaceae; genus JAEWAH01. Next base: position 33,357 of record JAEZHM010000032.1, read on the forward strand.
GGGAAAGCCAGAGTGTTTTTTTTTGCGGACAATCACAAAGCGGGACTCTATTATTACGGAGTTCCCGTTATATCGGTCGAAGACTTACGGCGAATACATAAAAATTACCATGTCATCATCTCTACTGCCTCAAATTTGTTTGATGAAATAAGTGAGCAATTGGAGCGCATGGGTATTTGCGATGCAGACTTTTTTTTACCTGATTATAAAGAAAAGTACATGAGAAATCCCCACCTGGAAGTATTTAAAGATATGCACAAAGGAGAGTGCTGCTTTATTATTGGCAACGGTCCCAGCCTAAAGGCAGAGGACCTGAGCAAAATCGCCGAAACTGGCTACACTTCCTTTGCATCCAACAAGATATATAAAATGTTTGAAAAAACAAAATGGCGTCCCGATTATTACTTTGCCTCGGACGGGCAATTCATCATGCATAATTGGGATGCAATTCAGGAATTTGAAGGTAATATATTCCTGGCATATATAGAAGAATATATCACTCCCGATATGCTTTACAAGCTTATTGGCAAGGATAATGTAAATCTGTTTCGGGCGAGGTATTTACAACAGGAACCAAGCAAAAACGCCTGTCTTCCAATTTACGCGCCTTACCAGGAACCGTATCCTTCGTTTTCGCAAGATGCGGCAAAGTTTGTTTACGAAGGCTTCAGTGTAACGTATCTTATGATGCAATGGGCAGCCTATATGGGCTTTGCCAAGATATGTTTATTAGGTGTTGACCATCATTTTGCACACACTTGTAACTACTTTGAGCAGGTTATTCCTCCGCAGACAATTACAGATACAATCAACAGAGATCATTTTTGCGTTGATTACTATAAAGCTGGTGAGTCTATCTATATTTCAGATGTGAATTCGACCGAGCAAGCCTATAAGAAAGCTGAGCAGTATTCGCAAGAATCCGGTTTCAGGATCTATAATGCAACCCGCGGCGGCAAGCTAGAAGTTTTCCAGCGAGTGGATTTTGATAAATTGATCGACAGCCTGAATAAGCAAGGCGGAGGTTCCTATGAAACGCACTCCGTCTGAAGAGGGATATATTTGCGATGTATGTGGGGGCAGTCACTTTACTCTGCTATTTGACCGTGGTAGGGACGGAGACAATATTCTTAACTATATCTGCGAAGATTGCAGCTTTGTTTTTGTTTATCCCCGCCCAAGTAACGATGAACTTGAACAGTTATATCAGAAATCAACGTTCTCCGAAAAAAACAGGGAGGGAACAAACCCTGACGAAAAGAAATTTCGAGATTGCGAAAAACAAGCTCTGGTCAGATATGCGGAACTAAAAAAAATAACCGCTTACTGTTATCATGACGCATGTAGAATAATGGGTAAAGCATTGGATGTTGGCTGTGGAACAGGAAGTTTTGTGGATATTCTTTGCCGTAACGGATGGACAGCTCAGGGACTGGAACCGGATAAAGAATACGAAGAAAATTGCGAGAACCACTATGGAATACGAATACACAAAACACCACTTGAAGACTTTCGTAGCGATTATAAATATGATTTAATAACAGCATTCAACACGATTGAACATGTGCTGTCTCCGAAAAGCTTTTTGATGAAAATACGCGAAATACTATCTGAGAACGGTATACTGTATATAGATTGTCCCGGCTTGGACCGCATGCATACAGAAATAGATCGTTTCTTTTGGCGTCCTCATATTAATACATTTTCACTCTCTTCTTTGCGGGAGTTGCTTGAAGTATGCGGATTCAAGGCAATTTGGATGGGATATAATCCTCTTGGCTTTTTGTCTGCAATCGCTGTAGCGGATAAAATAAAGCATAAAGTAAACGAATCCCATAGTGCAAATGTTTATCGTTTAAAAAGCATTGTAGATGCCGCGTATTCGCCTAATAACGCAAATGCAAACATGATCTTCCTAAAGCCTGAACAGGAAAAACCAGTGTTGAAACTGGTTCATATTGGAATTCATCAAAACACAAATCCAGGAGACACGTTGCTGTTTCCGGCAATACGTTGCCTGTTCCAAAAACATATGATGCCTGTTGAATTTTCATTACTGAATGTTCGCGATGTTTGCACGGATGAAACAATTGATTTTATTAACCAGCATGACGGTGTGATCATTGGCGGTGGGGGGCTGTTTCTCCGGGATACAAATCAAAACAATGTATCAGGCTGGCAATGGGCATGCCCAGAAAAACTGATGGAAAAAATCCGTGTTCCAATCATTGTTTTTGCTGTTGGATACAACAGATTCAGGGGACAAGAAGACTTTGATGAAGCATTCTCAAAAAACGTAAGCCTTTTGGTTGAAAAATCCGCATTCTTTTCTCTTAGGAATAGTGGAAGCATTGAAGCTGTCAAGCAATACGTTCCCTCTTCCCTGCACCACAAGCTTATGATGCAGCCATGCCCAACAACGCTGCTATCAAGATTTTACCCATATGAAAAGAAATGCTGCCAGAAAAACCGAATTGCGCTTAATCTGGCTTTTGATCGCGAAGACATGCGCTATTCTTTCCGGGAGCCTTATATTTTTGATGGCATTGCACAAGCGATCCGTGACTTTCGTAAAGAAGGATATTCAGTTTTGTTGTATAATCACATCAACAGGCTTGATTCTCAGGCCGCAATCTGGTTAAGCAAATTTGGGATAAGTGTTGACCAACTATATTTGGATAACATGCCGCCAAACAAAGTGATAGACTATTACCAGGATGCGGTGCTTGTTTTTGCCACGCGAGGGCATGCGCAAATGATTCCATTTGGCCTTAACCGTCCCGTGTTTTCCTTGATCAGCCATGATAAGCTCTCGTATTTCCTCGAAGATACCGGGCTTTCCGAATATGGGGAAGAGGTAACGTCCGCAAGCATTATGAAACGAATGCTGGACTTTATTCATTCGGACAGGGAAGAGCAACAAAAGGAAATGGTAAAAGCGCAAGACCATCTATGGGCAATTACAAAGGAAAATTTGAGAGCCGTACAAAATGCATTCATGAAGAGGCGATTTTGATGTATCCATTGCCATACGTGATAGCAGAAATTGGATGTAACCACAAGGGTGATCTGGAAATCGCACATGAATTTATTAAGACAGCAGCAGTCTTTTGTAAGGTAGATGCTGTTAAATTTCAGAAGCGCAGCAATCGGGAATTATTGACTGCAGAGCAATACAATGCTCCTCACCCAAATCCATATAATTCCTACGGAAAAACCTACGGCGAGCATCGGGAATTTCTTGAATTTACTGTAGAGCAGCACGCGCAGCTGAAATCCTGGTGTGAAGAATGGGGAGTCGTATACAGCACTTCGGTGTGGGATCTTGCTTCCGCAAAAGAGATTGCCGCGCTGAATCCCCGCTTTATCAAAATTCCTTCTGCGTGCAACAATCATTATGTGATGCTTAAGTGGCTTTGCGAAAACTATCAAGGTGACATCCATATTTCGTTAGGAATGACAACGCGCAAAGAAGAGGCGGAACTGATCGATTTCTTTGTTCGGCACGAAAGAGGGCAAGACTTGACCGTCTACGCCTGTACATCCGGTTATCCGGTGGCACCGGAGGATAGCTGTTTGCTGGAGATTCTGCGCCTTCAGGAAAGCTATGGGGACAGGGTGAAGCAGATAGGTTTTTCGGGGCATCACAACGGGATTGCCCTAGATATTGCAGCCTATACGCTTGGAGCAGGCGTTATTGAACGCCACTTCACTCTCGACAGGACATGGAAGGGGACAGACCACGCAGCCTCGCTGGAACCGGACGGACTCCGGAGATTGAAGAGAGATCTTATGAATACACAAAAAGCACTGTCATACAAGAAAAACGAGATTCTTCCTGTGGAGCAGGTGCAGCGTGAGAAATTAAAATACAAGGTAAGAGAAGAAATATGAATATCGCTTTTATACCTGTACGGAGTGGAAGCAAGTCCATTCCAATGAAGAACATAAAGCTGATTGCAGGCAAACCGCTTGTTTATTGGGCGGTCAAGGCAGCCTGTGATTGCAAGGATATTGATAAGGTTTTTGTCAGCACCGACAGCGATAAGATCGCATCAGTCGTTGAAGGCTTTGGATTTGCCAAAACTGCAGTCGTAGGAAGAAGCACAGAATCGGCGACAGATACGGCATCGACGGAATCCGCTATGCTTGAATTTGCCGAAAATCATGATTTTGATAAAATCGTCTTGATCCAGGCAACTTCACCTTTAATTACCGCTGATGATTTGGCTAAAGGCTTTTCGTTGCTGCGTCATAAGGATGCGGACAGTGTGTTGTCCGTTGTTCGGCAGAAGCGGTTTTTGTGGGAGGATTCAGCAGAAGGCTATGCTTTGCCGCTGAATTATGATTACTTTCACAGACCGCGCAGGCAGGAATTTGATGGATTCCTCGTTGAAAACGGAGCATTTTATATTACAGACAGATCCTCCCTGCTTCAAAGCAAATGCCGTTTGTCAGGAAAAATTAAAACGGTTGAAATGCCACCGGAGTGCTATATGGAGATTGATGAGCCAGAGGACTGGCTGATCATTGAGCAGCTTTTAGGAAGGCGACAGAAAGCATCAGGAATTCCTGAAATAAAAATGTTCCTTACAGATTGCGATGGTACGCTGACAGACGGGGGAATGTATTATTCCGCTGAGGGTGAAGTAATGAAAAAATTCAACACCCGTGACGGAGCCGGTTTGCGCATTTTAAGAGAGCGTGGAATTATGACGGGGATCGTTACGGGAGAAGTTTCTTCCTCCGTCCGCAAACGGGCGGAAAAGCTGGGAGTAGATGAGCTATTGATGGGGATCGGCGATAAGAAGACTGCAATTCAGCGGCTATGCGATAAGTACGGCATAGATATCGCTTCTGTAGCCTATATCGGTGACGACCTGAACGATGTGGATGCAATCGCCTGCGTCGGGTTTGGGATTTGTGTCGGCGATGGCTGCCCGGAAGCAAAAACGGAGGCGAACTATGTAACGAAAGCCCGCGGGGGTGATGGTGCTGTTCGCGAGGCGGCTGATCTCATTTTAAACGGGAACAAGGCGTAATATCTCGGCCCGCTGGGAAAGCTGTTCCTCTGCATTCCCTTTTCCGCCAACGTTTTTTTGTGAGTTCTATTTTTTAACTTCAACATATAATGATCGATATTCCTCATTTGCCTCTGAAGGATATGTACCTTCAAACATGAAGTCAATACAATCAGTTTCCTTGAATTTCTTTTGTTTCACATTTTCATTTTTAAATCCCGCCCGATTTAAATCATATACAATAGCTTCAAAATCCCATGCATTTTGATGAGCAAGTCCATCTTGTCCCAATAAATCCGGTTGACCAGTTGCTGATATAAATTCACCCTTAAATGCTTCAAATATTGAATAGTCTTCATAACCGAATCTATTTTTAGCAAATTCAATTCTTCTTTGGAATAAAGGATATTCGTAGTTACCTTTTAAATACTCTTCCATGCTTTTTCTCACATCAGGGATAACAATTCTTAAATAGCCACCATTACAAAGCATTCTAAAACATTCTTTGAAGACCTTTGGCGCTGAAAATATACTCATGTGTTCGAAAACATGAGAACCGTAAATACATGAAACGCTTTCATTTGAAAGTAGAAATCCTTCAAACTGATTAAAATCGCATACAATATCGCCTCTGTTTCCATCTATATCTACTGTCAGCCAATCATTTGATGGTTTAACCCATCCGACTCCAGGCCCAAAATGCAATTTATACATATGCTTCCCCCCAATCATGATTGATTATAACACAAATAGTTATGATAAGTTGATTTCGCCAGCAGTAATAGCATGTTGCGGTTGCTCCGCTTGGCTGTGTTCCATTTTGCATATAGCTCTTGCTCTTTCATTTAGTAAACCAGCAGTTTTCCGGATGCATTAAAACTCGAGCCAAAATCCCATAATTCATCCTTTTATGATATAATTATATGGTCTAGAATGGCAAACGTATCAAGTACCATGCACGTTTCCCCCGCACCATGGTTTACAAAGGCTGGTCGTTAAAATTTCGGGTATTTATTCCGACATATTAGTCGGACAAAATTACCCCCTCGCCAGCGTTCGACTGCATTCCGTTTTTGTGGGGGCCATTAAAAATAGTTTATGTAATGTGGTGGTGGAAAAGGATGATAAGCGGCGTTTTTAAGGAGGATCTGGAGCAAATCGCTTCTACATCGCATCTCCCATGGCAGAAAATGAGAGATTCGACAGTTTTCGTAACCGGAGCTACAGGGGCTGTTGGGAGCATGCTCATCCGTGCGCTGTCCTATGCAAGCTGTAAGCATGATCTTCGTTTGCGCTTGATTGCCCATGGCAGGGATGATGCAAAGGGCGATGCCATCGCAAAAGATTGGGGAGCTGAATTCATCAAGGGAGACATCCGCAGCACGGCCCTGACAGAAGTGGTTCCCAGGGGCGTCGACTACATATTTCATTGCGCTGCAATGACAAGCTCTTCGGATATGGTGTCAAAGTCTGTGGATGTTATCATGACAGCTATAGATGGGATGCGAAACGTGCTGGAGTTGGCAAGGTTAAAGAATCCTAAAAGCGTTATATGCCTGTCCTCTATGGAAGTTTATGGTCAAACCGATATAAAAGAGATCTCCGAAAGCAACCTAGGGTATCTGGACCTTTCAAGCCTGCGCAGCAGCTATCCCGAAAGTAAGCGGTTCAGCGAGATCATGTGCACCTGCTACGCAGCATCCTATGGCATACCCGTCAAAATAGCGCGCCTTTCGCGCATCTTCGGTGCGGGGACTCCAAAGGATGATTCTGATATGCGAGTGGCCATGCAGTTTGCCCGCAAAGCGATGTGTTTTGAGAATATTGAACTGCACACGGCGGGTGCTTCGATATCCAACTGTTGTTATACTTCTGACGCGATCTTGGGTCTATTGACAATTCTGTTAAAGGGACAGATTGGTGAAACGTACAATATTGCAAACCCAGAGGCGAGCATGACTGTCCGCCAGATGGCCGAATTGGTCGCCAGCGAAGTGTGCAGCGGCAAAATCAAGGTCGTAGTTAACGTACCCAGCGATGTGCAAAAAAGGGGCTATGCCCCCGATGTGGGGTACATACTCAACGTTGACAAGCTCAAGGCTCTTGGCTGGATACCACGGTATGGGCTTGCCGATATGTACAGGCGAATGATTGATGACTGGAAGGAAAAGTAAGTGCGCAGACATCAGCAAAACCAGATATTGGAGCTCATCCAAACGCTGCATGAGGCCACTGGTCAGTTCAAGCAACTGGCTTTGCATAAAGACTTTCCCTTAGCTATGACGCTGCTGGCCGACTGCCAGAACGTTGCGGCACAGATAGGTAATTTCATTGAAGAGACCGAAGGGGAAGGCACGCAAACCGTGGCTTTGCTTGAGGAATATTGTGAGGATCTGTTTAGGGCCAGCGCAGGGGCCGAAATGGCTGTCATAGACTGTGCCGCTAACTTGCAAAGGCGGTTGGTCAGTATAGAGAGCAGCATCAGAAACGAACTTAAGCCAAATAAGCTGGAGGTTGTTTTCCTGTCCTATAAGGCCAGCATGAGCGACAGCCTGGAAAGCATTTGGCTTGCGGCGAGTAAAGACCCACAATGTGATGCGTATTTCATAACAATCCCTTACTTTGATCGTCTTCCCGGCGGCGCGGCTGGGACAATGCATAACGAGGGAGGTATGCACCCGGCCAATATCCCTATCACAGATTACCGTACCTATAATATAGCAGAACGGCACCCTGATGTTATATTCTTTAATAATCCATATGATGATTCGAACTACGTGACAAGCGTTCATCCCAATTACTACAGCAAGCAGTTGAGGGATTTTACAGATCTGCTGGTTTACGTGCCTTATTTTGTTTCAACAGGTGATGTAGACGAACAATTTTGTAAGACATCGGCTTGCGTATATGCCAATAAAGTGGTAGTGCAATCGCAGAAGATCAGGGATACCTATATGCGGGTATACGAAGCTTTTGAAAAGGAAATGAACATTGTCGGACGATTCGGCAAAGTGAGTGAAAAATTCCTTGCGCTGGGTTCTCCGAAATTTGACAAAGCCATCAGCGCAAAACCAAGGGACTACACTGTTCCCGATGAGTGGAGAATCCTCATCAATCGTTCTGATGGAACACGAAAGAAAATCATCCTCTACAATACGACCCTTGTGGCGCTGTTATCGGGAAATGAGGATGTACTCAAAAAGCTGATCTATGTTTTAAACATTTTCAAAAACAGGGATGATGTGGTGCTCTGGTGGCGCCCGCATCCTCTAAACGAAGCGGCATACCAGTCCATGCGCCCGCAATTTCAAAATGAATATAGGCAGATTGTCGACGATTACAGACGCGAGGGCTTTGGTATCTATGATGATACGGCTGATCTGCATCGGGCTATTGCTGTCAGCGATGCTTATTATGGAGACTACAGTTCCTTGGTGGCACTGTATCAATGTACAGGCAAGCCCATCATTCTGCAAGCGGTTGCTTCCTTGCATCATAGCAGCCATACGCTGCTTCCAATTGTTATGCTGGAGGACGAACAAGGCATGTGGCTGCTTTCCAAAACGGCAAGCGGGCTTTTTCGTTATGAAAGAAAAACAAGTGAAATACGATTTATCGGTAGCTTCCCAGATGAGGGGCTGGAAAAAACGCACCTGTTTCATTTTGGGGCCAGGCTTGGCCAGAAGCTGTACTTTGCGCCGATGAGCGCGGCACATATCGGGGTATACGATCTGACTGAAGGTTCCTTTTCCAGCATCGATCTTCCCAAGTTCGTGCATGAGTCTATTCAGGACAATACTTCAATGAAGTTTTCCCACATCGCTGCCTTTGGGGATCATCTCTTCCTGTTGGGTCGTTCGTATCCTGCAATCGTACGCTATGATACAAAAATGAACACGTTTTCGCAGTATACCGATTGGCTTCCCGCCTTTGAAAAGCTGAGGTTTGACAAGGATGGAAACGGGCTGCGTTACTTCACCCGTATGGCTGTGGTAGGTTCTGTCCTCGCTGCGGTAATACCCTGCGCCAACGCGGTTACTTTGTTTGATATGAAGACCTGCGTTTCCACTGTGTATCAGGTGGGCTCAAGCGGAAACAGATATTCCGGAATCTGCTTCGACGGGGCTTATTATTGGCTGTCGGTGTATGAAGGGCACATCGTTGTCCGTTGGAATGCACAAACAGGCCAATGGAAAGAGATCACCACCGGCGTCAGATGCGGAGCGCTCGCATTTTCCGATATATTGTGGTTCAAGAATCATCTCTGGGTAGTCCCCTATGCGGAAAGGTTTATGCTAAAAGTCGATCCTCAAAGCGAAGCTGTTGAGAAAATTGATTTCAGCGACGCTTGGCCTCTCCAAACAAGAGGACAGGAAGAAGCTGCTTTTTGGCCGTTAACATACATGGACAGCATCCTCTTTCCACAGTACCATGGATCGGGCGTTATGGCGTACGATGTGAAAACCGGAAAGCTGGACTACCACCATTTGATTGTTGACCGTTTACCAAACTATGATTATTCCCTGCGCTATGGTGATTTCCGCGAAAGCAGCATGTATACATTGCACGATTATCTTGACGATGTGACCATGCGGAATGAAAGCGATGAAGTGCGGCTTGCACGCGCACGGGTGCGAAGAGCATCCAGCGCTAATGGCGACGGCACGGCAGGCGAAAAGATTTATGCTATGGCAAAAAAAGAAAATATGGAGGTCAGAACATGAGGTATAAGATGCGAGATACCATAAAGAGCATTGAACTGTCCCCTACGGAATTGCGCCGGATGCAAATGATTATATTAGAGAATTTAACTGAGTTTGACCGGGTCTGCCGCAAACATGGAATCCCTTACTCCATTGATGGCGGAACGATGCTGGGTGCAGTGCGGCATAAAGGATTCATTCCTTGGGATCCCGACGCTGATATCGTCATTATGCAAAAGGACTATGAACGGTTCAAGCTGGCCTGTCAAACAGACCTGGATGCGGAACGCTTTTTCCTGCAGGACTACAAGACTGATCCCGCCTATCGCTGGGGTTATGCGCGGCTGTTGCGCAAAGGGACAAAGTATATACGCGCCGGCCATGAACACATTCCATCCCAAAACGGCGTATTCTTGGACATTTTCACAATGAACAGCGTTCCAGATAACAAGGCGCTGCGGATCTTACACAGGGCGGCTTGTTATCTCATACGCAAGGCTCTATGGGCTGAAGCGGGAAAGGTGACGCACCCAAATGCATTGATGAGGATATGGCTAGGTCTGCTCGCATTTTTACCAAGGAAAACGGTGTTCAAACTGCGCGACGGACTCGCAGCATGGTGTGACAGAAATGAACATACGGAATTGGTTCGCCATATGTGCAGCCCCCATCCCCGAAGGTTGCCCTATGGCTTCCCACGGAAATTGTTTGATAACCTCATTGAGTATGAATTTGAGGGGCATAAGTTCCTGGGGTTTAAGGAGTATGATTTTTACCTGAAGTCAATTTACGGCGATTATATGACACCTCCGCCGGAAGCGGAACGCTCAAGCCATATACCATGTTCAAGCTATAGTCTATTGTAAGGGGGATACATTGTGAACATAGCCTTAATATTTGCAGGAGGGACCGGGAAACGATATAGCAGCACCGCGACACCAAAGCAGTTTTTGGAATTGCATGGCAAGGCAATCATCGTGCACTCCATAGAACCATTCCAGCGGAATCCAGAGATCGATGGGATATGCGTTGTCTGTAAATCGGATTGGATAGATCACTTTAATCTTCTCAAGGAAAAGTACCGCCTGAACAAAGTAAAGTGGGTCGTAGAAGGCGGAACGACAAGCCAGGAGTCCATTTATTTGGGGCTTAATGCTTTAAGGGATGCCATTGGCAATAGTGATGACACGATCGTGCTGATACATGACGGTGTCCGCCCGCTAATCAGTGTGGAGTTGATTTCGCAGCATATCCAGAGTGTTAAGGCGTACGGCAGTGCCATTACGGTATCCAAAGCGATTGAAACAGTCGTTCAGGTGGACGGGAACCAAATTGTGGGAACGTTGGAGCGCAGCACCTGCTTTCACGCAAAAGCGCCGCAGAGCTTCTATTTAATGGATATTTTGGATCTTCATGAGCGTGCCAGGCAGGAAGGCGTAGCAGTGATCGACGCGGCATCGCTGATGTTGCACTACGGCAAAACTCTGCATTCCATCATCGGATCGTCTGAAAATATTAAAATCACAACACCTGTAGATTATTTCCTGTTTAAGGCCATTTACGAAGCAAGGGAAAGCTCGCAAATATTCGGTGTCGGCTATGATCGATAATAACAGCGTTAAGAGGCTGGCAATATACGTCATCTACGACAAGGACGGGATAGTAGATGATTATGTCCTTTATTATCTGCGGGAACTGAGCCTGAACGTTTCACATCTGGTCATTGTTTGCAACGGAAAATTGGCGGATGAGAGCAGAGCAAAGTTGGAGGTATTCACCCAGGATTTGTTTGTGCGTCAGAATACTGGTTTTGACTGCGGCGCGGTCAAAGATGTGCTTTTCAACCTCTATGGCTGGGATAAGGTTTACAAATACGATGAGTTGCTGATTGCCAACGACACTGTATACGGCCCGTTCTATCCGTTCAAACGCATTTTTAGCGAAATGGACCGGCGTGAGGTGGATTTCTGGGGTTTAACAATACAAGCCCCGATTTTTGACCGTGCGTATGCGAAGAAAACGGGACAGCCAGTTCCAGGTTATGTACAGTCGTATTTCATCAATGTCAAGAAGCGGATGTTGCATAGCGGCACGTTTTATTCGTTTTGGGAAGCGCTTTCACCTGATGGGCATTCGTTTGAGCAAATTGTCTTAGAATATGAGATTGCGTTCACCGTACACTTTTCTCAGGAAGGCTATACTTACGGCGCATATACCGACTCATCAAAGCTCTTTTCTGCGGAGCCTGTAGAAAATTGTGTCGCAACCCATTTTAGGCCGCTGGCACTGCTCCGAGATTGCGGCGCGCCTTGCCTCAAGAAAAAGTACTTTACCTACAACCGTACAGCCAGGCTGAAGTACGGCAGGGATGCTCAGCCCAATGAGATCATGCGGTTTATCAGATTTGAAACCGAATACGATGAAAATCTGATTTTGGACAATCTTATCCGTATAATGCCAACGGATGCTTTCGCACAACACATGAATTTCTATTATTTTGCCCAAACAAAAGCCGATATGGAAAGGCTTGCGAAGGAACAACCTCGTCTGGGTGAATTGATGGATCGGCAAGGGCGTGTGGTCTGGCGCCGCTCATGTCTCACCGGCAATATCCGTTACTATTCGGGGATTGTATTTTCGCCCGATGAAGCTGCTGAACACATAGCCGATCTGGAGTATATGATGGCACAGCTTTTCGAGCAGATACCGGATGCCAACGACTTTTCTTCCTTATTGAACAAGGTCAGGCTATACAACATAAGTTCCTTTAGCCAAAAACACCGCAAGATATATCTCTACGGCGCAGGTATCGAAGCGGAGCGGTGGGCGGAAGTGATGGCGCAGGAGGATATCCCTCTTGAAGGTTTTGTAGTAAGCGATGGGCAGCCAAAAGGCGTAGAGCTTAAGGGACGCAGAATCTTTTTTCTTTCTGAGATCACCAACCACATTAAGGATTCTGGTTTGATTCTGGCGCTTAATCCAAAAAATACCGCTGCCGTACAGGAACTGCTTATCTCCAAGGGGATCGGCAATATTTTGAAGCTGAATTGAGGCTGTTAGATGAGCAACAAATTGGAAGCGACAATGAACTTGAGAAACATCAAGAGTCTGGCGATATACGTCGTTTATGACAAAGACGGGATTATTGATGACTACATCCCCTATTACCTTCAAGAGCTTTGCCAGAATGTTTCGCATATAGTCATCGTTTGTAATGGCAAGCTGACGGATGAAGGCAGGAATAAACTGAAGGCATTTACACAGGATATATTCGTGCGCTCGAATACCGGTTTTGACTGCGGCGCAGTCAAAGATGTACTTTTCAACCTTTACGGATGGGATAAGGTCTACGAATACGATGAGCTTCTGATTGTCAATGACACCGTATACGGCCCGCTTTATCCTTTCAAGCGTGTTTTTTTCGAAATGGACCAGCGTGATGTAGATTTCTGGGGGCTTACGCTGCAAGGTGTAACATACGATCTTGCCTATACAGACAAAGCAAAGCATCTTGTTCCGGAATATGTACAATCGTATTTCATCAACGTCAAAAAGCGGTTGTTGCATAGCAGCTCATTCTATGCATTTTGGACGGAACTTTCGCCGGAAAGCCTTTCATTTACACAGGCCATTCAGGAGTATGAGATTGCGTTTACTACCCGTTTTTCAAGGGAAGGTTATTCTTATGGTGCTTACACCGATACATCGAATATCTTTTCAAAGGATCCCGCTTTAAACAATATCGCAACGCATATCGTGCCGCTGGCATTGGTTCGTGATTGCGGTGCCCCTTGCATCAAGAAAAAGAGTTTCACCTATGAACGGGCGATAAAGCTTAATCACGGAAAAGATGCCCGCCCTAATGAAGTTATGCGGTATATTCGTTCCGAAACCGGATACGACGAAAACCTGATTTGGGACAACCTGCTTAGGACAACCCCGGAGGACATCATCACCCAAAACTTGAATCTATATTTTATTCTCCAAAATGACGACGATATAAAGCGGCTTGCGGATGAGCAGCCCCGCTTGGGTATGCTAGCAGATACTCAAGGACGGGTCATCTGGCGTCGGCCAAGCCTCTCAGACCACTCCCTATATTATAAGGGGATTATTTTTGTGCCTGATGAAGCAGCCGCCCGCATAGCTGATATGGAGTATATGCTGGCACGGCTTTTCGAGCAGATACCAGAGGCGGACGGTTATTTCGGATTGTTGAACGTTGTCAGGCGGAACGTCATCCGTGAATTTTGCCAAAAGCACCGCAACATATATCTCTATGGCGCGGGCGGCGAGGCGGAGCGCTGGGCGGAAGTGATGGAAGGAGAACAGATTAGGTTCAACGGCTTCGTAATAAGTGACGGACAGCCCAAAGACGCGGAGTTGATGGGACATAGGATCGTGTATCTGTCAGAGATCACTGAGGATAAAGATGACTGTGGACTGATCCTCACGCTAAACCCACGCAATAGTTGCGCTGTGCGGGAATTTCTTGCTTCCAAGGGGTTCAAGTACATTCTGCGGTTGAATTAAGGTATAGACACAAACAGCGTCATTAAAACAGATTGGTTTATTAGATACGCTTTGCACCACAGCCCATTTTTGATACATTGTTATGCCGTCACAGTGTGGATTCCATTGTTCTCTCAAAAGACAAGAGACAAAAGAAAAGAGGGAAAGCATTGAAACTAAGCCTTGCAATGATTGTTAAAAACGAGGAAGAGAAACTGGCAAGGTGTTTAAACAGCGTGAAAGCATACGTTGATGAGATTTTGATCGTGGATACCGGCTCCACTGACAAAACAAAAGAGATCGCCTTGTCGTTTGGGGCGAAGATTTTTGATTTTGCATGGTGCGGTGATTTTTCAAAAGCCAGGAACTACAGCATTGAAAAGACAACAGGGGACTACGTTCTTTCCATGGATGCCGATCAAATTCTGATGAAATTTGAAAAAGAGCAAGCCCTGAAATACATGGAGGGGAAAATGGTATTGGGGCTGGCTGAGATTGTAAACAGCTATACCCAGAACGGGCAGAAAGTATTGGACAGGTCCTATGCGGCAGCCGTTTTCCCAAGGGAAGCCCGGTATGTCGGCCCGGTTCACGAACAAATCGATACCTCCTACCCAAGGGTGAAGCTGCCCATCACCATATTTCATGACGGATACGATCATAGAGACGAATCCAAGGCGAAAAGAAATATCGATATTCTGGAAAAAGCACTAAAGGAGCAGAGCAATCCCTATCTTGCCTATAAGCTGGCTCAGGAATACAGGGGCATCGAGCAGCTTAAAAAGGCGGATCAACTGTTTTCTACAGCTTATCGGACAGCCGAAAAGGATCGGAACTACTTCCCGAACCTGGTTGTGGAATACTTAGGCAACCTTGTACAGATCAAGGCATACGAAAACGCGTTGGAGATTGTAAAGCAGGAAGAAAAGCGTTTTTTTGATTACCCGGAATTCCATTTTTCCTGCGGCGCCTTATTTATGGATCTTGTGCTCAGCGATCCCCCAAAATATATCCAGTACTTTCCCAGGATAAAAGAAGCCTATGAAAAGAGCATTTCCATAGGCGAGAATCCTAAATACCAGGGGACCGTGGGTATGGGATCCTTTTTGCCGCTGCACAACCTGGGCGCTTTTCATGAAGTCACCGGGGATATGGAAAAGGCAAAGGCCTGCTACAAAGCCGCCATGGATTTAGGGTATGAGCCGTCGAAAAAAAGGTGGGCGCAAATCACCGAAAAAAAGTGATGATCAGTATATTTTCTTCAACATTTCGCCGATTGTTCACACTCCTTCCATGCTTGCTTCATAAAACCAGGTTATCCTATATGCAAGACGGTGGCCGGGAAACCGGCGAGCCGATGATATATAAACCGGATCCGGCTGAATTTAGGCTAACTACCCCAAAATGCCACGCCTGCAAAAGAAGGGACCTAACATGGAGGGAATTAGGCATCCCGCTTTTGCAGGCGGAGGCGATAACGCCACAATAACACTGGCCATAGAGGCGGTGTTTTTTTATTGCCCAAAGATAAGCAGACTAATAAAATAGAGTTTGTCCTAAATATGACTCCGGCCTTTTTTATCATGATTTCAACGCGTATACATATGTAAAACCTTATTCTTTACACTCAGACCGATCTGTTTGTTCATACTTTCTTCACATTTTTAAGTTAACCTATATCCATGACGGCGACCGGGAAACCGGCTGGCCGATGATATATAAACCGGATCCGGTTTCGTGCCCGCAAGGCTAAATGCCACGCCTGCAAAAGCAGGTGCTTATACCACAGAGAAATAAGTACCCTGCTTTTGCAGGCGGAGGCGACAAAGCAGATAAAAACATCGTCCAGTAGGGCGGTGTTTTTTTTGCTGTTGCAGAGGAAAACAGAAATGCTTTGGAGAGCAATGTGCCTTTCGCGTCAATCTACTTTAATCAAGGTCACTTCAGACTCAGTTTTTGTTGCGATCTTCACTGGATTTAGTTTTTCATCAAACATATATCCCTTCATGTAGAACATATCAGGTATATGCTCCAACGACAATGAACCCGATTGCACATAATGAGTGTCATCCAACGGCCTTACTCTGACCCCTAGGCCCAATCCCATATCAATCGGTTCGCCCTGTTCATTGCGAAAGCTGAAGTAGAAAAATGGCCTCTCCTGCTTGGACAAATCGGATGGGGAAGAAAAGTACAGCTCGTATTGCAGCGCAAGGGGAGTAAGAGAAATTTCCATACGCTCCACCACGATGTCAGTTCCCTCGATCTTCGTATCATGGGCATCAACTGTTTTCTCTTCCAGAACGGGCATGACAGGCAGTGAAAGAGGAATGCTTTCCTGAACATTCTCGCCCACATAATTTCCTGACCCGTTCACCTCTCTAGCCAGAAGGTTCATCTCCACATCCACCGTTTTCTTCTGCGCGGGGACATTCATGGCCAGAACAAAGGAAACGCTGCCGTCAGGAAGTATTGTGAAGGAAGCCTTTTCATTGTACTTTCCCCCGAAGCTTAACCACAGATTAATATTGATCATTCTCTTTCCATCTTCCATGGCAGCCTGCCGGAATGAACGCTCATCCCCCACTGTAGTTTGCAGCCCCATCTTTTCAATATAACTTCCCTTATAATCCACGGGATTGCTATATGGCACGTGGACATCATAGTGGGAACCGACCACTTCGCCTATGCGCATGAAGGATGAAATACTCATAGGCAGGAAATATACGTCCTCTCCATCCTTCATGCGCACATTGGCGGTGATATACATGATCTTGCCATCTGCAACGGCCTCTTCCAGAGTAACCAGGTATTCACCAGCATCGTAGCTCTTGCTCATGCTGTTGCTTTTCATGACTTCTTTCAGGTGATCGCTGGGCTCTCTCTCGTATCTGGCACTAAATGCATCCAATACTTTCCATCCAGTGCTGGCAGCATACACTACCCCTGCCATCAAAATCAAAATGATCCCGACGATCATAATCAGTCGGATGCTGAATTTCTTCACTTTTTTCTCCTCCTCCACGTGGTTTAGCGTGAAGGCAACACGGCTTTTGAACGAATCCGGCGCCTTGCCGAAGGCGTTTTTGCAATTCTGTCCGTTCATGCCTTACACACCTCCTGCCTGTCCCAAGTCTCCTTCATTTTTTTCCTTGCCCTGTGCAACCTCGACTTCACGGTGCCGGTGGGCAAACACAGCATACGGGCGATGTCTTTCACTTCATACCCTTCGATGTAATGCAAAACAGCCGGGAGGCGCAAAGACTCCTCCAGTGAAAGGAACAATTCATGCAGCGTAACGTCCGCATCCGGAGGCATTTCCCTATCCGGCAGCGATTCCATAGGTACTTCTCTTTTACGGCGGCGCAGCAAGGCATAGCACTCGTTAATCAGGATACGCGTGACCCACTGCTGTATCGCCGCATCCCCACGAAGCTTTTCCCTTTGCTGCCATGCCTTTTGGATGGCCTCCTGCACGGCATCCTCCTGGTCGCAATGCCTTTGCAGGATGCTGTAGGATACCCGGTACAGCGATTCCTGCATGGCAATAAAGCGTGCGGCGAATTCCTCTTTTGTCATGAATACGCCTCCTGCGAAAACTTGACCGGTCAATATAAAGATGAAATGAAGATGGATAAGGTTCACAAAAAGGAAAATATTTGGTATATTTAATTCAGTGGATATATGTCCAAAGGGCAAAGCAATCTTACTTTGCAATATTCTTCTTTCAACCAGCGTTTTTCTACAAGCTCTATAAATCGCCCGTCCCAGCGTTGTGCTGGCTACTGCTTTGAGAATTACGGGTTCTGATCTGAAGGCGTCCGAGGCTATCGGGCAAATAATTAGGTGACGTTATACATGAAGTAAGGGAGAGGATCAACATGGATAGTCACATCATCGAAAACGTTCCACGCATCGCCCAGTTCATCGGCAAGGAATCCTACCTGACACCGTTCATCGGTTCACTGTACGCCGCCCTTCACGGCATGGGCACACCAAGGTACTATGCCGAGCTGCTGGCGCTTTCAGGTGCAGGCAACCGGCTGACCTGGCGGCCGGGCGAATGGTTCGGCGGAAACTGTGATATTCTGGCCTGTGAAGAGCCGCCCTTCGCGCCCCATCTTCGGGTTTTGAAAGCCATTGGACTCACGGCGAAGATTCGCCTGTTTCGGGAAACCGTGGGTTTGAAGGGACCTTATGACACAATAGAAAACGCCAGGGAAGAAATCACGGCTTCGATTGAAAAAGGCATCCCCGTCATCGCCATGGGCATCATCGGCCCGCCGGAATGCTGCGTGGTGCATGGCTTTGAAAAGGACGGCGACGCGCTTATCGGGTGGAACTATTTCCAGGACAGCGAAGGCTTTTCTCCCGAACAGCCCTTCAAAAAGGAAAACTGGCAAAAGGATTTGTTTGGGTATATACTGCTGGTAAAAACCGATACGGCTTCAAGCCAGCGGGAAAGCGCACTAAACGCCTTCCGCTCCATTGTAAGCCATGCCAGGCAATATGAGGTCCGTGGTGCGCGGGTGGGCTTTGCTGCCTGGAAGGAAATGCTGCGCCAACTGGAGCACGACGATTTCTCCCAACTGAAGGGGACGCTGCTTCCGCAGTCGGGGGAAATGTGGAGCGATGATGTATGGAGCACGACAGCTCAGGGGCGCTTCTTCATTTACTGCGATGCCCTGTGTCAGATCCACGAGCGCGGCGTGGCGCTCCACTACTATCAGTACCTGGCGGATCATTATCCCGAATGGAAAGACTACCTGGACCCTGCCATTGCGGCCTGGAAGGAATGTTCCGCCTACGGCGGTTTCCTGTGGAAATACGTGACCATGGACCCTGCCGGGTATGAAAAATTCACCGATCCAGCTATCCGAAAGATCCTTGCCGACGAAGGGCGAAAGAGTATGGCAAAGGATATGGAGGCTATTGAACATATCGAAGCGCTGCTGAAGCAGGAGAAGTAAATAGGTCATAGCTTGCGGGGAGGTGATTTTTGAAAATCACCTCCCCGCACCCCACCTCAAAAACTTTTAATCCATAACCTAATCAATGCTTATCAGGCTTTTCAGTATCCAGCCGTAGGCATCGGTTTTTCCGATGCGCACATAGTACCAATCCCCGCTCTGGTTCTGAACAGTCACCTTGGTACCCTTCCCCAAATAGGCCAGAACCGCGCCTGTAGAGCCGGCGCTGTTCCGGAAATTTGCGTCGGCCTTCAGCTTTGCTGCTTTGCCGGATACCGGCGCAGAAGTATTTCCTGGGCCTTCCCCCGGCAGCGTCCCCAGCATGGAAGCCAGCATATATCCCGTGTTCCCGCCCACCTCCACATGCAGCCAGGTATCGCCAATGCCCCACACCTTCACAGAAGTACCCAGCGCATACTGGCCCAAGGAACGGCTGGTAAGGCTGGCTCCATCCCTGAGGTTTACCTTATCTTTTGTGGTCCGCACCGTGGGGATGGCGCTTTTTACCTTTAGCGCATCGTTTCCAAAGGCAAGGTACCCTGTCATCATGTAGCCCTCGGCGCCGCCGATGCGCACTTTCGCCCAATCCCCACCGGCATAGCTTAGCACCTGTACCTTGACGCCGTTATAATACTTGCCCAGTGACTTGGCGGCGGAATCATTATCTGTACGAAGGTGAAGACGGTCCTTGGCGTTGGGGTTGTTGACCACGGCCATTTGAGACTGTCTGAAGTTGCTATTTGCAGGAACAAATCCGGTGCGGTATATCTCACCGTCCCGCATGACAGCAATATGCCACAACGTATCAGTAAAGCCCATCAGGCGGATATTTTCCCCGCTGCCATAGGTGTCATAGGAAGCGGTTATGCTGGGTGATTCGAACATTTTCCATGAGGAAGATGCAGAAGTGTATTCCGGCATGGCGGATTTTACCTTATCTGCCGCTCCGTCAAAGGTCGAAGTCAGATACCTTTCCAGCATATATCCTGTGAAAGCCGCATAATCCGGGCCTACCGGATACCCCACAACAACCTTCACCCATCCGTCTGATCTGTATTCGACGATCGTCACCGGCGTGCCATTGTAATACTTGCCCAGAGATTGCGATGCAGTGTTTGGTTCCGCCCGCAGATGCAGCCTATCCTGAGGATTGGGGTTGTTCACCACTGCCCCGTCATTCATGGCAAAGCCAAGAACCGGAAAGGAAACAATCACCGCCAGGCAGATCAGAAGTACAAATATCCGTTTCATACCTTTCACCCTCCATCCTTTACCTGACCATTCAACGCCCTTTCCCTTGTGTTTTTTCCCTTGAATGGAATAATTTACAATCTTTCGGGAATAGCACACTGTTTTCCATGTCTTCTAAAACTTTTCGAATTTATCCAACCATTTCTATATCTATTCCGTTATTATGGTGTAGGTATAAAAAACCTGCCAAGCGCGTTTGAAAGTAATCCGCAAAAGAGGAGTGGTCCCCTGGTGGTGGACGAAGAAACCTTTGTCGGCGAGATCACGGCCATGGAGCGATCACTTTACCGTGTATCCCGCAGCTTGCTTAACAATTGGGCCGACTGTGCCGACGCCGTGCAGGAAGCACTCAAAAAGGCCTGGGAAAAACGGGATCGGGCTGAAGAAGCATACTTTAAGGCATGGCTGATGCGCATCGTCATCAACGAATGCCGCAACGTTCAGCGCAAAAAAAGCAGGATGGTCGCAATGGCGGAAGTGCCCCAAAGCGCCCAAATGGAAGCACCCGATACATCACTTCAGGAAGCTGTGATGGGCCTTCCGGAAAAATTCCGCCTGCCCCTGATACTTAACTGCCTGGAAGGATTTACGGTTGCGGAGGCGGCTCGTATGCTTCATATCCCGGCAGGTACGGTGAAATGGCGGCTGTCCAAAGCCAGGGAGATATTGCGCAAAGAACTAGACGAAATGGAGGCGCAAGGATGAAAACAAACGATACCCCATTAGGGGTAAATCTGGAGAATGCGTATGAGCAAACGCCGGCGGGCTTCTCTAGCCGGGTAGCAAATACGATAAAAGAAATGAAAAACACAAGAACCGCCAGGAAAAGCATGCGCTGGATACCCATCGCAGCCGCATGTCTCGTACTTCTTGCAGGCAGCGCACTGGCGGCCAAGAGCCTTGGAGTGCTAGATTTTCTGACCGAGATGACCAGCGAACCCCTGGAAAAATCCATCGTAGCAAATGATGTGCTAAAGCCCTTAAACCAAAGTTTTGACGGCAAGCAGGTGATCGTGCAGGCCAGGGATTACCTTTGGAATGACATGAAGCTCTCCATGGTATTGCATGTTTCCCCTGCGGAGCCCGGCATGTACCGGCTCTTAGGCAGAGGTGACTTTGGAGCGGATGGCATCCATATGGACGAGATTTGGTGGGGTGATGAACATACCACCCTGGACAAGTGGCTGCCAAAGGGCAAGCAAGCTCTGGTAATTGATGTAAACCATATGACGATCGGCGAAAGAAACATGGCCTGTACCGTAGGCTGGGTGCCGGAGGAACTGGGCGAGACCTTCCTGCTGGAAGCGGATTTATTCCAAGTAACACCGGAAAGCTACGAAAAGCTGCTGGACGAAAACGGGAACATGCAGGTTAAGGTGCCCGTATCAAGCTGGATATACGGGAGCGATACAAAAGAACAAAGTACCTTGATCATAACCTTAGAGGCATCCACAGTTCAGGAATGGAGGGATCAGTATGACAATTACTAAAAGGGGCAAGCAAAAGGCATATGGACGGAAAGGTATTGCCCTGATCGCCTTGCTGATGTTCATGGTAACCATGTGCCTTCCCGCCCTGGCATCGGATAACGACCCAAACGGCGTATGGAATGACTATAACGCGGATGACGTGGACCTTGGCAGCATCGTGGAGAAGGATGGGCGGCTATCTGGCACAATCAAAATTCTTAGGTTCCGTGATGCCAATCAGGCTTTGAAGGTAGACTGCCCGGTCCCGCAGGAGTTTACCGCAGCACAGTTGAATGCCATCACCGTAGAATACGCCGCCCCAGACAAAGCGGAGCTCCTTGCCGCCATGGAGAAGGCGGACGGCATAAAAAGGCAGGATAACGCTAAGTCCGCAACCTGGGAAAAGAACAAAAGCTTTGCTGAATATGCAGAAAAAGGCTCTCCCAGGCGGCTTTACGCACAGTTCGCCGATGACGCTCTGGCGATAAGTATGCCGGATGCCGCCGATGAAAAGCCGGAAGAGATGGCCCGGGCCAAGCAAATTTCTCTTTCCTTCCTTACGGAACTGGGCTTTATGCCCTATGAGATGGGTATGAACGCTGCCCGTCTGTTCGACCCCACCACCTATGGAATACATCCAAAAACCAGCGACTGGAAGGAACAGCAGGCAAAGCTCATACGGAGTTTCAAAAGAAGCGCAGAAAAGTACGGATATACCGACTTGGATTTTACGGCAGTCAGTTTGACCACCATGCTGCACGGCCTGCCTGTGACCCCCGGGTATTCCTGGCCGAATGGGAATGCCAGGGAGCCTGATGCCAGGGCGGGCGGCACCTCCAATGTAAGCCTGCTTATTAAGGATGGCGGGGGCATTGCGCAAGTCTCTGTACTTGATCTGCCCAAAGAGGTATCTGCCGCGCCGCTAACCTCCCCTGCCGCCTCCTGGCGGGATGCCCTGAGGGAGTGGATGGCCACCTACTACGCCGATGCCACCACGACGGTGGATGTAAATTATGGAGGAACCGAACCTGGAAACACCAGAGGTGTTTTTACCGAATACGCCTCCTACTGTGTCATAACTGAGATCAAGCCTGTGTACGCAAGTCAGAACAAACTGACTTATACTCCCGCCTGGTGCTTTGTGGTGGAGGAGCGGCTTGCAAAGGATGACTCCCTCGTCTTTGTCACAACCTACACCCTGGATGCGGTCACGCTGACCGATCCCAATCGGCAGGCTTATCCGTAAAGAACAATGCACTTTATTCCCAAGTCTTTTGACAGTCAGAAGCCGGTCTGCTTCCCTCCGCAGACCGGCTCAATTTTTATATAGGAAACGGAACAAATATCAACATTCGTTCCCCATCATTTCATCTCTGACTCTATATAAAAACCGTTCCATATCCTCCGCTTTCCTTTCTCCCTCAAAGTATCCGGCGGACAGCGTAATATTGTCCCCATAACTGCCCGCGCCGAGCATAAAAGCAGGGGCGTGCATGGCTGGAGTGAACGGCAGGATGTCTGTAACACTCACATTGCCAAACCTCATTTCGCTCTTATGCATCCATCCCAGATTGGATATGATGGGCGCTGAAACCCCCGCCGCTTTTGCTTTGCGGCTTGCGTCCAGCAAAAAAGATTTGGCTTTTTCAAAGGGCATCATGCGTAAGTAAGCCATAGATGCGGCGCTGTTTAGCCCAGGATGGCCAGCCTTTACCGCTGCGGTCTCCTTTGCTGCCTTCCCGGCTGTCTCCGCAATGGATTCTCCGGGTGCTGCGGTAAAGCATACCTTTTCCATACCAGATAGGTTGCAGATTATCGGAGCTTCTTCTTCCTTGAGATAACGCCGCAGGTCCGCCGTCATGCTCAATACAACCGGTTGCTCCGTGTTCATTTCGTAGGCGAGCGCCCTCGCACAGGCTGCCAAAAGCAGATCGTTTACAGTACATCCCGGAACAGTCTTTATTTTAGCCAAAGGGAATTTAACCCATGCATACCGGGCCTCCTGCCCTTCTGCATTTTGATAAGGCAATGTGACAAAAGGGATGGGCGTAGGGTTTTCTCTTTTTAGCGCTTTTCGGAAATCATCAATCCCGCATGCCGAAAAGACCTGTATCTCCGACCTGTCCTGCGGGATATTTTCCGGCAGGTTCTCTTTGGCGGCTAGCGCGCTGTATAGCGTGCTTAAAAGATTAAGGTATGCTTTTGCCCCTGCACCATCCGCAGCCGCGTGGTCCAATCGCAAACATAGCGCCGCCTGCCGGGGGCATGCGATCAACCGTACCGCAAGCTGCCCCTTAACCGGATTCTCCCGCAGGAAATCAGCAAGTCCCTCCTGCCAGGTATCGGCCTCGACTGTAGAAAACCATTGGGCGTCCTCCCCTATAGGATTCCACACCGGCGGCTCCTGCTCAAGATCAAATCTGCAGCCCAATACCGGCTGAAGCTCTATACTTTTCGCAACCGCTTGCTTCAATATGCCCGCATCGGGCTGCCCATTCAGTAAAGCCGTCAAGTAGATCATACCGTTGGAATCAAGCTCATGGGAGATATAGTTGGCCCAATCCTGGCCGGTAGTTGCAAAATTCTCTGTCTTCATTTGTACATGGTCCTTTCCTTACAATAATAAAATCCCATCCATCTGTTCCGGCGTCGGGGGCAAAAAGCTGCGCATAGTGATTTTATATAGGCACAGCCCCTGGAAAGCAGCCCAGTATAGCTGAGCCAGCTGCCTTGGATCGCCGGCCTTTACAGTACCTTGCATCTGGCCTGTGCGGATGATGGCTTGCAGGATCCTAAACGGAGCACTCATATCTCCGCTTGTCAGTAAACCCTGCATCTGATTCTCAGGTGCAATACCCGTAAGCCCGGCTTGCGTAAGCAGCAGAAAGTAATATGCCGTTTTGTTCTCCCGCTGCAAAACGCCAGCCGCCATCCGGGATATTTTCTTGATTTGCTCCGCTGCATCCAATTCATCATCTCCGAAACCCTCCAGGGCTTCCCTGGCACCCTGGATTGCCATGTTCACTAGCGCGGAAAACAAATCTTCCTTGGAGGCATAATAGTGGTACATTAGGCCAAGGCTTACCCCCGCTTCCCTTGCGATCTCCGTCACACCGGTGGCGGCCAATCCCTTCCTCGCAAACAAAAAAAGTCCGGCATCCAGTATCTTTTCCCTGGCGGCATCCTGCATGGCCTCAAATTGCGCTTTCGAACGCGGCGACATGATACTCCCTCTTTTTTTGTTGAAATTTTTTTCAATTATAAACCAAGGGCAGCTGTTTGTCAAGGCAGGATGGCATAGTAATATTTCTATGCTCATATGGGTATCCTTTCATGACAACTTATCTGTATATCGCAATAACGGAGGATGCCACTATGTGCGGGCGCTTTTATATTGAAAAGGACGACCCAACAGAGGAGCTTGTAAAGATCATTGCGGAGATTGAGCGCAAGCTGAAGGATGATCCAGACGGCCTTCATATAAAGCAGGGCGAAATCTTCCCTACCGATATCGTGCCGGCCATCTCCAACAGCAAAATGCATACGGTGGAACCCTTCGCCATGAAATGGGGCTTTTCCAAGTTTGGCGGTTCAGGCGTCATCATCAATGCCAGGAGCGAGACCGCCATGGAAAAGTCCATGTTCCGCCAGCCTATGATGGAAAGGCGCTGCCTGATCCCCGCCTCCAACTATTTCGAGTGGCAAACGATAAGTAGTAAGAAGGTCAAGCATGCCATTCGCGATCCGCAGAGCCCTCTTTTATATTTGGCTGGCTGTTACCGCTGGGAGAAGGATTCCAAACTTCCCCTGTTTGTGATCCTCACCAGGGATGCCGCGCCGGGCATTGCCCATATACACAGCCGCATGCCTGTCATCCTGTCCAGGGAGGGGCGGGAAGCCTGGCTTTCAGACACCGCTGATATTACAGGCATACTGAACTCCGCCATGGGCGAACTGATGGCGCAGGCTGTATGAATCGATTGAAATAAAATGGCGGCGCCCGGCAAGGGCGCCTTTTTGCTTCCAGGAATTCTCATTGATATGCATGTTTCTGAAAGCGTATCATATGATAATAAGGGAACATATGTTTGTATCTTAGGGGTGAGTGTTTCATGGAACGGGTGGTCTTGCATTGTGACGCAAATTCCTTCTACGCTTCGGTGGAATGCGTCTTCCACCCGGAATGGCGCGGCAAACCCATGGCGGTATGCGGCAATGCCGAAATACGACACGGCATCGTGCTGGCCAGTACCAGGGAAGCCAAGCAATGCGGCGTCAAAACAGGCATGGTCACCTGGCAGGCAAAGCAGCTTTGCCCGCAGTTGATCGTTTCGCCACCCCATTCTTCGTTGTACACCCAATTTTCCAACCGCATGCGTGCGATCTTCTTCGATTATACGGACCGCGTGGAACCCTATGGGCTGGATGAATGCTGGCTGGATGTATCCGATCCTAAATTCACTATGAAGGATGGCGCGCTGCTTGCCGACTGCCTGCGGGAGCGCATCAAAAAGGAACTGGAGATCACCATTTCCGCCGGGGTCAGCTTCAACAAACCCTTTGCCAAGTTGGCCAGCGATATGAAAAAGCCGGATGCCACCACGGTGATCGGCAATGAAAACTACAAGGAGATCGTATGGCGCCTTCCCATTTCCGATCTTCTTTTCGTCGGCCCCAAAACCACTAGAAAGCTGATGGACCTGCGCATCTATACCATCGGCGACCTGGCCCGCGCCGACGCAGATTTGATGCAGCGGCTTCTTGGCAAAAACGGCCTGTACCTGATCGCCTATGCCAACGGCTATGACTTGTCCCCCGTCAAGCGGCTGGAGGATGTCCCTCCCGTTAAATCCATCGGAAACAGCGTCACCACCCCCAGGGATATGACTACGGCGGAAGATGTAAAGTGCGTCTTTTACCTGCTGGCCGAAAGCGTGGCCATGAGGATGCGGGAGCAGAAACTCCGCAGCCGGCGCATTTCAATCAATGTACGGGATACGAAATTGAACTGGGCATCCTGCCAAAGAACGCTAGATCATGGCACCAACCTGGAGAGTGAAATTGCAGAAACAGCTATGGCACTTTTCACGGAGCGGTATTTAACGCTGCTGCCGCTCCGGAGCATCGGCATCTCCTGCGGGCAGTTGGAATCCGATACCGCCCCGGTACAGTTGGATATGTTCGGCGATGTAATTTTGCGCGACGCAAAGCTGGCCCTGTCCAAAACCATCGATGACCTGCGAAAACAGTACGGTCAGCTCATTGTACAAAGAGGCGTTATTATGGCTGATACCATGTTTTCCAAGCTCAATCCCAAGGAAGACCATATGAACCCTGTGCGGGGAGGATAAGACCACTGGCTGCATGTACCCGGAATAATTTTTGTCATTCATGAAAATGCAACTTAGAAAAATTAATAATGCAAAAATTTTTAAAATTGCCTCTTTGGAAGCAGGAACTGCCTCCAATTTGTAGAATAGAATGTAGCACCATGCATTATGGGCCGCAAAGGCGCTGCCTCACAAGGGACGCCTGCAGCCAATCGTGCAGGCAGGTTTTTTTTATGCCATTTTCGAGTGAAAAATGGGCAGCATGCACAAATTGTATTGTCACCAATCAAAATTTCCTTAGGAGGAATCTCCCATGTCGCGTTCTATTTCCCGGATGTGTAAAGCCATCGCTCCTTCGGTTACGCTTAGCATTGATGCAAAAGCAAAGGATATGAAACAGCAGGGTCTGGACGTGGTGGGTTTTGGCGCCGGCGAGCCGGATTTTCCCACTCCCTCCCACATTTGTGACGCTGCCCGTGAAGCCATTGCGTTAAGGTTAACCAGGTATACCCCCTCGGAAGGGACGCTGGCGCTGCGTAAGGCCATATGCGCAAAGTTCCAAAGAGACAATGGCCTATACTACACTCCGGGAGAAATTATTGTATCTAATGGAGCCAAGCACTCCTTGTTCACCATCTTTCAGGCGATCCTGGACGATGGGGATGAGGTGCTGATCCCCACCCCCTGCTGGGTTAGCTATCCTGAGATGGTACGCATGGCCGGAGGCGTGCCGGTATTCGTTCCCACAACGGAAGATGATGATTTCGTTCCAACAAAAGATGCCCTTGCTGAAAAGATCACTGCCCGCACCAAGGCCATCATCATCACCAGTCCCTCCAACCCCAATGGCAGCGTCTGGTCAAAAGAGGCGCTTGAAAATGCCGCCGACCTGGCAAAAGAACATGATTTCTTTATTGTCAGCGATGAGATATATGAAAATCTGCTCTATGACGGCCGCAGGCACATTTCCATCGCTTCCGTGTCGGAAGACGCCAAGGCCCGCACCTTTGTAGTCAACGGTCTGAGCAAATCCTATGCCATGACCGGCTGGCGCATCGGCTATTGCGCCGGGCCAATGGATGTCATTAAGGCTATGGGAAATTTTCAGAGCCAGGCTACCTCCAACCCCAACAGCATTGCCCAGCATGCCGGCGTCACGGCGCTCACCACTGACCAGACATGCGTCAAGGAAATGGCGGAGGAGTTTGAACGCAGACGCGATTATATGGTGGAGCATATCGGCTGGATATCGGGCCTTTCCTGCAAAAAACCCGCAGGAGCCTTCTATGTGATGATGAACATGAAAGCACTCATCGGCCATAAATATAAAGGCCGGGAAATAAAAGGCAGCATGGATTTTGCAGAACTTCTTCTCAACGAGGAGCAGGTGGCCGTAGTACCTGGCGTTGCTTTTGAGGCGGAAGGATATTGCAGGCTCAGCTATGCCGTTTCCCTGGACGATATCAAAAAAGGCCTGGATCGTATAGAGCACTTTGTTTCTTTGCTGGAACCTCCCGTATGATTATTCCATTTTTAAGAAATGATGAGGTGATTCGAAATGCTCAAATTTGACCGGCGCACCAACTTAATCCAGCAGGCCAAATACAAGTACTCCCTCCAGGATGTGAAGGAACCTAACCTGTACAGGGAAAGTTTCGATTATGCCTCTATCCCTAAAATCGCTTTCAATAACCGTCTTGTTCCCATTAACATGCCGGATGAAATATGGCTCACCGACACCACCTTCCGGGATGGGCAGCAGAGCGTGTCGCCCTTCACGGTAGATCAGATTGTAATGCTATACAAACTCATGAGCCGCCTGGGCGGCCCCAAGGGCATTGTGCGGCAGAGCGAGTTTTTCCTCTACACCGAAAAGGACCGGGAAGCGCTGCGCCGCTGCCAGGAGCTTGATTTGCCCTTCCCCGAGATCACTACCTGGATCCGTGCCAATGAAAAGGACTTTCAATTGGTCAAGGAAGCGGGTGTCAAGGAGACGGGTATCCTGGTATCCTGCAGCGATTACCACATCTTTAATAAAATGCATATGACTCGCGGTCAGGCCATGGAAAAATACCTGTCCATCGTCCGCGCCGCACTGGATCGCGGAATCAAGCCCCGCTGCCATTTTGAGGATATCACCAGGGCCGATTTTTACGGATTTGTGGTTCCTTTCGCATCGGAGTTGATGCGCCTGAGCCAGGAAAGCGGTATGGCCATCAAGATCCGCGCCTGCGATACCATGGGCTATGGTGTGTCCTATCCCGGCACAGCCTTGCCCCGAAGCGTACAGGGCATCATTTATGGCCTTAGGCACTACGCCGAGGTTCCTGCTGAGGACCTGGAATGGCATGGGCACAACGACTTTTACAAGGTTGTCTGCAATGCCGGTACCGCATGGCTATACGGGTGCGCCAGTATCAACTGCTCGCTGCTTGGCATAGGCGAACGTACCGGCAACTGCCCCCTGGAAGCTATGGCCATTGAGTATCAGGCCTTACGCGGCACAACCGACAACATGGACCTGACCGCCATCACCGAGATAGCTGATTACATGGAGCGGGAGATCGGCATTGAAATAAGCCCCCGTCAGCCCTTTGTGGGCCGCCATTTCAATGTGACAAGGGCAGGCATCCATGCCGACGGCATGCTTAAGGATGAGGAAATCTACAATATCTTCGACACAGCCAAGATACTCAACCGCCCCGCAACAGTGGCCGTAGACAGCCACAGCGGCCTGGCCGGCATCGCGCACTGGATGAACGGATACTTCAAGCTTAAGGGCGAACACGCCATCCAAAAGCACGATCCCCTTGTAGCAGCCATCAAGGAAAAGGTAGACACTCTGTACGACCAGGGCCGCAATACTGTAATGGGCGATGAGGAATTGGAGACATTGACCCGTACCATGGACCGCGAACGGTACGAAAGACTATTGTTCCACAAGAGCCGTTAACCAGGGACTCTGCCCCTGGACCCCGATCAAGGGATATAACCCCTTGATAATCCCCATATTTTCATTATTTCCCTTTACTATCGTCTATATGATCATTATTTCTGTATCGTATCAAAATGGCTCCGCTTGTAAAAGCAAGTGGGGCTATCTTTTCATGAACCTGCAATTTGGTTTATAATGACTAAGTATGAATGCTTTTGCCCATAGCAAATTGTTGTGGGCTTTTTCTTGCCCAAAACCATTTGACAAACTCCCTCATGTTGTGTATCCTTCAAGCATCGAAATCGTCATGTTTATCTCATACACTATACTACAACAGAAAAGGAGTGCTCCCCATGCGACCCATCTTTCAACAGGGCGACCTGGTTCTCTTTCAGGGCGATTCCATTACCGACTGCGGCCGCAACCGCCTTGAGCCCGGCAACTTGGGCTTTGGCTATGCCTATATGGCTGCAAGCCTCTTTTCCGCCCGCTATCCGGAGCTCGGTATCACCTTTTTAAACCGCGGTGTAAGCGGTGACCGGGCCAGCGACATGCTGCTTCGGTGGCAGGAGGATTGCATAGCTCTCCAGCCGGACTGGGTTTCAATCCTCATTGGCATCAACGATACCTGGCGCTTTTTTGATTCGAATACGCGCACTACCGCAGCCGAGTTTTCAGAGCACTACCGGGCCATGCTGGAGGATGTGCGCACCCGCACCAATGCCAGCCTGATCCTTTGTGAACCCTTCCTTTTGCCCATTCCGGAGGATCGGGCCGCCTGGAGAGAAGACCTGGATCCTAAGATCCACATCGTACGCTCCCTGGCCCGGGAATATGGCGCAATCTATGTTCCCTTTGACGGCATCTTTGCCCAGGCCAGTACCCGCCAGGAGCTGTCCTTCTGGGCCGCCGACGGCGTACACCCCACCCCTGCCGGTTCCGCACTCATGGCAGAAGCGTGGCTTGATGCCGTGATGACCGACTAACCCTGGGGCTCTGCCCCTGGGAACCCCGCTCAAGGGATATAACCACTTGAGAATCCCCATTATGTAATAGCTATTGAATCCATATAAATCGGCACCTATGAACACGAACTCCGAAAGTATACCCAACCCCGCTGATTGTCATCCTGAACGTAGTGAAGGATCTTGTATCTCCATGCTGCTAAAAGATCCTTCGTCACACGCTCCTCAGGATGACTGTTCGCGTTATTTATATGTTTTCTATATGCTAGTAATCATCGGCGCCTTCATGTTTTCAAAAAGTATCATGCATACTAAGTGAGCGATTACTATCCACGACTTGATAAAATAATCGCCCGTATTGTTTGGTTTCCATTCTCATGGCAGGATAATGCCTTAATGTCTTTATTACCTTAATAGAGGGATTTCAAAGGGATGTATCCCTTTGACGGGGTCCAGGGTGAGTGAGCCGAGCGCCGCCGGTGGCGGATAAAGCAAGGCGAAGGAATCAAGCGAAAAGGAGCAATGCGAGCGGCAGCGAAGCAGGGCGACTATTGAGCTTGCGGAACAGAGCCCCTGGTGGGACGGTAATTGAACAAAGCCACGCCGGAAAGAATCACCGCGCCGCCGAGAAGGGTAGAAATATCGGGGGTCTCTCCATTGATAAGAAAGCCTGCCAAGCCGCTCAAGAAGGGTGTAATGAACATATAATTACTCACATCACTGGTCCTGGGCGCCCTTTGGAAGGCAGCCGACCATGTGACATACGCCACAGCGCTGGGGAATACGCCAAGCAGCGTAACATACAGCCAGAATTCCAAAGCGGCAGTCTTCGCTTCCGCTATACCTTGAGGCAGGAATATGCACAAAAGCAGCGTACCGCAAAAGATGCTGTATACGGCGGACTTAAGCGAAGAATAGGTTCTGGTCAGCCTGCGCTGTATGATGTTGTACAGGCTGATGCAGCTCACCGCAGCCATCAGCCACAGCACACCTTCATTGATTGCCAGCACGCCCCTCCATAGCGTCAGGATCAGGATGCCCGAAAACTCAACCGCCACTGCAATCCACTTGAGGGCTTTTAACCTTTCCTTGTAAAACAGACGTGCCAGCAAAGCGGTGAGTACAGGCGTCACGGCCAGCATCACGCTGGCTGTCGCCGATGTCACAAGATCGTTGCCCAGGTTGAATACCACCATATAAATCGCAAATCCCAGTGCGCCGGACAGCAGAAACCAGCCCATGTCCTTCATGCGGGGTGGGCGCAGCTTTTTTAGCAGCACCACGGGTAGGAGCACGGCGCTGGCCGCCATATACCGCCAAATCCCCAGTCCGTAAGCTGAAAAGTGGTTCATGGCCAGGTGTGTGATGGGAAATGCCAGCGACCAGAACACAATGGTGGTCAAAGCGTAGGGATGAAAGCTATCCTTCCACCTCATACATACCTCCAAAAAAGCCCCGGCGGGCCGCATGCAAGCAGTGTAGCCTAAGCGTTCCGCCGGAGCAAGTTTTTTATATGTACTTTCCCTGTGTTTTCAAATTTTTCACATCGGATATGTCTGGTTCTGCGCGGCCGGCTGCCTTGCGTCATGCTGCACATCATCCGGCTGAAGGAATGACTTAGGTGGCTTTACAGCGCTCTTACTCTCCGCCATCATGCCAATCTCCCACTTTTCCCCCATCACACCTTCCACATACGCCCGGGCAACCAGCGGATCATACTGGGTTCCTGCGCAGCGGCGCACCTCCAAAAGCGCGTCCTTTGGCGTCATGGGCTGTTTGTAAGTGCGCGGGGATACCATGGCGTCATAGCCGTCTGCCACGGCGATGATTCTTGCAATCAGGCTAATATTATCCCCAACAATGCCTTTGGGATAGCCATTGCCGTCCCAACGCTCATGATGCTCCAATACAAAGGGGGCGATATGGGCAAGGCCATGAACGGAGTTAAGCAGGCGGTAGCCCACCTCGCTGTGCCGACGCATTTCCCTGAGTTCTCCCTCATCCAGCCGTGTTGTCTTTTCCAAAATCTTCTGGTCAATGCCGATCTTGCCTATGTCATGCATTACCCCGGCCTGATATGCCTGATCCACTTCCTCCGGCGTAAGATCCATGACAAGGGCAATTTTTTTGCTGAGTTCCCCCACCTTTTGAGAATGCTGCATCTCCCGCGGGCTTCTTTGATACAATGTCTGCAATATCTGGTGTACGGCTCGGCGGCGCATTTCGACCCCTTCGGTCAGCTTGTGGCGGTACATATTGTCTTCCGCCTGGCGGAACACGTCGCTGTAGGAAACTTGAAGTGAATGCTTTACCGCAAACCCAATGGATGCGGAAAAGACAAGCATACCCGTGGACTCGCCAGCTATCTCCTGTTGTATGCGCCGGCAGTACGCCTCTGCCGCTGTGGCATCGGTATTGGGCAGCAGAAGCACAAACTCATCCCCGCCCATATGGAATATCATTTCCTCATCGCACAGCCTTCTTAATACCTCGGCTGTCCGCGTAAGCAGAAGATCTCCCATCTGATGGCCGAAAGCGTCATTGGTAAGCTTCAGGCCGTTCAAGTCTGCCATGATGATGGCCAGGGGCAGCTTTTCAGGCTTATCTATACGCATGATCTGCTGCATGTACCGGCGGCGATTATTAATCCCCGTCAATTGATCATGATAGCTCAGGTATTCGATCTTCTCCAACCGAAGCTTTCGCTCGGTGATATCCCTGGCCAGCAAAAGTACAGATTCCTGGTTGATAGGAAGAAGCCGACCCTCAAAGTGCCTGATTCTTCCGGTATAATCCAGGGAATACTCAAAAACCTGCATAGCACTTTGTTTAAGCGCTTCCCTGACATAGCTCAGCATTGGCTCAGCTGTTTCCGGAGGCAGAACATCAGTCACCAGCCTGTTTATAAAGCGCTCCGGCGGATCATACAGTTCCTCCGGCCTGTAGGAGGCATGATAATGGGTGATCCTGCCTTCAGGGGTAATGATGAAGAACAGGTCAGGAATGGCATGGAGCATTGCTGTATTGCGTTCCTGAGCGCTCCTTAGCTTTTGATCATTGTCATATCGCTCCACAGCCCGGCCAAGGGAGTCGGCAAACAGGCGCAATACGCCCTGTTCCATTACCGTCCACTCCCTGGTTTGGCGGCATTCGTCAAAACCTACAAAGCCCCAGAGTAAATCCCCGGCAAAAACGGGCAGAATCAGAACGGATTGTATGTTCTGCCCTTCCAGCATCATGCGGACATTGCCGGGCTGCAAATCCTTCACATCAGCTAAAAACGCCTTCCCATCCCGAAGGATCGGCAAAATATCCCGCATCTTGTCCGCGTATATTTTCTGACGATTTGGATTATCGATTTGTGAAACATCATCCCCAGCGCACCATTCGGCCTTTGGGCTGACACTGTACAGCTTACCATCTGCATACACACTCTCAAACAAGTAGCCCCGGCTTACGTTAAGCGCCTCGCCCATCAAGGCAAGCACCCTTGGAATGATTTGCCTGTAATCCTGAACGCCCAAAAGATCCTGCGTCAAGCCAATGATAGTCATCAGCAGCTTATCCTTTGTGCGCAGTTCCTGCTCAATCGTTTTGCGGGCGGTAATATCAGAAAGGATCACCGCCACCTGGCCTGGCAAAGGCGCATATACCCTTATGCCAAAATACCTTTTCTTTTCATTCCAATACCTTTCAAACCGGGGTACTTCCTCACCCTTGGCAGTACTCAAAAGCGCCGCTTTCCAGCCTTCATCCAGTATGGGAAAAACATCCCCCATCCTTTGTCCAGGCAATAGCGCGGCAGCCTCAACGCCGACCGACTTTGCAAACGCCTCGTTTCCGTGCAGGCAAACGTATTCTTCGGGATTTCTGCCCGCACCCGCTTCAAACACGGCGAGACCCTGCTGCATCTGTGTGATTAGAAGGCGGTACTGTTCCTCACTGGCCCGAAGACGCTGATGCTGGCTGCGCCTGTCGGTCACATCTGTCATTTGATAATGATTCAGACCCCGCCGTGCATCAAATTCGCTTTTTCGCACATCAAGCCACCTTACAGGATCATCAGCAGGAAAGCCTGCAGGCTTCCTGCGTTCGATTGCACGCTCCAGATGGCTGTAAAGCGCTGCGGGCTCCAAATCTATAACGCCGGGAAGCAAGGAAGCCTCCCTGTTGGACTTCTTTAGCTCATCACCTTTGAACAAGAACGCCGGCTCCGTGCAATCGCCAAACATATTCTCCCAGCGGTTTAGCTGCGTCTGCATCAAATCGTTCTTGCCTTCCCCCCATAGGGATACGGATCCCAGAAATAGCAAGAATACGGGCGTTGGATCAACGATCCTATCCAGTCCCAAGAACAGCCATAAGACGCAAGGCAAAAGCGAAGCAAAGAAAACAAACAACAGGATAAACCGGTGCCTGTCTGACCCTTGCCTCGTCTTATGTAATGCGTTTCCTAATTTCCACAGAGCATATAGGAGGAATGCGGCGCAATACCCATACAAAGCATAAAACAACGGCCCTTTCGTAAAGTACAGCGATCTGTAACCACCAATGGACCGGTGGACAGTTTCACCGTAATATAAGCCGTGTAGTGGATTAAGCACAAACAGAAGCCATAATACAAACGTCAGGGAATAAAGCGCTGCCTGAAGCCGGCGCGTCGCTGCTTCATTCATAGTCAACCGTCGGATACAAAGGATGCCTAAAGCGGGCAAAGAGGCCTGCATCAAAAATGATACGCTGCGCAAAGCCAGCTCAACAGCGGTATTTTCAATCTGCATCTCCAGATAATATTCAAAAGAAAACAGGGCGCAGCATAACAGCAGCAAAGAATACCAGGGGTTCCCATCCTTTTTCCCTTGCCGCCAGAAACGAATGCCCATCCATGTGTAAAGCGCCGCCATAACCGGGACGATATTAACAAAGAACCGGATCAGGATGACGCCTACATCCATGAAGCTGCGCCTCCCAGCACCCCGTGTATAAAATAAACGATTATAGTCCGCCTTATGGCGTTTTTTTACATTATGTCACGAATATACACGCTTGTCAATCCGCATTCAGCCATGCAACTGGAGCATATGAGGGGAGAAATATACCACCTATTTGTATAATTTGGCGAAAAAGCGCAACTATTTAATAGAATATTCAAGCATCTAAATACAACATGTGTAAATATCAAACAAAAAATGCGCCCGCGAAGCAATCATATCCCGCCTTTTCTTCCCCTTATGCTTATGGTATACTATGGAAATTATATAGCATCAGCATATGCGGTTTTCCTGGCTGCAAGCCTATACGGGCAAAAGAGAGGCGTCGCTAAAATGACACTGATTCATTTTCATGAATGGATGTACCAACACAGGCACCTAAATCGGGTTAAGCATACCACGCTTGATCCGCGCGGCCCCGGATTGGTGAGAATCCATCTGGTTCCGCCCAAACGGTCACTCAACGCAGATACTCTGTTTGTCGTGTTCATAAACGGGCAAGACATCCTGCCTGTAACGCTATCCTGGGCCATTCTGCTTTCCGCTTTCATCGACAGCCTTGATCCGTATGACGGCAAGGAGCTTTTGGATGTCGACCTGGATAATGTATTATCGGAGACTGTACGCCGCGTCCGGAAGGTATATTCAAGTGTAAAGGCGGAGACACTCCGGGCAGATCTTACGCGGATGGTAGATGCATTCACCGCCATTGCACGGGGGCAAAAACCGCAGGAGGAAATAGGTTTTGTATCCCTTGGAGAATACGCATCGCATATGTCCGCGCCCCATAGAATGGATCTTATGGTCAGCGCCATGCATAAGGACGGTGCCTGGCATTGCAATCAAAAATGCCTTCACTGCTATGCGGCAGGGCAGCCGCTGTCCAATATGGAAGAGCTTGATACTAAGGCGTGGAGGCATATCATCCATATACTTCAAAGTACCGGAATCCCGCAGATCACATTTACAGGCGGCGAGCCTACGCTGCGAAGCGATCTTGCGGAGCTTATCAAGGAAGCGCAGTGGTTTGTAACCAGGCTCAATACAAACGGCGTGCTTTTGACAAAGGAACTGTGCCGCAATCTGTATGAGGCCGAACTGGACAGCGTGCAGATCACACTTTATTCCTCCGATCCCAGCATCCACAACACACTGGTAGGATCAGACCATCATAGCGATACGGCGAAAGGGTTGCAAAACGCTCTGGAAGCAGGGCTAAACGTAAGCATCAATACCCCACTATGCACGCTGAATGCGGACTATGTGGAAACCCTTAAATATGTAAAGGATCTTGGCATACGGTATGTCACATGCTCAGGCCTGATCGTCACCGGCAACGCGGACAAAGAGCCATCCCGCCGCACACAGCTAACTCCGGAAGTATTGGCCGGAATCCTTGCTGCTGCCAAGCAATACTGCGATGAAAACGGCATGGAAATTGCCTTTACCTCCCCCGGTTGGGTAAAGGGGGAAACGCTGCGGGAACTGAGTTATGACGCTGTTCCCTCCTGCGGAGCGTGCCTTACCAATATGGCCATCGCGCCAAACGGTGATGTCATCCCTTGTCAAAGCTGGCTTTCCGGTGCGCCGCTTGGAAATATCCTTCAGGACAAATTCTCAAAGATTTGGGAGAGCGGGGCATGCAAAAGCATACGCGCTGCTACGGCCAAAATGGAGCATATATGCCCTCTGCGCAAAGGGGAAGGGAGGGCAAATTCATGAAAAAGCTGTTTGCCCTTCTCTTACTGGCGGTGCTGCTGGGCGGTTTTACTTCCACCGCCCAGGCTTCCAAACCGCTGAAGCCGCTGGATGAGATCACAAAGTATGAAGTTTCCGTCTCCCCGCAGGATGACGGCACGCTGGATATTATTTACCACCTGGAATGGAAAGTGTTGGACGATATTCAGGAGGGGCCACTGACTTGGGTGAAGGTCGGTATCCCCAACAAACATGTAAACAAGATCACAGCAAAGAGCAGCACTATCAAACGCATCACATATCTATCAGACAACGGAAGTTTCGTGAGAATCGATATGGACAGGGCGTACTATGCCGGGGAAACAGTCACACTGGATTTTTTTCTGCACCAAAAAAACATGCTTACATTGGAGAACGATAGCAGCTCATGCAGCTATACCTTTACCCCCGGCTGGTTTGATGGTATTCGTGTACAATCCTTGACCATCTTGTGGCCAAAGAAGGATGTCATTTACTCTACCGCAGATGTGGAGAACAACGATGTGCTTTCCTGGAAAGCATCCTTGGAGCCCGGAGAAAAGCTTACGGCCCTGGTGAGATACCCTAAGAATGCCTTCCAAATCACTTATGATACGGAAACGGAGCCGGAAGTATCGCCGCTAATGAGTTCCATCCTGGTAATTTTATTCTTTTTTTCCACTCTTTTCATTTATTACTTGGTAGCGAGAATATATAAGGCCAGCGGTTTCCGCGGCGGCTTTGGCACCACCCACCATACAGGCCATATCGGAAGAGGCTGTGCCTGCGCATGTGGGTGCGCCTGTGCCTGCGCATGCGCCGGCGGTGGCAGGGCCGGGTGTGCCGCAAAGCACTTTTATAAGCCTAACCTATCTGTAGAAGAACTTCAAAAAGCACTCCATGCTGATAAAAAAATGTCGGCAAGGCGGTAATATCTCGTTCTTTTTCTTTAAGGCATACGGCATACCAGTGGATTTTCAGCTATAGAAATTACGGAATGCAGTCATTTGCTAAACGTTAGCCTGATACATCCTGGCGGGGGTGTGATTGCTTGGTAAATACATTCGACCTAGCCTGAAAGCCGTAGGAGCGATTAGCAATCGCCCGCCAAGTGACATATCCTAACCGTAACATGCGGGCGATTACTAATCGCCCCTACGGCATCGTTTTTTTGTTGACTTCTCTACCGGGGCTTGTGAATTCCGTAATTTCTGTAGTAGAAAGTCCATTAGTAGGTCATCTCTTCATAACCCCAATAATCACCGCTGCGGCTGCGCAGCTTATTCTTCCTCCTCCGGCGCGCTGCTTCCCCCATCGTCGAGGCTTTTCATGAGGGTGTTCAGTTCGACATCGGTTAGCATACGCCAGTTGCCTGGGCGCATGCCGCCCAGGGTGATATTCATGATACGGATGCGGCGCAGATGGACGACATTGTAGCCCAGATATTCGCACATGCGGCGGATTTGGCGGTTCAGCCCCTGCACAAGGATGATGCGGAACGATCCGGGGCCGGTTTTGCGAACGCGGCAGGGAAGTGTGACCTGCCCGAGGACAGGCACGCCTTTGCTCATCCGGTTAAGAAATTCAGGCGTAACGGGCCTGTCTACCGCGACCTCGTATTCTTTCTCGTGCCTGCCCGAGGCACGCAGGATACGGTTTACGATATCACCATCGCTGGTAAGTAGAATCAGCCCCTCGCTGTCCTTGTCGAGGCGGCCGATGGGAAAGATACGTCCGGGGAAATGGATATAGTCTACAATATTCAACGGCTCTCGAGGATCGGCGGTGCATATAATGCCCTGTGGCTTGTATACCGCGAGATACGCCTTGTCGCCCGCGCCGCTTATGGTATGCTTTTCGACAACGACGCGAGCGCCCGGGGCGACCCTCTCCCCGATTTTCGCCACACGCCCGTTGACTGTCACCTTACCCTCTTCGATCAGCCGATCCGCCTCGCGGCGCGAGCAGTAGCCGCTGTCCGAAATGTATTTGTTAAGACGCCTGTCTTCCAATTCCATCACCCTGTGTGATTATACCATTTGCCAGCCCGGCGGACAAGTTGCAAAGGTTAATGCAGGGCAGCTAGCACTTTACGCAAATAGGAAATAATATTTGACAGAACCTTCCTTTGCGTCTATAATAATAAACCCTGTTGCTTGTTTGGACCGAAGGGAGTATATATGCCTTACATATCCGTCAGCCACTTGAACAAAACCTTCGTGGTGCGCCGCCGCATGGAAAAAGGAGCTCTCCGCCATATCCTGCGTGAAAAGACATCCGTTCCCGCATTGACGGATGTCTCTTTCACCATTGAAAAAGGGGAACTGGTGGGCTATATCGGTCCCAACGGCGCAGGAAAGTCTACCACGGTCAAGATATTAAGCGGCATCTTGACGCCCGACAGCGGAGAGGTTTCCATTGGAGGGCATACTCCCTGGCTGGAGCGGAAGGCACACGTCCGGCATATCGGCGTGGTCTTCGGCCAACGGACGCAGCTTTGGTGGGATGTTCCCGTCTTGGACTCTTACTCCCTTCTCAAGGACATTTACCGCGTGCCGCAAAAGGAATTTGACGCGCGCCTTGAGGAACTGTGCGATGCGCTGGATCTGAGCGGCCTTCTTCAAACACCGCTCCGGCTGCTGAGCCTGGGGCAAAGAATGCGGGCAGAGCTGTGCGGCTCCCTGCTGCACAGCCCGGAGCTTTTGTTTCTGGATGAGCCCACCATAGGCCTGGACGCGGTGAGCAAGCTCGCCCTTAGGTCCTTTTTGCCAAAGGAAAATCAAGCCCACGGCACCACCGTTCTTTTGACTACCCACGACATGTCTGACATTGCGGCGCTTTGCAGCCGCGTGATGGTACTTGGCCGAGGCAGCCTGCTATATGACGGCGGGCTTCCCTCCCTCTTATCCCGTTACGACACCCAGGGGACCATACGAGCCTGCTATGCAGACGGGCGGGGTTTGCCGAATCTGCCCCCTGGTACCGTCGTAAGCAGGGAGGAGAGCGGCTGCTTCCTGATCCAGTATGACAAGCGGGAAACGCCTACCGAGCTTATGCTGTCGTTATTGCAAAAAGCGGGAATGCTCAGCGAGCTTACTGTATTGGAACAGGATCTTGACCACTTGATCGCGGCCATGTACAGGGAGATGGCGCTATGAAAGAAAGGCTGAAACCATACTTTACCGCCTTCAAGCTGCGAGCGCTTTTAGAGACGCAATACCGTGGCGCGGCGTTGGGCGGGCTTGTCACACAAATAGCCTTCGGCCTTGCACTGATTTTTTTATACGACGCACTGTACCGCTCAGGCGGGGACACTTCCGTGCCTTTTCCCCAGGTGGTCACCTACGTCTGGCTGCAGCAGGCGTTCTTCCGGTTACTGTTCTCAAATGACAGTGAGTTGAATGAGGCCATCCTTTCCGGCGCAGTTGCCTACGAGCTATGCAGACCAGTGGACACATACTTCTGCTGGTATTTACGGTCATTGGCACAAAAAATCATCGGCGGATTTATGCGCGCGATACCCCTCATCCTGCTTGCCACTTTTATGCCGCCGCCTCTATCCATAGCTCCGCCGGCAAATATAGGTATGCTTGTGTTAGCGCTTGTCTCGTTGTCCATCGGCTTTCTGTGCGTCAGCGCCATCGGCAGCATTCAAAATGCCGTGATCATGCGCACCCTGGACTCAAGAGGAATCTCCACAGTCATCCAAATGATCTTCTTTTTCCTGTCGGGGAACTTGATCCCATTGACACTGTTCCCGCAAAAATGGCAGACCATCGTCCGCTACCAGCCCTTCGCCCAAGCGCTGGATATGCCTATCCGCCTGTACTTGGGAAGCTACCCTCCGAAAGAAATCCTTCTTTCTTTTGGCGTACAGGTACTTTGGCTTTGGCTGCTGATCAT
This sequence comes from Bacillota bacterium, assembly GCA_023416585.1. Lineage (GTDB taxonomy): Bacteria > Bacillota > Clostridia > Christensenellales > Aristaeellaceae > JAEWAH01. Next base: position 75,123 of record JAEZHM010000032.1, read on the forward strand.
TCTGGGACGGCTGTTATGGCAACGAAACCTTCGCCGCATTACTATACAAGGAGGTTAATGTATGGATACGCTGAAATACGGCCTGCACGCCTCCCGGATGCTTCTAAAAAGCCATCTGCAATACCCCGGTTCCTTCTTTTGGCATACCGTTGCCATGGCGGTGATGACCGGCGGCGAGCTTTGTTCCGTGCTATTGCTTTTTAACCGCTTCACATCCCTTGGTAAATGGAGCGGCGGAGAGATACTTATGTTCTTTGGCATCATGCACTTTGCTTTTTCCCTTGTGGAATTGTTCTGCCGTGGAATTACTGCGTTTGATACCATGGTACGGTCCGGCGGATTTGACACGGTGCTGCTCCGGCCCAGAGGCGCACTTTTACAGGTGTTTTTCAGCCAGATGGACCCGCGCCGGCTGGGGGCGACGCTTGTTGGGCTTTCTGCAATCATACTTTCCTCCCATTTGACCGGCCTGAACTGGACATGGTTAAAAGTTATATGTCTGTTGTTTTCGTTGGCAGGCAGCGGCGCACTGTTTACCGGGCTTTTTCTGATTGAAGCGGTGCTTTGCTTCTTCTCCGTCAAAAGCATCGAAATGGTAAACATCCTTACTTACGGCGGCCGCACCTCCTGCCAGTATCCCATTGACATCTATCCCAGGCCCATGCGGTTTCTGTTCCTTTTCGTGGCCCCCTTTGCACTGACAACACACATGCCGGTAGCCTACCTGCTGGATAAGCCTTTGATGGGCGAAGCGCCCTGGATGGCCTTCGTGTCACCGCTGTCAGGTTTTGTGATGCTCGCAGTCATGCTGCTGGTATGGCGTATGGGCGTACGCAAATACAGGTCGACGGGAAGCTGACTGTTTCCTTCCACTCCCATTTATGATATGCTATATATAGCTTAAATCGCTGGAGGGCCTATGCCTGCCATCACCGTTTCCGCCATCGTTCTGCGCAGTGTCAACTACCGTGATAACGACCGCATGCTCACCCTGCTTACCCCAAACCTTGGCAGGGTGGAGGTAATGTCACGTGGCTGCCGCCGGCCCAAATCGCCTTTCATGAGCTCCAGCGAAGTGTTTTGCACAGGAGAATATGTACTGTTCTCCCAACATGATAGGAAGATACTCACCTCTTGCACACTGCACGACAGCTTCTATCCCCTGAGGCTTGACTACGGCTTGCTTTCCTGCGGAGCGTACCTATTGAACCTGTGCGAAGCGGCGGCTCAGCCGGAAGAAGAAAGCGGCTCCCTTTTCTGGCTGCTGCTGCGAACGCTTCACCGCCTGGCCTATGGTCAGGAAGAGCGCAGGGGGATAATCAGCGGATTTCTGCTTCACTACGCCTCCGTATTGGGATATAAACCACGCCTAAACCATTGTGTCCATTGCGGACGAAAGCTTGCGGAAGATGAACCTGTATATTTTGATTGCGAGGCTGGTGGCCTTGCCTGCTCAAAATGCCCAAAAACAGAAAGCAGCCTGCCACTCAATCAAAAGCAGGCCGGATGGCTGCAAACCGTTTTTCGGGACGGCCCGGAAGCCTCCGCAACACTGCAAGGAAGCGACGCTCCTTTTGACAGCTTGCGTTGCTATGTGGAGACACGGCTGGAAAAGCCCGTCAAAGGCGGGCCGATCTTCGATCCGCCCTCAGATTGTTGAAAAAGTTTAATCCGCTTCAGGGGATGTAAAGAAGGAGCTCTGCCCCTTCTTTGTAAATCGTGTCGCCAGGCATAGCCTACGCGCGCGGGTCGCTTGCGTAGCAAGCTTTCTTTACACTTTTCACCGACCGAGGGCATAGCCCGCAGGTGAAAAGTGCAAACCCACGAAAATGAACCCTCATTTTCGTGGGAACGCCGTCAAAATAGATACTATTTTGACGGCTCAGCTTTGCATATAATAAGGCGCGCGATTCAGCGCATCCTTGTATTCAATCCTCATGGTATATATATATTCAACGGCCGTTTCACCATTAGGAAGAGGTCGTTTTGCCTTGCGCAGCGTATAGCGGCTTTTGTCTGCCAAAAGCGGAATTTCCTGGCCCAGAAGCATACACAGCGTATGCAGCCTCTGGGAAGACAATGGCCGGTAGCCCCGGCTTTCCAGAGAAAATGTCACCCGGCGGCCGGCTGGAACCATCATTTTGAACTCTACACATTCCCGCCGGATAATAACCTGCTCCACATACCGCTTGCGGCAGCGGCGCACGATATCCGTCAGTTCCTGATACATATCGCCGTTGCGCATCTTCTCCAGCCGTATGGCCTCCAGCTTAAGACAACGCCTGTCGTTTAGATATAAAAAGACAGCCGCTATAAGGCCTGCGGCCATCAGCACCAATACGATTACTTCCCACTCCATGGCTTTCCTCTCCTTCAGCACCAGGGGGATGGTCACTTTCAAGAGATGGCCAGCATGTTATATGCTACGCATTCCGTTCCATGTGATGCTTGATACAATCGAAGCTTTCCTGGCTTACCACATGCTCGATGCGGCAGGCGTCTTCTGCAGCCGTCTTCTCGCTTACGCCAAGGCTTTTCAGGTATTCTGTTAAAAGCCGGTGACGCTCGTATACAGATTCGGCCACATGGCGGCCTTGTTCCGTCAGTGTTATAAACCCGCTTCGGTCCATTTTGATATAGCCGTTTTCGCGAAGCCTGCGCATGGCGTTGCTGATGCTGGGCTTGCTGAAGCTCATGGCATTGACAATATCAATGGAGCGCACCATCCCCTTTTCCTGGGATAAAACAAGGATGGACTCCAAATAGTTCTCACCGGATTCCTGCATTTTCATCATAGATTTCTCAAACTCCTGTCAGGTTTTGCCTGAACTTTTTCACAGTATACCACAAGATTGGACATAGCTCAAGGCTTCTAATCAGAGTACCCCTCCAAACAAAAATGATCCTGATATGGCATATATATAAGATCCTTCCCATTGTTCAGGATGACAGCCTTACTGAATTCCCTTCCAAGGTCCATGTGTATCAAGATATGAAGTACATTGATAAAAGGCCGATCAAGTGCTAAACACTGATCGGCCTTTTTTGTAAGCGAAGCTTATAACTTTGCTGCGTTTACCTTTACGGCGGGACCCATGGTGCTGCTCAAATATACTGAGCGCAGGTAGGTACCCTTGGCAGCGGAAGGCTTTGCCTTGTTGATGGCATCCATCAATGCGGTCAGATTTTCCGTCAGCTTATCCATACCGAAGGAAGACTTGCCGATGGGGCAGTGTATAATGGACGTTTTGTCCACACGGTACTCCACCTTACCGGCTTTGATATCAGAAATGGCCTTAGCCACATCCATCGTCACAGTACCGGACTTGGGGTTGGGCATCAAGCCCTTGGGGCCAAGCACGCGGCCCAGGCGGCCTACAACGCCCATCATGTCGGGAGTGGCGACGCAAACATCGAACCCGAACCAGTTCTCGTTCTGAATCTTGGCCACCATGTCCTCAGCGCCTACGAAGTCAGCTCCGGCAGCCTCCGCTTCCTTGGCCTTATCATTCTTGGCGAACACCAGTACACGGATTACGCGGCCGGTACCATGGGGCAAAACCACAGCGCCGCGGACCTGCTGGTCAGCGTGGCGGGGGTCAACGCCCAGGCGGACGGAAATCTCCACCGTTTCGTCAAACTTGGCCTTGCTGGTCTTCAAAACCAGGTCGATGGCCTCGTTGGGATCATACACCTTGAGGGGATCGATCAGCTTTTTGCTGTCAACATACTTTTTGCCGTGTTTCATGTCAAACTTTCCTCCCATGTGGTATTAGCGGCACTTTGTCCTCCCACATTTATCTATCGAGAAAATGACAAGCCATTTTCTCGACTGGCCTTTACTCTTCGACGGTGATGCCCATGCTGCGGGCAGTTCCAGCCACCATGCTCATGGCAGCCTCAACGCTGGCAGCATTCAAATCGGGCATTTTGGTGGTTGCAATTTCACGGACCTGCGCCTGTGTCAGCTTGGCCACCTTGTCCTTATTGGGCTTGGCGCTGCCGCTTTCAATGCCCAACGTCTTTTTGATCAGGTTGGGTACGGGCGGGGTCTTTGTGATGAAGGTAAAGGTACGGTCGGAGTAGACAGTGATGACCACGGGAATCACCATGCCCGCCTGCTTGGCCGTGCGCTCGTTAAACTCCTTACAAAAGCCTGGGATATTCACGCCGTGCTGACCCAGCGCGGGTCCGATAGGCGGCGCGGGCGTGGCTTTGGCCGCATTCACCTGCAGCTTGACGATGGCTGTAACTTTCTTTGCCATAGAGATGGCACCTCCTACAAAATGTGGTCATGCGGAACGGTTTACGTTCCTCCCACCCGCCATTTTGGCGGCAGCATGCGGCCAAGGCCGCAGCCTTCACGCCGGCTAACCGGCGATAAAGCTAAACCTTCTCCACCTGGTCCAGGGCGACTTCCACCGGCATCTCGCGGCCAAGGAACATTTTGACCTTGACGTTCAGCTTCTGCCTGATGGTATCCACATCCAGAACCGTACCGGTGAAGTTTTCCAGCGGACCGGAAAGAATGCGAACTTCTTCGCCAATGGCAATGCCAAACTCCACCGATTGCTTTTCACAGTTGAGCATCTTCTCAACTTCTTCCTCCGTGAGGGGGATGGGCTTGCTATCCGGGCCCACAAAGCCGGTGACGCCACGGGTGTTGCGAACTAAGTACCAGCTTTCACTGGTTTCGATCATCTTCACCAGCACATAGCCGGGATAGATTTTCCGCTGGGATTTCACCCGCTTGCCATTTTTGATCTCAACGACATCTTCCACAGGAACCCTGGCTTCCATGATCAGGTCCTGCA
>JAEZHM010000143.1 GCA_023416585.1 Bacillota bacterium
CGTCTGTCCCGGTCAGCGTCACTTTCAGTTCGTCAGGTCGTACGCCGTCCTGGTCACTGTTGTCCGCCCACACCTTCGTCACCGTGACGCCCTTCGTTGCCGGTTCACGGGTGTTCGTGATCGTATAGCCAGTTGCCTGGGTTCCAGTGATCGCATGCGTGTAACCCGTAGGTACAGATACCTCATCTACTATATAGACGATGTCTACCCCTGCCGCCTTCTTGGCCAGGTTGGTCCATGCATAGCTCCATGTCGGGCCGCTTAGCGTTTGCGCTGCGCCAACCTTATTTGCTTCTGCCACGCTGCCTTTATACAGCTGCACTTGGATGCTCGTAGGACGCAGGCCATCCTGGTTATTACCATCGGTCCACGTCTTTCGCACGGACACGCTGGTTACGTCAGGCTTATGACTGTTGGTGATAGTCCAACCAGTAACGTTCTTGGTATACCCATTTGGAACAACTGTTTCATCTACTGTGTATATTACAGGGCTTATAGTCCCACTGATATACTTATTGGCAGGCAGCGTATCCCAAATATAGTTCCATCCTATTTCGGCATTCAGTGTGACTGGGCTGCCTTTCGCCACTCCGTCTGCATACAGTTGAACAGAAACGCTACTTGGACGTGTACCATCCCTATTGCTTTCATCATCCCAGACTTTTGTTACAGTCCCGCTGATAACCGGAGAATAATAGAAATATACGTCAATAACACCATTTATGGTCGTTACATTAACACTTGTTTGATCATTTATGTATATCGTTGTTTCTGGACTTCCCGAAGGTCTCGATACTACCTTAATGCCCATGAGTGTATAATTCTGCGTATTCTTGCTATAGATTGTTTTTGTATTACCAACCGGTGCACCACTAATCGACTGTTGTGTGTCAGTTACCGTATTAGAACCATATACATGTCTTACATTAATGGACCCTGATGATGTATTGCCTATATTAAACGTAAAGCTATAACCACCTTGACCAGTACTAACATTACATGATAGTGACGGAATATACCCCGGTATTATTTTATAGTAAATATACCTTTCAGTATCGCTTACAGGTACTTTTATTGGTTCTGGACTGCCAGCAAATGGCCATACTACAGTTCCGTTAAGTTTTATCTCTTGAATCTCCTTGTATCCTCCTGACTCCTGTATCTGATAGAAGCCAAGCCAGTATGGACCAGTTACGGTGCCGTTTTTTGTCATGGTTCCACTATCATCTTCCTGATAGATAGTAACTACGCTTGTTTTTTTATTTGGGCTTGCGCCGGTTACTTGCACATATTCACCATCTGGATCTTTGTTCCCAGGTTGTTTGTTATCAGGAATAATAGTAGCTGTCAAAACCATCGGATCGGAGGTATAGGTTTGCACAGCTGCGAATGCTTGAACCGGAACATTGGAAACAAGCAAAAGCAACGACAAAAACAAGGCAAAGTACCTTCTTGTTAAACGCTTCATGTGTATCCTCCTCACAAACTCCATATGTCTGTTCAATGCATTGGAGCTAGAGCGTAAAACCAGCTTGGCCGGTTTTACGCTCTTTTCTCATTTTCATTGCGCTTTCTCATCAGGTACTTGCACACGAACCTCAATTCTCCAGGCCCACGTTGCGTTCTGCTCATTCAGTATGTAAGCATAGGTCAACTCGTTCGCGCCTTCAATATCGTTCCATCCACTGATGATCTGTTGATTTTCGTCTGTTAAGGCATATTGCCAAATAGTTTCATACTCCATGCCCTCAAAGCCTACCAGCATGGCACCTAATGTAATCGTGTCACCATACGCAACTGTCTCTGCGGCATTGATCCAAGCATATACGGCAGGCTCCACTTTTTCCGCCGTCCGTTCGAACACAAGGTTAATCATCTCAATATAGCCGGTCTTACCCTCGTACTCAATTTTTGCCCAAGTTCCATCCTGGCTCAAGACCCTCACATTGGCCGATGACTCGATCTTCATGATTCGCTCCGCATCAGCCGAGGGAGCTGCAAGCAGGTAAAGTATAGAGTTTTCAAGAGAAAGTGTCCCGGCAGGTATTACATAGGCATATACAGCCTCTGTTTGCTCAATTATAGGCTCTTCCGTTGCGGCAGGTTCCGTTGTCGCAAAGTGTACTTCTGTATCTGTCGGCACATTTGTCACAGCAGGTTCTACCGTAGCGGCGGGCTTTTCTGTCACAACCGGCGCTTCCGTCACAGCGGGTTCTTCCGTTACAACCGGCGCTTCCGTTACAACCGGTGCTTCCGTTACAACCGGTGCTTCCGTTACAACCGGCGCTTCCGTCACAGCGGGTGCTTCCGTCACAGCAGGTGCTTCCGTCTCTTCCACCCTGAGGTTCACATCCAACAAGGCCAGCGGAAGGTCGTTGTTCCCCTTATAGCGGGCATAGCCACGGTTGATGCCGCGCTGCACAAAAGCAGCCGCTTCCCCTTCCGTCAGGGGAACCAGCTTCACCGCGTCTATAAACCCATGTTGTACACCATGATCTGTATCAAAATTGACCGACAGCCTGTCATGGCTTTCGTCGGTATAGCGGCTGTCTGCATATACAATACTGTCGGCAACCAAGCGGGTGAGAATGTTTCCGCTTCGTTCGCCCGTATATACCCTGACATTGCCCGTGGCCGTTTTTGCATACCCTATGGCAAACGTGGGAATCTGATCTGCCGTTACTTGCGCAGGTTCCTCTTGAGGAACTTCTGTCGGTACAACGGTAGGCTCAGCCGTCGGTGCTTCGGTTGGAATAACCGTAGCTGCCTCCGTTGGTTCTACGGTAGGTGCTTCAGTAGGTGTTGCGGCAGGCGCTTCGGTCGGCGCTGCCGTTGGCGCTTCGGTCGGCGCTGCCGTTGGCGCTTCGGTGGGCGCTGCTGTAGGCGCTTCGGTAGGCGCTTGCGTCGGTGTCGTCACTTCCACATTCGTGGTTGTTTCGATACCATCGTCACCGGCCCTGGTGTAATCAGATCCGGTGAAAATGCCGGAAGAATCGAAATCCAACAGCATCAATACGGTGAGGATGATGGAAAGGATTCTGCGGATTTTTTTGTTTTCCATGGTAGCACCCCTATTCTTCTCTTTCGCTTCGCTATAGTCTGTTAGTTGCAGACATTGTCGCTTTTGTGGCCGTGTAAAACTTTAATGCCATTATATGGATATATATGTGGATAGTTTGACGTATATAATATTATACAAGTGATTCCAGAAAATGCAATAGTATTTTTTTACTATTTTTTTAATATTTGATGATAGTTTTGTAATATTATGTCGACTTATCCCGAATCCATTGTTTAGGATGTATACAAAACTTCAACCAAGTATAAAAATTACTATTGCTATACTCCTTGTTTCGCCTGCATTCATATTCTATCGTCGAAATTTAGAGAAAGCAGATATGTACGTATTTTTCCATACCTGCAAATTGACGTATTTTTTATCTGCAGCCCACATTCAATATTTTGTAATAATTGATCACAATGGTACTGCATTTTGTATATACCCCATTTTGTATTCGGTGACACAGAAAAAAACCGCTTTCTCATTTATTTGGAAAGCGGCGATGTATGAACCTTTCAGGCCTAAATCTTCTTCTTCAATTGAGGCAGATACAGACTGAACACCATGCCCAGCACCACGCCGGCAGCTCCCTGTAAAAGGTTGAGAGGAATGTTGCCGATAGCAGCTTCCCAGGTAGTAATAAATGTGGCTTCAAACAATAAGTAACCGACAACCATAATCAATTCAGCTGCCAAGAATACAAGCAAATTCCTTGTCTGCCTGCCGGATCGAGCAAGCCACGCTACCAGAAGCGCCATAACCGCCTTGATGAGAAAGGTTGCTACAATATATTGTTGAAATCCTGCTAACAAATCAGCTAGAGCGGAACCTACTCCGGCAATGAGGGCGGCGTAACTTCCCATTAACATGGCGGATAGAAAAATCACACCATCTCCAAGGTGGATATAGCCAATAACTCCTGGCACCTTCAATAACCATGTAGCCAACAGCACCAGCGATGCCAGCAAACCGCCCAGGGCCAACTGTTTGACGCGTTGATCCCGCATAAACGCTGCTTCCTTCCTCTTATAAGGTTTTCAATTGCTCATCTAGGGCGGCAAGATGGCCTTGCTCCTCCTGGGCTATGGCAAGAAACATATCCCTGGCTTCCGCCTGCTGGCAAGAGGATGCAAATTCTTTATATGTGCGCACTGCCGTTTCCTCACTGTCCCTGGAAAATGCCAGCAGGGATTGTATGCTTAAAAATGCGCCCTCCCGTTGGGCCTGCATCAACCCACCTGGGAATAGAACCTGGGCGGCATAGGATTTTAACAGTAATTGCTGCTCCTGATCGGTTATCTCTAGGGAACAATTTCCCATTTTAGAAAACTTCGCAAGATGCGCCTTTTCATCCTCATGAAGCTTTTGAAGAAGCGCCTTGATGGCGGGGTCGTGACTTATCATCACGCCCCGCTCATAAACGCGGACAGCCCGCCGTTCCATTTCACAGGCGAGAAACAGCGCTTCCTGCTCACTTTTCACCTGCAAGGGTCCCATCCCACTGCACATGTTTTGCACAAGCGCCTCCTGTTTTCCACATATTTATCCCCAGAAAGGGCCTTTTGTGCCGGCTAATACGCATGTATCCCCGAAAAATCCCGGCGTTTTCCACAGGTTATGCCTTCTGCTCTTCCAAGTATGCGTTCAGCTGATCCACCAGCTCGTCCACATTGCTGCCATGCACAGCACAGGCTTCCTCCAGGCTTTCGCCGGCAGAAGCGGGACATCCCAGGCAATGCATGCCAAACTCCATCAAAATGCGGGCGGTGCCGCGGTGTATGCGAAGTATTTCGCCAATGGTCATCGTCTTGTTGATGGTCATGGTCATTCCTCACTTTTTATTTCATCGGACGGCCAAAAATGGCCTGCCCGCTGCGATTATCTTACCCCAAAGCGCAAGGAATGTCAACGCGGGACAAGGGGAGCAACGAAGATATTAAAGGCGGGGAGGGAACCTTTTCAAAAAGACTCCCTCCCCGCGCCCCTCCCCGGAAAACTTCATAAGGGGACTGATATAAATCCGGTTTCATAGCGGTTACTGTCAATGAGGAGCTTCTTAGTGCTTCGGCACAATCTCCAGCCAGTAACCATCGGGATCGGCGATGAAATAGATGCCCATTCCCTTGTTCTCATAGCAGATGCAGCCCATTTTTTCGTGAAGATCATGAGCACCTTGCATATCCTCGGTGATAAAAGCCAGGTGGAATTCAGCCTCGCCAAGATCATAGGGCGTGGTGCGGTCGCGAAGCCAGGTCAGCTCCAATTGGAACAACCCCTCCGCATCCGTCATAAATACAAGCTTGAAAGATCCATCGGAAGCCGTCTTTTCCCTGACAATATGCAAGCCGAGCGCTTCCTCATAAAACTTTACGCTCTTCTGAAGATCCAGTACGTTGAAATTCTGATGTGCAAAATGAAATGCCATACTGTTTCCCCCTTCATTGATCGTCCAGGGACACGGGAAGGTCCGTATCCGCAAAGGGATCATTCTGGTTATAAGCCTCCAGCGTCACCTGGGAAGAAGGAGTAATTTCCTCAGCGGATGACGCGATTCCTTCTTCCGCATTCCTCTTTTCTTCTTTCTTTTCCGCCGGCGGCTCCACGATATGCAGGAAAATAGCCGTATCTGAAAAAGTAATCTGCGCGTATTCCCCGGGCTTGGTCATGGCCACTACTTCAGTGGTCTTGTTTCTGGCCCGGCGGGCAAAGTCTATCGCCACCTCGCTGCGGCCCTGCCAATGCATGGGAACAAAGAGCCTCGGTTTCACGGATAATATGAAATGGTTGGCCCCGGCGTCAAACATGACGCCCATCCTGGGGTCCACAGGGAACATGCACAAATCAATATGCTGCCCGATCAGAGGCTTTACCGCATCCTCAAAGGCTTTCTCAGCCGCCTCTATTTCACGCAGCGTGCTTTCCTCCCGCCAATGCCAAAGGTTCAGGTCTCCTGCATGGAAGATGCGCAGCCCGCCTACATCCACCAGATAAGATACACCCATATCTGTGGAGCCGTAGGCAGTGACGCGCACGCCGGGCGCCAGAAGAAGGCTGTCCCCAGGCGCCAGCCGTTTACCGCGCATGCCGATGGGCGTATCGCTGGCCACGATATAAGTAATTGGATTTCCCTCCAGCCAGGTATAGATCACCTGATCCAGATGGTCGGGATGGGCATGGGAAACAAATACAAACACCTGACTAAACGCCTTAAAATCGTCCGTAGTTAGCCGTGCGGCAGGTGGAAGCTCCTTATTTTCACCTTCCCAATAATCAAATACCAGCAGCGTGCTGTCCACCTGAACGGAAAAACCGCTGTGATGATGATATGTTACCGAGGCATGCAGTTCCACGCACGCTTCCTCCTCTCTTGTACAAGCCTTGTCCTATTCTGGCACAACTCGCCCCAACTGTCAAGAAAGGGCGCAAAAAATGCGTCCTCAAAACCCTTTTCAGAGCAGGAATCTGTAATTTCTCGTCTTCATTCCCCACTTTTCATATTTATGCAAAACAATCCAACAAAATATTCCCTTGAGCGGAAGGCATACTATAGCCCAGTGCACGCATTAGTGTGGGAGCTATATCCTCCATACGGGCCTTGGAAAGGATCCCTCCTTTCCTGATGCCGGGACCCTTTAAAACAAACAGGCATTGGGCGGCAGGATGAGAGGGGCCGAAACCATGGGTTGCTTTTACACGCTTTTCCATAGCAAGGTCATCCACAAATGCCACATCCAGCGCCGCTTCCACCGCCAGTAGGATTCCCTTTCCTGCTCCCATACTCAAAAGCTCCTGATTGTTATATACCCTGGAAATGCCAAGGTTATTCTTGTTTTCCTCCAAAAACATGCACACGCGCTCCATATTGTCTGCCCCGTCGCCCATGAAATGAATGTATGCACCCATGCCGGTGGATTGAGCACGGCAAATGTTCCCTAACTCAGCTTTTTTCAGCGCCTCATTCAGTGATATGGGACGGCTCACATCTACAAGGCCATGATCGCTGACAAGGGCCACCACAGTATCCTGGCCAAGGCGCTGCCGGTCCAGTGCGGTTAGAAGCCTTCCCACCCGTAGGTCCAACCTTCTGATGGATTCCTGAGCCTCCTGACTTTCAGCGCCATACAGGTGCCGCATTTCATCACAATCCACCAGGTGAATGCTCAAAAAGTCCGGTGGGAAGCGTGAGAGAAGCAGCTTTTCCGCCAGCAGTGTAGCATAGTCGTCCAGATCCGGCTGATGAATGCTCTTGCGCCGTCTGCCGTAGCGTGCTTCCATAGCCAATATCCACAAAGCGTTGCCATAGCGCAGCATTTTCAGCGTTTGGTTTTCTCCGGGCAGTGCAAGCACCTCCGGGAAATTCCAATGGATATAAGGGCTCTTGCCTGTTATGGGCCAAAGAATGGAAGCCGTTTTCCCTCCCTTTTCATAGATGAGCTGATGCAAGGTGGGCCGCTTGATTTGCGACGCCTCCCAATACCAGGGCCTGCTTAATGGCGTAAGATTCGGGGAGAAAGGCTGGTTATGGGCGATACCGTGCGAATCTGGCCGGCAACCCGTGAGAATGGTGGAGTGCACGGGATAGGTAAGAGCGGGATAGATGGTTTGAACATTTGCGCAGGAAACACCGGAGCGGATCATGGGCCCAATGTAAGGCAAGCTCTCAAGCTTAGAAAAATCCTTTTCCCACAACCCGTCCAGGGAAATGAGCAAAAGGCGCATGATGAAATTCCTTCTTCCCTATAAGGTCGGTCAGATTGGATATGCTCGGCTCTTTCGTTGTTCAAAGGAAAGCTGCCAGCGGGCCCCACAACTTTTTGCTATTTCCTTGGCCTGCTGAACATGCAGATAGATGTGCTCGATCTTGTGGGCATCCGAGCCGAAGGTAAAAAACTCCCCTCCAAGCTCCAAAAAGCGGCGGATGATGTCCGCACCCGGGATGGGGCTGTCTGTTTCCCGCAGGCCCGAAGCATTGATTTCAAGGGCCTTCCCGTTTTCAGCCAAGGCTTTCAGTAATGTATCCAGCGCATCCGGCGCATGATAGTGCCTCATGGGCCTTACTTCCGGCGGATAAGGCGCAAACTTGCCCACATATCCCAAATGGGCGATAGCGTCGTAATCTGGAAAGTGAAGTATGCTTTCCACCCGTTGTTCCACATAACGCCTGTACGCATGTTCCTGGGTTTTACCTTCAAAAAAATCAAGATGATAAGGGTCCATATTGTCCACCAGGTGAAGTGAAAGAAGGTGGAAATCCAAGGGGAGCGCTTTAAGCGTGGCTGCAATTTCCTCCCGGTAAGGCGCGTTGTCGCCAATCTCAATCCCCTGGCGGATGATAAGAGACGGATACTTATCCCGAACAGCTGACAAATCACGTAGCCAGTCGGCAAAGACAGGCGGCTTATCCACCCCGGGATCCGGATGATGTGGGTCAAAATGATCTGTGATACAAATCTCATCAAGGCCAAGGGCAATAGCTTTTCGGCAAATTTCATCCAACGTTTGTTGTCCGTCTATGGAGTGGGTGCTATGCAGATGGTAGTCCATTTTTTTTGATTGTGCAGTCATCTTTTGCCTTTCCATAAGTTCGCTAAATTGATATTCAGGTACAGTGTATTCTCCATTTCAATCATCTAACCGGATGAAGTCCTCAGGATGGCTCCGAATACGCTGCGCAACATCCCTGACCAATACAGGGATCATCTTACGGTAAATTTCATCTATGCCCTCCGTTATTGCCTCGTCCAAACGGCCTTCCGCTCTGCGGGCAAAACCTTTCTCCATCTTCCCAATGAGGTCAATCATTCCTTCAGCCTCAAAGTAGCGCATGCCCGACCTCAGTGCCGGCCAAATATCCATCTGATCCGCCAAATAGGCGATATGATCATAGAATCCGTTTGTCCCATGTTCCATATGCCCATGAAGAACCTGAAACATGAACAATGCCCGCTGCCCATCGCTGAGCTCCCCGAAGACCTTCAACTTTTCAAGCCCGCTTCTCCCACGGGCTTTCTCGATGAATGGTTCTACGCTAACCCAAAGCAGCCTTTCATCATCCAGTTCCATGAATTCCTGCCTTTTCATAAACTCTCCCTTTCTTCCCCGATATGGGGATTCCAAAGAGATATTTTCTGCAAGCTCAGTCATCGCGCTGCTTTGCTGCCGCTCGCAACCCCGACGGCTCAATCAACGCGCTGCTTAGCTGTTCCCATCTGGCTCAATAGTCGCATTGCATCGCTGCCGCTTGCACTGCTCCGTTTCGCCAGCCTTCTTCACCCCTCCCTTATCCGCCACTGGCGGGGGTAGGGTTACGGAGCCCCTGAGCACTGCGCAGGAGGAATATCACATCCTCCTTCACGGGGATACCTGTAATCTCCTCCAATGCCCTTCGGTAAAGCTGCAATTGTGGAGCATAGCGTTCAAATACGGCCTGCTCATCCTGTACATAATCTGTTTTGTAGTCAATGAGCACCCAGGCGCCATCCTCCATAAAACAGCAATCAATTACGCCCTGTACAAGCATCAAAGGCTCCCGGTTCAGGCACAGGTTGAAAGCCCACTCCCGATGGACTTTTTCCGACTGCAAAAGCCTTTGACCCCAGCTGCTTTCAAAAAATTGTTGTATCCAGTCCACATACAGCCCATCCCGTTGGTCGGAAGTGAGCAGGCCCTTCAGTTTTAGCTGATCCAATCCGTCGCTTATAGCAAGTCGAAGCGCTTCTCCATGCTGATCTTTCAATGGTGAAAGGAGTAGGCAGCCCAGCGCCTTATGGGTAGCTGTGCCCAGATCCGCCGGGCTGACCGCCTTACTTTCCAGAAAGCCTGGCCTGGCAGGAAGAGGAGAAAGCCTGAGCGGCAGCGCTATCTCTTCCGGACGTGCCTTGATTTCAGGCGTTTCCTCGCCTTCAACCGGCAGAAAACCAGGCAAAAGACGCTGCTTACAGAGGGAGGTGACAGAGGTTTTTAGCGGCAGTCTTGATATTTCTGCTGCAGGCATGAAGGAGAGCCGCCTTAATATTTCAGGAGGAACAGGCCGGTCATCCTGCTTCAATAAACAGGTTACATGGGTGTGGATATTTTCCTTTTTTTCCACACCGTTTCCCTCTGATTCTCTCCAAACACTGATGTTCCAAGGCGTGCACTCTTGTGGAAAACCTGTGGAAGATGTGTATTTCTTCCCTGTTTCTGATCCGGATTCCTGCTTACCTGTGGAAAAATCGTCATTCCATATGCGTAATGCATCCGCTTCCGGCAGGTTATAGGCTGCCTGCACGATCCAGTCAAGCATGCTTCCAGCCTGCCAAACCCGATAGGAACCAGGAGCCATGGCCCATTTCCGTGTGGGATCCTTTCCCGAGGCTGTCCCTATCATAATGAGCCTTTCCCGCGCCCTGGTCATTGCTACATACAAAAGCCGCGCGCGTTCCGCCTTTTCCTCACCCATGATCTTAAGTGCAATGGACTTTTCCGCCAGCGTCCTTATCCTGATCCTTTCTTCCGGATAGACGCAGGGAATACCAAGCCCCAGCTCCCGGTGGATTTTGATAGGCGATGCATGGCCGGATACATGCATTTTCCCGCCAAGCTCCATAACCACTACAGCCGGAAACTCCAGGCCCTTGCTTTTGTGGATGGTCATGATGCGGACCACATCCTCCGTTTCCCCAAGCACCTTGGCCGTTGAGGCATCACCAGACTTCTTTAGATTTTCACCATGCATCAAAAAGCCGTGCAAGCCGTCGCCTTGTGACTGCTCATACGATGACGCACGTTCGCATAAAAGGCGAAGATTTGCCTGCCGCGCCTCTCCGGCCGGCAAAGCGCCTGACCTTGTATATATACCCGTTTGAGACAACAATTGCCACATCATCTTGTCCAAAGGCAGGCTTCTGGACAAAAATCGCCAATTTTCCAGCTTTTCCGCGACAGAAGCACACAGTTTGCTCAGCGGGCCGCTTTGACCGGCACAGTGGAAGAAGGCAGCATGAAACGGGACATCCCTTCCCGGGAGTGAAAGCCTGATCATGGCCAGCGTTTCCTCATCCAATGAAAAGCAAGGGCTGCGCAGCGTGGTAAGCAGCGGTATGTCCTGAAGAGGGTTGTCCAGCACCTGCAAAAGCGCCATCATGGTGGAAATCTCCGGAAGGCCGAAGTATTCCTCGTCTGCCTCGGAATATACGGGAATACCTTCCTTTGCAAAGACTTCCGCCACAAGATGGGCCGTATTTTTCGCTTTAGGCAACAACACCGCAATATCACGCCATCGGAAGGCGCGCAGCTGTCTTGTTTCCTTATCCATAAACTGCTGGCCCAGAAGCTTACGTATACATGCGGCAGCCCTGTATGCTTCCCTCTCCGCACGGGTTGGCGTTTCTTCTCCGTCGTCCTCTTCCGCCTCAACTTCCTCAGGCGGCCGAAGCACATGCAATTCCACAGGCAAATCATTACCGGCTTCCCGGCCCTGTATCAACCGTGACTCTTTGTCATAATTGATCTCCGTCACGTCCTCCCGCATGACGCTTTCAAATACCTGGTTCACAGCGTCTATCACCGGCCTTGCGCAGCGAAAATTCTCCTGCAGGCTGATACGTCGGAAGGATGCACCCTCTTCAGAAGATGCCTCACTGGATTTATGCAAAAAAAGCATGGGATCGGCCAAACGGAACCGGTATATGCTCTGCTTGACATCTCCTACGAGAAATAGGCCTTTTCCCCCATGCACCGCCTGCAATATGGCTTCCTGAATGCCGGAGATATCCTGATACTCGTCGATGAATACAGCATCAAACCGATTGCGCACAGCTTCCCGTAATTCAGGCCTCTTAAGAACGGTAAGGGTTTTATGCTCCAGGTCATGAAAATCGTATACGTTCTTTTCCCGCTTATATCCTTCGTACCGTTTATACAACTTTCGTGTGAGCCGCATCAAAGCCCTTTGCGCGGGCTTTGTATGAACAATATCCCTTGCAGCCTGGGCAATATCGCGCGGCGCACTCTCCATGATTTTGGAGATTCCGTCCCTGATCTTTGTACGCTGATTCTTTAAAACTTCCCCCCATGCCATGGTCTCCGGACTTTTTTTGCGCATGGCAGGAAAACGGGAAAAATTCCGCTGCTCCCAGGCATTTCTCAAAGTATCCGCAGATTCATTGGCAGCGTTTACAAACTGCTCAATTTGACATATATCCGACTTTATGATTTCCTCATACGCAGGATCTGCAAAAGGATCATCCATCAAGGCAATCAATGCATTTGCCGCGTCCAGGCTGCCTTCCAGCTGAAGCTTCATACTCTTCAAAAGCTGTGTGGTCCAAGGATGTCTATTGATTTCTTCTTCATTTGGAAAATCCGCCATTCGCTGATGCAGCCAGCGCCAGGGCTCCGGCAGTGACATCAAAAAACGGTACAAGTCATCCGTCATTTCCTTGATATCTTCATCATCAAACTGCTCTGACAGTTCCAGAAACCCCGGTTTGCCTTCCTCATGCGCCGCCAAAAGCACATTATCAAGCGCCTGATGGTAGATAGCATCCTGCTCTCCGCCTTCAATCAGCCTGGCTGTCGGGTCCAACCCGGCGGTTTGAAAATGCTCTCTTATCACCTGTCCGCAAAACACATGCAACGTACTGATAGAAGCCCGGTCCACTTTCAGCGCTTGTTCCCGAAGCGATTCCTGCGTATCCGCCGCTTCATTCAGTGCCTTCAGAATGCGTTCCCGCATTTCAGCCGCCGCTGCCCGTGTAAATGTAACCACAAGCATACGCCCGACATCCAGACCATCCCTTTTGATCAGCGACAGGATGCGTTCCACCAGCACGGCTGTTTTTCCTGAACCTGCGGCCGCGCTCACCAAAAGCATATCATTTCGCGCTTCGATCGCCTCACGCTGCGCATTCGTCCAATTGGGCATGGGAACGCCTCCTTTCCTTGTGGCATATTGTACAGTAATGGGGAAGCGTTGTAAACTACACCGATGTTTCACGTGAAACATTCCGGTCTCGCCCTTCCCCTTTAATGTTTCACGTGGAACATATTGCCGCAGCGCCAGTTTCATTGAACTGTATACTTTTATATGATAAAATGAATACGGTTCTCGAATTATGTATTATAAAGGCGGGCGACGATTTATGCCGACTACGTCCTTTGATAAGGATTCTATAAAAAAGAGCATTATCGGCAAACTTCAGCGGTATAATGGCCGCACCATCGCGGAAGCGACCAGCCAGCAGATATACAAGGCACTGGCGTCTACCGTCCGCGATCAGATTATGCAAAAGTGGATGATTGCAAGGGAGGAACGTAAGGAAAGCAAGGCGAAACGGCTCTACTATCTCTCTGTGGAGTTTTTGATGGGCCGCACGCTTTATTGCAATATGCTCAACCTGTGCAGCACCGAGGTGTACCGGGATGCCCTTTTAGAATTGGGCATTGATTTGAATTCGGTTTTAAAGGAAGAGCCGGAACCAGGCCTTGGCAACGGCGGGCTTGGACGTCTGGCCGCATGCTTCCTGGACAGCTTGTCCTCGCTGGATCTTCCGGCTATGGGCTGTACCATACGGTACGAGTATGGGCTTTTCCGCCAGAAGATTGTGGATGGACAGCAGGTGGAGCTTCCCGATGATTGGCTCAATAACGGCAATGTATGGGAAATGGCTGTACCTGAAGATGCCTGCGAAGTACATTATGGCGGACAGATAGAAGAAACGGTGGAAAATGGTGTCCGCAAATTCAGGCAAAAGGATTATTACACTGTGGAAGCTGTGCCGTATGATATGCCTGCTGTGGGCTATGATACCGATACGGTAAATACGCTGCGCATGTGGCGCGCCAGATCGCCCAAGGGCATCGATCTGTGCTCCTTCGGACAGGGAAATTACGTTAGAGCTACTCAGGAGATTGAACTGGCGGAAGTCATCAGCAAGGTGCTTTACCCGGAGGATAATCATTACGAGGGGAAAATGCTTAGGCTCAAGCAGCACTATTTTTTCACCAGTGCCACGCTGCAATATGCCCTGAAGTCATTCAAACGCATGTATGGCACGAATTTTGCGTTGTTGCCCGAAAAAGTGGTGTTCCATGTCAATGACACCCATCCTGGTCTTGTCATTCCTGAACTCATGCGTTTGCTGATGGATGAGGAAGGCTTGGGCTGGGATGAAGCCGCAGACATCACACAAAAGACGGTGGCCTATACCAACCATACCATCATGTCAGAAGCTTTGGAAAAATGGCCCGAGGACATGGTGCAAAGCCAGCTTCCCCGCATCTATATGATTCTGCAGGAAATCAACCGCCGCCTGTGCGAAAAATTGTGGGAAAAATTCCCCGGTGCATGGGACCGCATCGCCCAGATGGCTGTCTTGGCTTATGGGCAGGTGCATATGGCCAACCTGTGCGTGGCTATGAGCTTCTCCGTAAACGGCGTCAGCCAGCTTCACGGAGAGATCCTTAAATCGGATACATTCAAAGATTATTATGCCATGGAGCCTGAGAAGTTTTCTGCCATCACCAATGGCATTACCCACCGCCGCTGGCTTCTTTCCTGCAACCAGGACCTTACCAATCTCATCCGCGATACCATCGGTGATGGGTTCATGAAGGAACCGGAACGGCTGCAGGAGCTTCTTCCCTATCGCGACGACGCAGCCTTCCGACAGGAATTTGCCCGTATCAAGCATCATAACAAGGAACGCCTTTCCAAGATGGTGCTTGCCCATCAGAATATTGCTGTGGACCCGCTCTTCCTGTACGATGTGCAGGCCAAACGGCTTCACGAGTACAAGAGGCAGTTATTGAACGCACTGCACATTCTGGTGCTTTACAACCGCATTGTGGAAGACGCTCATTTCACCATGGCGCCTCGTACCTTTTTCTTCGGGGCCAAGGCCAGCCCCGGTTACCGCCGGGCCAAGCTGATCATACGCTTCATCATCGCGCTTTCGCAGCTTATTGCAAAACACCCAAGGGCCAGTAAAATGCTGCAAGTGGTTTTCCTGGAAAACTATGATGTTTCCACTGCCGAGATTTTGATTCCCGCAGCGGAGCTGTCCGAGCAGCTTTCCACCGCCAGCAAGGAAGCCAGCGGTACCGGCAACATGAAGTTTATGATGAACGGGGCTCTTACCATCGGCACCATGGACGGCGCCAATGTGGAAATTGCCCAGCAGGCAGGCATGGACAACATCTACATCTTCGGCATGCGGGCCGACCGTGTGCAAAGCCTGTATCAGGAGCGCACCTACAACCCCATGCAGATTTTTGAAACCAATCAGGAAATCCGCAAGGCTATGACCCAAATGATCGACGGAACGCTTTTCCCCGATAACCCTGCTGCGCTGCAGGAACTGTACCATGCCCTTTTGCTCGGCGAATATGGCTGCAATGCCGATCCCTATTTTGTTCTTAAGGATTTCGGCTCCTACGCCATGGCACAGCTTCGCGTGGACGAGGATTACCGCCATCCCGACAAATGGTGGCGTATGGCCATTACCAATACTGCCACTTCCGGTGTTTTTTCAAGCGACCGTACCATTGCCGAGTACAACGATAAAATCTGGCATTTGAAGCCGCTCGCCCATACCAGGATCTCTTCCCTTTGAACCGCCAAAGGTTCCTCCGCCCTACCCCCGCCAGCGGCTCCGAAGTCGAAGTGCCGCCAGTGGCGGATGAAGCGAGACGGAGGAGGCTGTCGAAACGAGCACTGCGAATACAGTGCTCAGTGCGGCGATTAAGCCAGATGAATGGAAATGGGTTGGGCGGAGGGACCTGGCGTAACGGGTTCCGTAGCCCGGCTGCCGCCTGTGGCAGCAATTATCCGGGCGGAGGAAGCGAGCGAAACGAACAGCGCGAACGGCAATGACGCAATGCGACGATTGAGCCGCCGGGGTTTGCGAGCGGCAGCGAAGCAGTGCGAAGATTGAACCAGCCGTAATACAACCCCTTTGGAATCCCCATTACCATTAATTTCGATAATACAGGTATATTTCTAAGGCATAAATTTCTTAATTGATACATACTTAAAGCCTTCCCCTTGAGGGGAAGGTGTCACGCAGTGACGGATGAGGTGTTTGGATACTAGAGCCTGTTCGGTCATTCCCCTCATCAGTCTCCTTCATCGCCAGCTTCCCCTTCAGGGGAAGCCTTGGTGTATGTATCTTGCTTTCACTTTTTCGGTGCGGTAAATAAGTTGCGCTATTTCATAAAGGAGGGTCCCATCTCTTGCTCTTACACGATTCCCATAATTCTTTTTACCGTTCTCCGCTGGGTGCTCTTCCTTGCAGCGCTTCTTTGCGCCTGCGCTTCACCTGCGACTTTGCAAAATCTGTTCAGGTGCGCACCTGGGATGGGCAGGAGTCTATTCTTTCCATGGACTTGGAAAGCCCAAATACTTATATTGCGGAAATAACCGCTCCCGCAACTCCAATGCTTTGGTGGTATGACTTTGTAATACAAACGGATACAGGCATCCTTCGCTATGGAAACGCTTACGACCAGTTGGGCGGCGAAGGGGCGCTATATGAAGGTACTCCTGCCAGCTTTCAAGTGACTGTTTTTGATCCTGCCTATGAAACGCCAGCTTTTCTTCATCATGGTATAATATACCAAATATTTCCAGATAGGTTTGCACGCAGTTCATCCTCCACCGACTTAAAGAGAACTGATATTTATATGCACGAACATTGGGATGAAATGCCGCTTTTGCGCATTGACCCCCGCAGTAATGACAACATGGCGCTGGATTTTTTCGGGGGCAATCTGAATGGCATTGCTGAAAAGCTGCCTTACTTAAAAGACCTGGGCGTCACAGTTATTTATTTGAACCCCATCTTCCAGGCCCGCAGCAATCATAAATACGACACTGGGGATTACCGCCGCATCGACCCAATGTTCGGCACGGAAGAAGATTTTAAAGCTCTGTGCGAAAAAGCCTCTGCCATGAACATAAGCGTGATCCTGGACGGCGTGTTCAGCCATACAGGAGAAGACAGCGTTTACTTCAACAAATACGGCTTCTATGATGGCCTTGGAGCTTATCAAAGTCCCGATTCCCCCTATTTTTCCTGGTTCACTTTTACTGGTTATCCCGATAGCTACAAATGCTGGTGGAACATCCCCACCCTTCCAGAAGTGCGCAAGGATGATCCCAACTACCGCACCTTTATGTTTCATCCGGAAAGTGGAATCGTTCCATTATGGCTGCAAAACGGCGCCTCCGGCTGGCGGCTGGACGTGGCGGATGAACTGCCCATGGATTATTTGCGGGAGCTGCGCACGGCTGCAAAGAGTGCGAAAAGAGAAGCCGTCATACTTGGCGAGGTATGGGAGGACGCAAGCAACAAAATTTCCTACAACGTGCCCCGCAGCTACTGTTTGGGAGACACTTTGGACAGCGTCATGAATTATCCTCTTCGGGAAGGAATTATCTCCTTCCTGACATTTAAGTCCACTGCCCATCAGCTGGCCCGGCTCATCCGCCACCAGCAGGAAGTTTATCCCACTCCCTTTCTATACGCGCTGATGAACCTTATAGGCAGCCATGACCGAGCCCGGATCATGAACATACTGGCCGGCTGCGAATGGGGCTATTTGCCTCGGGAAGAACGGGCAAACCTGATTTTAACGCCTGAACAGTACCGTCTGGGTGCAGAACGCTTCCTGAAGGGTATGGAGATCCTATGCGCTCTTCCTGGTGCGCCCACGCTGTACTATGGCGATGAAGCCGGCTTGCAGGGCACGGCAGACCCCTACAACCGCGGAACCTTTCCATGGGGCCAGGAGGACATCAAACTGCAAAGCGCAATCCGTACGCTTTTTCAAAAGCGAAAAAACAGCTCCGTCCTTCAAACAGGTTTTATGGAAGCAACAGCCTTGGATGATGACACGCTTCTCATACGACGCTGGGTAGAAGGCGGTAAAGACGCCCTTAAAAAGCCCGCAGAAAACGGCGAGGAAATCATCAAAGTCCGACGGTGAAACGGATATGCAATTTAACGGGGAAGGGGATTCTAGAAAAATCCCCTTCCCTTCACCATTTTTCAGAAAATTTTCTTGTCAACGCAAAAGATAGCCTTTTCTTTGACAAACCCGCATTTTCAGAAGTAAAATCAAGAAAAGGGGGAATTTCATGGACGACATGGAAAAGCTTCAACACATGGTTAATGAAAGCCGCCGCATTGTGTTTTTCGGCGGGGCCGGCGTTTCCACGGAAAGCGGGATCCCCGACTTTCGCAGTGTAGACGGCCTGTATCATCAGAACTACGACTATCCGCCGGAGACCATTCTCAGACTTTCCTTCTTTCTTAAAAAGCCTGAGGAGTTTTATAAATTCTATCGGGGTAAGATGATATTTAAAGACGCACAGCCAAACCCTGCCCACATTGCACTGGCTGCCTGGGAAGCGAGGGGGAAGCTTTCCGCCATTGTCACGCAAAATATAGACGGGTTGCATCAGGCGGCGGGCAGCAAGAATGTGATTGAGCTACATGGGACCATTCACGAAAACAAGTGCATGCGCTGCAAAAAAAAATATGGCCTTGATGTTGTTCTTCAATCAACCGGTGTGCCGAAGTGTTCTTGCGGTGGCATCATTAAGCCGGATGTGGTTCTGTATGAGGAACCTCTTGACCAAAAAATAATGGAAAAGACCGTACGGGAAATCGCCGATGCAGATATGCTTCTAATAGGTGGCACCTCCCTTTCCGTTTATCCCGCGGCGGGTTTTATAAAGGCATTCACTGGAAAATATATCGCAGTACTCAATAAAACACCCACTAGCATAGACAGCAAAGCCGATGTGGTAATCTCCGCACCAATAGGAAAAACACTTGAAAAAATTCATGCATAATAAAACTTTTTTGAGGCAAGATAGGATTGATGCTTCGAGGTGGTAGAATTCGTTGCAACCACGCGCCCCGGTGGCTGAAAGAGATGCAGGAGAGGCAACGCCTGCCGAAGCATGAAAACAGGGTTTAT
>JAEZHM010000098.1 GCA_023416585.1 Bacillota bacterium
TGACCAGGCAGGAAAGGCATTTGTGGTATGACTTTCTTTCCACATATCCGGTCCGCTTCCAGCGTCAAAAAACCATAGGCCAATATATTGTGGATTTCTATTGCCACCGTGCAAAACTTGCTGTTGAATTGGATGGATCGCAGCATTATACACAGGAAGCAATGGAATATGACTCGCGAAGGTCTGAAGATTTAAATGCACTGGGCGTTATGGTCTTGCGCTTTACGAATATAGACGTTGGCCGGAACTTTGAATCTGTGTGCGAGGCGATTTACCAAGCGGTGGTAGAGAGAATGCTTTAGCATGATATCCCTACTGCTCTTGGCGCAAACCTCCCCCAGCCTCCTTCGTCGGCGCCTCCATCTGGCTCAATCGTCGCACTGCTCACTTCGTTCGCATTGCTCGTTTCGCCAGCCTCCTCCGCCTCGCTTCATCCGGCACAGCCGGTGCTTCGGCTACGGAGCCTCCGGGAGGGAGCCTTTCTTTGAGCCTCCCTCGTGGCATTCCTCCAGCCTCCTTCTGGCTCATTCGTCGCAGTGCTCACTGCGTTCGCAACCCCGGCGGCTCAATCGTCGCATCGCTTCGCTGCCGCTCGCGCTGCTCGTTTCGCTCGCTTCCTCCGCTTCGCTTTATCCGCCACTGGCGGCGCTCAGCTTCGGAACCCGTTTCGCCAGCCTCTTCCGCCTCGCTTCATCCGGCACAGCCAGCGCTTCGGCTACGGAGCCTCCAGAAACCTTTCTTTGAGCCTCCCTCGTGGCACTCCTCCAGCCTCCTTCGTCGGCAGCCCCCTCAAGAGGGAGCCATATCGGTGCCGCCCGCAGGCGGCGGAAGGAGGTTTTGTATGTATTTAAAGAAGGGCGCTGTCATAAGCATCCTATTGCTGCCACGCAAAGCATGGTCCTGCATTGCACGGCAGCATGTATTTATTATACGCGGCAGTACGTTTCTTTTTCGAGAACTGCAGCCTTTTCCCTTTCCCTACCTTGCCTTTTTTCTCGCGGAATAGGTGACCACAACGCGCTGGATCACAATGAACAAAAGCAGCAGCACGCCGGTGGCGATCTTGGCCCACCAGGAGGACAGGTTTCCGCTGAAGGTGATCAGCGCGGGAATGGTGGATTTGAGCATCACGCCAAGCAGCGTGCCGATCATGTAGCCCACGCCGCCGGTTAAGAGCACGCCGCCGATGACCGCGGAGGAGATCACATCCAGCTCGCCGCCGGCCAGCGCCAGGTTCCAGCCGGATTTTACGTACAGCACATAGGCGATGCCGGCCAGCGCGGAGCATAGGCCGTTGATGCCATACACCATAACTTTGGTGCGGCCCACTGGCAGCCCCATGAGCTTGGCCGACTGTTCGTTGCCGCCGATGGCATATACATTGCGGCCAAAGCGTGTCCATTGCAATATGACCATGCCCAGAATGATCATGGCGATCAAAAGCAGCACACTGAAGTTGATGTAAGCCACGGGCTTTATTTTCACCCATTCGCCGTCCTTGAACTGCATGAGGTATATCTTCCAGCCGGCCAAAGAATCGATCATCTCATTGTTGATGGAAATGGATTCGCGGCTGATCAGCGAGCAAACGCCCCGGGCCAGGAATGAGCCGGTCAGCGTGGTGATGAAGGGGGGGACATTCAGGTAATGGATGGCCGCGCCCATGAGCAAGCCCAGACCCGTGCCAATAAGCAGCGAAAAGGCGATGCACAAAATGGGGGGGAGGCCCATCACCGAGGTGCCGTAGGCAATGAACATGCCCGTGAGGGATGCCACAGAGGCCACCGACAGGTCGATGCCGCCGCTGATCAATACCATGGTCATGCCTACCGCGGAAATGCCGATATACGCGTTGTCAATGAACATCAGCATCAGCGTGCGGATGGTGGTGAAGCCCTTGTCGCCGAACATAAGCGCGCCGAACAGGTAAATGATCAGAAACACGCCCAAGGTGGCATACACCATGACGTATTTGGGATTGAACAGCCGCGATGAAAGCTTCTGGCGGCCGATTTCTGCCTTAAGCACGTACCACACCCCCCGTCGTTTCCCGGCGCTTATGGCCGCGCCTTAACATGGCTTTGCGCACAGGCTCGGACTGCAGCACGATAACCACCGCGATGATCATGGCCTCAAACGCCAGTATCGCCTCCGAAACAATGCCGAAGAAGTACACCAGCGTGATGATGGTGCGCATGATCAGCACGCCCACTACCGTACCGGCCAGGCTGAACTTGCCGCCCGACATGCTGGTGCCGCCGATGACCACTGCCAGGATCGCATCCATTTCATTGTTGACGCCGGCATTGTTGGAATCGCACGAGGAGATGCGGCTGGAGTAGATGAGTCCCGCAATACCGGACAGGAGCCCAGTCAATATATAGGCGATCATAATGATCCGGCCGGATTTGAGCCCCGATACGCGGCTTGCGCTGGGGTTGACGCCGACGGATTCCACAAACATGCCGAAGGCTGTTTTGCGTGTAAACAGCGCGACGCACGTTACCACCACGGCGGCGATAATGATCGGCATCGGCAGCCACAAAAGCTTCCCCTGGCCGATGAACTGGAAGGGCGTATACATGGTTGTAAACTGCTTGCCGTTGGTGGTGATTTGCGCGATGCCGCGGCCGGCGACCATCAATATCAGTGTGGCGATAATCGGCTGCATGCCAAGCTTGGAGATAAGCAGGCCGTTGAACGCGCCCATGACGGCGCATACGGCAAGCGGCACAAGAATGACAAGGAAGAAAGGCATGATGGTATAATCGCCGGGCGTGGGGTATTGCAAAACGTCCCAGCGCAGGAATTTCAGCGCCATGGCGCCCGATACCGCAACCAGCGCGCCAACCGACAGGTCCGTGCCGCCAAGCGCGATCACCAGCGTCATGCCCATGCCGATGATGATAATTTCCGCCGAACGGTTCAATATGTCGATGGGCACACCATAGAGCATGCCTGTCGCCTGGTTGTATTCAATTTTCAAAAAATCCGGGCGCAGGATCACGCTGACCAGCAGGATCAGCGCCTCCGCGATCACCGCCCAGAATATTTTGGAGCGGATGATACGCTCCCAGCTGAATGTACGCTTCATACGCTCACCTCCCGGGCTTCATTGGCGATGATGGCGAGTATATCCGACTGCTGGCAGCTTTCGCCGTCCAGCTCTCCCGCCTTTTCGCCGTCCCGCATAACGATGATGCGGTTGGCGCAGCGTATGATTTCATCCAGCTCGGAGCTGATGAAGATCACCGCCATATCCTTTTCGCACATGGTAAGCATGAGGCGCTGGATCTCGGCCTTGGCGCCCACGTCGATGCCGCGGGTTGGCTCGTCAAGGATCAGCACGTCGGGATCGGTTGCCATCCAGCGCGCCAGGATGACCTTCTGCTGGTTGCCGCCCGAGAGTTCGCCCACCTTTTTATCGGCGTCGGGCGTGGCGATGGAAAGAAGGCGTATATATTTATCGGCCAGCGCCTGCTGCTCCTTTAGGGGCACGGGCTTTAAAAAACCGCGCTTGGCCTGTACCGCAAGGTATATATTCTCGCGCACCGAAAGGTCGCCGATGATTCCGTCGCGCTTGCGGTCTTCGGGGCAGAACGCCACCTTGTTCACAATAGCGTCCAGCGGGGATTTCAGCGGTAAAGTTTTGCCGTTCACCAACACCTTGCCCCGCTGTGGGCGCGTAACGCCAAAGAGCATTTCCGCGGTCTCGGTGCGCCCGGAGCCCAACAGCCCCGCAAACCCCTTCAACTCTCCCTTTTTCACCGTCAGGGATATATCCTCCACCTTGCCGGGTATGCCGATATGGTCGGCCTCCAGCACATTGGGCGCGCCTGGCTTTTGTTCCGCACGCTTCAGGTTGAAGATTTCATTCATGTCCTTGCCGATCATGTATGTGACCAGGTCAAGCTTGGTGATTTCGCTTGTTAAATACTCGCCCACCAGGCGGCCGTTCCGAAGCACCGTGATCCTATCGGAAATTTGAAACACCTGGTCCAGGAAGTGGGTGATAAAGATGATGCCCAGGCCCTCGGCTTTCAGATCCCGCATGACCTTGAACAGCCGCTCCACCTCGTGCTCATCCAGGGAGGAGGTCGGCTCATCGAGAATCAGCACCTTTGCCTTTACATCCACCGCCCGGGCGATGGACGCCATCTGCTGGATCGCTATGGAATAGTAGGAAAGCGGGCGCGTCACATCAATGGACATGCCCATGCGCTCCATCAGTTCCGATGCGCGGCGGTTGATCAGCTTCCAGTTGATTTGTGCCCTCTTCATGGGCTGGCGCCCTATAAAAATGTTTTCCGCCACTGTGAGGTTTGGGCACAGGTTGATCTCCTGGAACACTGTTGATATGCCCATGGCCATGGCGGCCTGCGGGGTGGAGGGCCTTACGGTATGGCCATCCAACTCGATGGTGCCCGCATCCATGCGGTGGACCCCAGTCAGGCATTTGATCAAAGTGGACTTGCCCGCACCGTTTTCGCCCAGCAGCGCGTGCACCTCGCCCCTTTTCAGCGAATAATCCACATTGTCCAGCGCTTTTACGCCCGGAAACTCGATGGAAATGCCCTTCATTTCCAGAACGTTGTCCTGCAAAACATCATCCCCCATTCCGGAATACGTCAAGGACGGATGAGGGCGCCGGCCCTCATCCGCCTTAGGGCATCAACAAAGTGGCATGCGCCACTTTGTTGAGTTTTTCCCTCACTGCACTGCAAAAACCTGCGGTTTTTGCGGCCGTTTGTTCGGGTAAGGAAGGAATTTCTTCGAAATTCCTGCGAAAATCACCGCACATGTCGCTGATTTTCGATCTAGCATTGGAGGGCTTCAACCCTCCAATACCTCCCAGGGTTTTTTGATGGTCTTGGCCCGAAAACATAAGGCCAATGCCGGGATCAGTACTTGCGGTTGGCGAGGTCGTCCGCTGCCTTTTGAGACAGCTTGGTGCCGTCTTCGGTGTAGGCGATGCCGCCGGCCAGGTCATACACGAACTCTTCGGGATGCAGCACGCCCTTTTCGAAGGTCTTGCCGGCTTCCAGGTCTTTGATGCAGGAGA
Source organism: Bacillota bacterium (assembly GCA_023416585.1). Lineage (GTDB taxonomy): Bacteria > Bacillota > Clostridia > Christensenellales > Aristaeellaceae > JAEWAH01. The sequence goes on from JAEZHM010000098.1 coordinate 5,063, forward strand.
TAACGAACTTGGAGTAGAGCGGCGTGCACTCGATGGTGGCGTTCATTTCGCCCTTGACGATCGCTTCAAACGCGGTCTTCACAGCGTCGCAGCCTACGATGATAATGTCTTTGCCCGGTACCTTGCCGGCGGCTTTGATGGCGGCGACGGCGCCAAGGCCCATGTCGTCGTTTTCGGCAAACAGAAGGTCGATGTCGGGATGGGCCTTGAGCAAGCTCTCCATAACAGTCTGGCCCTCGGCGCGGGTGAAGTTGCCGGTCTGGGAGGCGACAACCTTGATGTTCGGGAACTTTTTGAGGGCTTCGTTGATGCCGTTGGTGCGCTCGGTGGCAGCGGTGGCGCCGGTGGTGCCTTCCAGCACGACAGCGTTGATCTGCTCATCGCCGCGGCCGACGCTCTTCAAATAGTTGCCGGCCCAGAAGCCCATCCTGCGGCCTTCCTCGGTGAAGTCACCGCCAAAAGCGGCAGCGTACTCGATCTTGTCGGCGCAGTCAGGCATACGGTCTACCAGGATCAGGGGGATCTCGGCCTCGTTGACTTCCTTGAGGACCTCATCCCAGCCGGTGGTCACAACGCCGGTGAAGAGGATGTAGTCAACGCCCTGGGAGATGAAGTTGCGCAGGGCTTTGATCTGATTCTCCTGATGCTGCTGGGCGTCGTCATACACCAGATTCCAGCCCTCGGCCTTGATGGCGTTGCACAGGTCGTCGGTGTTGGCGGTGCGCCAGTCGGACTCCTGCCCGATTTGAGAGAAGGCAACGGTCAGCGTTTTTTCCGCGCACGCTGTTGCGGCCACGCCGGCCGCCATCAATACGCATAGTACCAGAGCAACCAGTTTCTTCATGAGGCAATTCCTCCATTCGATTTTGGACATGTTGATCATGCCTTGTTAAAAAAATTATATGTCACTATCCGCTGGAAATAAATGTGTCAATTTCTGAATATGGTTTGATTTTTTTGGAATCTGCCATAAAGTGGGTACTATTCTACGATGGCCAGGGGACAAAATTACGGCGCAATTTTCTGTGCATGCAAAGTGGCCTGATCAGGGCATCCAAAGAAATGTTCTTAAGCATTGTTGGATTGAAATTTCGCCATATTCCGGCAGAGGTTGCATTGCGTTTGGAAATATTGTAAAATTCTGATGAAAGCAGCAGCTGGTTAGCTTCTCCACGGGGCTTTGGCTGCTATAAAAACCCATGAAAACTGTAGGGGCGATTAGTAATCGCCCGCATGTTGCGGTCAGAACATGTCACTTGGCGTGCTCCGTAGCCCCGACCCCGCCTGTGGCGGGAATGGGAGGGGGGAGGAGGCTGGCGAAACGAACAGTGCGAGCGGCAGCGAAGCAATGCGACGATTGAGCCAGATGGGCACTTACTAATCGCCCCTATGGCGTAGTTATTACTATCGTTATAAAGCCAGCCGCTTTTATGAAGAAAGGATCTACAAAAGATGAAACGGATTTATTTGGTTCTTATTGTATTATGTATCTTGTTGCTTGCAGCCTCTGCCTGCGGGGAGGCGGTAAATATTGCTCCGCCTGACGTGCGGCCAATATACGATGCCGTTATAAAAGTTGATTTCCACATAAGGGTAGAACCGAAAGAAAGATGCCGGTGGGTTACAGATGTGACAAAAGACCAAGCCATTACTGTTTTGGAATACGGCGAACAATGGTGCAAAGTTGAGTATGACAACGCGCAGGGCTATTGCAAAACAAAATGGCTTCACCGCTTCCGCTCCCTTGCGCCGGATTTGGCCCCTGTCCCCGGATATCTTTCCCAGGAAGGCTTCGCGCAGGTGGTAACGCCTTTGCACGCCTCCGTTCGCGGCTATGAGGGCAACGATTTTCAGCCGGGCGGCCTTATTTCCGTCCACCTGTGGGATGCAAAAAGCGCGCAGGTTCACATGATGCGTTCCGTAATAGAACTTGCAGCCGGCGCGCTGAAATACACCCCCTACGTGCCTTGGATGAAGGCCGTTTCCGGCGATCCCATCGGTGGGTTTACTACATATTACAATGAAAAGACGGGCGGCCGGCTTGCCGAAAACAGGCAGTGGAACATTGAACTGGCATGCCGCCGCGTAAACGGCACTGTGGTGCGTGCCGGTAAATCGTTTTCCTACAACAAATTGTGCGCGCCTTACAAGAAGGAGAATGGATACAAAATGGCGCCCAACATAAGCCGTGACGGCAAAGGGTATGGCGGAGGCGTGTGCCAGCTGACAACAACGGTCTATAACGCCGTGCTCGGCCTTCCGCTTCAAATTCTGGAGTGGTCCGTCCATAGAGATTCGGGCGTTGATTACATACCTAAAAATTTTGACGCGGCTGTCGGCAGCTACAGCGATCTCGTGTTCGAAAACACGCTGCCCTACGATATACGTATGGTGGCGCTGCCACAAAACGGTATGCTCACTGTATTGATTTACAGGTATTGACCGCGGTTGTTCTTACACGCATTCCCCCGCAGTATATTAGCGATGAGTAGACGGGCGCTTTATTTTCAGCCTGGTTTGTCATAAAGAAAAAGTCTCTATTGCATCAAATTACACTGCATCCATGAGAAAGGAAAGGGGGATCGCCATGTTCGAAAGCAAAATGGCCAAGGTGGAAAAAGCGGTCAGGAAGGGGAACGAGCAAGCACTCATCAAGCTGGCGGAATCCAAGGACGCGGAATGCAAACTGGCGGCCATCGAAGGACTGGGGAAAACACGGGGTGACGACGGATTCAACTACCTGATCCTGCTTATCAGAAACCAGGACGCCCAAATCCGCACCGCGGCGGCCAAGGCCCTGGGGGAGACGCGCAACCCCCACGCCAAGACATACTTAAAAGCCCAGTACAAGGTGGAAACAGATCCTGAGGCACGCAAGGCGCAGGATGAAGCCGCGTCCAAAATCAAGGAGTTCTAAGACGGAAATGGATGAACTGACTCAATGATAGGCCGAACAGCAACATGTTTTTAGTCAATTTGCGCAGGCATAAGCTGTGACGTGACTGTGCCACGGGGGTGAACGGCCCTTAAGGCACCTCGGAACAGCTTATTGCCATTGAAATTCATTGGAATCACTTCCATGCTTTATAAAGTTATGATATATTATTTTGTAAGGAAACGGCTTCGTTATGAATTGATAGCATTACAGCGGCGATGTCTTTTTAGTAGTCTCTTTAATACCGTTACTAATCATTTTGCCATCATACGTGTACAAGAGGTGCGTACATGGATACAACGATTGTTATTCCAAACCGACCCCAAAACCTTAAGCATCAGCCGGATTTTGTGCTGACGATTTCCATGAGGGATATGAAGCAAACGGTGAACCTGTCCGAGTATGGGAAGGATAGAATCACCTTTGGCCGGAAGGAATACAACGATATCGTCATTCCTTCGGCATATGTCAGCCGTGAACATGGCGCTTTTCTGTTGAAAGACGGCAATGTCTTTTATGAAGATTTTGGCAGGAATCATGCGACAATCAATAACATGGCACTGACGCTTGATCCAACAAGGGATAATGCCTGCGAAATATGCGAACTGTCCGAATATGATGTGCTGAGGATCGATTACAGCAATACAATCACAGCCTTAGGAGTGGAGATTTTCGTAAGCCGCGGCGGCGAACTGCAATCGGAAAAATATGAACTCGGCGGCAAGCATGAAATCACCATCGGGCGCGGCGATGACTGCGATATTGTACTGAATCATGTTAATGTATCACGGTGCCATGCCGTCATACAGGCGGTGGAAGACGGGCATAAGCTGATAGACAGAAACAGCACGAACGGCGTCTGGGTCAATGAAAAAAGGGTCCGGGACAGCGTTTTGCTGAAAATGCACGACGTGATACGCATACATGATTATTGCATCATCTATCATGAAAACTATGTCAATGTATTCGGGCGTGCGTCAAGCGGCCCGTCGCTGGACGTGTATGCCCTTTCCAAAACGGTCAAAGACAGCGAAAAGCCTGACGGCAAAAAAACAATACTCGACCGCGTCAGCATGCATATTGACGCCAATGACCTGGTGGCGATCATCGGCGGGAGCGGCGCGGGCAAATCCACATTGCTCAACGCCATCAGTGGCATGGCATCCCATTCGGTGGGGTGTGTCAAGATCGATCAGCACGACTTCTTCCGCAACTATTCGGTATTGAAAAATATCATCGGCTATGTGCCTCAGCAGGATATTGTGTTTGACAACCTGACCGTCAAAAGCATGCTGATGTATACGGCGGAGCTGCGTATGCCCAGCGATACGACACGTACGGAAAAGGAAGCAAGAATCGCGCAGGTGCTGGACATGGTCGGCCTTTTGCCGCACAGGGAAACGCTGATCGGCAAATTGAGCGGCGGCCAGAAAAAGCGCGCCAGCATTGCCATAGAGCTCCTGGCCGACCCAAGGCTTCTTTTCCTGGATGAGCCTATGTCCGGGCTGGACCCAGGCACTGAGGAATCGCTGATGAAATCGCTCAGGGAGCTGTCCCAAAAAGGACGGACCATTTTGCTGGTCACCCATTCCACGCTGAATCTGCATTTGTGCAACAAGGTGGTCGTGATGGGCAAAGGCGGCCGGCTATGCTATATTGGCAAGCCGGAGGATATGACGGGCTTTTTTCATGTGGAGCAGATTCCCCAGATCTATGAGAAGCTGGATAACGAATCCGCGCAATGGCAAAAAAGGCTGCGGGAGCGTTACGGCCTGGAGTTGGACGAGCCTTCTTCCCAAAAGAGGGAAGCCAGGGAAGATGCCGGAAGCAAGGATAAAGGTTTCCGGTCGTATGGAGCGAAAAAAGGCGTTTCCATTGTGCGCCAGTTCGGCATTTTAATGCGCAGGTATTGGGAAATCATATTGCAGAACAAAAAGCAGCTTGTATGGATCATGGGCCAGGCCGTGCTGTTCGCGCTTGTTCTGGCGCTTGTCAATCATGTGGATGCCTACAAAATCTATGGGGATACAAAAACCACATGCTTTGTGGCATCCTGCCTGGCCATGTGGATGGGGCTGTTTCTGGCCATACAGGAGGTTACCAAGGAAAGGGTCATCCTCAGGCGGGAATACATGGCAAACCTGAAGCTCATACCTTACATGCTTTCCAAAGTGACGGTACTGGGCGCGCTTGCCGTTTTGCAGACCGTTATTTTCGAATTGTGCTTTGTTGGCTCCAATCTGCTGATAGGTGGCACCAACCCTGCCAGGAGCATTCTTTTTGGCGCTATGCTGGAGAACGGGGTCACCTTTGCGCTGGTGAATATTGCCTCCGTCTGCATGGGGCTGCTGCTATCCTCATTAAGCAAACAGCCGGAGCGGTTTGCCCCATACGTACTTATGCCGCAAATCGTGCTGGCCGGCGTGCTTTTCAGCCTGGGGGACGGGTTTTTCAGCAAAATCAGCCGTGTGATCATCACCTTCTGGGGAAACAGGGCCCTGTCCAGCTCCGCGGCGCTGAACGAGTTGCCCATGAATACCGTCGTCATCGAGACCGGCGCTCTAAAAGGGCAGAGCTTTACACCGGAAACGGTGAACAATGCGCTGTATGCGCATACGGCGGGCAACCTGCTCTTGTGCTGGGGGGCGCTGCTTTTGATGGCGGTCCTGTTCGCGGCTGCCGGCATACTTGCGCTGCGCAGGATCCGGGCCGAGGAAAGGTGATGGATGTATGAAACATGTTACCATTCCGGAAGAACTGAAAAGGCTGCACCCTTTCTGGAACGCCTGGCATATTGAAGGCGTTTTGGGTTCTGGCGCTTATGGAAAAGTGTTTCGTATTGTCAAGCATGACAGAAGCGGCATATACGAAGCCGCGCTCAAATGGATCCCCCTCCCGGAAAATGAGCAGGAATTGGACCTTAGGCGCAGTGAAGGGCTGTCCAAGACATCTATCGACCGGTACTATTCGGATAAGGCAAATGAACTGGAGCAGGAAATCAAGCTTCTGTCCAGGTTCAAGGGAACCAGCCATATCGTAAGCTATGAGGATCATCTGATCGAAAAGCGTAAAAAGTCCACCGGCTGGGATATTCTCATCCGCATGGAGCTTTTGACCCCGCTCGGCGAATACCTGTCCCACAGCCTTGTCACCTGCCGCGATATTGTGTCCATGGGCATAGACCTGTGCGACGCGCTGTCTTTGTGCCACAGGAACAACGTACTGCACCGGGATATCAAGCCGGCCAATATATTCAGGTCCGGCAACGGGGATTTTAAACTGGGCGACTTTGGTATCTCCCGCAAGGTGGAAAGCAAAACCGACAAGCTGACTCAAATAGGCACATGGGACTACATGGCTCCGGAAGTCAAAATGGGCAGCAGCTATGGCGCCGAGGCGGATATTTATTCGCTGGGTCTTGTCATGTACAAGGCGCTCAATGCAAGCCATAGTTCCAAGGGCCAGGCCGCGTCCGGGTTCCTGACGGCAGAACAGAATGATCAGGCTGCCATCCGCCTTTTGCAGGGCGAAGCGCTGCCCAAACCTAAGTATGGCACCGATGCGCTTTGGATCATCCTTCAAAAAGCCTGCGCCTTATTGCCAGGGGACCGGTATGAGGATGCCGCAGGGATGCGCAAGGATCTTGAGGCGGTTGAAAACGATCCTGCACTGAACCAGGTCATATCATCCGGTCACGGGATGGAATATAAAACGCATCAAGCGAACGGATTAACCGGTACCGGAACAATACTGATACCCGGCGGCGGAAGATCCACTTCCCGTCAAGTTCGTACAACGGGACGTGAGGAAGGGTAGAGAATAAGGCGCCTGTATTTTATTTCTGCCGGAGGCTGCCTTGCCGGCCTCGCTGTAATCTCGCTTCTGTTTGCTCCCAAACTTAAGTTGTTTGGCCAGAATGCTACACCTGTGCCTGTGATTGCGACTACATCCATACCCACTTTAGAGCAACCCACGCCAGAGCAACCTTCGCCCACACCAACCACGCCTGTGCCGGTCACGCCCGCACCAACCACGCCTGTGTCGGTCACGCCCGTGCCAACCACGCCTGTGCCGGTCACGCCCGCGCCAACAACACCTGAACCGGTGACACCCGAACCAACCACACCTAAACCGGTGACGTCCGCGCCAACAACACCTGAACCGGTGACGCCTGCGCCAATAACGCCCGCACCTACACTGAAACCTACCCCTGAGATTGGTATGACCATCAAACAAGGCGATTATTTGACCGTAGTCAACTGTGAGAGCTTTGTCAGCCTGCGATCCAGGGCAGACGGCAACTATACATCCGGCAGAAGATCCATCAAGCTTCATGATACGGTTACGTTTGTGCAAACAGCAGGAAATGGTTTTTATATTGTGGATTACCAGGGCAAAACCGGATTTATCCTTGCCCCGTACCTTTCGCCCGGCGTGTTCGGGGACCCTGTGAGCGAGGCTGCGTATGACCGGGCTTTCAGCCAGAATGATCTTACGGTGAACGGCATTGAGTTGGGCCGTTCTCAAAGGTTGGACGTCATCAACCAATACGGAAGTCCCGTCATCACCGAAGAAACAAATACGTCGATTGTACTAAAATACAACGACTTCAGTGTTACCTTCAACAATTCGGGCCACACGGCGTCGCGGGTAGATATCTACAATTTTAATGCGCGCGGCCCCCGCAATATCTGTGTCGGCATGAATCTGGCCGAGGCGCTAAACACGTTCCCCATGAACAATTCCCGGATTTTGAGCGGAAGCATGTCCCATGACCTGATTCTGTATTCCAATACAAACGAGGTGCTTGATCCCCCGTATGCCGTGATCCGAAATTACGGGGAAGGAGGGAACGGCATCATTGAATTTTATGATCCCATAATGAAAGCGCACATGGAAATTATAGTACTGAACAGCCGGGTCAGAAAGATTTCTGTGTATATGGAGCAATGACAGCATGCTTGCATGAACTGTTACTTTAATAAATTCCAATAATCCTTCCACTCATCAGGATCCCAATAATAGCTCCATTCATTGCCATTTCCGTCTGTTTTATGTACAAGTCTGCTCTCGCCGTTATATTCATACAGAACGCTGCCGCTAACGTTGAGCCCGAATGGCGGACTTGCTCCGCCGGCAACGGCAATGACATCATGCCATTCATACTCGCGGTTTGTGATCAAGACAGTACCGTCCGATTTTAAGCCGATCGTATAATAATCCCCGGTTGATACCGCAACAATATTTTTCCAATACGATACAGCACTCTGCCCCAAATCGTTCTTTCCTGCAGCAACAACAGTGCCGTCTGCTTTTAAACCTATAGTAAACCCGCTGCCGGCGGAAATTGACACAATGTTTGTCCAATCATCCACATTGCATTGACCAGCCTCATTATTGCCTGTTGCAATTACAGTGCCGTCGGTTTTTAACCCAAATGTGGTGCCGTTCCCGGCAGAAATTGCAATAATGTCATACCAGGATGATACATCGCATTCCCCATAGGTATTCATTCCGGTGGCAATTACTTTGCCGTTGGATTGTAAACCGACAGTGTGATAGTATCCCGCCGAAACAGCGGTTATGTTTTCCCAGTATGAAACATTGCATTGCCCTTGCGCATTTGTACCTGCTGCCAAGACTGTTCCATCCGTTTTCAAGCCGACCAGGAACCCCGCTCCTGCGGATATTGCCGTAATGCCTTTCCATGAAGACACATTGTACTGTCCAAAATGATTATCTCCGGTTGCCAATATTGTTCCATCCGCTTTAATCCCATAGAATCCTTGGTAAAGTTTTGCGCATGCAATTTTGTTTGCGTATTTTTGAGTCAGCGTTTGTTTTAGCGTAAGCGCGGGTGTGTGCAATGCCATCGCCGTAAATGCAGGTGTTTTGGCAGGCTCAGGTGTTGGCACTGCCATGGATACAGACACGGTCCTTACGGCTGTTGTTTGGGTTTTAGCTTCCGCCGCGGCAGTTTTGGGTGTCTTCGAGGGCTGCAGCGTTGGCGTATCTGCCGGGACAGGGCTCGTTACGCACGGCACACCCCCGGTGTTGGCGGGGCCGCCCCTGAAAACGGATACCATGTTATTCCATTGCCATCCGTTCGCGCTCGCGAATATCAGAACAACTGCACATAGGAGGCCTGCCAGCGTATAGCCATGCCATGGCTTTTTTTTTACGGCTGTTTTTCTTCCTTTGCTTTCGTGCTTTAGTGCCTTAAGATCATCCTCCATCTCCTGTGCGCAGCGGTAACGGCTTTGGGGATGATAGGCGCAGGCCTTCAAAACGATCCTGTGCAGTTCCTTCGAACCATAAGCAGGCGGAGGCATTGACTCGCCGCGCAGCCGCCTCCCCGTGGCTTCCTCCCGCATGCTGCTTGTTACAATGCCATCCCTGGGCAAAAAGGGGCACCGGTTGCGGTTGAGCATCCTGTACATGACGATGCCCAGGGAATATATGTCCGAACTCCTGTCCGCCTTCTGGTTTAGCATTGTTTCAGGGGCCATATACATGGGCGTTCCCTTCACGGACAGGCTGTAGGATGTTTTCTCCAGCGTCCTGGATATGCCAAAATCGCCCAGCTTAAAGTCGCCGTCCTTGGAAACAAAGATATTCTCCGGCTTGATATCCCTGTGTATGATGCTGCGCTTCTCCAATAGCGTTAAAGCCTGGCATATATCACATCCCAAACGGATGATATCCCGTTCGGTGAGCATATGACTCATCCTGTTGTTCTTATGGCTTGTGTGGATGGCAATGGTCTCATCCGAACTATCCAGGCTGCTTGCCATGGAAAAGGCGGCAAGCGGCGTAAGGTACTCCATACGGATCAGTATATCCCAGCCAAGTTCTTCTTGATTGCTTAAAATGATATGATCCAGATAATTGACCACGTGCGTATTGCCGGCCAGCTGATGCATCAATTTGATTTCTTCGCCCAGGGAATGAACGAGCTGGCTGTAATATTCTTTCACCTGCCGGTCTGTATGGCCTTCCTGATGAAGCTGGTTGATTTCTCCGGGATCCTTGGGAATATGGATCCATTTTAAAGCGGATACGAAATCCGCCTCATCCTCCCGCGCGAGCAGGTATACTTTGCCGCTTGCACCTTCACCCAGCAGCCTTTCCACACGCCATACGCCCCATAGCGGCTCCAGCGATTTCAACGTATCGGGAACCATCAAAAAGTCCTCTTTTCTATGTGCCTGTGTAAGAGTGAAAATCAGTACTATATAACTCGTGAATTTGACGATCTTCCATTTTTCTGAGTACTATACCATAAAAATCCAATAATAGCAACAATGGCAAGGAGTTACGTGCTGATACTATTTCCAAACCCAGAAAGGGGTGTCAATCCTGTGCGGACACAAAAAGGGAGACAACTGCCTTGAATATCCCGTCCGCCTGCTCAACCTTCATAAACCCATTATGTTTTTCCGCCAGGTATTCTATGTTCTTAAGCCCAAAGCCGTGGTTTTCGCCATCCGGCTTGGTGGTAACGCGGCTGCCTGGCTGATTGCCGCATGGAACGGCCGGGTTTTCCGTGCGGATATGTAGATTCTGCTGGTCATACCCTATGGCAAGGCTTATGTACCTTTGCGCCTCCTCCATTTTCAATACGGCTTCCATGGCATTGTCCAAAAGGTTTCCCAGGATCACAGTGATATCAAATTCGTTCAGGTTAAGTGATCCGGGAATGTCAATATCCAGCTGAAGGGGTATCCTGTTTTCGTGTATAACGGAAAGCTTATAGTTGAGCATGGCCTGGATCATGGTATAGGGAACGCTGACAAACGTCCGGTATTCCTGCGCCGCTTTCACAAGCCTGGAGGTATACACCTTGGCGGTTTGGCCATCGTCCAATTCCAGCAAACCGTATATGACGGCCAGATGGTTGCCGAAATCATGGCGATCCGACCGAAGCTTCTCAATCAGCTTTTCCAGGTTCACCATGTAATACGTTTGCTGCCGGCACTGCTCTTCAATGGTTTTCAGATATTCCCCGCTTCGGGCCTTCTCCTTCATATAGGTATTGGAATAAACGGTGAGAAGCACACCCATGGCTGCGAGCATGACAGTCAGGTGAATGCCGATATTGATATACCGCCATTTGAAGAACGCCGCATTCTCAAGGGCCGCTGTTGAAAGGATATCGTATCCGATCAGAAGCAGCACCACGGCCATTATTGCGGCAACAATCAGGAGCCTTAACCACCCTTTCAGAATAATACAGATGGCCGCCACAAAGACGAGGGTGTAGAATGGTATCATGCTTTCGCTTCCGCCGCTTGTTAACCAATAAAACGGAAAGAATATCACAACAAAAAACAAAGAGCTGAAAACCGACATGGCATGAAACCTGTTTGCATATCTGGAAAGGCTGAAGGCCATCAACCAAACGAACGAAAAGGCGGTGTCTATGGTGGCATCAACGTGGTAATAGGCAAGGTCAATGACCGTTCCGAACAGCGTAAGGCATAAGGCCATCAATAGGATGAAGTGAAAAATCCGCTGCTCAAAGGAAAAGCGTGATGCATCGCCAAGCAGCCTGCCCAAATGCCTATTCATGACTACTCCCTTCCGCCGGAAAATCTCCCGGCAGGCGCATCTTTGGTTTTTTCCGTTTTACAAAAATGAGGGATTTTTTTATTGTTCTGTCTCGGGTTGAAATGTGGCTGCTGCTGTTTTTCAATTATTATAGCATAATGGCATGGACGGCGTGGCGCCCCTTCCGGAACCGTTCTCTTAATATAATTCGATCTTTTTCCATCATTATAGCATGAAGATGCACAATGTACAAAAAATATTGCGTATTATGCTTGTCAATACATGCAAAGTGAATGATATTGGATGCGTTTTAAGTTACTTTTTTCTATTGGAAGGAAGGGTGGCGGCAGTATGGACGCATTAATAAGCGCGGACGCTTGCCGGCATCAAAATGAGGAGGAAATTCCCTCCCCGGCGCTGATTTTTTATACATATATCATTGAAGAGAATATTCAATCCGCAATCGCCATGGCCGGCGGGGCGGACCGGCTATGGCCGCATAGGAAGACCCATAAATGCGGGAAATTATCAAAATGCAAAGCTTACATGTAATGATTTTGCGGCTTTCGGCGAAGATGAATGGATATGTCAGGTAATCATTGCCTTAGAAAGGAAAGACAATATACAAAAGACGCCGTTTGGCGGGCGATTCATAATCGCCTCTACGGATTTCAGGTGAAATGGAATAGATTTTGAAGCGACCGCCTTCCTGCATTACATTCCTTCATCCGTGATATTCGGCAGGCGGATCGATACGCTGCAGCCCTTTGCCGTGCTGTCGATGGTGATACCATAGGGTTCGCCATAGTGGGCCCTTACCCTGGCGTGCACATTCACAAGCCCCAGTGAGCGCACGCCGTCGTCCGTGCTGGCTTCGCTTACGCTGTAATTTGCAAGCTTCTCCAGGATCTCCGCAAGCTTGCCGTCCGGTATGCCGGGGCCGTTGTCCGCCACGCAGACAATGATATCATCGCCCTCGCTGCGTACGCTGATCTCCAGCACAACCATCAGCGCGGCCGTGTCGGTGGCATACTTGCAGGCGTTTTCCAAAAGGGGCTGCAAAAGCAGCTTGGGTATATGGCATTGGAGCAGCGACGCGTCCACATGGGTATGCACAACGATCCTGTCGGGGAAGCGCATCTTCATGATGTTGATGTAGTGTGTTGTTTCGTTCAGCTCTTCCTCCAGCGTGACAATGGACCCGCCCTTGATGGAATAGCGCAGGATGGAGGCCAGGCTGATGGCCACGCTGCGTATGGCATCCTGCCTTGTTAATTGCGCCAGGGAGGATATGAGGTTTAAAGCGTTATACAGAAAGTGCGGATTGATCTGGCTTTCCAGCACGCGCATGGCGATGTTCTTTTGCCGGACCTTGGCCTCGTACTCGCTCTTGGCGCTTAATGTGAGCCTGCCGATCATGGAATTATAGCTGCTTCGAAGCTGATCCAGCTCGCTTTTTACCAGCGCGTTGCCGGATACGGGCAGAAGCTGGTTCTGGCCGTGCTGGGCATTGTCCATGGCAAAGGCCAGCTCCTTGATGGAGTTGCCTATCTGCCTGGATATGATAAAGCTGAAGACCAGGTCGGAGGCCAATAAGATGCCAAGGAGTATCAGGTATAAATAGATGCTGCGCATGACGGGCGTTGTTAAAAGCTCCAGGCGGTCATAGGCGACGATGCGCAGGCCCGACAAAGCGTTCGTTGTTTCGCAGATGGCATAGGTGCCCAAATTACCGCGCATGCGCTTCACGTCGTTTTTCAGTAAACCGTCGTCCTTCAAGCCAGGATCGCCGGCTGAAAACAGCGAGCCTGAATCCCACAAAAGCGTATCAAACTGGAACAGCGCATAGGAAGCGTTGCTGGAGCATTGCAACAATGTGCTGTCCCATAAAGATTTCAGGTTATAATCCACTCTTACAAAGCCTATATTTTCGGTGCCCAGCGAATTGCTTAGAAGATATATGACCGGCAGCACCGTCACCGTTTGCTTGCTGCTCAAATAAGGCTGGACTGCCGCCACATAAACGCGCAGGTTTTTTTCCTGCATCCATTGAATCCATTCCGTATGCTCGTCCAGCTTCATGGTGGGGATATGGCTCATTTGATAGGTGCTTTTGTCCATGGCATAAAACGTGACGGCTAAAATATTGCTGTTAAGACTCGTGGCATGCTTGATGGCGTTGAGCATGATGCGCTCGTCTTTCCTGAAGGCAAGGTCATAGGTGGTGTGCACGGTTTGCAAAATGCGTGCGATATCCTGGTCGATCAAATGCAAATAGGCCACGCGCTCCGTTTCGGAAAGCAGTGTATCAATGCTGCGCAGAAGGATGGCGTTATCGGCCGACAAGGAGGTCGCCGCCTCGTTTTCCAGTTGATGCCCCATGGACAGCGTATAAAAGGTGGTCGTCACAAGATAGGGCAGGAGAATGAGCATGAAAAAAGACAGCATCAGCATTTTCCGAACGGAAAAGAAAAATGTCTTTTTTTGATGCATGTTCATGCCTCCCGCCAATCATCGAGTTAAAAAAAGCAAAAAGGAGCCGATACGCAGCGTGCCGAATATCTTTAGATGGTACGGTGCGTATCGGCTCTTTATATGATCAGGCCCTGAGTTCTTCCATCACCCAGCGGATGTGCTGCTGGTCGATGTTGTTAGGTACGGTGCAATCCGCGCCCAGAATGAAGGGGAAACCCTTCATTTCCGTAAGTGCCGCGCGCACGGCTGCCTGAATCTCTTCCTTTGTTCCCTTGTACAGCGGGTGATCCTTGCGGTTGTCCATGCCGCCCATCAGTACGCTTCCTGAAAACAGCTCTCTGCCTTCCTGAAGGGAAACGCCTTCTACGCCAATACCCCAATTCTTCACGCGGGTGGGATAATCCTTCCAGTAGCTCAAATGGTTGGGGTTGCCGGCCCAGGAGCACATGTGCAGTATGTTGCAGTCCGATACGCTGTTGGCGGCGTTTATGATCTTCATTTCGGACGGGGTAACGATGCGGGCATACTCCTGCGCGCTCATACGGCCCCGCTCGGCGCCCTGCACGCTTTGGTAAATGCCGTCGCAGCCGCCCTCCTCAATAACGCGTTTGGCCAGGTAGGCCAGGTCTTCGCCGATCACGTTCATGGCATGCATAACAGCCGCCTCGTTCTGCTGAATATGCGCCATGACCGTGGCGTCCCAGCTGCGGCCATTTAATGCTTCCTTGGTAAACACATCGCGCTCGCGCACCACGTTGAAAGGGGAAAACATGTTATAAAAGGTGCAGCATTCCCCGTGAAGCTCATCGTTGATGCGGCGGCAGCGCTCTACAGAGCCCGTGTAGAAGGGGTCGTCGTGGGGCAGCGGCGCCACTTTGAACCAGTCGTCCGCGCAGGTGATGGTCACCTTGATGGGATAATTCAGGCCGTCGGACATGATCTTGATAAAATCCAGGTCATTTGCGCGGTAATAATCAAGATGCGCCTGTACACAGGCTTCCCCCTGGGCCTGCTCCCCGCCGAAATGGAACCAGAAGGATGATGGCACCCGGTCTGCCGTTTTGCCCTGAAGTACGCTTAAAACACGCTCGCGCTTGTTCACTAAAAAATCCTCTTTCCCCGGGGAATGGCCCCGGTTTTTCCTTAAGGCCAAGTATAAGCGCGCGGAAAAGGGGAAGCAAGCGATTTTCGCCGATTGTCATGATTGCCGTATCGTTTAGGTCATGAATGTTCTATACCCAAAAAGGGAATGAACGTATAATGGGAAAAGGAGGACGATATCATGAAGCGTTACCGGCTGCTCATACTGGCGCTGCTGCTTGCGCTGCTTGCTGTCGCTGCATATTTTTTCGGCCTGTATGATCCGCCGGCGGGCGAAAAAAAGAAAGCGCCGCAGGCTGTCACGCTGGAGTTTTATCAGCAGCGGGAAGAGGCGATGACCGGCTTTACGGCGGTGATCGAGCGCTTTTCAAAGAATCATCCGTCCATAGAGCTGTTCCAGCGCAATGTGCCCAACACCCAGGAATTATTGGTGGCCCGCATACGCAGCGGCGATGTGCCGGATTTGTTTACCGACTGGCCTACCCAGCGCAACTTTGCCGTGATGGTATCGGAAGGCACCGTCATTGACCTTACCGGGCAAAATTTTATGCAAAAGGTCAGCCCGCGCGCCACGAGCATGGCCAGGCAAAGCGACGGGAAAATTTTCGCGCTTCCCATCAACTACAATTGCATGGAAGTGTACTACAA
The DNA here is from genome assembly GCA_023416585.1 of Bacillota bacterium. Taxonomy (GTDB): domain Bacteria; phylum Bacillota; class Clostridia; order Christensenellales; family Aristaeellaceae; genus JAEWAH01. The sequence continues at coordinate 20,772 of JAEZHM010000098.1, forward strand.
CAAAGAGATATTCGATGCTATGGGCGTTAAGGTACCCAAGACTGTGGGCGAGTTTATTGCGCTATGTGATACGTTGAAATCTCGCGGCGTGCTGCCCATGGTGTTTTGCATACGCGATTACGGGCGGATGTCGCATATTGCCCAGATGATGCTGGCCACGCTTACCGACGATTATCTTGGCACGATGCAAAAGCTTCACGAAAAGCAAGTGCCGCCGGATACAAAGGAAAAGATACTTTCGGTGCTACGCCTGTTCCGCACGCTGTACACATACAGCCAGGCGCAGGGGGAGAAGGCCTACACCTACTATGACGCCTGCGAAAGCTTTGCAAATGGCGGCGCGGCCATGATGATTTCTGGCAGCTATGCCATGAACACCATCAGCAGCTTTGAAACAGGCATACAAATGGATGTGTTCCCCTTCCCGGGGGAAACGGAGGATAGGCGGGTGATGCTTTCCAGCATCGACACGGCCATATGCGTATCCAGCGCGTCCCCTTACCGGGAGGAGGCGCTGACCTTTTTAAACTATCTTACGGAGCCTGAAAACAGCACGCTGTACGCGTCGCTGGATATGGGGCCAAGCTGCATTGAGGGCGTAAAGCAGGAAAACCCCGTCACGAAGCGGATGAGTGAGCACATTGAAAGCTACGACAACGCCAACTGGCTCAAGAGCCGGTTTTCGCTGGAAACCGTGTCACTTTTCAGCGATGCGGTGGGTGCGTTTTTGATCAGTGGGGATGAGCAAACGCTGTGGGCGGCGCTGCTGGACGCGTTTTCAAAATCCTAAAGGGGAATGAAGGGTGCCCGAAGGGGCCCAAAGGGAGGAGGGTAATCATGCGGTTTTTGCTGGTGGAGGATGAATACTACGCCCGCAAGGCGCTGCGCCAAAGCGTGCTGCTATGGCAGCAGGGCGCATACGTCGCCGAGGCTGAAAACGGCGTGCATGCCCTTTCTTTATTGGAGCAGGCCTCCTTCGACGTGGTTTTGATGGATATCCGGATGCCGCTGATGGACGGGCTTACCCTGGCGGAGCACATTTCAAAGCGCTTTTGCGATACCTACATGATCATGATCACGGGCTACAGCGAGTTTGAATACGCCCAGTCGGCCATCCGCATGAGCGTGCGCGAGTACCTTTTAAAGCCTGTGGATGACGACAAGCTTTGCGACGCGCTGGTAAGGGCGCAGGAGTACTGTGAGCAAAAGCGCAAGCGCAGCGCGGAGGAGCAGGCGCTGCGCAGCGATGGCAAAAGCATGCGAAGGCAGCTTTATTTAAGCCGGCTGCAAATGTGGCTAAGCTCGCAGGCGCAGGAATGGGAGCCGGATGAGCCATATGACAGCTGTATGGTATTTCGCGTGTTCGGCTTTACCGCCCCCGGCTTACGGGTGGAAAGCGAGCTTCAAACAAGGCTCGGCATGACAGACGGCATAAAATTCGATATTTTCCCCATACGGGCAAACGACCTGTGTGTTTTCGTACGGTACAAGGGGCCTGGCCCCGACCGCAAATCGCGTCTTGAAATGCTGGATGCTCTTCAAAAGGCATTGAGCTATAGCGGCATGGAAACGCGCATGGCCATGAGCGGGCTATGCTGCGCCAAGGATAGCCCCCATGCCTATGAGCAGGCGCAGATTGCGCAAAATTACAGGCTTTTGCGCGACGAGAGCATCATCTGCTACGGAAGTCTCAAGGAGCAGGCGGTTTATGTAAGCGAGCCCGGCCCCAAGGATATTTCCGAGTTTTCCATCTTGCTATCCCAGGGCAAGGCGGATCAGGCCGCCGCGCTGGCCAGGCAGGCCGTTCAGACGGTCATCAAAACAAAGAACGTATCCCTGGCCGCGCTGCAGGATACTTTGAACCGGCTTTGCGCCTTCATGAATTGCGCCATCGCCCAGGCTATTTCGGAAAATGGCGCCATGGATGCGGAGCTGCTTCAGGTGAAGATCAAGGCGGATGATTTTTCAAACCCCGCGGCGCTCATTGCTCGGCTGAACGCGCTGATCACGCAGGTCTGCGCGCTGAACGAGCGTGTTTCCGTCTCCAACGCTGATCAGGTGGTGGATTATTTAAAGCAGTACGTGGGCGAGCGCTTCGGCGAAAACATTGCCTTGAAGGAGCTGGCGGAAAGCCGCCTGTACCTGAACCCTTCGTATCTTAGCCGGCTGTTTAAGGCGAAGACGGGTACATCGTTTAAAAACTACCTGACCAAGGTCCGCATGGAACATGCCTGCCAAATGCTGTCATCCCGCGAGAAAAGCGTAATGAACATTGCGGGGGAATGTGGTTATGGGGACGCGTCCCAGTTCATACAGCTTTTCCGCAAGCACTTTGGCATGACGCCAAGCGTTTACAGGGAAACGCAGGCAGGGTACAAAACAGACATCTGGCTTAATAAACGATAGGGGGAGCTTATGAATGACGGATTATGATGCGCTGCTTCACAAAGAGGTGCTGCCTGCGCTTGGCTGTACGGAGCCTGTTGCCGTAGCGTATGCCGCGGCATGGGCGAAAAAAACACTGGGCGCAAATGTGGAGCGCATGGAAGTGCTTGGCAGCCGGAACATACTGAAAAACGCCATGAGCGTTGGCATACCGGGAAGCGACATGGCCGGGCTGCCCATTGCCGCGGCGCTTGGCGCGCTTTGCGGGCGCACGGATGTGGGCCTGGAAGTTTTGCGGGACGTTACGAAGGAGCACGAGGCGGAAGGCCGGCGTTTGATCGAGGAAGGCCGAATTACGGTAAAACAGAAGCAGGATGCCGAGCCGCTGTATATAGAAGTGCGGGTATTTGGCGAAGGCCACAGCGCCACGGCGATTATCAGGCGCAGCCATACCCAGGTGACGGACCTTATTTTGGACGATAAGGTTTTAAAGCATGAGGAGCTTTCGGAGCCCGGTCAGGCAAAAGGGGAAGCCGCCGATACGTCGGTGCACGGCATATGGCGGTTCATTACAACGGTACCGCTTGATAAGCTGGAATTTTTACAGGCGGGGATCGATATGAACCTGGCCGCGGCCAGGAAAGGCCTGCAGGGCGGCTATGGCATGTCGGTGGGGCATAACATCGCCTGCACCGGCACCAGCAGCAATATACTGGGTTCCGACATGGGCACCTGCGCCGTGGCCACGACCGCGGCGGCCTGCGACGCGCGCATGGCCGGCGCCAGCGTGCCGGTGATGAGCGTGGCCGGCAGCGGAAACCAGGGGCTTGTGTGCATGCTCCCGGTAACGGTCTTTGCGCAAAAGAGCAGCGCGGGGGAGGAAAAGCTTCTGCGGGCGGTGGCGCTGTCCTGCCTGATCACCATTCATATCAAGCGCGGCATCGGCAGATTAAGCGCGCTGTGCGGCTGTGGCATTGCGGCCGCGGTAGGCGCGTCCTGCGGGATACTGTATGTGCTGGGCGGCAATGAAAAGCAGATACAGTACGCCATTAAAAACATGGTGGCAAATATTACCGGCATGGTCTGCGACGGCGCCAAGGCGGGCTGCGCGGTAAAGGTGGCCACCGCGGTGAGCGCCGCGGTGCAGTGTGCCGTACTGGCCATGAATAACGTGTATGTGCCGGACATCGACGGCATCGTGGACAGCGATGTGGAAAAGACCATCGACAACTTGGGCAGCGTCGGCCGCGACGGCATGGCGCAAGCGGATCAATTGATCCTTGATTTGATGACGAACAAGGTAACGAGCGCGTCGTAGTTAATTGAATGATATCTGTGAGCCTGGCGAGGGGACATACCGGTGGGGCATGACATAGGCTTTACCCTTTCCTCCTCCAGTCGCTGCGGCGACAGCCCCCTCAAGAGGGAGCCTTTTGGAAAGCCTCCCGCTTGAGGAGGATGGGGTAGTACATAAAGAGCCTTCCAGTGTGTAGGGGCGACCGCCCGTGATATTTTGTATAAGAAACAGGCGACCGAGGCGGTCGCCCCTATACCTGGCCTTTGTACCGTTGCACGGATTTGGCGATTCTTTTCCTTATCTATTCTGCAAATCGGCACGCTGCTCAAGATTAAGCGGTGTGCCTTTTTTATTCTATAAGGCCCAACTAGTCATCAATTGCGTATCCGTTATGTCATGTTTGCTACATGCTTCCGCGACGCCGTCGCGGTACAATGCTTTCATCACAAACGGCGGCGTGAGGGAATCACGCAATTGAAAAGGAGGACCATTCCATGAAGAAGGTTCTGGCTGCCATTTTGACCCTTTGCATGGTGCTGAGCGTAAGCATGGCGCTGGCGGAGACAAAGGTCGAGTTCTTCCAGCAGAAGATGGAGGAAGGCCCGCAGCGCGCTTATGCGCAGGCCATCGAAAAGTTCAACGCTGAAAACCCGGGTATCGTAATCGAAATGAACACTGTTCCCGATGCCGGCACCGTGCTGATGCAGCGCATTTCCACCGGCGACATCCCGCCCCTCTTTTCCGATTATCCTACCCAGATGCAGTTCAAGCAAAAGATCGCCAATGGCTACATCGAGTGCCTGGAGGGCCAGGATTTCCTGTCCCGCGTGAACCCCGGCATGATCAATCTGGCCATCAATACCGACGGCAAAACGTACGCCCTGCCGCTCAGCCAGAACTACATGGCGATTTTCTACAACATTGATATCTTTGAGAAGGCCGGCATTACAGAGCTTCCCAAAACGTGGGATGAGCTGATGGCCGTGTGCGACAAGCTGGTTGCCGCCGGCATCGTGCCCTTCTCCTTCGGCGACAAGGCCGCCGGCCGCGTGGGCCATAACTACCAGGCGCTGTCCCAGGCCACCTATCCCGGCATTGTGGATTACATCGTGAAGGTCGTACAAGGCGAGGCCACCATTGCCGAAAACGCCGAGCCCTTCAAGAAGATCGGCGAGCGCATGCTCAAGCTCCGCACCTACGCGCTGCCCGATCCCATGGGTACCGCAGACACCGTCATGTGGGAAAACTTCGCGGGTGGCAAAGCCGCCATGTGCATCACCGGCTCCTATGCCCGCGGCACCATTATGATCGCCAATCCCAACATGAACCTGGGCGCCTTCCCGATACCCGGCGACGTGTATGATGAAAGCCCGCTGCTCACCGGCGTGGATGCCGCTCTTTGCATCAGCGCTTCCGCCACACCTGAGCAGAAGGAAGCCGGACTGAAGTTCCTGGAGTTCTTGTCCCGGCCCGAAAACGCCCAGGCCTGGTCCGATATCGACGGCGCGCCCTCCTGCATACTGGGCACCACCTATTCCGACCCGCGCCTGAATCCCGTCATCGAAAAGGCTGCCACCGGCGTTGTGTGCGACTGGTACGGCTCCAAGGTCATCACCCAGGTGACCACCGAGATCTACAACGTTGTTCAGGGCCTGTTGCTGGACGGCGACCTGGATGCCTACATCACCGGTCTTGACGAAGCCATCGCGGCGGCTGCTGCAAACTAATCACGCATTGGGCAACCAATGGTGCCGGGGCGGCATGAGTCTTCATGCCGCCCCCCTTCCGTCAGGCCACCTGACCGGTTGATCATTACATGTAAGGGGATGTGGCTGCATGCGCTGGAAACGGTTCAACGCGGATAAGGCAACGTTTCTTATCATCACCATTCCTGCTCTTGTGCTGTATACGTTTTTCTACATTTACAGCGTTATCATGGGCTTTTTCTACAGCGCCACAAACTGGGATGGCTTGGCCCGCTCCTACGATTTTATCGGCCTTTCCAATTATGTGAAGGTACTTAGCAACAAGCGCTTTTTCGATTCCACGTTCATTACGCTGCGCTACGCGCTGGTGATGGTGCTGGGCACGGTCGTGCTGGGCGTTATGCTGGCAGTGGCCATCAACTCCGTCAAGCGCTTCAAAACGTTCTTCAAGTCCATTTACTTTTTCCCCGCCATGATCAGCTCCGTGGCCATCGCCCTCATATGGGACCAGATTTTCTACCGCGCGCTGCCCGGTTTGGTCTCGCTGCTTGGCTTGGGCGAAGCGTTCAAGTCGCCGCTGGGCGTTAAAAGCCAGGCTCTGTACGCAATCCTGTTTGTGAACCTGTGGCAGGCGCTGGCCATGCCGACGGTGATCTTCCTGGCCGGCTTGCAGTCTATACCCGGCGAGCTGTACGAATCCGCCGTGATCGACGGCGCAAGCATGTTCAACCAGTTCCGTTACGTCACGCTGCCCTACCTTGTGCCCACCATCAGCGTGAACGCCATCCTCGCGCTCAAAAGCGGCATCACGGCCTTTGACTACGCCTTCGCGCTTACCGGGGGCGGCCCGGCGCGGTCCACCATGCTCATCGGCATCAAGATCTACCAGGATGCGTTCGGCGATACGCCCAACTTCTGCGTAGCCAATACCGAGGCTGTGCTGCTGTTCATCGTCATCGCGGCGCTGTCTATGGTGCAGCTTGCGCTATCCTCCAGAAGCGGGGTGAACAAGGCATGACAACGGTAAAAATAAATGCCGGAAAGCATAAAGGCCAGGGCATGCTGAATAATCCCGCGGAAAAGCTCTTGTGGCATTCGCTGCGCAACATCGCGCTGTTCATCGGCCTTGCGGTGATCCTTTTTCCCATATACCTGGTCATCATCAACTCCTTCAAAACGCTGGAGGAGGCAAGCCAAAACTTCTTCGCGCTGCCCAAGGCGTTTACCCTTGACAACGTGCAGGCGCTGCTCAAAAGCCAGAATTACTTCCGCTACGTGGGCAACAGCGTGCTGGTATCGGTGCTTTCCATGAGCGTCGTCGCCGTGTTCGTGCCGCTGGTCAGCTACGCCATCGCCCGCAACTTAAAAAAGCGCTATTATAAGTTTCTCTACGTATACATGCTGCTGGGCCTGTTCATCCCCTCCCAGGTGATACTGCTGCCCATCGTGAAACAGATGGCGGCGCTGAAGCTGATGAACCAGTGGGGCCTGATCCTTTTATACATCACCTTCAGCCTAACCCGCGGCGCGTTTCTGTTTGTGAATTATATCCGGGCATTGCCGATTGAAATAGAAGAGGCGGCGCAGATAGACGGCTGCAATGTGCTGAGGACGTATTTCAGCATCGTCATCCACCTGATCAAGCCCATGATTTCCACCCTGGTCATCATGGACATCCTCTGGTACTGGAACGATTTCATGCTGCCGCTGTTCCTTTTGAACAAATCCCGTGACATGTGGACGCTGCCGCTTTTCCAGTACAACTTCAAGACCGAATACTCCTTTGATTATCCCATGGCGTTTACCGCTTACCTGCTGGCGCTGCTGCCGGTGCTTGTGGTATACTGCGCCTGCCAGAAACATATTATCAACGGCTTGACGGCCGGGGCCGTGAAAAGCTGACGGGAGGGAAACCTATGAAGAAGATTCCGCTGGGTACAAGCCTTGCATCCGCCCCCATCGCGCTTGGGTGCATGCGCATTTCCGGCATGGAGGAGAAAAAGGCAGAATCGCTGATTCAAACGGCGCTGGATAACGGCATCGACCTGTTCGACCATGCCGATATCTACGGCGGCGGCGAGTCGGAACGCCTTTTTGGGCGTATCCTGAAAAACAACCCCGGCATGCGCGGCCGCATGCTGGTGCAGGGCAAGTGCGGCATCTGCAAGGGCTATTATGACGCCTCCAAAGAGCATATTGTAAAGGCTGTGGACGGGATACTGGACCGGCTTAAAATAAGCGAACTGGATATACTGCTTCTGCACCGGCCGGACGCGCTGATGGACCCCGAGGAAGTAGCCGAAGCCTTTACCCTGCTTGAAAAAAGCGGGAAGGTAAAGCATTTTGGCGTAAGCAATCAAAACGCAGCCCAACTGGCTCTGCTTGACTGTTTCCTGCCAGGCAAGCTGATCGCGAACCAATTGCAGTTCGGCCTTGCCCACACAGGCCCTGTGGATACGGGCATCAACGTGAACACATTAAACGATCAGGCTGTTATGCGCGACGGTAGTGTGCTGGACTTTTGCCGGCTGCACAAGATCACCATTCAGGCATGGTCGCCCTTCCAGCACGGCTGGTTCGAGGGACCGTTCCTAAATAGCGACAAGTATCAAAAGCTGAATGCATTGATCAGGACCATGGCGGAGGAGAAGGGCGTGACCGATACGGCCATCGCCGTGGCATGGATCATGCGCCACCCGGCCAAAATGCAAACGATCGTGGGCACAACCAACGAACAGCGTCTGCTGGACATCGTGAAGGCGGCGGATGTAACGCTGACCAGGCCCGAATGGTACAGCCTGTACCTGGCAGCCGGCAATCCGCTGCCGTGAGGCCGCAGACCTACCCCAGCCTCCTCCAAGAGTAGCCTTTCCCAAAGCCTCCCTCTTGGAGGGAGGTGCCGCCCGCAGGCGGCGGAAGGAGGTCAATGGACTTTATCATCCTTTGGGGCGATGTTTGTATCTTAGGGATTTAACAAAAACAATCCCTAATCAAAAAGCCATATCGGGCGGGAGAAGAAAACTCCCGCTCTCTTTCTATCTATTTCTGCCAAGGAGGAAACATCATGGATACCGCCCTGTATGAAAAAATCGGTGCCTGGCTTCAATCCCACCGCGATCAGATGGTAAACGACATCATAACCCTGGTTTCCATCCGCAGCGTCGCGGAGTACGGCAACGAATCATTTCCCTACGGGCAGGGCTGCAAGGATGCCCTGGACGCCTACCTTTTAATTGCCCGGCGGCTTCATTTTACGGTCGAGAATTTTGACAACCACTGTGCCGCGGCCTGGCTTTTAGAAAAAGACAAGACCATCGCCTTCTGGAACCACCTGGACGTTGTTCCCGAAGGGGAGGGCTGGGATTTTGAGCCCTACCATCCCACCCTGAAGGACGGTTTTCTGATCGGGCGAGGCGCCGACGACAACAAGGGCCCCACGGTTGGTTTGTTGTACTTGCTGCGGTGCTTTCAGGACCTTGGCATAAAAGCCCGCTGCGGGCTGAAGCTGTTCGTTGGCTGCGACGAAGAGCACGGCATGAAGGATGTTCAGTATTATCTTGAGCGCCACCCTGCGGCTGACCTTACCATGATCGCGGATTGCGACTTCCCTGTCTGCTACGGCGAAAAGGGCATACTGGAAGCCGAAATCACATCTCTTGATTGTGTATCGCCTGATATCCTGTCCCTTTCCGGAGGCACCGCCGCCAATGTGGTGCCCGGCTTTGCGGAGATTACCCTTCGGGGATCATCCCGTGTATTGGAAGGCCTTGCGCGCCTGCCCGAATCTATCGGTATGGAACGCGAAGGGGATGCGGTGCGGCTTTTCGCCCATGGCAAGCCCTGCCACGCGGCGTTTCCCCAGGGGGGCGTAAACGCCATCCATGAACTTCTGCGCGCGCTGCTGGATTCAAATATCCTGGAGGAAGGGGACACCGGCCTAATGGCTTTCCTTTGCGCCGTCACAGGCGATATATACGGCGCGGAGCTTGGCATACGCATGCGGGATGATGTTTCGGGCGACCTTACCTGCGTGGGCAGCCTTCTTCACCTGCGCGACAGGCACGTTTGCCTTCAGTTGAATATCCGCTACTGCGTAACCGCGGGTTCCGATAAGCTTCAGGAGGCCATGGCAAACGCGTGCGCCGACCATGGCTTTGGCTTTGCGTGCCTTCGGGACAGCAAGCCCAATTACTTTCCCAGGGAGCATCCGCTGGTGGATGCGCTGACAAAGGTGTATAACGATTGCACGGGGAAAAGCGCCGTGCCGTATGTGATGGGCGGGGGCACGTATGCCCGGAAGTTCCCACACGCCCTGGGCTTTGGCTTGGGGGGGTTAAAACGCCAGGGAAGCGGTCTTTTCCGCCCTGGCCACGGCGGGGCGCACTGCCCGGATGAGGCGCTGGACATCGACAATTTTATGAAAGCCCTTCAAATCTTTGCCATGGGTGTTTTGGAGGCGGACAGGCTGACGGGGGAAAATCTTTAGACATTGCCCTTTGTAAATAAATGGTCCTGTGATATAATCCGCTTATGGAAGAATCATGCAATTCCCGGCGTTTTATGGATGGAATGACCGCTTATGCCGCTTTCATGCATCCGGCAAGCAAGCCGCGACCATGAATACACAAAAAACAAGGAGGGCGACGCCTGTGAAAAAACCAATCCGCAGCATCCTCTGCATCTTTTTAGGTCTACTGCTGGCATTGCCCTCGGTTTTTGCCTTTCCCATGTTGAAGGCCGGGGCAGAAGAGGCCGCTTACACAACCACGGCCAAGATACATGATTCCCTTCCTGAAATGACCTTCAGCCTGTACCCCACCGGCAGGGTAGCGCAGGATGATGACGGCTTTCCTATCTTTCAGCTTACGGTAACAAGCAGCGCCGGCGTGATCAATGATGACCTTTTCCTATCCTCCACCCAGGAGCAATGGGAGTATACGAAGGCATTGAATTTCATTGACCTCAATTTTGACGGCTATCTGGATATTGAGGCTTTGAGGGTATCCGGCGCCAACAACACCTATTCCACTTATTTTCTGTGGGATAAGGATAAGTTTGTTAAGGCACAGGGCACCGACAAGCTGAGCTCGTATACACTTCATCCCGAAAATAAGCGCATCTATAATTACCAGCTTAGCAGCGCCCTGACCGGCATCGGCGAGCGCTATTCCTGGAACGGCAATACCCTTGTGCTGGAAGGGTATTATGACTGCGATTTCACCGGCACGGACAATGTCTATGTGAAAATTGCGCTAAATCACCGAGAGGGCAAGGTGCAAACGGTATTTGAAGGCACGTACAAGAGCAAATGGTTTGCCGATAACTTCGCTGCCATCGACGAAGCCATGCACGCCATCGTATACAAAACGGACTACGCCGGGGATTGCCTGATAGGCACGGTGAAAACGGGCGGCAGCACAAAGCTGAACATGCGGGCAAAGCCTGACAAGTCTTCCAAATCGCTGGGGAAGCTGCCCAACGGAATGCTTCTGTGGCTGAAAGAGGCGGACGGTACGTGGTACCAGACCGTGTTTGGCGGCCAGGAAGCGTATGTCATGAAGAAGTATGTGAAGCTGTATAAGTAGGGGCGGAAGTAGTACTGAGGCTAATACTGCTCAGAAAAATAATATGCTTGGATTGAATACCAAGACTGCGGGTGGAGCGTACACAAAGGCTTCCCTTGGAGTTCCGAGTCTTCGCTCCGTCAGTGGCGGATGAAGCGAAGAAGAGGAAGCTTGCGAAACGAGCGCCAGAAACGCCAGCGAACTGGCGCGGCGATTGAGCAAGCCGAGTGGCAAGCTGCTGACGAATTCGACTGATGAGGTGGTAATTGAAGAGCAGGAGTCAAAACTCAACACCTCATCCGGCACTGCGTGTCACCTTCCCCTCCAGGGGAAGGCTTCACAACGCCTCCGACAGTGTCGGAAATGTGCGGTGTGGAGGAGGCTAGCGAAATGGGTTCCGTTGTTCGGCCGCTGCCTACGGCGGCAATAAGTTGGACAGAGAGTTTACAAAACAGGTGATGGTAAAGGTAGCGAATCAGCGCACTGATAGAGCAAGCCAGCATTGGCCAATTCGTGTCACTTGGTATACCCATCAAATTAAAAAGGGTGGTAAGAATGACCAATGATCCAGATGTTGCAGAATATATGAACGACATCAAGAAATGGTGTAATGATCCTGAACAATTGGATATTTACGAAAGAAGCATGAAAGAGACAATAAGAAAAAACAATGAAATGAATGAATACCTAAAAATTACGCTTTCTGTTTCTGATGAAATTTGGAAGTCAATGATGGATGCTGTAGGATATAATGCAGCTACATCAGTGAATTGGGCAGTTAAAAAGCTAAAGATCATATATGGACGTACGAAATCAGGGGATAGGATATACGTGCCGTACTTAAAAACATATCTTGATTCTGCCAATTTCGAAAAAGTAATCTGTGAGTGCTTTTCGGAATTTATTTTCGATGAAATTGTAAATTCACTTTGAGGGAAAGGAAGATTTGCATTCGTTCCCAAATGGCTTCTTAATGAGTAGGAAAAACCCCGGCCGTGTCATTCTGAGGGAAGCGAAGCGGCCGAAGAATCTTTGAGTGGCAAGGATTTTCAACATTCAGGGTGAAGTATATGATTGTACGAAAGTTTATGCTTGATCACATTCCTGCCGTCCTCTACGGCGTGGAATCAAACAAAGTGTTTTTGTTTATACACGGTAAATATGGCTGCAAGGAAGACGCGGCCTCTTTCGCCAAAACCGCAACCCTTTCTGGCTGGCAGGTGCTGTCCATCGACCTTCCCGAACATGGTGAGCGGAAGTCCGGCGGCGTTCAAATGCTCCCGTGGAACGTGGTGCCGGAGCTTCAATCTATCATGACCTACGCAAAGCAGCATTTTAACAATATCGCCATCCGCGCCAACAGCATCGGTGCCTGGTTCAGCATGCTCAGCTTTGCCAATGAGCCCATTCAAAAATGCCTTTTCGTTTCGCCCATCCTGGACATGGAGAAGCTGATCCAAAACATGATGCTGCTATCGCAGGTCTCGGAAGAGCAGCTTCAGCGGGAAGGGCAGATTCAAACCGGCTTTGGTGAAACGCTCTCCTGGGAATACCTAACCTATGTGCGCAGCCACCCCATAACCAGCTGGAATGTGCCTACATCCATCCTGTATGCGGGCCAAGACAACCTAACGGACCGCGCCACAGTGGATGATTTCGCAAAGCGCTATCACGCCAAACTTACCGTTATGGAAAATGGGGAGCACTGGTTTCACACCCCGGAACAGCTTGCGTTTTTGAAGGAATGGACGGAAGTGGAGCTGTAGAAATTTTCGGCTTTATGAAAATCTGATACTGTAGCATTAACCCTGAAAGTGAAACCAAATCTGCTGGATGTCATCCTGAACGAAGTGAAGGATCTTTTTCTCCGACAATATTTTTTGTTGATTTGAGGCGATACGTGATAAGCAAATATGATCTGTTATGGAAATACGTCCAGAGCGACGGCCGGGATACGTTCACCCTGTCTTTTGACGAGATCGGGCAAGTTGCAGGTGTTGCCATCGATCATTCATTCCTAAACTACAAGAAGGAACTGCTGGAGTACAGCTATCAGGTGGGGAAGATTTCCTTGAAAATGAAGACAGTGGTGTTTGAGAAGGTGGAAAATTGGGAAGAGGGCGTATGAATAGATTTAGCCTTGCAGTATTAGCTAAGGGTATTTCATTTATCGTGATTCTTTGAAAATCTCACTTTATGGCTTGTTAACAGATCCGGGCAATCTGATGTAGAGTACCCGGCTTCCATCCAAGCATTAGCTTGTGTATGGCTTATGTCATTTGCCCACCACGCTCTATACCTATATGCGCTGTCAGGTAGTTTTGAACCAAGAATATCTTCTATTTCGGAAAAGGTCAAAGTTACTTCTTCGTTGCTACCTTGTGAAAGCCTTTTTGCTAACGGATAATAATTATTCATTCATATCACCTCATGCGCTTGAATATTTACTTGAGTCATTGAACTCATGCCTTTTTGTCTATTGCAAAATTATACCACATTACCTACCTGTGGAGAAGATGAAATCCCAGTATAATGCTTGTTTATGCCAAAATCTGTGATAATATATTGATATCCATAAGACACCAAATAGTGAATGTTGAACAGTGATTTCGGTACACTGAGAACATATCTAGCTTACCTAGGTTTTGTAGGCTGTGAAGTCCTATTGCTAAGGAGGCAACATACTTTGATTCATCAATTTGATTGGATACCTTTTTATACTTTGCTTGCCAATAGATTACTCGACTATCAGAAAAATCGTGAAGGCTTACTTAACATCTTGAGTAATGTTTTTTATGAACTTGGCATGAAAAACCCTTTTTTGGAGAATGGTGCAATACTGAAGGATATCTGTCCATTCACTGTATTTGGATGTTTTAATCGTGGAATTACCAACCAGAACCGTATTGCAATTGCAAAAAAGCTTTGCGCTGCTCTAAATATCACGGAGCCTCTGCCAAGTGCTTTCGACGGTATTCCTGTGCTGAATAATATGAGTGCTTGGTTTTTTATGGGGGAAAAAGATCGCAAGGCAGACGATATTGAAAATTTGTGGGAAATGTTTCGATGTGCAATAGTATATGCTGACCATCCTGACAGAACGTCTTCTAAGGACTTTGTTCGTTGGTTTGACACGGTTCGTGCACAAAAGAAGGTCAAGTGGAATCTGACAATGGGCTTGTATTGGATTCGTGCAAATGCCTATTTGAATCTGGATGAGCGGAACCGTAGCTATCTTGCGCAGTTATCTCAGTCAGGCCTATTAGATATAGAGGTACCAAAGGATGTGCCATCCGGTAAGGATTATCTAACTATGGTTAACATATGCAATAATGCATTTAGGCAGGAGGATATGGTTGTTCACTCCTTTGCCGAACTATCGTTGGAAGCTTGGACCCAGACGACGGAAAACATTGCTGCTCCTTCTTCTCAGGCTCGATTTATCCGTTGGTTTGCACCATTATTGCAGTCATTGCGCGAGCTGGGAGGTTCCGCAACCCCGCAACAAGCTTGTGATCAGATCATTAAAGATATGGAACTTGGTAAGGAAATTACAGAGCCGGTTCATGAAAAAACGGGAACGGGTCAATTTCGCAATGATGTAGCATGGGCACGTAACTATCTTGCCTATGAAGAATACATTGACAATATGGAAAGAGGTCACTGGACATTAACGAAAAAAGGACTTACTGCACCGATGGATGAGGCCATTGCCGGCGCAATAGTCACCAAATGGGTCAAGATCAATGCGCAAAAACGGAAGGATAAAGATAAGGAAGTACGTGAGGTTCATTACTGGATTTATGCCCCTGAAAATAATATGGATTACTGGAAGGAATGCCTTGATAAAAATGTGGTTTTGATTGGGTATGATGAACTACGTAATCCGATAGAGTACCCCACGAGAAAAATCATGGCCGATAAAATGCGTGAAGTATATGATGATAATGCGAACCCCATGAGTCGTTCCCTGATACTATGGCAGTTTATACATGAAATGCAAATTGGAGATATTGTGTATGCCGTTATCGGTCAGGATAAGCTGGTTGGCCGTGGCATTGTTTTGTCCGATTATCGGTATGATGAAACACGTTTATCATATCGCAATGTCCGTGTTATGCGCTGGACAAATAGCGGTGAATGGGCTATGCCTGTAAAGACAGCTCGAAAATCGCTGCTGGACTTTACAACTTATGTAGAAGATATCAAAAAGATCGAGGAACTCTTTTCGATTGAGGATATACCGCCAGTTATCCCATCAAAACAGGATAAAATAGATATCTACACCCGTGATGACTTCCTGCGTGAGGTTTACATGGATGGGGACCAATATGACACGCTTTGTGCTTTACTTCAATATAAACAGAATATCATCCTTGAAGGTGCTCCCGGTGTAGGTAAAACTTTTGTTGCAAAGCGTCTTGCGTATTCCTTAATGGGTGTAAAAGACCCAAATCGTGTTCAGATGGTGCAGTTTCATCAAAGCTATGGCTATGAAGATTTTATTGTAGGATTCCGTCCCAATGATCAAGGCGGATTTGAAATCAAACAAGGACCTTTTTACCGCTTTTGCAAAACTGCGCAGGATGATCCCGAAAACGATTATTATTTCATTATTGATGAAATCAACCGTGGAAATCTCAGTAAAATCTTTGGTGAGCTTCTGATGCTGCTGGAAAAGGACAAGCGAGGCGATAAGTATCGTCTGATGTTGCTATATGCAGGAGAAACATTCTTTGTACCGGAAAATGTTTATATAATTGGCATGATGAATACGGCAGACCGCTCGCTTGCAATGATGGATTATGCTTTGCGTCGCAGGTTTTCATTCTTTCGCATGGAACCAGCATTCGGTAATGTAGGTTTCCAGGAGATGCTGGAGGAAACCGATAACCCGAAATATACGCGACTTGTTGAGGCTATTATAAAGCTGAATCAAGAGATAATTGCGGATGAATCACTCGGTGACGGTTTTCTGATTGGGCATAGCTTTTTGTGCGCGCCTGAGGAAGGTGTTACCGATGAATGGCTGAAACAAGTTGTCGAATATGAATTGACACCGCTGCTCAAGGAATATTGGTTTGATAATCGTAGTAAAGTTGAACAGGAATCGCAGCTACTTCGGAGAGCTCTGCAATGATTCGAATACAAAATATTTATTACATGCTTGCATATGCTTATCAGGTACTTCGTGAGGATGGTTACCAACAGATTGCACAAGAAACCTTTGAGCACGCTTGTGACCTGTTTGCGGAAATCTTGTCACGAGGCATGGCAAATCAGGTACGTCGGGGCCTTGTACATGATTATCGACCGGCTAGGGACAATCTATCTGCACTCCGGGGTAAGATTGAACTGACTGCTAATATGCGACAGTTACAAAATCGCGGACAAAAACTTGAATGTGTTTTTGATGAATACTCAGAAGATACAGAAGTAAATCGTATACTGAAGTCAACCGCCTTGAAAATGATTCGCGCCAATGAAGTCAGGCGCGAATCCAAGCAGGCAATTAAAAGGATACTGCTTTTCTTTAGTAATGTACAAGAAATCGATCTCCATTTTGTTCGGTGGGGAAGTTTGCAATATAATCGAAGCAATCAGACTTATCGCATGCTGATGGAAATATGCTATATGATAGAAAACGGACTGCTAATGAAAGAACAAGGCAGTGGTATTCGCTTGCGAAAGTTTTTGGACGATCAGAGAATGAGCGCATTGTATGAACGTTTCCTGCGTGCTTATTTGCATGAAAAATATCCACAATACCGGGTGGCGGCATCTACTGTAGATTGGGCCCTGGATGAGAGCGAATTTCTAGAACGCCTACCTGTCATGCGTACTGATGTAACGCTACGAGCGCCCAATAAAACGCTAATCATCGACGCAAAGTATTATGATCATACAATGCAAACGAATTCCTTATATGACAAAAAAACGATACACTCAGGTAATCTGTACCAAATTATGACTTATGTAGAAAATGAGCATCTCAATACCGGTTTACCAGTGAGTGGCATGTTGCTTTATGCTAAGACGGACGAATCGCTTGTTCCAGATCAGACGTTCTCCATTCATGGAAAGAGGTTTTGGGTGAAGACTCTTGATCTTGATTGTGATTTTCAAAACATCGAAGGTCAATTAAAGATTTTAATTGATAACTGGTCTGAATGATTTGGGAAACAGGTTCTGCATGATACTTGTATCCCACCAAGAAAACCTATATAATGAAGCAAATCATGGGAACCGGCCTGGCCGCATCCCATTTATTCATCTTTCATTCTATCCGGAAAAAGGGTTAGCCGGCCAAGGAGATGCTCATGGGAAGAACGAACCGCCCCACCATCAAGACCATTGCCCGGGAAGCCGGCGTAACGGCCAACACCGTTTCCCAGGCGCTGCGCGATTCAAAGCTGGTCACGGCGGATACGAAAACAAAAATACTGGAAATCGCCCGCAGCCAGGGATATGTGCCCAACGTGCTGGCGGAATCGCTGCGCTCCGGCCGCAGCCGCACGGTGGCGTTGGTATTCGGGAACCTGGGCAACCCGCTGTTTGCCATGAAGACGCAGAAGATGGAGCATCTTCTAAGGATGCTTGGGTATCAAGTGCTGATTCTGAACAGCAATGAGGACAAGGACCAGGAGCTGGAGGTTATACAGACTGCCATCAGCCGCAAGGTGGATGGGGTGGTGCTGTGCCCCAGCCAGAAGGGCCACGCCGCGCTGGATCTATTAAAGAAGCATGATATGCCCTGCGTGCTGGTGGGCCGCAGCTTTCGTGAAATGCAGGAGGACGCGGTGGTATGGGATAACGAGACGGGCGGGTTTCTGGCCACCAATCATTTGATCAGCCTGGGATGCAAGAGGATTCTGTACATTTGCGGCGCCAAGTATGTAACCACCAGTTGGGAAAGATATGACGGATATGTGCGCGCGCTGAAAGAGGCCGGGCTTCCCTTTGACGCAAGGCTGATCATTTATCCCTTCGAAATGGAGGGCGGCCTGGAGGCGGCGCTGAAGGCCGTGGAGACACCGTATGACGGGATTTTTGCTTTCAGCGATATGCTGCTTTGGGAAACGGCCTGCCATGTGCCAAACAACATGAAGATGGTGGGGTTTGACAATATACAAAGCTTTTTCGCGCTGCCCATCAGCTACTCCAGCATTGCCACAGATTTGGATGAGGAAACCAGGCAGGTGATCGATTTGCTGCTGAACAGGATCGAGGACCCGGACCGCCCAACGCAGAAGGTGGTTCTGCCGGTGCGGCTGGTGGTGAGGTAGGGGAAGGGTTTTGAGATAAGCAGATGGATAAAGAAAACAGGCCTGCTGTACCGGGATTAACCGGTACGGCGGGCCCATTATTAAATAGGATTAACGAAATAAGGCCATGGATTGTAGGGGAAAAGAAGGGTTTCGCGCCTGCGGGCGCTACCAAGGGCTTTCCGGTCGCCCTTTGGAAACCTTCGGGAGCCATCCTTTAGTAAGTTGTACGGGAAGAAGGATTTCGCGCCTGCGGGCGCGACCAAGGGCTTTCCGGTCGCCCTTGGAACCTTCGGGAGCCATCCTTGAGAGACATACGGGAAGAAGGGTTTCGCGCCTGCGGGTGCGACCAAGGGCTTTCCTACCCATCTGGCTCAATCGTCGCATTACTCACTGCCGTTCGCACTGCTCGCTTCGCCAGCCTCCTCCACACTGCCCATTTCCGCCACTGGCGGGGGCGGTGTTCTGGAGCCCTTTGGAAACCTTCGGATGCCATCCTTGAGTAAGACATACGGGAAGAAGGGTTTCGCGTCTGCGGACGCGACCAAGGGCTTTCCTACCCATCTGGCTCAATCGTCGCATTACTCACTGCCGTTCGCACTGCTCGTTTCGCCAGCCTCCTCCACACCGCCCATTTCCGCCACTGGCGGGGGCGGTGTTCTGGAGCCCTTTGGAAACCTTCGGGAGCCATCCTTTTATGAGAAAAATGGTTTCGCGTATGCGGATGTTCCATGGGGACCCTCGGTTACTTTACCTCTTCCGCCCAGATCAGGTCCATGCCGAAGCCGGGCTTTTCTGGAACAGTAAAGAAGCCGTTTTTCAGGGCGTAGCCGCTGTAATCAATGCCCTCGGTGTAACCCAGCACCGTTTCCACAATAGGTACGAACTGGGGATAGGCCGCGGCCAGGTGGCAGCAGTAATTTGTCTTGACCACTTCGCCCCAGGCGTGGGGGGAGGAGAGATAGCCCAGGGGATTGATCTGCTTTAGCAGCTTGCGCCAGGCGGTAAAGCCGTAGCCGCACACATCCGGCATCCAGATATCCAGCAGTTTCTTTTTCGCCAGGTCCAGAAGCAGCGGGATATCGGTAAACGATTCGCCGTCGGCGATCATCGTGGCGGGCCGGTATTTATTGAGGTATTCGCGGAGGGCGCGGTTTTTTTCTTCGCACTCGCGGAAGGGCTCCTCAAACCAGTAAAGCGGCACATTGTCGATGCCGTCCAGGAAGGCGTAGCAGTCTTCAACGGTATAGCCGTCATTGGCGTCCACGAGCAGCATCACATCCGGGAAGGCTTCGTGCACGGCGCGTACGATTTCAATGTCGCGCTTCATGCCTGCATCGTGCTCCATCCACATATTGCCGCGGCCGATCTTGATTTTCATGCTGCGGTGGCCCAAGGCGTAGTCATAGGCGCAGTCGGCAAGCACTTTATCGGGACCGAAGGGTTTATCCTCCGGGATAATATCGTTCATATAAATGGCCCCGTCGTAGGCCTTAACGCTGTTTACGGCCTTGTCCTCAATCATGCGGCTGACGGGTATGTTCAAAATGCGTCCGGCCAGGTCGTGCAGCGCGATATCAAAGGGCAGCAGGGAGTCGTCTAGGATGCCGGTATCGGCGCGGAAAATTGAGCCCAGGGAGATGTTTTTGAGCTTGTCCTCCACCTGCTTCGCTTCGGGGATATGCCTGCAAAGGGTGGCCCAGCCGCTTGCGCCTTGGTCGGTAGTCAGTTTGGCGATATGAAGGGTGCCGCCGAAACCGTGATACCCCTTGATGGCGTTCTTCCCATGGAGCCTGGGGTAGATGGCGCGCGGCATAAAATACTCCACTTTTACGATTTTATGCTGGTCCAGACTCCGCTGCCGTTCATCATTAACGTTCATATTGTTGTATCTCCTTTTTGTGATTTAGCGATAGGGGTATCGGGAGTCATTTCCTTACTGGTGCATTAATGCTTTGAGGATTTGCATAAAGCAACACAACGGTATATAGGGTTGTTTACACCTTCAGCCGCCTGCGGACGGCACCATCCCATCTGGCTCAATCGTCGCATTACTCGCTGCCGCTCGCACTGCTTATTTCGCCAGCCTCATCCCCCCCTCCCATTTCCCCCCATCTGGCTCAATCGTTGCATTACTCGCTGCCGCTCGCACTGCTCGTATCGCCAGCCTCGTACGCCTTCGCTTCATCCGCCACAGGCGGCGCTCGGCTCCCGAGCCACAGGCGGGGTCGGGGTTCCGGAGCCCCAGGAGGGAGGCTTTCTAAGCGGCTTCCCCTTGAGTTCCGAAGCTTCGCGCCGCCTGTGGCGGATAAAGCGAAGTGGAGGAAGCTTGCGAAACGAGTGCCGGAAGCACCAGCGAACCGGCGCGATGATTGAGCAAGCCGAGTGGCAAGCTGTCGACGAAGGAGACTGATGAGGTGTAATGGCAGGCAAGATGTGCATCTTAACACCTCATCCGTCGCTGCGCGCCACCTTCCCCTCAAGGGGAAGGCTTAAGTTGTCTGGCATAGCCCAGATTGACTTAAAGCAAGCTGGAAGGGGGACGGGACGAAGATCCCGTCCCCCCATTTGCAAATTAGTTCAGCTCTTCCTTGGCTTTTTCGGCGATATCCGTAAGCTTTACGATAATATCGGCGGAGGGCATATTTTCCACCGTTACATAGGACATAACATCTTTTCCGCCGCCGCCGTCGGCACCAAAGAGGGCTTCCCACTTGGCGGTGGGGTGGAACCACTGGGTGTTTTCAATAATCGTTTTGCCGGAGAGGTATACATCCCAGTAGGCTTCGTGGGCCTTTTGGAATTCGGGAACATCCCACACTGCGCGGTAGGGGGGCAGGTGGCCGGGGATGTTGTTGCTGAAGTAGGTGGCAAGTGCATCCTTGCTCAGCCAGAAGCGCAGGAATTCCTTGGCCAGGTCGATGTTGTCACCGTCGATAACGCCGATGGCATGGGTGGAGGCACCGGCGCCGGCGCCTTCCTCAGCGGCGGCATTCATGGGGATGGGGGCAACGGATACATGGCCGTCAGTGAACCAGCTCAGGCCCTTTTCCTGGATGACGGTGTTCAGGAAGGAAATGGAGGTGACCATGGTGGCACCCTGCTCCGCCAGGAAGGACAGGCGCTGGCCTTCGTTGGTGAAGGAGATGGAGCCGGGGTAGCAGGTGTCAAAGTACAGTTTGCGCAGGAATTCCAGCGTCTCGACGGACTTGTCGCTGAAGGTAAGGTTGCCGTCCTTGTCCCACCAGTAGTCGGCGTTGCTGCCGCGCAGGTCGCTGAAGGGCCAGCCTTCGGCAATGCCCAGCACGGAGCCGTAACGGTCGATCTTGCCATCGCCGTCCAAATCCTTGGTCAAAGCCTTGGCATCGTTGTACCAATCATCCCATGTGGCGGGAACAGAAAGGCCCGCATCTTTGAACCAGTCGGCGCGGTACCAGAAGGCGATGGGGAATGTAACCAGGGGCACGCCCCAGGTGCTGCCATCCATTTTGTACTGCTCCAGCTGCCGGCTGGACAGCCACCAATCCGCGCCGTATTCGGCAATGATGTCATCCACGGGCGCGGTGATGCCCATTTGACCCCAGGTTACCACGTCGCCAGGACCCCAGACGAAAATGGCGTCCGGCAGCGTGCGGGCTGCCGCGGCGGTTTGAATCTTCTGGTTGATGTCGCCGGTTAGGGTGGTTACTTCCACCTTTACGCCGGGGTGCTGTTCTTCAAACATGGCGATAACCTTGTCGCGAGCGGCGGGATGGGGATCGCGGACAACCACGTCCCACAGCTTGAGGGTTTGGGCTTTGGGGGCTTCAGCCAGGGCCGCGATGGAGGATGTGAGCAGCAGCGATACCATGAGCAGGAATGCAAGTACCTTTTTCATGAGTGTTACCCCTTTCATTAAATTACGATTGTGTGGGAGGATGGATTAGGTGTTTTCGCTCCTTTCTTTGATGATTGAAATTGTGTATAACCTTAATGCGGATGCATTAATGTTTTGCCTTTCAGACTATGGATTCCCATCATGCAAGCAATGCCCCAATCATGTTTATGAGAATCTGCTATTTACTCCTTCAGTCGCTGCGGCGACAGCTCCCTCAAGAGGGAGCCCTTCTAAGAGCCTCCCTCTTGAGGGAGGTTAAGACGAAGGAGGCGGAAGGAGTCATCTTGATTGTATATCCGAACAAGCGGCTTCCTTCATTTACCCTTTCCTTACCCCTTCACGGCCCCGGCAGAGAGCCCGCCCACGATATACTTCTGGAAATAGAAGAACACAAAGAAGATAGGCACCATGGCCACAAATGCGGCCGACATCATTTCGCCCCAGACTACGCCTATGTTCTGGTTGAAGTACAGGTACAGGCCCACCATCAGGGGCTTATAGCGCTCCTCATCGATCAGGATGGAGGGTAGAACGTAATCGTTCCAAGAGGCCAGGAAGGTGTTGAAGCCTACCACCACCAGCCCGGGGATGGCCAGGGGCAGCACGATCTTCAATATGATCTGCATGCCGTTGCAGCCGTCCAGCCGCGCGGATTCCTCCACGCTGATGGGCAAACCCTTGATGAAAGCCTTGGCAAACCAAATACCCAGCGGAAGGCAGGTGGCCGTTTGGAACAGGATGAGCCCCTGCAGCGTATTGTTCAGTTTCATATTTACCGCCATGGTAAACATGGGTATCAGCAAACCTATGCCTGGGATCAGATAGCAGAACAGGATCAGGTGGGAGAAGAGCCTGCTTCCTTTAAAGGGAATCCTGACCAGGCTGTAGGCGGCGAACAGGCTGATGAATATGGTAATGGCCGATGTGGTGGTGGAAACGATCACGCTGTTTAAAAAGAAGGTGGGCAGGCCGTATTGATTGGTGGAGCTGCCGATCCTTCCGCTTAAGACCGTTGCGTAGTGCCTTAGGGTAACAGTGGAAAAGTTGGGCAGGAAGTTGGGCGGGTAGCTGAGTGTTTCATTGATGGGGCGCAGCGAGGTCAGCAGCAGCCAGTAGATAGGGAAGATTACCACGCACACCACGAGCACCGAAAAAACCATTCGCATGATCCGTTTTATTGTTTTCGCTGTCATACTGCATCTTCTCCAAAGGTTTTAATGAGTACGAAGTACGCGATCAGCACCGTGAGTATCAGCATTACGCCGATGGCCGCGCCTTTCCCGCCACGGAAGGATTGGAATCCTATCTGGTAATACCACATGGGCAGTGTGGTGGTGGCTTCCGCCGGGCCGCCCTGAGTAAGCAGATAAATGGATTCAAATGTTTTGAACGCGGCTGCAAAGCGCACGATGATCAGGGTAATCAACGAAGGCTTGATGGTGGGCAGCGTGATGGCGGTGAAAATGCGGAAGCTCCCAGCGCCATCGATGCGCGCGCTTTCGTTAAGCTCTGAGGGGACCTGCTTTAACGCGTTTGTCAATACCAGTATGGAGAAGGGGAGGAAGTGCCACACGGCAACTGCGATGGTGGCGCCCATGGCGGTACTTGGCGAGCCCAGCCAGTTCTGAACACCGACTAAGCCCAGCACATCGGAGAAAAGATAGTTGAATACGCCGTAGCTGTAGTCGTACAGCAGCGTGAACACGAAGGCGGAGGACATGTACGACGTAACCCAGGGCAGCAGGATCAGCGCGAACAGCACCCTCTTTACCTTGAACTCAAAGTGCATTAGAAGAGCAATGCCCATGCTGATTACGATGCTGATGACCGTTACGCTCACCGTAAATAGAAGTGACTTTGCAATGGCGGTCCAGAAAGAGGGCTCGGAAAACATCCACCCATAGTTTTGCAGCCCGATGAAATTCAGCCTGTCCGGCCGCAAAAGGTTCTTGTTCGTAAGGCTGGTGACCACAAGATCCACCATGGGCCGCAGGAACAAAAGAGCAAGAAGCAACACGGCCGGAGTAAGCAGGGCGAGTCCAAACAAGGTTTGTTTCGTTTTAGCCGCCATACGCCACCTCAATATTAACGTTAATAATTAATTCAATAAAATCTAAATTTATAGTATCATAGAATAGAGAATTGTCAAGCCATCTGGCAAAATTTTTAAGTGATAACAGCAAATTTTGACTGCCTTATTTTCAAGCTGCCTCGTTTTGTGACAAATCAGAACAAAAGAACAAGCAATGCTGTGTTTTCGTTGAATTTATGGGACTATAAAGTTATAATGCGTATAGATTATCTCTGTCCATGGTTTGCTTATACAAAGGAGGAACTGTTAATGAATGCAAGGCGGATTATCAGCATATTTCTGTGCCTCACGCTATTATTTGCCCTGTATCCTGCGGCCGCGCCGGCAGAAATGGTCCCTGCGGCGCCTCAAATCATTTCACCCGCAAATGGCATCTTTACGGTGAATAACAAGCCTACATATACGGGAACTTCAGATCCCGGAACCACCGTAAGCGTTAAGGTAAATGAAGCGGATGTGGGTTCCGCGACGGTTGACGCGTCAGGCAACTGGAGCATAACGCACAGTTCCCCTTTGAGTGATGGAAGCTATACCGTATATGCGGTGGCATCGGACGGAGCGGGCTATACAAGCTCCCCATCCAATGCCATTACATTTACGGTGGATACTACCGCTCCCGCTGCGCCTGAAGTCATAACGCCCGAACACGGAAGCGCCACGAACGACGACACTCCGGACATTACGGGTACGGCTGAAGCCGGCAGTACCATCACCATTTATGTGGATTCCTCCGTCGTGGGCGCAACGGCTGCCAGCGGGTCGGGCAATTGGAGCTTTACGCTTACCGCCGCCCTTTCCGATGGAGACCACACTGTTGAAGCAACGGCCCAGGACGCGGCGGGAAATATAAGCTTTTTTTCAGATTCTAATCAATTTACGGTCGATACTGTGCCGCCTGGCGCGCCTTCAGTCATAACGCCGGAAGACGGAAGCAGAACAGCGGATAGCACGCCTGCCATTTCGGGGCAGGCCGGCAATAGCAATACTGTCACAGTCATTGTGGACGGAGCTGCCGTGGAAACCGTAACGCCCGATGGGCAGGGCAACTGGAGCTTTACTCCGGACTTTGCCCTTGCCGATGGCTCCCATTCGGTAAAGGCAATAGCAACGGATATGGCGGGAAATACCAGTGTTGATTCCAATACAAACACATTTACGGTAGACGCAACACCGCCCGACGCGCCTGTTGTAATAACGCCTGCCAATGGAAGCAGCACAAGATTCAGCACCCCCGCTTTATCGGGAACGGCAGAGTCAAACAGTACGGTCACCGTGATTGTGGACGGGATCGTATTAGGAACCACAATAGCCGACGGATCCGGAAACTGGAGCTTTGTGCAGCCCTCCCAATTGACCGAGGGATCCCATACGGTAAGGGCGACGGCAGCGGATGCCGTTGGAAATACAAGCGTGGATTCTAACACAAACAATTTCACAGTAGATATTACGCCGCCCGCTGCGCCCGCTGTGAGTACGCCTGCCAACGGAAGCGGCACAAATGACAACACACCTGCCTACTTAGGTACGGCTGAGGCAAACAGCACCGTAACCGTCTTTTCGGACGGTACGGCCCAAGGAACCACTACCGCTGATGGGGCCGGAAACTGGAGCTTTACCCAGCTTACCCCCCTTACCGACGGGCCCCATAGCGTGAAGGCAACAGCAGCGGATGCTGCCGGGAACACCAGTGTCGACTCCAATACAAATTCATTCACGGTGGATACAACACCGCCCGCCCCACCTGTTGTGAATTCGCCGCCAAACGGATACAGCACAAATTACAGCACGCCTTCCTATTTGGGTACGGCTGTGGCCGGCAATGCCGTTAAAATCTATGTAGACGGTGCTGTCGTGGGCACTGTGACGGCGAACGAAAACGGTATTTGGTTTCTGATCCAGCCCACGCCTCTTGCCGATGGATCCCACACCGTAAAGGCAACGACGGCAGACGCTTTTGGCAATACAAGCCAGGATTCCAATGTAAACACTTTTACGGTGGATATCATTCCGCCTGCCAAGCCTTCTATTGTGCCTTCGTTCGGAATCCAAGCATATATTCCTCAGCCCCAATTTTACGGATCAGCCGAAGTGAACAGCACCGTGACCATTTATGTGGATAATGACGACGTTGGCACCACGATAGCCCGTGGAACCTGGAATTTCACAATACCTACCCCGCTTAGCGATGGCGCACATACCATTTATGTAACGGCAAGGGACGCTGCGGGGAATTACAGCTCTTATTCCAACATAATCACGTTTACCGTGGATACGGTTCCGCCCGCCGCGCCGGTGATAACCGCGCCCGCAAGCGGCAGTACCACAAACGACAGCACGCCGGATATTAAGGGAACGGCAGAAGCGTTAAGCACCATTCTCCTCTATAGGAACGGGGGTTATGCCGGTACCGTGACTGCCGACGGATCGGGAAATTGGTCCTTTACGCCAGCCTCGCCCCTTAAGGACGCAAACCATACCGTAAAAGCAAAAGCGAGGGATGCTGCGGGCTGGGATAGCGTTTTTTCTACCGAATGCGCATTTACAGTGGATACATCCCTGCCTGTCAGTATTGCCGCCATTATGGGCGTGACACCTCCCGTAAAGGGCGCAGCGCCCGTTACCCATATCACGGAGACAAACGAGTATACGGGCATAGTTGCCTGGTCGCCTGATGATGCGGCGTTCAAGCCCGGAACCGTCTATACGGCAACGGTCACTTTGAGTGCAAAGGCAGGCTTCAGATTCAGGGACGTAACGGCAAACTTCTTTACTGTTAACGGCGCCGCGGCAACCAATGAGGCTGGCGCTGGCGTGGTAAAAACGGTGTTCCCTGCGACTTTAGCCTTTGTGAACGCGCAATTGAGCCCCGCAGCCTTCACGCATGACCTGTACGCGCCTGCTGGTGCGGCAGCACAGATCATATTCAATGATGCACAGTCGGTAACGGGTATGGTCCTGGGGTCGAAATCCTTATCTTCCCCCGCCGACTATACGGTAAGCGGAAACACGCTGACCATACAAAAAAGCTTTCTTGCCGGGCTGGGGCTGAAAAAGGATGATTCCCTTTCGTTCCAGATCCTGTTTGACGCGGGCGCCGAGGCTGTGCTGAGTATGACCGTTGTCAACAGCGCGCCAGCCATGTATAACGTTACCTTCTACGACAGGAACGAAACACATGCCGTTAAAA
This sequence comes from Bacillota bacterium, assembly GCA_023416585.1. Taxonomy (GTDB): domain Bacteria; phylum Bacillota; class Clostridia; order Christensenellales; family Aristaeellaceae; genus JAEWAH01. Next base: position 48,145 of record JAEZHM010000098.1, read on the forward strand.
CAGTGCAGGCGGGCTTAAGCTTGGGCAGCACGCTATGGCCGGTAAATCCAAGGTGGAGCGGCCATACATTCGGCGGCTGGTATACGGGACAAAACGGTACGGGCATCGCGTTCACCGCTAATACGTCTGTAAACAGCGAGGTAAATGTGTATGCAAAATGGAGCGTAAGCGCGCCAGACTTAAGCCAGGAAGACGGAGAACAAACACCCCAGCCGCAGGTTTTGTTAAATGGCGGCACCACAAATATGGTCACGGTGGGCCCTGATCCAAACGGATTGGTCGCACAGATTCTTACCGTGGGCACGGGAGGCCTGGGATCACTCATGCAGCCTGGATTCCAGCTTTCAGTAATGTCTTTTTCCCAGCCGCCCCCCGCGCCAGTCTACATGCCTCCGACTATAGTCCAATCGTTATACAGCAACGCTTTGCCGTCTCTTCCGGCGCCACCTTCTGCTAACCAGGCGGGTTTCAGCAGCATTGCCGCTATGACATTCCCCGGCGGCTTGATAAGCGATGCCGGCGGGGGCTTAGGCACGCTGACGTATCAAACCGATATAGGAAGCACCTCAATGCCTTCCAACCTGCTAAGCCCGGGTGGGGCGCAGGGCATACCGGCGGGGACGGACGCGACCATCACGATCCTGTCGGGCGGCATCGGGGCAGGGCCGGGCTCTATGAGCGCTCCATTTCAGAACCTGCAGGTGACCAATTTCGGCTTGAGTATGGGTGGTGTTCCGGTTTTGCAGTCTAATCCCGCCGCGCAGATGCTGATGTCCATCCCCTATACACTCACCGGCCCGGCAGTGGCTAACCCACAAAACCTTGCCGTGATGCATATTGACGAAACCGGCGCGACAAGCATCATACCCGGCAGCCGGTATAACCGGGAAACCGGGACCATGGACTTTACAACCACTCTGTTCGGCTGCTTCGTGATACTTTACCAGCCATAGGCAACAGGAGAAAAAGAAAGCCTGAGGGGCGATGCATGCATTATCCCTCAGGCTTTTCTTATGCTTCTATACCAATGAACATTCATGCGCCGCAATAGCCCCATTCTAAAGGCATTATTCAGGCGCAATGCAGGAAAAGGGGATAAAGCCCCGGATGGTGCCCACATCCGAACTGGGAACGTCCACATAGGCCCAGCCCTCAACCTCCGCAAGATAAATCACATGATCGCCGGACTTCAGCGATGTCAGGGTGCGCCGGTCCCAAAAGGGATCATCGGTGAGGCTGCATTCGTTGATCACCGTATAATCCCTGTCCTCGAACATAAGGGACGGCGCATTGACTGTTTCCGGCAATGCTTGCGCGCTCACGTACCCTATGCGCATTCCGCCCGCGTCCACACTGTAGGAAACAAGGAGCCATTGCCCTTCCCAGCCGCCGATATACACTTCCTCATTGGTGGAGCAGTAGGCTTTGCCTTTGGCGCCGCGGTAGTAGTATTCCCCCGGGCCGGAATATACGGGCAGCTTCCCGTTTCTTGCGGAAAAATGGTATTCCGCAAGGCATGGGAAGCCCTCGTTCGCAATGTTTACGCCGCCGTCATGATAACCTGCGCCGCTGTCGTTTTCCAGCATTGCGTCTTCTATGGACCGGCCGTCAGGGTTCAAAGTGCCGCTTGATTTCATCTGCTGGCGGACTCCCTTTACCAGCCGCTCGTTGTCCCACTCCAGGCCTGTCTGCACATCGGAATAGGTGAAGCCCGGGTTTTCATGGTACCAATCCTGCTGCGTAAAGTAGGGATAATACTTTCCGTCCCGTTTGAACGGCATGCCGTACCTGGCGAAAATCTCGTTCAGGATATAGCCCAGCGCATCGTAATCCCAGTTCCATAGCTCATTTTCCGTAAGGCGGCGCGCATTGCTGTCCGGGATCAGGTAAAAGTTGTAGGCCAGCGCCGTCTGGGTGAGTATGGCCAGCGCCAAACATACCGCCAGCACAAAGGATGCAGCCCTTTTCATTATTTTGGCCTCCCGGATGCTAAACAGCTTTAGTTTGTCAAATATGCCTTTCGCATATAGCCTGTGCTCCCGTCGGAAGTCCTGACGTAAGCATATGTTTGATCGGCATAGTAGTCGAGCATTTCGATGGCCGACCCGTCATTGTACCGGCCCAGGTTCCTGCCGCTCACTGAGGATGGCTGGTCGTACAGGTAGCAGTAGCCTTTGGGCGTTCCGCCTACATAATAGATTTCACCGTCTGTCATCCCGCCCTCGCCAGCGTCTTCCCAGTTGAAGGACAGGCAGGCCTTGCGGATATATCCTGTCTTGTCGTAGGCGGTATAAACCTTTGCGTAATTCTCGTCCGCATACCAGTCCAATATAATAATCCCTTCGCCATTATTGTACTGGCCCAGGTTCGTGCCGTTTACGGAGGAGGGCCGGTCATACAGGTAGCAGTAGCCGTTGGGATCCGTGCTGTTCACAAAGGCAAAGTCGTAACATTGTTCCAGTGAGGACAGGCTGGTTTTCCGCATATATCCCACCTGGCCGTCGCAGGTGGAAACATACGCGTATGTCGTATCGGCGTTCCAGTCCAGCGCTTCGATCCAGGCACCGTTGTTGTACTGGCCCAGGTTTCTGCCATTCACAGAGGAGGGCTGATCGTACAGGTAGCAGTAGCCGTTGGGTTGCGTGCTGGTTACGATATAGGCGTCGGCAAGGGCAAGGCAGCATACGGACAGGAGCGCCGCAAGAATAAGGGCAAAGAGCATCCATTTTTTCAAAGTGATCCCTCCCTATGATTTTTCTATATATGTTATGAGCAGCAAATGTTTACTTGCCTATAAAGGTATATCAGACTTTTGTTAAGATTTTACCTATTGTGCAAATTATAGCATGTAATGGGAAATGTGTAAATATGTAACAAGGTACGCAGGGAACTGCCAATGAAAAGACGGAATGCAGGTTTGCTGCCGCGGTGCGGAAGGCAGCGGCGGAGGATTTTGCGGGCAGCCATACACCGTTACTGAGGAAGATTTCCCGCCTGGATGTCGCAATCCGGCAGCTTTGCTTTGAGCGCATCCACCTGCTCCCGCGTGACCTGAGCCCCCGTCAAATCCAGCGTGTGCAGCGTTGTCAGCCCCTCCAGCGGGGTGAGGTCGGTCACCTTGGTGTTTTGTATCCATAAGACGGTAAGCTGCTTGCAGGAAGCCAGGGGATTAAGATCGCTTACCTGCGAGCCGTCGATCCACAGATTTTTCAGCATGGGGCACTGCGCAAGCGGAGAAAGATCCGTCACCGGGGTTTGCGAAAGGAATACGCCCTCCAGTATTTTGCATGACGCAAGCGGCGTCAAATCAGATACGGCTGTGCGTTCCAAGCGCAGTTCCCGAAGGTTTGGGATAGCGGTAAGCGGAGAAAGATCTAAAACCTGTGTACCGCTTGCGTCAAGTTCAGCCAAAGCGGTGCATGAAGCAAGCGGGGAAAGGTCGGATACCTGCGTAAAAGGAATGCGCAGTTTTTCAAGCTTTCTTAATCCGCTCAGCGCAGAAAGATCGCTGAAAGTGGTTGACGATAGATCAAGCTTCCAAAGCGCTTGCATGGAAGACAGCGGCGTAAAGTCATTGACAGGATTGCCGGAGAGGATCAGCGTGCTCATATTCTTCAGATCGTTCAGCGGGGAAAGATCGGCCACCTGATTGTTTTGAAGATCCAGCCATGTAAGCAGATACAGCGTAGATATGGGGGAAAGGTCTTTGATTTCATTATCATCAAGATACAATTCCGTAAGTGTGCCCAGGTGTTGTAAAGGAGTCAGGTCCTTTATTTTGCACGAGCCCAAATTCAATGCCTGCACATACGATAAACGCTGCAAAGGAACAAGCGATCCGGCGCCGCCGTTTGAAAGGTCCACATACTGTGCACTTACCTGTATGGTTTTTCCCCCGGCGCGAATAACCGAGGCTTCCTGCTTGAAATAATAAAAGATGCCTAATGAAACCAGTGCGGCAGCAAGAACGGCTGCGCCGATTATGACATGCTTCTTTTTCATGTGCGGTTCCTCCGGCTATTCATTTTCAATCATTGGATGCGATGATTATATACGATACGGGACAAATCAAGAATTGTCAAGAAAAGGATGGTGTGGCTTTGTGTTTGAGCTTTCACGGATTGATTATGGTATCAATGAGTGTGATCATGCGTGATGGGGCAATCATCTTAAGGCTGTAATGGCGTCTGTTTCTCCCTCCGGCTTTCTCCAATTATGTGACGAGTCATCCTGAGGGCCATGCCCGAAGGATCTTTCTATTTGGAATAGGACTTGCAGCAAAAGATCCTTCGGGCATGGCCCTCAGGATGACATACAGGCGTGACTTGCCTTATGCAACACAGCAGCGGTGATGGTTAACAACGCTTCTTCCAATTCGCTGCTTCTGCTTTGAAAGGTCCGTAAGGCATAAGGTTTTCATCAATGCAAGCCTTTGAGCATTTCCTTATACCGCATCTCATTCTCGTCTGTCCAAAACCCTGCCCTTTCCCATTCCGCCTGTTTTTGCAGGATGGCCTGATATTTCCGCTCCAATTCATCCCTGATAATTCCCGAAAGCGCTTGGTCCTTCCTATACAGTTCCACATCAGACCGCAAACTCTCCAAAGCCTCCAGCCGCATTTCTTTGAACCGGTCCCGGGTCATAGCAATTTGCTCCCTTCACGTAAATCATAAACAAGCTTGTCCGTTTTCTGTTTTATGAATACTGGAAGGCTTAGGCGAAGAATCGCAAAGAGGATACATGCAACGCCACCGCTTCGGATTTATCCTGCGCGGTGGCGTTGAAAATGAGTAAAGATGGTATTATCAGAGGTTTCCTGCATGCATGGCCATCTGGTAGAAGACGACGGGCCATGTGTCCACCGGCCCTTCTTCCGTACCTGTCCGTACGATGACCGTGTCGTTCTCCGGGGAGACATAGAGGTATTGACCGTGGCTGCCGTGTGCGAAATAATCATATCCGCCCTTTTCGTTGGCAAAGCTGTACCACATGTATTGATATCCGAGGCCGCCTTCGTTCAGCGGCTCCGTCGCGATAACCGAACGGTCGAGCCAGGATTCGCTGACAAAGCTCTGTCCGTTCCATTTGCCCCGGTGAAGCAGCATGCTGCCGATTTTCGCAAAATCGATGGACCGGAAGTTAAGCCCGCTTTCCATCTTTTCAAACCCGGATTTTTCACTGTCCAGGCTCCAGGAGGCGTCATACTGCGCGCCGATTTTGTCCCATATCTTTTGCCTGAAATACTCACAGACGCTTACCCCGGTGCTGCGCTCCAGAATGATGCCCAGCAGCAGCGGATGATAGTTGTTGTAGAGGAACCTGCCGTCGTATTGTTGATCGGCGCGCATGTGCTTTAGCGCCAGCTCGCGCAGATCAGGATAGTAGTAGGTCTTCGCGTTATCTGAAAACCACAGGCCGCCTGTTTGGTACGCGATTTTCGAGCGCATCAGCAAAAGATCCCGGATGGTGATATCCGCAAACGCCGTGCCGTTAAATTCCGGTATGAAGTCGGATATAGGCTGCGTTTCACTTTTGATAAACCCGTCGTCGATGGCCATGCCGATCAGAAGGGACGCAACGGATTTCGCCATGGAGAACGAGGTGTTGACGGAGCCGGCATCGGAACCGTTGAAATATGCTTGGTAAACCACCTCGTCTTTGTGAATGACGATCAGGGATGTGGTATCGGACAAACTTGCCAGCGAATCTAGCTGCGCATCACGCAACTGTCCCTTCTGCGTATACTGGACGGCAAGCGTATTCATGGCACTGTCGGGCCGGTTCCCGTACTGGTAGGGAACCGGGCCTTTTTTGATGACGCGCTCCGGGAAAAAACGGTAGTCGGTTGTTTTGCCTTCCTGGTTGATGATGCAGCGGTAAACATATTCCGGCGGATATATGATGCACGACACGGCGACAAAAAGAACGGCTGCCGCCAGGATGCATCCTGCCAGAATGATGGCGATTCGTACGGGCTTTTTCATCATGGTTCACACCTCCCTGTGAACATGTTTATGCACGGTTGAGAACGTCTTTGATTTGCGGCACGGTATTTCCATCCTCTTTCAGCCTTTTGATAAGGGCAATCCGCTCGATTGTCTCGATGCGCTTGTACCGCCTGGTCAGATTCGTTTCCGGCTGATCAAATGTAAGCATGCCCTCTTCTGTATAGAATTTGAGCGTGCTGTACCTTACGCCTGTCAGCCTTACAAGTTCGCCGATGGTGACGTATTCGGAATTCTCTACTGTATCGATGCTTCTTTGCCTGGACAAAACCGTATCCTCCTAATGCGCGGATGTGGATGTGATCACGGCGATGACAGCGATCATGCTGTCGATATAATCCACCATCTGCTTGATCATACGGTTGGACGATGTTTCCCTGATTTCTTTCAGACGCTCCTTCAACTGCCCGGCTTCATAGCTGGAGAAGTACCGTTTGATCCTGGAGCTTTTCTCCAGCAGGCCGACAAGCGCTACGGTCTCATCCGTCATGGCGCCGCTTTCCAGCATTTCGGCCCGAATCTTCTGAATGACCTTATCCACCGCTTCGGGGTTAGGAACGAAACTGGGCTTGCCCGCCAGGAAGCCGCCCTCTTGTACGGTGACACAGCCGGCGCCGGCCAGCGAATTGCCGATATCCGTTACCAGCGTGTTCATCCTTTTGCCTGTAAAGGAAAAGCAATATTCCCGGGCGATTTTCTCAAGCTTTACCTGCTGTAATTGGTTGATAAAGTCTTTAAGCGACGCAAGATATACCGGGCTTTCGGCCGTCCCGTCCGCGATTTGCACCGTATTCTTTTCGCCCATCCGGATGCAGCCGCTTACCATAAGCTCTATGAGCCCGCCGGCCAGGATACAGGCCGGGACTTCCGTGCTCATCACGGGAAGCTTTCCCTTTTCGTTAAGGGAGCAGAGCAGGTACTCCTGGGCAATGGATAGTTCAGTCATATTGGACACTCCTTACTTATCACTTACTACTTACTACTTACTGGTTACGATTTGCATTATAGCACGGGGAAATGGATTGTCAATAGGGGGTTTGAAAAACTTTTAACAATATTTTTATTGCTGTTATTGGTGCTGACGTAGTGCCATCTATCCGGCGGGATGGGGAATAGGGCAATGCTGCGTGAGACAGCAAAGTAAGGGACAGACTCGTGTCTGTCCCTTACTTGCGACGATTTGCATTTGCCCTGGAAATGCAGAAAAGAGCGATACAAGCGGGCTAAACTCCTTCCGTCACGGCTCCGCCGTGCCACCTCCCTCAAGAGGGAGGCAGGATAATCGCCCCTACAACGCAGCAATGATTGCAGGCTTCATTTCCGGGGCTAATAGGGGCCGGAAGAAAAGCCAATACACTCTTTATGGAAGTAGGGGCGATTATCAATCGCCCGCCAAGATTGGTTTCCATGTGCAGCAGGAGTACGTTTTGCAATCGCTCAAATGCTGTTGATTCTAGTACTGCTCTGAAAATATTATTTGATACTGATGCGAAAAACCTCCTCCAGCCGCCTGCGTCGAGCGCCTCCGTCTGGCTCAAACATCGCACTGCTCTCTGCCGTTCGCAATCCCGGCGCCCTCAATTGACACGTTGGCCGCTGCCGCGCCCATCACTCTCTTTCGGGCGCTTCCTCCAACCGGCTTATTGCATCCACTGGAGGCAGCCGGGCTTTGGAACCCGCTTTGCTCGCTTCCTCTGCTTCGTTTCATTCGGCACAGCCGTCGCTTTGGCTACGGAGCCTCCAGGAAGGAATCCTAATCACAGCCTTCCCCTTGAGGGGAAGGTGGCGCGCAGCGCCGGATGAGGTGTTTGGTCCAAATGCTTTCTCATCTGTAGCCACCTCATCAGTCTCCTTCGTCGACAGCTTGCCACTCTGCTTGCTCAATCGTCGCACCAGTTCGCTGGCGCTTCTGGCGCTCGTTTCGCAAGCTTCCTCTTCTTCGCTTCATCCGCCACTGGCGGCGCGAAGACTCGGAACTCAAGGGGAAGCCTTTTGGAAAGCCTCCCTCCACGAGGGAGGTGCCGCCCGCAGGCGGCGGAAGGAGTAAAAGCAGCGTCCTACTATCAATAAAATTATTTCATACGTTGTTTATGCCGCGCCCTCGACGGAATGGGGGGTTAGTATTATGTTTCCGTTAGGCCAGGCAAAGCAATGCCTCCGGGCCGGTTTCATCCGGCCCGGAGGCGGAGTGATTTCTTTTCTACTTACGGCCGCCTCTGCCGTCCTGCTGCCGTGAAGGCATATCATTTTGGCCAAAGCGCTGCCCAAATTCCTTCGCGCCCTGGCCGTTGCCCTCAAACATCATGCCCTTGCCCATACCCATGCCTTTGAATATACCTTCTATGCCCGCGTCGCGCAGCGTGCCGGTAAGCGTTGCATTCGCCTGCCGCATGGTGTTGATGGCGGTTTGAATGGCCGAGTTGGTGCTTGCATTTTGAACGATTTTTGCCCATAGGCCGGTTTCACCCTGGGCGCTCAGCGCATTTGCCTGATCCTGATTCAATTGCCCCGCGTCCGCAAGCGCCTGCATGGCTGCCTTGCGTTCATCACCGGTCTTGGCATTCGCCTCATAGAAGGCTTTGTACTGCCCGGCGGTCCAGTTGGTTTGATCCAGCTCACCCAGCGACTTTTGCGCGGTTCGAAGCTTTATGTATTCCTCCACGTCGCTTTGGGTTACGATGTTTGCGGCCACAAGATCATTCAGCACCGCGTCCTCGACCTGTTCATACAGCGTAAGCGCGCTGTCATACGCAGCCTTTTGTTCATCGGTGAGCCCGCTTACATCTTGGGTAAAGCCGCCAAGAAAGCGGCCCATCCCGCCATGGCCATTCAACTTTGCCGCAACCGCCGTGTTCGTATTGCTGCCTGATGCCATCGTGGCCTGGGTTGCGGATTCCGCCATGGACGCAAGCGGAAGTGCCGCCATCAGCGCCAGCGTAAGCAGCGCCGTTCCCCGCCTCATCTTTTGATGGATGTTTTCTTTGATCATGTTCTCATCTCCTTATGCCATATCGCCCGGTTCTTTCACCGGACATATACAGTATCACACGGTTTTGTGACAGCCGTATGATTATTTTAGGCAGGTTGTGTGAAACCGGCGGCATGGATAGATGAAGAAAGAGAATCATGAAAGAGGCAGGCCCGAGGCCGCGCCTTATAAAAATGCAGCGGCTCCTGCATAGCAAGAGCCGCTGAAAAAGTATGGCAAGGGTTAAAGCAATCCGGCATGATCATTTATCCTTTTCCTTTATGGCAAAGGAAGCAACCAGGGCGGCGGGGAAAAGCAGAACGCTGAATACGTACCACTTTACAAAGTTCCTGCCCTTTTTGTAGGCTTTCACGGCAGGATATGTGGACAAAAGCCCCAATACCATCAAGCCGCAGGTGGTGAAAAGCCCGGCAGCAGTAAGAACGTTATTCCCAATCAGCATATCTTTCCCCCCTCACAGCAGCGAGCCGTAGCGCCTGGCATACATCGTTTTAAGCAATGTGGCAAGTGCCATGTACATAACAAGCGTAAGGAATAGCCAGGGGAAGTACATGAGCGGCATCGGCTGCATGCCCATCGCGGTGCCAAAGGGCGAGTAGGGTATGACTGTTCCCAAAATGATGCCGGCTGTGGTCATTATAAGCACCGGCAGCGATGCCCGGCTTTGAAGGAACGGAATCTTCGGCGTGCGGATCATGTGTATCACAAGCGTTTGGGACCACAGCGATTCCACAAACCAGCCGGCATTGAACAGTGCCATGAACAGTGTGCTGTTAACACCTGGCGCGCCGTATGGGCCGCCAAATACGGCGGGGCATAGGACAAAGAACATGAGGATGTATGTGGTTATATCAAAAACCGAGCTCGTGGGCCCAAGCCAGATCATGAACTTCCCAATGGAGGAGGCATCCCACTTCCTTGGAACTGTCAGATAATCCTCATCCACATTGTCCCAGGGCATGGATATGCAGGAAATATTGTAGATCAGGCTCAGCATCAAAATTTGTATCGGCAGCATCGGCAAAAACGGCAGGAAAGCGCTGGCCGCCAGCACGCTGAACATATTGCCGAAGTTGGAGCTTGCCGTCATCTTGATATATTTGATGATGTTCCCGTATGTCTTGCGCCCTTCGATGACCCCTTCCTCAAGCACCATGAGGCTCTTTTCCAGGAGGATGATGTTTGCGGATTCCTTGGCAATATCCACCGCCGTGTCTACCGAAATGCCCACGTCGGCTTCCCTTAAGGCAGGGGCGTCGTTGATGCCGTCGCCCATAAAGCCCACCGTGTGCCCTTTATGCTTTAACACCTTGATGATCCTTGCCTTTTGCATAGGCGACAGCTTTGCCAGAATGGTCGTACTATCCGCTTCTTTAGCCAGCTGTTCATCGGTCATGCCGTCAATCTGGCTTCCCAGCAGGATGTTTTCTATCGGCAAGCCTACCGCGGTGCAGACCTTCTTGGTGACCATTTCATTATCGCCGGTCAGCACCTTTACCCTTACGCCATATTCATGCAATGCCTTGACCGCGGAAGCGGCCGACTCCTTCGGCGGGTCCAGGAACCCGACGTACCCCATCAAAACCATTCCGGCTTCATCTTCCACGCCGAATACGCCCTGGCTGGGCACCTCGTTCTTCTGCGCCACGGCCAGCACCCGCAAGCCGTCGCTGCTGAGCCTGTTCAGCATGGCCACCGCTTCCGCCCGAATCTCATCCGACAAGGGGACAACCTCGCCCCCGAATTCGGCATAAGAGCAGATGGACAGCATTTCTTCCACGGCGCCCTTGGTTACAAGCTGCCTTTTGCCCGTATCATCCTCCAGCACAACGGACATGCGGCGCCTGTTGAAATCAAAGGGGATTTCATCCACTTTTTTATAGGTAACTTCCCAGTTTTCATGCCCTTCTTTTTCCGCGCGGGCAATGATTGCCATATCGATCAAATTCTTGAGGCCTGTCTGGAAATAGCTGTTCAGATAGGCGTGGCGCCATACACGTATGTCCTCGCTGCCATGGATATCCAGATAACACTCCAAAACAATTTTGTCTTCTGTCAAGGTTCCTGTCTTGTCGGTGCACAGCACATCCATTGCGCCAAAGTTTTGTATGGCATTCAGCCGTTTTACCACGGTCTTGTGTTTTGCCATCCGAACGGCGCCTTTTGCAAGATTGGTCGTTACGATCATCGGCAGCATTTCCGGCGTCAAGCCAACGGCGATGGAAATGCCAAACATGAACGCTTCCAGCCAGTTCCCTTTTGTGAGCCCGTTCACAAGAAACACGATGGGGACCATAATCAGCATAAACCGGATAAGCACCCAGCTGACGCTGTTGACGCCCTTGTCAAAGCTGGTCAATTCATGCTTTCCTACAAGGGTTTTGGCCATTGCGCCAAAATAGGTATCATTCCCGGTGGATAGCACGGCGGCCACCGCCGAACCGCTGACAACGGTTGTACCCATAAAGCATATGTTGTCAAGATCCGTCAGGCTCAGTCTCTTCGTTGAATCTTTGTCGTTCCTTAAGGTATTGTATTTTTCCACAGGTTCGGACTCGCCTGTCAGGGACGACTGGCTGATAAACAAATCCTTGGACGATATAATCCGCACATCGGCGGGGATCATATCCCCCGCGGCAAGGTGGATGATATCCCCGGGCACGATCTCCGCCATTTCGATTTCTTGTTTATCGGCGCCGTTTCGAACTACGGCAGCCGTCGTATGCACCAATTCCTTTAGTTTTTCCGATTCCTTGTTGGACCGGAACTCCTGTACGAAGCGGAGCGTGCCGCTGATCAAAACGATCACGCCTATCACAATCACCGACTGCCAGTTTTGTTCACCTGGCGCTTTGAGCAGCACATCCATCACAAGCGATATGCCTGCCAGGAAAAACAGTATGGCGCTGAATGGATTCACGAATGCCCGTATCAGCTGAACAAACCAGGGTTTCGGCTTTTCGGCAGCGATCTGATTCGGCCCGTATACCTCCAAACGCAGCTCCGCCTCAAAGGTATCCAGCCCGTCTTGCGACGTTTTCAGTTTTGCAAATACATTCTTTATGTCCCATCTGGCAAAGCCGGTAATGTTATCCATGATATTCATCGTTTCCGTATTGATGTTTTCCTTTTCCATAGCTTTCGCCTCCTCTCAAAGGAATGGATGAAACGATCCTATCATTTTTTTACAGCAGCTTTCGCCTGGACTGAAGCAGGCTGAACAAGATGTCGTTGATGATCACCATGCCGAGCAATATCCTGTTTGCGTCCACCACAGGAACGGCAAGCAGGTTGTATTTTGATACGATATCGTTCAGCAGATCAATGGGATCGGTGTCATGCACACAGACCATATCCCGGTTCATGATGTCGCCCAGCTTTAAATCCGGGCTGGAAACGATGATATCCCTTAAAGAGAGCGCAGCCTCAAACTCGCCCTTTTCTGAAACGATGTATAGGTAATAGATCGTGTCGAACTCGGGTTTCTCCCGGCGCAGGACCTGCAATGTGGCTTCCACTGTATCTATGCCATGAAAGCTTAAATAATCTGTCGTCATAAGGGAACCGATTTCGTTGTCGTCGTATTCCATCAGTTCGCGGACTTCGCCGGAAACCTCGCCATCCATTTCCTTGAGCAGCTCTTCCGCCTTTGCCTCGTCAATCTCGTCCAGGATGTCGGCAATTTCATCGACAGGCATGATCTCAAGAACATCGGCGATTTTATCCGCAGGCAGGCTGCCCAGCAGTTTGTCCTGCGTATCAGGCTCCAGCTCTTCCAAAACATCCGCGGCCCGCTCCGTATCCATCGCGGAGAAAAGCTCCATTTGGGTATTATGATCCATTTCTTCCATGATATCCGCCATGTCGGACGGGTGCAGACGGTTCAGGCTGGTCATGCTCTTTGTAAGCCCGGCCCCGGTATGGCTGAAGTTGACCGCTTCCACATTGTCCCAAAGAACCAATTGATTCGGGATGGACAAATCGAACAGCTTCATCAGGCGTACTGCAGCATTGGAAATGCCCAGCCGGCGAAGCCGGCCCTGCATACCTGCGTCTACCGCTGCAACCGTTGCCTTGGTATCCTGTATGGCGATTTTCAGGTCGTAAACAAGGATCGTTTTCTTCCTGTTCATATCTACGACCTTTTTGTTCAAAAGCTGGCCGGCAACCAGAAATGTTTCCATCCCCTTAAGGTTGAGCGGCCTTATTACCTTGCAGGTAAGAGCAGGCCCGCCCTTTTCATGTGTGATTTGAAATGCAGAAAAGTCAACAGTTTTCAGCCCGTCCCGCGTGGAAACAATAGCGGCTACGATTTTTGGGCGCGAAAAACCAAGGTCGGCTACCAGATCTTTCAGCCGGCCGATCGTTTTCCCTTCCGGTGATATGATTTTTTTTCCAAGAATATCACTAAAAAAGACAGTTGTTGCGCTGGTCATGACTATCCCTCCAATCTTGTTTCCGGAAGGATGATGCCAGCGTGCAAAAATCAGCGCAGCAGTGTGAAGCTGAGCGCCGTATGCATAAGCCTTCCGGATATTCGGTACGATTCCATCCTACTGCCTGTAGGGTCCGCTTCCACGGTTCTCAACTCCCTTCGAAAATATACCGGCATTTGCCGGAGATTGGCACTAATACTGATAATCTTCCAAATGCATTGTAAGCCAGGTCAAGTCAAATGTCAATGAACAGCGTCCTATCGGTTTAAAAAACCATTCGCGCTTATGTAACGCCTTATTTGGTTCATTCATACCATGAATCATGCTACATAAAAACATGTTAGAAAGGTGATAGCCATGAGCAGTTTGGAGGCAGCCAGAACATGCCCAAGCGGGCAAACAGCCTATACCATCCAGGCGCGGGATACATTTTTCACCCTTTCAAGAAGATTCAACGTAAGCATACAAAGCATTGTGGACGCAAACCCCGGCGTTTTCCCAAACAACCTGATGATCGGACAGGTCATATGCATCCCCGTAAACAACCCCGGCCCGCCCATCTGCCCTGAGGGCTCCTTTTCCTATACCATCGTAGCCGGTGATACGCTTTTTAGCCTGGCGCAGCGGTTTGGCGTCACACAGCAAAGCATTTTGAACCTGAACCCGAGCATTCTGCCAAACGATTTAAGGGTCGCGCAGATCATTTGCATCCCCAACGCCCCCACCCCGCCCACCCCGCCCACCCCGTCCACCTGCCCTGAGGGCTCCTTTTCCTATACC
>JAEZHM010000102.1 GCA_023416585.1 Bacillota bacterium
TCATTAAATGCAGTGGCATTTGTTTTTTAAGACTAATGAGGTTTGATTTTTTCATAATTTTAATTCCTCCTTAAAGCAGAATTATGTGTGTGTAACACAATGTTAGTTAAAAAAAGGAGGAAAGGACTATCAAAGCCTTAGCCCTCCTCCTTTTTGTGAAGAATAATTACTATTTATTTGCTTTTATGGAGTCATACCATTCATTTACTTCCTTAGTCATCTGTTCTCCACCCAACTTATTCCAGTCAGTAACAAACTTATCAAACTCGTCGATAGATACTGAGCCCATAATAATCTTGACGAATACTTCTTTTTCCATTTTTTCTAAAGTGGTCTTCTTTTCTGACATTGTCTTAGTTGGAGCCCCAACAAAAGCATCTGTGAGGAGCTGACCATTGTCTCTATACTGCATCATGTATTTGAAAGCGCCTTCCTTACCATAGATTCTTTCCCAGCCCCACTGTGTGGTATCACCATTCTCAAAAGCAGTAATGTTGTCCTGAATTACCTTTGGTTCACCGGTCAGCTTGCTAAAATCATTTGCTTGTCTGCCCTTCTCAATTTCAATAAATGCCTCAAGATTCTTAAAAGGTGATGCAGGACAAACAGGTGAGAATTTCCATACTCCTACACCGCCGTTTTCTTTTGGCATGTAGTACTTATTAAAATCTGCAGTTTTACCCCAACACTTTTCAACATGCATATTCATAAGCTTAACAAGAGCTTCTGGATGTTCATAGCCTTTTCTTACTGCAAATATTCTTGGCACATTAAACTTCAATGGTACCATAACTTTGTTGCTATCATTTGAGACTAATGGGTATGCTGTCCAATCAGCGTTCCTGTCATTGTTGTAGTTACTGATTAATGGATACATTGGATTCCACTGTGCTCCGTAATCAATACCGTATTTACCAGCAGCTATACCCTCTGCTACCTTACCACCGTCCTTAACACCAAATTCTTTATCTATCTGGCCATTCTTGTACATATCAGCCAGCTTTTGGAGAGCTACCTTTACTTGTGGCTGAGTGCTTCCCCATACTAGCTTACCGTCTTGCTCCACCCAAATATATGGATAAGCATGATACCCAGCAAAGAAACCTTCTGTTCCCATAGCTCCACTGTATATATCCTTTGTAATCGGAAGACCATATGTGTCATTCTTTCCGTTTCCATCTGGATCCTGTGTAGTAAATGCTTCTGATATCTTTAGCAAATCATCCATTGTCTTTGGAGCTTCAAGATTAAGCTTCTCAAGCCAATCATTTCTTAACCAAAGATACTGTGCAGTTTCATTGAAGGAAGCAGGCTCCGAGACGGCCATCATTTTTCCATCAATTGTTACTGAATCAATATTTGCGGTACCTTCAACTACCATATACTGCTTAAGCATATCAGATGCATAATCGTTATAGTATTGAGTCATGTCTTCTATCATATCGGCATCTGTTAGTTGCTTTAGCTGAGCAAGGGTTACAATAAATACATCGGGAAGATCTCCCGAAGCAAGAGTAACATTCATTTTCTGCGTAAATGCGTCTGATACTTCATTTCCTTTTACTGTCCAAGCGTAGTTTACGTTAACGCCTAGCTCCTTTTTATAAACGTCTAACCAACGATTATCTTCTAAGGTTTCTCCTGGAGTCTTTGGCAAAATATTAGCTGCTAAGTCATCATCTATACCACGAATAAAAGAAATGTCAATTGCTGGCTCATATTTGCCCAAAGGATCGTTGTTTGCATCACTTGTACTTGTTTGTGCTGTACTTGTTGATGCCGAACTCGTTGATGCTGTAGTGTCTGTTACCTCTTCATTTCCACAACCAACAAAAAGAAATGATGAAATTGAAACAATCATTGCCCAAGCAAGAATCTTTTTAAAATAAATATTCCTCATTTCGTCCTCCACTATAATTTTTTATTGAGGCCTCACTGATATTATAGAATAAGTAATTTTTCCAAACTATTTACATGTGTTTACTTTTGTTATCATTTTTTTACCAAATAAAAGCAAACAAAAATAGCTCTTAGTTTTTGTTTGCTTTTATTTACACTTATTAACATTTATTTACCTTAATTATCTTACCTTTGCTTTTTCCTGGAACTCTTGCGGTGTACATCCACATATTTTCTTAAAAAAACGTGTAAAAGAGGCTGCAGTATCATATCCAACAATACTTGCCACTTCATTAATCTTTATATTCTCCATACTCAATAATTCCTTGGCCTTGGCTACTCTTGCATTTTCTATATATTCCGAAAGATTTGAGCCGGTCACCTGTTTGTATAGTCTAGACAGATAAGACGGATTTAGATAAACCTGTTCGGCTAACCTTACAAGAGATAAATCTTCATTTAAGTGTTCTTCTATAAATCTTTGTATGAAGTATATTGAGCTATCCTGCCTTTTTTTCTTTTCTTCTGTCTGTAAATTGATAACAACATTAGTGATATCAATTAAATACTCCGCTGAATACTGCCAAGAATCGTGGAGATTTATTCTCATCAACTGGTTTTGGCCTATTTGAAATGCTATCTTATCTGCAAGCTTCCACCTATTTATATAGGATAAAAGGCTCAATGAAATTTTAAAATACGCTTCTATAGCCAATGGGTTATTTCTACTTTTCACACTAGCTAATGCATCTGTTAC
This sequence comes from Bacillota bacterium, assembly GCA_023416585.1. Taxonomy (GTDB): domain Bacteria; phylum Bacillota; class Clostridia; order Christensenellales; family Aristaeellaceae; genus JAEWAH01. The sequence continues at coordinate 2,657 of JAEZHM010000102.1, forward strand.
CTTATGGAGCAATTCAAAAACTTTATCACTTTGACCTGCTTCTAAGTACTGTCCAAAATAATCTAAATCGTTTTTTCGAATGATAGCCTCAAGGGAATCAAAATCCCCATCATTATCCGGCTCAACTTCATCCTTTACTGTACCCAATCCCGTAGCCAATAAATTATTTTTAAACTCGCTGTCAACAATTATCATTTCAATATCTGAACCACTTCGATAATTTAGCAATTGATTAAGGTTTAGATACTTATTAGCTACCTTTGTCCAATTACATGGTTCACTACTCAACGCAAAGCTTATTGATAACTTTAAAGAATCTCTACAAGCAGCCTGAATATATTCCAATATTCCCTTCAGAAAAGAAATAGTTCGCTTGAAGCAATCAGTTATCTCAGATTTATTGCTTGCCAGATTAAGGTCTTTTGGTTGAATAAACAATATGTACCGATGATTTTCATCTAAGATACTTACACTAGCTATATGAGTACTTAAGTATCTTGTCATAATTAGCCTTACTGAATTCAGACTCTGAATTTTATCACCATACAATATATTTTTAGGGAAATTATCGATGTTCCCTACTAACAATATAATGGGTTTATCTGGATTCATAGTGATTCCCAACTGTTCAAACTGGCTTTTACTTATCTGTATAGATAAATCCTCCCTTAATAAATGCAAAAGATAATCCTTTTGAAATAGTTCAACTGCCATGTTTATTTGTTCTTTTGCCTTATGAATCAAATCCTCAAGGTTAACTGAATTTTGTATTTCTGCAATTACTTCCTGAACCTTGTATATTACCTTTTCAGGGTCCTCTGTTTTCAATATGTAGCTAACCCCATCCTGCTGTATTGCCTTGTATACATATTCAAACTCATTGTATCCTGATAGAAATATTATTTTACACTGAGGCCAACTCTTTTTTATAGTTTCCATAAGTTGAAATCCATCAATCTGTGGCATTCTTATATCGGTTAGGACAATATCAATTCGTGTTCGATTCAGCCATTCAATTGCTTGCTTGCCTGAATATGCTTTATATACATCTAATTCAAGAGCTTTTAGGCTATTAAATATCTCATATAGTCCATTTACAATTATTTCTTCATCATCAACAATCAGTAACCTGTACACTTTTACTTCCTCCTATATCAATTATTTTCATAACTACCTGAAGACCACCTAAAGTACTTCTGCTTACACTTAATCCGCTCCTTTTACCAAACACAAGCTGTATTCTCCTATGTATATTAATAATTCCTGTGATCTCCACCTCATCATCTGAATTAGCTAATAAATTGCTTAATTGAGTTAAATTTTCATCTAATACTTCACTACCATTATCCGCAATAATAATATCCAGCTCATCCCTTATTTCAAAGAAGGAAATACTTAGCATCCCTCCAGACATTTTACTTTCTAATCCATGCTCGAAAGCATTTTCGATTATTGGTTGCAGTATAAGCCTAGGTACAATAATATTGTTAAATCTCTCTGGACATTCGCCGAATACTACCTCTATTCTGCTTGAAAACCTCATCATCTGAATCTCCGTATATACCTTCGCATGCTTTACTTCTTCAGATAAAGGTAAATAATCAGATTTATTTCTGGTAATAAATCTAAAGTACTCACCGAGGTATCTTGTAAATGGAATTAAATTATCATCACCAACAGTAGCCATTGTATTTATCATAAAAAGGCTATTGTACAAAAAATGAGGATTTATCTGAGATTGTAGCTGTTTAAGCTCCGCTTTCTGCATCAATATCTTCTGGTTGTATACTTGGTCAATCAACGTATTAAGATTAGAAACCATTTCGTTAAACCTGTTG
>JAEZHM010000066.1 GCA_023416585.1 Bacillota bacterium
AGGAGGCTGGCGAAACGGGTTCCGAAGCTGAGCGCCGCCTGTGGCGGATGAAGCGAAGCGGAGGAAACGAGCGAAACGAGCAGCGCGGGCTCCGGAACCCCGACCCCGCCAGTGGCGGATAAGGGAGGGGTGAAGGAGGCTGGCGAAACGGAGCAGTGCAAGCGGCAGCGATGCAATGCGACTATTGAGTCAGATGGGCACAGCGAAGTGATGCGATGATTGAGCCGTCGGGGTTGAGAACGGAGCGCAGCACCGCGACGATTGAGCCAGATGGGATGGTGCCGCCCGCAGGCGGCGGAAGGAGGTAAGCGGTCTGTTTTGTTTATGCCGATGCAATGCATCGGTCTTTTTATTTTATCAACAGCTTCTGTCGGAAAATCCAAATTTGTTACAATCTGTATATATCCCAGAACTTGACATCACCGGTAAACAAGTGTACCCTATTGGTAGACACGTGTCACCTAAGAGAAAGGAGGATTCCCTTGACAATTCAGTTGACCGACGCGGAATGGAAGATCATGGAGGTGTTGTGGGACCATAACCCCCGCTCCATGCCGGAGATCACCAAAATACTGGAGCCATCTATGGACTGGACAAGGCACACGGTCATCACCCTGCTAAAAAGGATGCAGGACAAGGGGACCGTTTCGGTGGACGAATCCGGTCCCGTCAAGATGTACACGCCCCGCATTACAAGGGAGCAAGCCTCGACCGACCAAACAAAAAAGTTCCTTTCCCGCATATTTTCCGGCAAGGCATCTCTGCTCATTAGCAATCTGGTGGATTCCGGCCAGATCGATGTGGAAGAAATACAAAGCCTGCTGGAAATGATGAAGAACGAAGGGAAAAAGTAAGGCACACAGGGAGGGATCGCCATGCGTACTGCAACGCTCTACAATTTCCTGGTGGAAGCCAACCTCATTGCCGGCATCGCCATACTGCTGCTTACGCTTGTGCGCAGGCTCCTTCGCAAGCAATTTGGAAACCGCGCGCTCTATTTTGCCTGGCTGCTGGTGGCGGTACGGCTATTATGCCCGCTGGCGCTGCCAAACCCGGCCATCAACGAAATCCGTCCCGGTCATCTTGACGATCAGGCCATCCGCCCCATCGCCGGGCAGGTCAAGGTGCGCTTTACCGATGCAAGCTTCAGCTTAGTTAATAACATACTGCTAAACCAAGGGCGAAGCGATCAGCTTACGCAAACACTGGGTGATTTCGCAAACTCGACCAACAACGGTACGCTCCCCTATCAAATGATGATCATTTACTTTTGCGGGGCGGGCGTGGTGTTGTGCTGGTTCGTTTTATCCAACGTCCGTTTTCGCCGCAAGATGAAGGCAGGTCGGATCGAGCAAATTTCAGGCAAGCTGCTGGAACAATACCAGGAGCTTTGCGCCCGATTAAAGATGAAGCCCATCCCCGTCTATTATACCGATCCCCTGCCAAGTGCCTGCCTGGTGGGCATGTTCCGGCCATATATCGCGCTGCCGCTCACCGCAGCCCCGCGGGAGGCCATACAGGTGCTCACCCATGAGGTATTCCATTACAAGGGGAAGGATCACATTTTAAGCTTGCTAAGGCTACTGTGCTGCGCCCTTCACTGGTTCAATCCTCTTACATGGCTGGCGGCAAACATGAGCCGCACGGACGCGGAATTAAGCTGCGATGACCGCGTGGTGGAAAAGCTGGATCAGGAAGAAAAGCTGGCCTATACGAACGCGCTTGTGCTGGCCTCCCTAAAGCGCGACGCGCCAGGCGTAGGGGTATTGGCCACAGGCATGACCATGACCGGGAAAAAGCTCAAAGACCGCGTCAATGCCATACTGTATGGCAGCCGCGCAAAGAAAGGGCTGGCCATATCGTTTACAACGCTTGCCTGCGTTTTGTTGGTTGCGGCCTTTGCCACAGCAGAATACACCGAGCGCCCTTCAATGCCTGTGATTGCGCAAAGCCAGAGCACGGTCCAGGCTGATCAGGATATTGCCGATGATGCACAGGCCATTGCGTATGCCCAGGCGTTTATAAAGTCAGATCTTCTTAATTTTGATACACCCGACGCCCAATGGACATCGCACTACCTAAGCGGCGCGTACCAGGTGCAGGCACTTTCCCCCGCTATGGAAATACTCGTTGATGTTGGCTTTTTGCCAAACGGCATGATCCTGTGGTTTAACCTCAGCAACAACTGGGCCGAAGCCAGTGACGAGAAAAGTTTCTATAGTAGTGATACCGGCATGCAGGATGAAGTAGGCAAGTACATCATTTCCTTTGTGCAAGCGGCGCTGCCCGGCGTAGAGAAAACCATCGACGGGCTGCGCTATAAAGGCGAGCTATCATACAACGAAAAACACTTCATGGTTTTCCATGCCGGCGAATCATACAACGGCCCGGTGTATCAGTTTGTGGTGCAGGTGCTGCCCGAGGTACGGATATCCTATTTCAATACAGAATGGAACATGCTCAAAAAGTTCCACGCGCAGGATGACACCACCGCAAAGGACGCGAATGCTAGCGGAACAAGCGTTATGATCGGCGGCTTTTCCGGCATGGACAAAGCGGATGTAAGCAGCCTATATACAGTGCCGTTAAGCGGGGATATTGCATTGGAAAGCGCGCTGGACACCGCCCTTGCAGCCATTTACGCAGCGTATGGCGATACCACGCAGAGCATGAAGCGCTTCAGGCTGACATACGGGTTCAAGACAGCACCGGACGCATATTTTCAGGCCCCCTACTGGCAGTTTGATTTTGTCAATGACGCGGATCCCCTGGACAGCTATGAGGTGATCATTCATTCACCGGACGGAAGGTTGCTGTATATATGCGGGCCTGATAAGGCCAATGGTTAAAGTAAGGCACACAGGGAGGGATCGCCATGCGTACTGCAACGCTCTACAATTTCCTGGTGGAAGCCAACCTTATTGCCGGCATTGCCATCCTGCTGCTTGCGCTTGTGCGCAGGCTCCTTCGCAAGCAGCTTGGAAACCGCGCGCTCTATTTCGCGTGGCTGCTTGTGGCCGTAAGGCTATTGTGCCCGCTGGCGCTGCCAAACCCGGCTATCAACGAAATCCGCCCCGGTCATCTTAACGATCAGGCCATACGCCCCATCGCCGGGCAGGTCAAGGTGCGCTTTACCGATGCAAGCGATAGACTGGCAGTTGACCTTCTGTTAAGCCGGGGGAAAAACGATGTTCTAACGCAAAAGTTGAATGAACTTGGAAAGTCGATCTATAACGGCACGTTCCCCTCTCAACTCATGATCGTTTACTTTGGCGGGGCGGGCGTGGTGCTGTGCTGGTTCATTATATCCAACGTCCGCTTTCGCCGCAAGATGAAGGCGGGGCGGATCGAGCAAATTTCCGGCAAGCTGCTGGAACAATACCAGGAGCTTTGCGCCCGATTAAAGATGAAACCCATTCCCGTCTATTATACCGATCCCCTGCCCAGCGCCTGCCTGGTAGGCGTGTTACGCCCATATATCGCGCTGCCGCTCACCGCCGCCCCGCGGGAAGCCATACAGGTGCTCACCCATGAGGTATTCCATTACAAGGGGAAGGACCACATTTTAAGCTTGTTAAGGCTGTTATGCTGCGTACTTCATTGGTTCAACCCTCTTACATGGCTGGCGGCGAATATGAGCCGCACGGACGCGGAATTAAACTGCGATGACCGCGTGGTGGAAAAGCTGGATCAGGAAGAAAAGCTGGCCTACACGAACGCGCTGGTGCTGGCTGCCGCAAAGCGTGACGCACCGGGCGTTTGGGTTTTGGCCACAGGCATGACCATGACGGGGAAAAAGCTGAAAAACAGGGTAAGTGCCATACTATACGGTGGTCCTATCAAGAAAACGTTGGCAATATCGTTTACGCTTCTGGCCAGCTTGGCGCTGATTGCGGCCTTCGCCACGGCGGAGTACAAGGTGCGCCCTGTGATGCCCGCATTTGCGCAAGGTGTGACCGCCTCAAATGCCTCCAAAAGCATTGCAAGCGATGCGGAGGCCATTGCCTACGCACAAAACTTTTGGCGTTCCGGCCATATGGGCATTGACGCGTCAAACGGCAAATGGACCGCGGAACTCATAAACGGCGCATACGATGTGCGCGCCGATCTGCCCAGCACGCAAGTGCCCGCCTACATTTCTTTTTTTCCAAACGGCACGATCATCTCATTCAGCTTCGACAACGGCTGGAGCATAGCCCGCTCTACTGCAAACCTCTACGACCAGGATGACGCCCTCAAAGAGGAGGCTGCTAAGTACATCCTTGATTTCGCAAATGTAATGCTGCCAGGCGCAGCGGATACCATCGACGGGCTGCGCTACTCGAGCGAAAAGGAATATGGAAGCAACCACTATGTAACTTTCATTGTTCCTAATCAAAGCAGCCCTATGTCCTATCAATTCAAAGTGCAGGTGCTTCCTAAAGTGCAGATGGTGTATTATCGCGTGTATGAAACAATGCACAGTACTCAAAGCCCGCAGGTAAAATCCAGCGCGGAAGCCTTTCCAGCCGGTTGGCCTGTTACGAAGATTGGCGGCTTTGAAGCTGCCGATAAAGCGTATAATAACAGAAACTTCACATCACCCTCGGCCGGTGATATTTCACTGGTAGACGCGCTGAAAATCGCCGTTCAGACAATTTTCGAAAAGTACAGCGAAACAGAGCAAAGCATGGTGCGCTTCCGGCTGGAATACGGCTTCACGGCGGATCCCAACTCGTCTTTCCAGTCGCCCTACTGGCAGTTTGATTTTCGCAGCAACAACCCCTTGGACAACTATGAGATCATGATCCATTCGCCGGACGGCAAGGTTCTGTATACCTGCGGTCCTGGCGAAGCCAATGGCTGAAGAAGGGAGCAATATCCATATGACAAAACGCCTGTTCACAACGTTCCTTTGCGCGCTGCTTATACTGTCAATACCATCATTGGCGCAGGCAGGTGCGTATGACAAACCCATCACATACGCCAAATCATTGCTCACCGAGGTGTACGGCTATACGCAGAAGGAAGCGGACGCGTTTGAATTCCATGCAACCGAAACGGATGTGCAATGGAACATTCAGTTTAACCCCAAGGGACACCCGGAATGGACCTATACCGGCTCCTTCGGCAAGGCGGATGGGAAGTTTTCAGACAGTTCCACGCCGTTTCATACAAACTACCGCAAATTCCCCGGCGAGAACGGCATTCGCGATACGCTTCGAGCCGCAGAAAAAAACCACTGGTTTTCGCAGTGGAATGATGCGGCGAAAGCCGACTTCGGGAACATGATGCAAAAAAACAACATCTCGCCCATCTACACATTGCAGGCAGGGCTGCAGGACAAAACGTATACAGCGGCACAGGCTGTAGATGATTTCTTTGTTTCCTGCTATGGCGAAAAGTTTATGTGGTCGCCGGCCATATATCAATGGCGCAGCGAGGTGCTTGCCGCAAACAGCCTGTCGCTTGTGCCCGCAGCCTTCGACATCTCCTCACGCCAGGGCATACATACGCGTACTGTCCAAGATTTGGGCATGGTCTTCACCTTTACAGCCACCGAATTCCTGGGCGAAATCCCGCCTGAGCTTACACAAGCTTTTACCCACCCCAAGCTGGAGGGGTGGGTGAGCCTCTGCGGTGCTTTGCTGACGGTTGACAAATCTGAAAAAACTCCCCTGCCGGTGGAGCGCGGTCTGGCTGCCTTTGCAAAGGGCGAGGAGCGTCTTTTGGTGGCGCTGTACCGCAAGTCTTCCACCGATGCGTGGAGCGTTTCGCCCGTGGGAGGGAATGCCTTGATGAAAAACAGGGATTTCTTTATTACCTACGACGGGCAGAAGAGTCAGTTTATCATTGAGTATCCCATTTCCGGTTTCGAAAGCGAAAGCTTTGGCTGTGCGCTCCATTTTGGGGGAGGAGCGAACTATATCCAGCCGCTTTGCAAATTATATGATTACCGCCGCACAAACAGGGAAAATGGCAGCGGCGTGATCATAGATGGCGAAGGCAACGAATCGCAGGCCGGTGGTTATTGGTACCACATCATATCTTATCAAGAGGGCAGCCCCGCCAAGGAGGAAATTGAACCCGCGGTTTTCCCGGGCTATCTGGACTTTATCAACGCGGAACAGTTCCCCAAAAGCGCGGAAGAGTGCCGTGCGGCCGCGGCGAAATCCTACACGCTGCCCGATGGGTATGGCCTTACATCAAGCGTGCATCTTCGCGCCGAGACTTCCTCCCATTCCGCGGACCTTGGCATGTATGAGCCCGGCACTTTGGTCCAGGTACTTAAGACGCTTCCCGGCAGCCAGTTTCCATGGTACCACGTGCGGGCAGGCCTTGCGGAAGGGTACATGAGCGGCAACTATGTCACATACGGAAACTCTTCGGATGTAGCAAACGCGCTTTCCCTTTCACGGCTGCTGCGTGTGGCAAAGGCAAACAAGGCCTGCGCTCTCAAGAAGGGAACAGGCTGGCTGGACGGATCGGTCAAGGATATAGATGCAGGCACGAAAATGCACGTGATCGCCGTCTTAGGCGATTGGCTGCATGTTGTTATCCCCCAGGGGGAAATCGGCTGGATGATGGATGTGAATGGAACCGACGGATATGTGAAAGCCTCGGATGTTATAGAGGCGGCCACATCCGCACAGTTGGACTGGATGGATTGAGAACAGGGAACAATGAATAATGAAAGTGATAAACCTCCCCCAGTCTCCTTCATCTTAAGCCCCCTCTAAGAGGGAGCCTCTCCAAAAGGCTTCCCCTTGAGGCCCTTCGCACCGAACCGCGCTTCGCTTGTCCGGTGTTCCGCATTGTCGCTCCGCTCCAATGCTCCAGGCTTCGCCCTCCAGGAAGCTGTCGACTAAGGATACTGATGAGGTGGAAATGGCTGCATAGACGATAATGCCGGCCACCTCATCCGGCGCTGCGCGCCACCTATTCCATCTGGCTCAATCGTCGCGGTGCTGCGCTCCGTTCTCAACCCCGACGGCTCAATCATCGCATCACTTCGCTGTGCCCATCTGACTCAATAGTCGCATTGCATCGCTGCCGCTTGCACTGCTCCTTTTCGCCAGCCTCCTTCACCCCTCCCTTATCCGCCACTGGCGGGGTCGGGGTTCCGGAGCCCGCGCTGCTCGTTTCGCTCGTTTCCTCCGCTTCGCTTCATCCGCCACAAGCGGCGCTCAGCTACGGAACCCGTTTCACCAGCCTACTCCGCCTCGCTTCATCCCTCCATCTGGCTCAATCGTTGCATTGCTTCGCTGTGCCCATCTGGCTCAATAGTCGCATTGCATCACTGCCGCTTGCACTGCTCCTTTTCGCCAGCCTCCTTCACCCCTCCCTTATCCGCCACTGGCGGGGTCGGGGTTCCGGAGCCCGCACTGCTGGTTTCGCCAGCCTCCTCCGCCCCTCCCATTCCCGCCACAGGCGGGGTCGGGGTTGCGGAGCCACTGGCGGCGCTTCGGCTTCGGAGCCCTCAAGGGGAAGGCTCTTTTTGCTTCACTGAGCCGCATCCGATGGGGCCACAGCAGGCATTGCTTCCTCCACCAGCACGCAATGCTTACCGGGCCGGTTCACATCCGTAAGCACGGGCACGGTGCCGCCAACCTGCAAACCGGGCGGCATCTTCCATACCCAGCCGCTTTGGACGGTCATTTCGCCGATACCCTGGGGGCTGCGCATAGTGCAGGTGACGGTGAAGGGATGACGGCGGAGGGCTTTCAAATAGTGGATTCCATCAATGCCTGTAATGGTGGCATCAAGCCGTGTGCCATACAGCATCAGCTGCCTTACCAGGGAAGACTTGCGCATTTGTAATAGAAGCAACGTGAGGCCCGCCGCCGCCAGAACGCAGCCTGCAATCCCCAGCCACAACTCTGCAGACGCAAAATCCATTTTCAAAGACGCCCGCAGCTCGGGCGTAAGAAAATAGCGGACGGTGACAATCTGCCCTTGTTTCATAAAAGGGCTGAAAGCCTCCGCTTCAAATACATAGGGGTCGCCATTTATAGCCACGAAGCAAACAAGCGGCCTTTGACTAGAGCCGCTTTCGGAAAAGCCTGCAACCTGCCCTGTGGTTTCGGTGGCATTTACCCAGCGCGCCGCGTCCAGGCGGGGGAAAAGCAGGCTGGCGCCCAGCAAAAAAGCGGACGCCAGCGTAAAGATAAGCCCCAGATAGCCCAACGTGCGGCGCACGGCGGTTACCTATGGTTTCCCATGAAGAAGATGGCCATGGTGCCAGGGCCGGAATGAGAGCCGATGACGGGCCCGATGAAGCTGATCAACACATCCTTGACATGCAATTCATCCCGCAAGATGGAGGCCAGCCATTCTGCCTCTTCCAGGCAATCGCCATGGCTTAAAAAAATCGTCTGCTTTGTAGGTTCCACCGCGTTTTCCTTGACCTTCTCAAACAGCTCCCGCAGCGAACGCTTACGCCCCTGGACCTTTTCCCTGGGGATCAGCTTGCCTTCCTCGTTTACCTGAAGGATCGGCTTGATCTTCATGATCCCGCCCAGGTACGCGCTGGTGGCGGAGACGCGCCCGCCGCGGCGCAGGAACTGCAGGTCATCCACCGTAAACCAATGGATAACCTTCTGCAGATTATCTGCCACCCATTGGGCGGTATCCTCTAAGGACGCGCCGGAATCGCGCATTTGAAGGGCTTGATGCACAAGCAGCCCGTGGCCTAATGAGGCGCACTTGGAATCGATAATAATAAGCTTTCCATTGGGGTATTCGGTTTTTAATTGCTCCCTGGCGCTTGCGGCGGCTTCATAAGTGCCGCTCAATGCGCTGGAAAAGGTGATGCAAAGAACATCCTGACCGTCTGCAAGCAACTTTTCGAAGGTCTCTTTCCATGTCTCGATGGTAACTTGAGAGGTGGTGGCTACAACGCCGCTGCGAAGCTTTGCGTAAAAAGCCCGGGTGCTGTCGTCGGATCCGTCAGGCGTATAGAACTGGCCTTCTATCTGATACATCATTGGGACGATGGTCATGTTTTTTTGCTTTTGCACATAAGTCATGGGGAAATCCGTGCCACTATCTGTAACGATCCAGAAAGACATGATTACCTCCTTGCGACGGCTTAAACCTCTGCCGCACAATGCTATTTAATGACAACTTTATGATAACAGACTGCACGTCCCACGTCAAGAATTCTTGGGACAAGCAAGATAAAAAGCCTTGCGGTCAGGCAAGGCTTTTGATAGTAGAAACCGTGATACTTTTATACCAATGACAGGAAAAGGGATGCCAATAAAAAAGTGACGCACTGCGCCACTTTTTTGTTTGTTACTTGATTTCGATGACAGCGCCGACTTCGGCAAACTTGGCCTTGATCTTCTCGGCTTCGTCCTTGGAGACGGCTTCCTTGATGGTCTTGGGAGCGGCTTCCACCAGGTCCTTGGCTTCCTTCAGGCCCAGGCCGGCGATGACTTCGCGCACAACCTTGATGACCTTGATCTTCTCGGGGCCGGCATCCTTCAAAACGACGTCAAACTCGGTCTTTTCTTCAACAGCCTCGGCAACAGCCGCGGGGCCGGCAGCCACAGCCACGGGGGCAGCGGCGGAAACGCCAAACTTTTCTTCCATGGCCTTCACCAAAGAGGCCAGTTCCAGCACCGTCATGGACTCGACGGCCGCGATGATTTCCTGATGCGTCATGGGTGTATCCTCCTCAAAATTCGATCATACTGTGTATGCCGCTTAGGCGGCGATGAAGCAGGGGATCATTCGGCCTCGCCGGCCTTTTGCTTGCGGTAGGCTTCCACCACGCGCACGAAGCTGGAGATGGAATTGGTCATGCTGCCCAGCAGTCGGGCCAGCAAAACCTCGCGGCTGGGGAGCTCGGCCAGCGCTTTGACGCCGTTTACATCCAACGCTTCCCTGCCCAGCAAACCGGCCTTGATTTCAATGGCGGTGGTCTTCGTCTTGGTGATGAAGCCATCGAGCACCTTGGCGGGAGCCACGGCATCGCTCATGCCAAAGGCAAAAGCGGAAGGGCCTTCCAGCACATGGTCCAAAGCGGTGATGCCCAGGTCATCCAACGCGCGGCGAACCAGGGTGTTCTTCAGCACGCTGTATTCCACGCCGGCAGCCCGGCACTGGTTGCGCAGTTCGGTTACCTGCTCCACCGTCAGACCGTTGTACTTAACCACCACGACGCTTTTGGCGTTCATTAGCCTTTGGGTGATTTCGGCAACTGTTTGCTTTTTGATTTCCAAATTTTTGCTCATATCCTTGCACCTCCTTTTTTTAAGGATAAAGGAAAACCCTTGCGCAGGCGCAAGGGCGAGCAAAATCAAATTGATTGCAAGCTTCCTTACACCTCGGCTGGCGAAGCGAAACGCTTCTTTACGCCGGATTTTCGCCCGGCACCCGCTGTCTACGGCACAGGTTTTCTAAACCTCACGTATCATAGCATGCATTTTGATTTTCGTCAATCTTTTTTCAAAACAACGCGTATAAAAAGATAAAAATAAGATCATGTATGAGATTCCTTCAATCTGGCATTAGCACCCTGCGAACAATTGGCAGCGTAATTTGGCCCGCACGGGTCAAAATAGCTTTGACACCATAACAGGAGGTGATAAGTCCGATGATGAACCAAGGATCCGCCAACACCAGCAGTTCCAACAACGCATCAGTGCCGGAAGCCCGGGCTGCGCTGGACAACATGAAGTTTGAGATCGCCAGGGAATTAGGCATCAACTTCAAGCAGGGCTACAACGGCGATCTATCTTCCCGGGAGAACGGCTATGTAGGCGGCTACATGGTCAAACGCCTCATTCAGCAGGCCGAAAAGCAGATGGCCGGCAGCCAACCAAGCCGGTAGGCAGGCGGGGCGGGAATGCGCCGCGCTTTGAAACGTCCACATTTAAAACGTAATGGAGTGAAATGAAATGTTCAACAGTCCCACCAGTAATGCCAGTTCCACCAGCAACAATTATACTGTGCCCGAAGCCCGCGCGGCGCTGAACAACATGAAGTTCGAGATCGCCAACGAGCTTGGCATCAACCTCAAGCAAGGCTACAATGGCGACTTGCCCAGCCGTCAGGCCGGTTATATCGGTGGCTATATGGTCAAACGTATGATCGAGCAGCAGGAAAGGGCCATGAGCGGCCAGGGCCGTTAACCTTTTTCGGGCAATGTACTTTCATATTTTTAAAACCGGCGGCGCAAGCCGCCGGTTTATTAGGTGGAGTGATTGATTTTGTCCAATCGTCCCTATACCTCAAATTTTCCGGGCAGTTCAAGCGTGCCCGATGCCCGTGCAGCGCTTGACAAAATGAAAATGGAAATGGCTGACGAGCTGGGTATCCATTTCAATCAGAGCCATAAAGGCGATTTGCCCAGCCGTGTGGCCGGCAACATGGTCAAGCGGATGATCGAGCAGCAGGAGAAGGAAATGAGCGGCCCCAATAAATGAACCGTTCCAGGAACGTTTCTACCGGCGGCACAAACCGCCGGTAGAAACTTCAGGGAATTTACCATTCGCAAATTTGAAAAATTATGTTAAAATGGAAAAAACGCATGCTAAAGAGGAGTAGTTATGAATAAGGCAGAGATGATATCCCTGTTTCAACGCTGTTACGCGTACCAGGAGGGGCACTTCCGCCTGGCGGGCGGAAAGCATACCAACCGCTATGTGCAATGCGCGCATCTTACCGAGCATGCCGATGTGACGGAGAAGGTATGCCATGCGCTGATAGAAGCCTTAGGCGATACAAAGGCAAAGGTAGTCGTCAGCCCGGCCATCGGCGGCATGATTTTCGGGTTTGAGGTGAGCCGTCAAAAAAACTTGCGTTACGTCTATACCGAGCGCAAGGATGGCGCTATGATATTGCACCGTGGCTTTGATATCGAAAAAGATACGCCCGTATTGGTGGTGGAGGATGTGGTCACCACCGGCGGCAGCGTGCGGGAAGTAATGGAGATTGTGCGCGCCTTGGGGGGCCATGTGGTGAAGGTTGCCTGTCTTGTGGATCGCTCGGGCGGAAAAGTAGACTTTGGCGTGCCATTTGTGTCACTTATCTCCTATGATGTGGAGGCGTGGGACGAAAAAGGGTGCCCCCTGTGTGAAAAGGGAACACCCGTGACAAAACCAGTGGGCAGGCTTTAAGCGTTGCTGAGAACCTTTTGAACAGCATCCGGGCTGAGCTTGGAAAAGGGCGTGGGCGGCACGGGATCATCAGGAAACTCGCCCAGCGATTTTTGAAGCCAGATGATGTCATGCCATTTACCAAGCTTATAGCCCGATTTAGGGAATACGCCCAGAGTTTCAAAGCCGAACGCTGCGTGCAGCGCAAGGCTTTTTTCATTCGGCAGGGAAATAACGCCGTAAACGGTTTGATATCCCTGTATTGTAAGCAATTCCAAAAGAGCTGCATAGAGTTTCCGGCCGATGCCCCGGCCATGGAGATCCCGGTCTACATATACCGACAGCTCCGCGTCCCACTGGTAAGCGTCGTGGGGCCGGAGCGCTGAGGCATAGGCGAAACCTGCCGCCTTGCCGTTATCCTCACACACAAGGAAGGGATATTGCGGAAGCAAAGACTTGATTTTTTCCGAAAAACTATCCGCCGTTGGTTCTTTGCAGATGAAGGTGATGGCTGTTTCCATCACATAGGGATGATAAATGCCGCACAGTACGGCGCCATCTTCTATGCGGGCGGTACGAAGAAGCATGGGAAGACTTCCTTTCTATTGTTGTATAATAGCTATTTGATTTTTTGATATCTTTTTCAGATATGGTGACTGCTGATGATACGGGAGACCTCCTTCCGCCGCCTGCGGGCGGCACCTCCCTCCACGAGGGAGGCTCAAAGAAAGGCTCCCTCTTAAGGGTTAGGGTGCTTAAGACGAAGGAGGCTGGGGGAGGTGAATAGGTTATATTTATTACCCCTTATGATGATGATTTCATTTAGATATTTATTTCCCAGGCATCTGTTTTTCTTTATATCGCTTTCGGATACTGTGATTGCAATTGTTTTGGAATACCTCCCCCAGCCTCCTTCGCCTTAAGAACCCTCCAAAAGCCTTCCCCTTGAGGGCTTCGAAGCCGAAGCGCCGCCAGTGGCTCCGCAGCCCCGACCCCGCCTGTGGCGGGAATGGGAGGGGCGGAGGAGGCTGGCGAAACCAGCAGTGCGTGCTCCGGAACCCCGACCCCGCCAGTGGCGGATAAGGGAGGGGTGAAGGAGGCTGGCGAAAAGGAGCAGTGCAAGCGGCAGTGATGCAATGCGACTATTGAGCCAGATGGGCACAGCGAAGCAATGCGACGATTGAGCCAGATGGAGGGATGAAGCGAAGGCGGACGAGGCTGGCGAAACGGGTTCCAAAGCCCGGCTGCCCCCAGCGGGGGCAATAAGCCGGGCGGAGGAAGCGAGCGAAACGGGTTCCAAAGCCCGGCTGCCCCCAGTGGGGGCAATAAGCCGGGCGGAGGAAGCGAGCGAAACGAGCAGTGCGAACGGCAGTGAGCAGTGCGACGATTGAGCCGCCGGGGTTGCGAACGGCAGTGAGCAGTGCGACGATTGAGCCGCCGGGGTTGCGAACGGCAGTGAGCAGTGCGACGATTGAGCCAGATGGAGGGATGAAGCGAGGCGGAGGAAACGAGCGAAACGAGCAGCGCGGGCTCCGGAACCCCGGCCCCGCCAGTGGCGGATAAGGGAGGGGTGAAGGAGGCTGGCGAAAAGGAGCAGTGCAAGCGGCAGTGATGCAATGCGACTATTGAGCCAGATGGGCACAGCAAAGTGATGCGATGATTGAGCCGTCGGGTTTGCGAACGCAGCGAACACCGCGACGATTGAGCAGATGGAATAGGTGACGCCGCAGCGCCGGATGAGGTGTCTGACACTATCGTCTATGCAGCTATGTCCACCTCATCAGTCTCCTTCGTCTTAAGCTTCCCGGAGGGCGGAGCCTGGAGCATTGGTGCGGAACGACAATGCGGAACACCGGACAAGCGAAGCGTAGTACGGTGCGAAGGGCCTCCAGGGGAAGTCTTTTGGAAGCCTCCCTCTGGAGGGATGGTGCCGCCCGCAGGCGGCGGAAGGAGGTAATGGACTGTCATTATTGTTGCCTGTGAGATGATACATGCATCATTAAGTATTTACTTCGCAGGCATCAGTTCCTTGATCTTCTTGATGTCGTTTTCGGATACGGTCATGTAAAGCGTGCGCTGGTTTACGTATATCACAAAGCCCGCCGGGCTGCCGCCGGGCTTTTTGACGTATTTGCGCAGCGTATAATCGATGGGCACACCGGCGCTTTGCCTGCCGCGGCTGTAATAGGCGGCTAATTGAGCGGCCTCCAGCAGTGTGGAATCCGGTATTTCGCCTTCCTTGCGGATAATGACATGGGAACCGGGCATATCCTTGGCATGGAGCCAGGTTTCATCACCCCTGGCTTCACTTGTAATCCTGTCGTTTTGCAGGCTGTTTTTGCCTACCAGGATTTCGATGCCATCCCGGCTTTCATAGCGGAAGGGCCGGCTTTCCGGCAGCTTTCTTTGCGGTTTGCGGCTATGGCTGGCCCGTATATACCCGGCCTTTTGCATTTCCTGCCTGATTTCAGAAAGCTCCGATTCCTCCACGCACTTATTGAGGTCGTCCAGCGCGCCTTCCAGAAAGGCAAGCTCCACCTGCGTCTTTTCTTTTTGCTCCGCTGCCGTTTCCTTGGCCGCCCTGGCCTTTTGATAGCGCTTGAAGTATCTTTGCGCGTTTTGAACGGGTGTCAGCTGCTTGTCCAATATGATTTCCATATATCCGCCCTCGGGATCATAGAAATTTTGAAGCCTGACCGTTTCCTGGCCCTTATGCAGCTGATACATGTTGGCGTTGATCAGATCACCAATCATGCGGTATTCCTCCATGCGGGCACTGTTTTCCAGTTCCTGCAACTGCAGCGCTAGCTTCTTTTCGCACCGCTCGATGTGGTTTTTGAGCAGCCGGCTTAAGGACGCGCTTTTTTGCGATATGCGCTCCTTTTGGTCGCGGGTGGAAAAAAAGGCGTCCAGCGCCTGGCTGATTAATCCGCATGGCGATTGCAGCGATGTATCCCGGGAAAGATAGGGGAATGGGAATACGTCGACGGCCTCTCCATCCTGGTCCTTTTGCAGAACAGGCGGCGCAAGGCTGGGAATCAGGTTCATGAAATCGAAAAGCTTTTGACTAAGGGTGTTTAGTTCGCTTTCCTCTAAGAGCGTTTTGTCGCTCCCGGTCAGGCGGTAGGCGATCTCCTGGGCGGCAACGCTCGATAACCCGCGGAAAACGGAAGCCAGCGCCTTGTCCAGCCTGCCGTTTAAAGAGGCAAGTCTTTCATGCGCTTCTTCTTTTGTGAATGATGCAGGGTCCAGCTTATCTTGCGCTGGAGGGGATTCATAGGCAAGACCTGGAAGCACCTCCCGCACACGGCTCATATCGTGGCCCACGTGGCGTATGGAGTCTATGATCTTGCCTTGCATGTCCGTAACAATCAGGTTGGAATGGCGGCCCATGATCTCCAATATTAGCGTGCGTGTGGTCAAAACACCCAGTTCATCGGCATTCTCTATCTCCACATGCAGCACCCGGTCGCCGCCGATCTGGCGCACGGAAAGCACACGCCCGCCAAGCAAATGCTTGCGCATCAGCATGCAGAACATGGGCGGTTCCATGGGGTTGGAAAGATTTTGCGCTGTTACGTGGGCCCTGGCGTTATTCGGGCTGGCGCATAACAGCAGCCGGTGGTTTTCCCCCTGGCTGCGGATGGTTAACACCAGCACATCCTTTTCCGGCTGGGCCACCTTGTCAACGCGCCCCTGCGCAAGCTTTGCGTTAAGTTCCCTGGCTACAAACTGCAGCGTCAGGCCATCCATGGGCATGGTGCTATCCTCCTTGATACGATGGAAGATATTATAATGCCAAAACACAAAATGAGCAAACATTCCTTGTTTACACAGATGCAAATACCGATTCATAGCCGGATGCATGGGGGCATACACTTTCACTGCAATCATCAAGCAAGGAGTGAGCTTTGTGAAGATCAAGCGGACGGATATCGAGCGCATCCTGATCCTATGCGCGGCGGCGCTGGTGGTG